>JBBQGG010000001.1:0-114702 GCA_038322815.1 Kapaibacterium sp. (SeqCode)
CGGCGCCACTTCAAAGGTATAAATACCTTTCTCTCCAAGAAGAGTTGCCTTTTCAGTAAGAAGCGGTCTGCGTAAAATTGCCTGTATCATTGCTGTTTTCTATACTAACTTAGTAACGATTACATATTTAGAGTAATGTGCTCAACTTCTGTTTGCTGCTTTCCGCCCTTGAATCCCTGTTCGATAACAGGAATTGCAGATTGCTCAACGATCAAAACGCGGTTCTTCCAGATATCATACATCGAAGCTTTATCCGCTTCGAAAACAGTAAGAGAAGAAATATTACGTCCGCTTCTATAAATATTTTCATCATGTGAAGTTGTCAGAAGAAGAGACTGCTTCCCTTTAAGACCCATCGAATTAAGCATATCCTGCATCTTCTTCGTCTTGATCTCATTCCATGAAAAATCTTCAACAACGTAAAAAGCTTCAGCCTTAACTTTTTGTGAAAGCGCACTCTTTCTTGCAAGCTGCTTCACCTTTTTAGGCAAAGTCATAGTATACTTATGGGGCTTCGGGCCATGCATCGTACCACCGCCCGGATGAAGCGGACTCTTTATATCTCCCTGACGAGCGCGTCCGGTTCCTTTTTGACGAAAAAGCTTTCTTGTCGATCCGGCTACTTCGCTACGTCCTTTGGTCGAATGAGTGCCCGAGCGACGATTTGCAAGGGTGGCTTTTATGGCTAACCACATCGCATGTTCGTGCGGTTCGATTCCGAAAATCGCCTCATCAACCGTAATAGTTTTCCCGGTCTTTGCTCCGCTTATATTATAAACTTCTAATTTCATATTCTTTTCGTCTTAGAGACACTCTCTCGTCTTATCCTTTAACGACTTTTACAAGTTGATTTTTCGCCCCTGCAATCGATCCTTTTACAAGGATAAGATGCTGCTCAGGAATAATGCGCAAGATCTTCAAATTGCGCGTTGTAATTTGCTCTCCACCCATACGTCCGCCCATTCTCTGCCCCTTGAAAACGCGAGATGGATAGCTCGACGATCCGATAGATCCCGGAGCGCGCTGACGATCTGATTGTCCATGCGTTGCCTGACCCACACCACCGAAGTGATGGCGCTTAACTACACCCTGGAAGCCACGTCCTTTTGAAGTGCCTACTACGTGAATAGTATCACCTTCGTGAAAGACATCAGAAGCAGTGATTTCGGCACCAGCCTCGAGTGACTTGAACTTCTCGTCGTCGAAAGAACGAATTTCCTTGATATAACGAAGTGCAGAGGTACCTGCTTTTTCGAAATGTCCTTTAGCCGGCTCATTTGCTTTGCGATCTGCTTTTTCCTCGAAGCCGATCTGCAAGGCATTGTAACCGTCTATTTCTTTCGTTTTTTTCTGAGTTATGTAGTTCGGCCCAAGAAGAATGACGGTAACAGGAACGTACTGTCCCTCTTCGTCAAACACTCCGGTCATCCCTACTTTTTTTCCTAAAAGTGCGCTCATTGTATTTATCTTGACGCAATGTGCCGTTTTCTAATCGGCAAAAAACTTTGAATAACTAGAATAGTCATTTCTGACCATCCACCCGAACAAGCAATGTGCTTATTCGATTGTGTGAGGATACCCCACAGATTCAACCGCTTATTTAGACCTTAATCTCAACTTCCACGCCAGCCGGGAGTTCTAACTTCATCAGAGAGTCAACAGTACGGCTATTAGAATTTAGAATGTCGATCAAGCGCTTATGTGCACGAAGCTCAAATTGTTCACGGCTTTTTTTATCAACGTGAGGTGATCGGTTAACAGTATAGATAGACTTCTTCGTTGGAAGAGGAATCGGTCCTGAAACCACGCATCCTGTCGGCTTTACGGTGCGTATGATCTTTTCGGCTGACTTATCGATCAGATTATGATCGTAAGACTTAAGTTTTATGCGAATTTTTTGCATTTAAAACTACGCTTGTGATATTGATTGAGAATGAACAAAGAAAAAGGCGCTTGTTACAACAAACGCCCATTTCAATTTATTTTGTAATCTTATCGACAACTCCGGCTCCAACCGTACGGCCGCCTTCGCGGATAGCAAAACGGAGTCCTTCTTCCATGGCGATCGGAGTAATTAGCTCGATCGACATTTCGATATTGTCACCAGGCATAACCATGTCAACTCCTGTTGGCAGGGTTGCAACACCCGTTACGTCTGTAGTACGGAAGTAAAACTGCGGACGGTATCCGTTGAAGAACGGAGTATGTCTGCCGCCCTCGTCTTTCGAGAGAACGTATACCTTCGCACTGAAATTTGTATGCGGTGTGATCGAACCCGGCTTTGCTACAACCTGTCCACGCTCGAGATCGGTCTTTTCAACGCCACGAAGGAGAATACCAACGTTATCGCCAGCCAGACCTTCGTCAAGTTCTTTGCGGAACATCTCAATACCGGTAACAACGGTCTTTTTGTGCTGACCGAGACCGATAACTTCAACTTCCTCACCGACGCGAACTTTGCCACGCTCGATACGACCTGTACCCACTGTACCGCGGCCTGTTATCGAGAATACGTCTTCGATTGACATCAAGAACGGCTTATCAATATCACGAGTAGGTGTAGGGATATATGTATCAACTGCATCCATAAGCTCATAGATACACTTCAAACGTGGATCATCAAGAGCAGAAGCAGGATCAGACCCTGCATTCAAAGCCTGAAGCGCTGAACCGCGAATGATAGGAATATCATCTCCCGGGAATTCATACTTCGTAAGAAGTTCGCGAAGTTCAAGCTCAACGAGCTCAAGAAGTTCAGGATCAGCGATATCACATTTGTTTAAGAAAACAACGATCTTAGGCACACCAACCTGGCGCGCAAGAAGAATGTGCTCGCGAGTCTGTGGCATCGGTCCGTCAGTAGCTGCACAGACGAGAATAGCTCCGTCCATCTGAGCTGCACCGGTGATCATGTTCTTCACATAATCAGCATGGCCGGGGCAATCAACGTGAGCGTAGTGACGAGCTTTTGTCTCGTACTCAACGTGAGCAGTAGCAATCGTGATTCCACGTGCTTTTTCTTCCGGTGCGTTATCGATCGAATCGAATGAACGAACTTCACCGTTACCATTCTGCTTTGCCATTGCCATTGTGATGGCAGCGGTAAGAGTAGTCTTACCATGATCAACGTGACCGATCGTGCCAACGTTTACGTGCGGCTTGGAACGATCAAATTTTGCTTTTGCCATTGTCGTCTAAAGAATTATGATTGGTTTATAAAAACATTTACCACAGGAGAAACTCATGCATTTCCCTGTTGGTGTATAAAAACGTTAAATTTTGTATCTTTGAAAACAATGCCCTATTAGGGGCTACTGTTGCATGTTTCGCTTGCCGTGCGCTCGGAGTGAATTTGCTTTCGCAAGTTCTCGAACACGTTTTCGGGTAAATACCCAAGTCGTTTGTTCGTACGCCGTATTTGGCTGGCAGAGGCGAAGATTCGCACAAAGAACATATGCCCTTTTTAGGGAGCGCGGTATTAACGGCAAATTGGATTAAAGAGTTTCCGTAAATCTTTAATTTACTGATATTTTTTCGCTTTTGCTGAGACCTGAGGTAAATGCAGTATATTTGCTCTGAGAAGAAAAAAACGGCATGATACTAACAGGCAGTTTATCTCTTATAAAATCTCAAATCTGATGGATATACCGAGTAAAGTTTCTTTAGGTAAAGCGAGTTTCCTGTTTAAGAAATATATTGCCCTGCACTTTTTTTTCCTTCTACTAATAGCTCTCTATGTATTCGGTTTTGAATATGTTCCTGCTCAGGACTATCCAAACTTACTCTACCAGGGGCACATTTTCAATCAGTTACTATTCCATGGAAACAACTTTAGCGGAATATTCTTTCTTTACCCCTACATTCCCCCAAATGTCGTAAGTACTATAGTACTAGCAATATTCGATCTTGTCTTCGATCCATTTTTTTCCGGTAAGCTTTACCTTGTGCTTCTCGGGTTTTCTCTGTATTGGAGTATAAACAGGTATATAAAAAGTTTCGACATTCGCTATCCGATGCTTATTGCTGCTCTTTCATTTTTTCTTACTTTTAATCTTCATTATCTTGCGGGATACTTAAATTTCATATCAGGTCTTGCTTTTACTTTGCATATTATAGCAACAATGCGGAGCCATCCAAAGCTTGAAGACAATCTCTGGTTTCTTGGAATGGCAATTCTTATATCATACCTCTGCCATTTTATTGCACTCGTTATTTTAATTATATATCTGACTGTAAATTTTATTATCAAGAAAAAATACGTTATTGCCTTTCGAAGTTTTGCTGCAGCGCTTCCGACTATCATACTATTTGGACAATATCTTTTTACGCGTACAATTACAATTTTACCTCATTCTGCTGATTTGGATACACGGGGTATTCCGGAAGTAGCGATTGATCAAGTACGTAATTTTTGCAGAGTATTTATTCCGTTTCATCATTTTAAGTGGGTGACTGAATTACCCCCACCCATCGTTGCATTTGATTATTCCTTTTCTGTCATTGTACTCGCAGGATGTTGTTTGCTAGTAATACGTTGTATTTTGAGAAAAAACTACCCAATTACTTTTTGGTTAACCGGCATTTCCCTTCTTCTGTCCATATTACTCCCCACTTATATAGGAGGCGTATTATTGCCCGGCGAACGATTCGTTATTTTTTGCCTTGTGAATGCTATAGTTTTATATCTATCTTTGAAACCACAATTATTGCAGAGAAACCTGTTTTTTGGTTTACTATTGATATTGGGGATTGCAGGAATAGGATATAACTATTTTAATGAATACCGGTTTAATAGTATGGTTGCTGCGCACATGATTCCGCAAGAGGCGATATTTCAATCAAGGACGAAACAGGAGGGGACAAATGGTTTTTTACATTTCCATTTTTATGATGATATCAAGTCCGGGAAAGTCGTACCGTTTTTTAATACCGGAATAATTTCATTTCCCGATAGTATAAAAAAAAGTAATTCGGAGCAATAATGCTTCCTTCACTGTTGGAGAGGTTGCAAAATTATTTTTTTATACTTCATGCTTGATATAAAGATCATTCGCGAACAACCAAACTTAGTTCGCGCCGCTATTAAAGCAAAACGAACAGATGACGTTATTGACGAGGTACTTATCTTCGACGGCGATCGCCGTGCGATCATTTCGCGCGTTGAAATTATCAAGAATAAACGCAACACAGTAAGCGAAGAGATTGCTCGCATCAAACGAAGCGGAGGGAATGCCGACGACGTAATCGTAGAAATGAAAGTCGTAAGCGATGAAATTACCTCGCTCGATATTTCGCTGCGCGAGATTGAGGAGAAGTTGAATGACTTACTTGATACTATTCCAAATATCCCTCATGCTGATGTTCCTCATGGTGAAGATGCTTCCGGAAATAAAGAAGTGAAGCGTTGGGCTCCCGGCAATGATGAATTACTTTTGCAAAAAAGATTAGGTCTTGATCACTTGCAGGTTGCAGAGAAATACGGATTATTTGATTTCAAACGCGGTGCGAAGATCGCAGCAGCCGGCTTCCCTCTTTATATGGGAAAAGGCGCAGCTCTTGAACGAGCCTTCATTAATTTTATGCTTGATGAGCATACAGCAAAAAACGGATACACTGAAGTGTTGCCCCCTCTTTTTGCAAATGCAGAATCATTGCGCGGAACAGGTAATCTTCCGAAATTTCGCGATCAGTTATATTACATGCCTGAAGATGAGCTTTTTGCAATTCCGACAGCCGAAGTTCCGATCACAAATATCTACCGCGACGAAGTTTTAAGAGGCGAAGACCTTCCTATTAAGTATTGCGGATTTACTGCATGCTTTAGACGCGAAGCAGGTTCGTACGGAAAAGACACACGCGGATTTTTACGAGTTCATGAATTTAACAAAGTCGAACTTGTAAAATTTTCTTTGCCTGAAAAATCATACGAAGAACACGAACTATTAACTCGTAATGCTGAGGATATCTTAGAAAAGCTTCAAATCCCTTACCGCAGACTATTGCTCTGCGGTGGCGATACAAGTTTTTCAAGTGCGAAAACGTACGATCTTGAGGTATGGGCGCCTATCGAAGGAACCTGGCTTGAAGCTTCGAGCTGTTCGAACTTCGAATCATTCCAGGCTCGGCGAGCCAACATACGGTTCAAACGAGATCCGAAATCGAAACCGGAATTTGTTCATACACTTAATGGAAGCGGTCTTGCAACTTCACGTCTGATGGTTGCATTTCTGGAAAACCATCAGCAATCCGATGGTTCAATTAAGATCCCTGAAGTCTTGCATAAATATTTGACGTTCACTTCTATTTCATAACGTGAGCGATACAACTTTTTCTTACAGAGCTTTATCGAATCACTCCGAGCTTTACTGCGAAGATGTAGTGCTGGCCAAACTTGCATCAGAGTTCGGTACTCCCCTGTACGTTTATTCACAAACTCAACTGCTTGCCAATTTTCGGTCATTTAATGCAGCAATCATAAAAAACGGTATAAAGAATTACGTCTCTTATGCAGTGAAGGCGAATTCAAACATTGAGTTACTTAAACTACTTGCATCCGAAGGATCTGGTGCATCCGTGGTAAGCGGCGCAGAACTTCTCGTTGCACTTCGCTCCGGCATTGATCCAAAGAAAATCACATTCGATGGACCTGGAAAAACGGATGAAGAAATTACATTTGCTTTAAAATCAAATATCTTCGCGATTGATGTTGAGAGTTTGCAAGAACTTCATATTATCAATGATATTGCAGGAAAACTATCCGTCAAAGCACCAATCTGTATTCGCGTTAATCCTCACGTAGATGCTAAAACCCATCCATATATATCAACAGGGTTATCTGAAAATAAATTTGGGATTGCAATTGACGATTCAATAGAGGCATATCGCATTGCGCGTGTATTGCCCAATATTGAAATAATCGGAATCCATTGTCACATTGGCTCACAAATTACTGACCTTTCTGTTTTTAAGGAAGCTGCCGAATCCATCAGCGGATTTGTCATCACTCTAAAAGAGAAAGAAAATATAGCATTAAAGCATATTAATTTTGGTGGCGGACAGGCAGTTGAATATCATAATGCTATCAGCCATCCTTCGCTGCCTGAAGTTACCAAATCTAAAGGAAATATACTTTCTTTCAAAGATATTACTGAGGCTGTAATGCCGATCCTGCTGAAAACGGGTTGCACAGTAAATGTAGAACCGGGTAGGTCCATTGTTGCGAATTCCGGCGTGTTGATTTCTAAAGTACTTTATACTAAATCTAATGGCAATAAGAATTTCGTGATTATTGATGCAGCGATGAACGATCTCATTCGCCCTAGCCTCTACCATGCCTATCATCAGATCGTACCGCTCTCACTGCAAACAAATTCTCCGCAATCTATTGTTGACATCGTAGGACCAATTTGTGAAACCGGTGATTTTTTAGCGCAGGATCGAGGGTTACCCATTGTAGATCGTTCGGATTTACTTGCGATTATGTGTACAGGAGCTTATGGATATGTTCTTGCCTCAAATTATAATCTTCGTCCTAAAGCCGTTGAAGTATTAGTTGAAGGAAGTTCATATAAGATCATCAGAGAGCGTGAACGTATTGAAGATATTATTTAATTGAATGGCTAAGAAAAATATCAGATTGGCAGTTGTAGGTGCTACAGGCGCAGTAGGCACTGAAATGTTTCGCATTCTCGAACAGAGAAATTTCCCGTATACCACTCTTCGTGCTTTTGCAAGTGAACGTTCTATTGGTAAAAAAATATTTTGCAAAGGACAAGAATATTCGATTGAGGTTACAAACTCTGATGCTTTCAAAGATATTGACATTGCTCTCTTCAGTGCCGGAAGTGAGACAACGCGTGAATTCCGAAATGCTGCAAAAAATGCCGGATGCATCATTATTGATAACTCAAGTGCATTCAGAATGGATGCTGATGTCCCCCTGGTAATCCCGGAGATCAATGGCGAAGATATTAAAAGACATGGGGGACTTATCGCAGTGCCGAACTGCTCTGCAATCGTCATGCTAATGGCTGTTTATCCTATTTCATTAATTCAGCCGATCAAGAGGATCATTGTATCAACTTATCAAGCGGTAAGCGGCGCAGGTGCAAAAGCATTAGCCGAGCTTGAAGATCAAACAAGAAATTTTGTTGAAGGAAAAGAAATTAAACCCAATGTACTTCCTCATCAGATAGCATTCAATCTTTTTAGTCATAACACCTCTATTAACGAAGAAGGATATAATGGAGAAGAGTGGAAGCTTATACATGAATCAAAGAAAATTCTTCACGATGATTCTATAAGCATAACAGCAACATGCGTTCGGGTGCCGATAATGCGCGCCCATAGCGAAAGTATTAATATTGAATTCCGTGAATCCAGACCATCCATCGAACAAATCCACAATGCATTGGATGCATTTCCGGGAGTAAAAATTATAGACGATAAAAAAAATAATTATTTTCCAATGCCTCTCGATGCTTCAGGCAAGGATGATATTTTAGTCGGAAGAATTCGCAATGATATTAGCAATCCAAATGCAACAGATCTTTTTGTGTCGGGTGATCAGCTTCGTAAGGGGGCAGCACTAGATGCAGTCCAGATAGCAGAATACCTCATTAATAATGATCTTGTCTAATAAGTCCTATATGTCCCAAAGGTCTTATACATATTTATGCAAGATTTAGAACAAGAATTACTCGCCCAACCAATAACTTCTGCAGAAAAGAAGTTCAACGAGCGTCTTTCAAAATTAGAAAAAAATAATTTCAGGTTGGGAGTTTGGAGTGGAGTTCTCTATAATTTAGGCTGCTCATTTATTTCCCGCACCACAGTTCTTCCAAGCTTCTTTTCTCATCTGACAGGATCGAGCGCATTGATCGGAGTTGTTGGCACTTTTCAGGATATCGGATGGTATTTACCTCAATTTCCGGCATCTTCATGGGTTCAGCATAAACCACAAAAGATGCCACTGTACCGTTTATCGACGGTCTTGAGGATATTCTTTTTCTTTGGACTCGCAATCGCTACATTTTTAGTAAGAGGCACTTCCCTTCTGCTCATAATCAGTGTTTTGTCGTTACTGGTTTTTTATATGTGTTCAGGACTTGGTGGAGTGGTTTTCATGGAGCTATTTGCAAAAGCAATTCGTCCGGAAAAACGAAGTGCCTTTCTTGGAATCAGAATGGCTGTTGCAGGAATTCTCTGCGCCACGATCGGTGCTTGGTCCATTTCATTTCTGCTCTCCTCTTCGAAATTCCCGATGAATTATGCTTATGTTTTTCTCGCAGGAGCTTTAATTTCCTCCATCGGTCTTCTTTGTATGGCTGTAATGCGTGAGCCTCGTGATCTTCATAAAACCGAGAAGCGCTCATTAAAAGAACAACTTCGGATAGGTATAGATCTGCTTCGCAAAGATCACCGTTTTAGATATTATGTAAAAACCCGCCTTCTTCTTTCACTTTTTCCGTTAGGGCTTCCCTTTCTTTTTCTTTTTGCTAAGAAAGAACTTGGATACAAACCTACAGAGATCGCTTTTTTTATCACAATGGAATGCATTGGATTAGTGATATCTAACTACTACTGGACTCGAATATCGCGTAAAGTTTCCAATAAGGCTGTTCTTTTCCGCTCATCAATCGTTGCTGTTTCAATTCCGCTAATGGTGATATGCTTCTCGGTGTTTAATTTGCCGCGAGAAATATTTGCAATCGTATTTGCTATTGCGGCTGCTGTGGATTCCGGATATACGATCGGAGGAATGAGTTACCTTATTGAGATTATTCCACAAAAAGAGAGAACGACATATTCTGCGCTTTATAACACCTTGCTTGCTTTTCCCATTCTGCTTTCGTTTTTTGCAGGAATTCTCTTGGATAGTTACGGTTTTATTTTCCTCTACAGTATCTTACTTGTTTTCGCAGTCGTTTCGGTTTTTTATGTAAACCGCCTGGAAATTGTGCATAATATTGATGCAAACGCTTCAATATAGAATGTTTAGTGCCTGATTTACGTTTGAATGCCGATGCTTCAAGCCAGCAACGTCATTCAAGCCATATTACCTTTTCTTTACGGCATACTACTAATTGGTTTTGCCAATATTTTTATGCGGCCCGGTTCGAGCCGAAAGTGGATATTTCCTGCCGTAATTCTGACACTTGTGCTCCACGCAATTTATATCGGACTATATACTGTTACTGCCGGTCATTGCCTGCTCACGACAAGCCATGAGCTTTTTTCGCTGATCGCATTTACACTTTTAGTTATCTATACTATTGTAGAGATCAGACCTACTGAAATTGCTGCCGGAACAGGGGCTATGGTCTCGCTTGTCGCGTTTATATTTCAGCTAATTTCCTCCCTTGCATCGCGCTATGATGTAAAGAATCCGATTTTCAATGATCCTCTTTTTAATATTCATGTAACAAGCGCCGTTTTTGGATATGCTGCACTTACGCTTGCAACGATCTATGGCTCATTGTATTTGTTGCTCTATCGTGCAATGGCTCGAAACACGTATGGATCTATTTTTCAAGAGCTTCCGAGTTTGAGTCGCTTAGAGCGTTTTGGCATCCGCTGCTCAGCAGTAGGATTCTTTTTTTTAAGTATCTCAATTCTTTTCGGTGTTTTGCTCATCAATAAGAGTATGCCGATTTCTCAAGGCACAAGTTATTTGCTTGATCCTAAAACAATTGCTACGGTTTTGACATGGCTTGTTTTTGGCACAACCCTTGTCATCCGTCAATTTGCAAACATTGAAGGAAAAAAACTTGTGATCTTTTGGATGTCAGGATTCGCACTCACGCTTGTCTCAATGACTATCATTAACGCCTTTGGCACTGAATATCATAATTTCTTGTAATGCCCTCGAAACTTATTGCCATAGGAATTTCGCATCATTCTGTCCCTGTTGAATTACGGGAGAAAGTCGCATTTTCTCCCGAAGAAATTCGGGAGTTGCTTGAGCGTTTAAAGGAAACAATCACCGATGAAGCACTGCTTGTTTCTACGTGCAATCGGACTGAGCTTTATGTCCGCCCTACTCACGATGAGCTATCATCAGATTATTTAATAGATTTTCTTTTTGAAACAAAACAAATTCCAACCGAAGCACGCAATATATTAAGGAAGGAATTTACGAGCCTCTCCTATTGCGAAGCCATCCTTCATTTATTCGACGTCTCAGCAGGGATTGATTCACAAATTTTAGGTGATCAGCAGATCTTTGCACAAATAAAAGATTCTTTTCGTATCGCCGAAGAAGTAGGTTCTGCAGGAACGTTCATGACAAAATTTGCTCATGCAGCCTTCCGTGTTGCTAAGCGCGTACGTAGTGAAACAGACTTCAATGTTGGTGCGGGCACGATCAGCTATGCGGCAGTAGAATTTGCCAGGAAAGTGTTTGATAATTTCCATAATCGTACTGCACTTATCATCGGAGCAGGAGAAACAGCAGAACTTGCAGCCACATACCTGATTGAAAAAAAAATCGGCAAACTCTACATTGCAAATCGTACAAAAGAGAAAGCTGATCAACTGCTCAAAGAGATCAGTAAAGACTCTTCGCCTCTCATAGGAACAACACTTTCGCTAAGCGATATTGAATCGGTGTTGCCCTCAGTGGATATTATTATCAGTTCAACCGGAAGTAATGATATTATTCTTCATTATGAGCAAGTTGAGCATTCCCTTGAGACACGGAGAAATTCAATCCCTCTTGTTATTATTGATATTGCCGTACCACGTGATATAGATCCTCTGATCGCTGAGTTGCCTAATGTTTTCCTGAAAGATATTGACGATCTCTCGATGATCGTTGATCAGAACATTGAAAAGCGAAAGGCGGAAATACCGAGAATCAAATCCATCATTACGGAAGAATTCGAGAACTTCCTTGAGCTATTTACTAAACTTGAAGTAGGACCAACAATAGCTGAACTCCGCAACAAATTCGAAACAATTCGGAAAGAGGAGCTTGAGAGACATAGATCAAGCATTAATTCCACGGAATTTGAAAAGCTTGATGAAATGACTCGGAAGATGATGAACCGCCTCTTACATACGCCAACTGTAATGCTTAAAGAGCCTCGTACAACAAAAGATGATCTCCAGTCGCGCATTGAAATGGTACGTATGCTTTTTGCTTTGGACCAAGAGAAAGTAGAAAAGAACGACCGATGAATTCTTCCAGAAAGTCACTAATAATCGGTTCTCGCGGAAGCGAACTTGCGCTTTGGCAATCCAATTTTATTAAACAAAAATTGGAACATCTGTATCCTGGTATAGATATCACTATCAAGATCATTAAAACAACCGGCGATAAAATCCTTGACTCGCCACTTTCGCTCATTGGTGGTAAAGGCGTTTTTACAATTGAACTAGAGCAGGCACTTCTGAAAAAGCAAATTGATATTGCCGTACATAGCCTGAAAGACTTGCCCACCGAACTGGATAAAGAGTTAACGATAGCAGCAATTCCTGAGCGAGCAGATGTCCGCGATGCCTTTCTATCAAACGATCGGAGCGCCAGACTGTTCGAACTTCCGAGGGGCTCAAAGATTGCAACAGGAAGTTTGCGAAGGAAAGCACAAATTCTTGCGCAACGCCCTGATTATGAAATTATTGATATTCGCGGCAACGTGCCAACTCGAATCCGCAAACTTCGTGAAAGCAATTGGGATGGCATGATTCTCGCAGCGGCAGGAATAGAAAGACTTGGACTCTCAGCGGATATAACGCATCATCTTTCAACTGATGAGTTGCTCCCTGCTCCCGGACAAGGTGCACTGGCAATCGAAGCGAGAGAAGGTGATGCCGAAATTTCGGAACTCCTTCATCCATTAGAAGACCCTGCTTCACGACTCTCTTCATCAACGGAGCGCGGAATACTCCAAGCTCTCGGAGGTGGATGTCAGTTACCACTCGGCACATTCGTGCGAAAAGATAATGCTGATTATCTTATTGATGCATGCATTGCTTACCCGAACGGTGACGGAATGATGCGTATGCAAGTGCGTTCAATCGAAACAGAATTACTGCAAAGCGCAAAAGCAGTAGCGGAGAAATTTCTTGCCGATGGAGGCAAAGATATGATCTCGCATTTAACCGATGCCGAACAGAAGGAGAAAACTCATTAAGATGTCAAGAGTACTTCTTACGCGACCACAACAACGTATATCTGAAGATAATACTTTCAGTTCGGTTCTAAAAGCCGAAGGGATCGACGTTATTGAAATTCCAATGATAACTATCGCGTATCCTCATGATACAAAGTCTCTTGATGAAATATTTATGAGACTTGCAAAAAAGAAATTTGATCTTTGTGTTCTTTCAAGTCCTACTGCAATTGAATATTTTCATGCGCGAGCAGAAAATCTTGGAGTTCATAAAGCTATTCGTGACTCAGTCGGATTTGTAACTATCGGTTCAAAATCAGCTGAAAAACTCGCTGAGTTTGGATATAAACTTACTGTACCGCTTCCTCACCAAAATGCGGGAGCTGCGGCACTTCTTACAAGTTTACGAACATTCGATATTCGGGATAAACGAACTCTTATTCTTCAATCTCAGATCGGAATGGTTGTTTTAGTCCGGGCATTTGAAATGTGCAAAGCAAAAATTGAACGGGCAGTTTTATATGAAACGACAGGACCATCGCTTCATGACTCAGCGCGACTTTTACAATTATTCGAAGCAGAGGAATCCGAGCGTTTAGATGTTATCACTTTTTTCTCACCATCAGCAGTAGAATATTTTGTTCGTACTCTTGCTGAAATGGGAGCAAGCCATCTTTCATCACTTCCTGTTCTTGCGGTGATCGGGGAGACAACTGCGAAAGAGATAGAGCTCCTTCTTCGCCGCCGCCCTGAGATCGTTGCACGAAAGGCTAATCAGGAATCACTGGCTCAGGATATAGTACAATTTCTTAAAAACATTTTTTATTAATGAAGCATACGTTACAAAATGATCTTCTTATTCGCGCCGCCCGGCGCGAAAAGACTGAACGAGCGCCAGTTTGGTTCATGCGTCAGGCAGGAAGATATCTACCGGAATATCGCGCTCTCCGTGCTAAGCATGATTTCCTCACTATGGTGAAGACTCCTGCACTTGCTGCCGAAGTAACAATTCAGCCGGTCGATCTTATAGGAGTCGATGCAGCAATTATTTTTTCGGATATTCTTACCGTGCCGGAAGCGATGGGAATGAAACTCCTCGTTGAAGAAGGTAAAGGTGGTCCACGATTTCCTGATCCAATAAGGCTTTATACTCAAATTCGGGATCTTAAAGATATTGATCCTTCTCGTGATTTGAAATATGTGGCAGATGCAATCATACTCACGCAACAGAAGCTTGCTGGGCGTGTTCCGTTAATAGGATTCAGCGGTGCACCGTGGACACTTTTTTGCTACATGGTTGAAGGCTCCGGTTCAAAAGATTTTCGACATGCCAAAGAAATGATCTTTACCCGACCTGATGAAGCTCATAAACTTTTACAAAAGATTGCAGGGGCGGTTGCAGACTATCTCGTAATGCAGATAGAAGCCGGAGCTGATGTCGTGCAGATCTTCGATACATGGGCGGGAATTCTTACTCCTGAAGATTTTCAGGATTTTTCATTGCAATATATCGGCGATATCGTTCGTGATGTGAAAAAAAGGACAAATAACCGTGCACCTGTCATCGTCTTTTGCAAGGGAGCCAACCATTCACTTACTGAAATAGCGGCAACGAGCTGCGATGTAGTCGGGCTGGATTGGACAATTGATATTGCAGATGCTAAGGCTCTGATCGGCGATGAAGTTGCATTACAAGGTAATCTCGATCCTTCACTTTTATTCGCTTCTGAGCAAGTTATAACGGATCGTGTAAATGAGATCGCTGAGCGAATGGGAGATTCCACCGGTCATATATTTAATCTCGGTCATGGTATTACACCTGATGTGCAGCCTGATCGTGCAAAAGCATTCGTTGAAGCTGCAAAAGCTGCATATTCAAAATTATGATCGTTTCATGTCAGTAAAAATACAAGCCACAGCTTTCTTTCAAACTCTTCAGGATGAGATTACTTCCTTACTTGAAGCACTTGATGGCGGTGCAATATTTCATGAAGATGAATGGCGTCGCTCCGAAGGTGGCGGTGGTAGAACAAGAGTCTTGACTGAGGGAAATATTTTTGAAAAAGCCGGAGTAAATTTTTCTGCCGTTCACGGCGACTCACCCAAAATGCTGCAAGATAAATTAAATACACCATCTCAATATTTTGCAACGGGGGTTTCGCTGGTGCTTCATCCACGCTCTCCGAAAATACCTACAGTCCACGCTAACTTTCGTTATTTCGAAAAATCCACAGGGGAATCATGGTTTGGCGGAGGAATGGATCTAACGCCATATTACATCGTTGAAGACGATGCTAAGCATTTTCATCAGACAATAAAAGCCACTTGCGACAGATATGAGCTAAGTTATTACCCCCGTTTCAAACAATGGTGTGACGAATATTTTTTTATTAAACATAGAGGCGAGACACGCGGCATAGGTGGTGTATTTTTTGATCATCTTTCCGGAAAGGATGTTGAACTTGAGAAGTCCTTTTCTTTTGTTCAAGATTTGGGAAAAACATTTTTGCCATCTTATATACCTTTAGTTGAGAAACATAAGAACGAAAGCTATACAGAAAACGAGCGCAATTGGCAATTGCTTCGTCATGGGCGATATGTAGAATTTAACTTAGTATATGATAAAGGTACATTGTTTGGTTTGGAAACCGGAGGCAGGATCGAAAGCATTCTTATGAGCCTTCCAACTATTGCCAGATGGGATTATGATCATCAGCCAGAATCAGGCTCTGAAGAACAGAAGCTTATTAACGTCTTAAAAAATCCGCGCGATTGGGTTTAGTATATTAAGAAATGCGAATTTATTACTTACTTATCTGCTTTTTTTTGCCTCTGATTTTATCAGTTTGGCTATCGATCATATCGTCAAGACGCTTACGAAGCAATGCACTTATCTCTATATCGAAAAATGCTCTGAATATTTTTTTTATCTTTCGTTTATTTTATTGGATTGGATTCGGAATTCTTATTTGTGCTTTTCTTTTAGCTATTATTCAATCAGGAGCGAATGGAGAACAAACTCGTATGATCATTGCTCGTTCTGTTAAAACAGGGGATGGAACGGCAAATTTTCTTCTATCTGAAATGAGCACATATCTTTTACCTGTTATTTTTGCATCCCTTTTTATTGCTGTCATTGCTCTTGCAGTGATCGGAAGAAAAGTAGTAACATTATTGCCAAGCGACGGTAAACCCGGTCAGGAATTCAGCAGATTCCGATTTACGTTCGTGATGATGGCATGTTCGCTTATTGCACCGCCCTTAGCATTTGGAAGTTTATTATTACTATGACAATAAAGAAAGCAGTTGTTTTATTACAATTTGGCGGTCCCGATTCGCTTGAAGCAGTCGAGCCGTTTCTCTATAACCTTTTCAGCGATAATGATATTATCCAATTTCCAGGCGGAAAGCTTACACAGAAGATATTTGCTAAAGTCATTACAAAACTTCGCTATAAAAAGCTGCAAACCAAATATGCTGAGTTAGGCGGCAAATCTCCCATCGTTGAAAAAACTTTCGAACAGCAACGTGCGCTGCAATCCTTTTTTGATAATAAATTCGGTAAGGGCGAAGTCCAGGTAGAGCTTGCAATGCGTTATTGGAAACCGTATACTTCTGAGGCAATTCGAGCGCTTCAGGTAAAAAATATAACAGACATTGTTCTTCTTCCTTTATACGCACAATACTCCATCACGAATGCCGGATCGAGTTTTAATGAATGGGACAAGAAATCGAAGCGTCTTCACGGAAGATTTAACGATAAGCGCATCATCCAGTATTATGACAATCCATTATATATTCAAGCCTTCAGAGAACGTATTGATCAGGCACTTGCAAAGTTTACTGACGTATCGGATGTCCATATCCTCTTTTCAGCCCACGGAACACCAATGACGATCGTGAACCGAGGAGATCCATATTCCATACAAATAAAAGATACGGTAGAACTTGTGATGAATAAATTCAGAGATTCCTACCGGTACACACTTTCGTATCAAAGCAAGGTCGGACCGAGAGAATGGTTAACCCCAGATACAGAATCTACAGTAAAGAGACTTGGTGAAAGCGGGATAAAAAAACTTCTCGTCGTTCCAATCTCTTTTGTCAGCGATCATATTGAGACTTCTCACGAATTGGATATTGAAGCCAGAGAAGAGGCTGAGGAAGTTGGAATAGAGGAATTTATTGTCTCGGAAGGGTTGAACGATTCGCCGCTTTTTATTCAGGCACTTGCTGAGTTGGCTATAAATGAGTTAGAGAAATTCTGATCACTTCAATAAGATAATATGACCGCGTGAATCATTCGATAATCCATCCTTAAATTTCAGAATATACTCGTAGCTGCCTCCTGAGAATTTTGAACCGTCAAAATGCGCTGAGTACTTACCCGGTTTATCAATTTGTATCGTTTCCGTAACAATACATTTCCCTAAGGCATCAAAATAATCAATCTGGGCTAAGCCTGAATGTGAAGCAGTGAATGGTAATATTGCCTGATAATTTGTTGCTGCAGTTACCGGATTCGGACGAATCACTCCGGTAAGAATAGGCAGTTTTCTATTTAGCAAATCAATAAGAGTCTTTCCGCCGCATTCCATTAGAAGAACGAACTCCCCATCTTGATGTGATGTAGAAAGTACACAATTCGCATAAGGTACATCTGCATCGTTAAGTTCCAATAGTCCAAGTGATACTGGGGTGCTGATGGTATCGGCTAATGCAGTTGCATAATAGAACTTAACCAGGGGTTGATCTTTAAGCAAAGTAACTTCCGTTGGTGAAGTTAAGAGTACATTTAACTGTGATTGTCTTCCGGGCAGAGATACAGAAGTAACAGTTGCTTTGAAAGTATTATTAGCCTGCTCAGTGTGTCCATTATAGGTTAAGAGATCACCGTTCGTATTGATCGCAAAACCAATTGACTGTAATCCCTTACCTGACCAATCTCTGTCCGGAATAAAACCAAAGATCGCAGTATCCCCCGAGTGTAAGTTACTATTGAGTTGTACAAGACGAAAATTAACATGATCGATCTGCCTTGTCGAAGCAGTAAGAGTAATAATATGAATCGGATTTATATCTGCATCAGTAGTTACCTGAACCTGTCCGAGATCCGTACCTGAACCGGTAGGAATATACGTCAGTTTGAAAGTCTCGCTTTCTCCTGAAGCAAGTACATACGGTGTCGGGCGAGGATTAACCGGAGCAAAATAATTTCCGGAGACCGTAACGCTTTGCACAGTCATCGAAGGACAACCCGGATTTATTATAACAATTGCAGTATCTCTCGGTATACAAAGTGATCCGATCCCCAGATCGATGTTCTTCAATGAAAGCACTGCCTTACGCTCTCCTCGAGAAACTGCAGCATGGATTGTAAAGATTGAGTCATGGAAGGAACCGTCACTTAACTGATACCGTAATTTAAGGCTGCCGTCGTTAAGCGTCGGCTTATCAGCTTGCAAATACACGATGACATGAACTTTATCACCTACTTTCGAAAGTATAGAAGGTAAGGCAGGCTCGGTACGATAACTGATTGCAGGTAATCCAAACGCTGCAATAGTTGAGTTAAGTACGGTCATGGAATCGCAGCCGGGATTTGTGATCGTAAAATCCAATGAATCCGGAGGAGTGCAAGCAACTCTATCGGTAAAATTAAGTTGTGGCGCAGCTATTGATGTCACAAAAGCAGATGTTCCCGGCATACCTGTTCCTCGTAGCGATGATTCCCAAATCGAAGTGTCTCCGGCTAAATGATAATGAAAAATAACAAGCCCCTGACTTGTTACATTCTTCAGTGCATGAAACCTGAAATGTAAAGCAAGTGCACTATCGGGTGCCAGTTGATATGGAAAACCGATGCCATTAATGTTGGAAAAATCCGATGCATTACTATTGGTAAATCCATCGACGGTCAGCGTATCACAATTCAGGTTATGAAGGTAAATTACTGTATCGACAGTTGTGCATATCGATGTCGGTGCAATATTCACACTTTGATCACCGAAAACAGTAAATGTACGATAGCATGATCCCGAGAATGATAATAATGTATCGCGCGTCAATCCCTGATGGTAAAAATGAAGTCGCAGTTTTGCAGCGTGCGCACCGATATCTTTTGGAGCAAAGCGAATTAACAGCGACGCTGATTCACCCGGAGCCAGTCCAATAGGAAGTGCAAGTAAACCTAAAGTAGATCGGTCTAATATTTTCCAATCAATTGAGCTGCCTAATTGCGCTGTATCAAGCCATAACGTATCACAGCTTCCATTACTAAAACTTATCGTCGTGTCCAGGTATCTCTGGCAAATATTCATCGAATCAAAATTGACCTTTGTGATATTTAAAGAGAAAACCGGCTGATTGGCAAATGATTGCGAGTTTACCGCTAATAACGTATCAAGCAGTATTGTCGAATCAAGCATTGTGCTCCGAATCCTGACATACGTGGTAGAGAACGGTTTTTGGATACCCATTTTTTTGGGGTTCCAAAAAAGAGTAATAAAATCTGCGTCCGTGGGATTGAGTTTTTGCGGCAACTTAGGAAATCTGGTAAAAGATAACGCTCCGGAAGCAACTGCAGGATCAGTGGAATCAATAAATTCTATTCGCTGAATTATTAATGGATTGCATGATAAATTATTATAATTCAGATTTGCATTTGATGTTGCACATAAAGATGATGAAAGATCAATGTGATCAGGTACGACATTCGGATTATGCGGCGGTTCATGAATTTCGCCATCCCCGCCATCTGTTGTTTTCCATACTCCCCCCGATTCATCGAATGCATAGACAACTCCTCCGAGGCAGCCTGTAACTGAAAAACGCGTATCACGATAGTTAGAAGGTCCGCCGACATTCTTCCATGTTTTGCCACCATCGGTTGAACGGTTCATTCCGACAAAGCCCATCTGATTCGGATATTGCCACCTGGTCCAGCTTTGCGTATAGACCACAGGTCCAACGCCGGCGATATGTCCCGTAGTTCTTCCGAATAGTGTCCCTATTGTTTGCCAGGTAGCGCCATAATCATAGGAGCCATAAGCAAATTCAGTAGGAGATGGATCAATCGAATTCTTCTCACCTGCAACAACAAAATTAGGTGTTCCCTTTTGTGCATATACTCCCCACGATTCCGTTGTCATCGGAGCATTGTTAGATTTTTGCCAGCTTATTCCACCATCACTGGTATATACTGCCGTCCCTGAAGGGCTTGCAAAAGGACTTGCGACTCCATGAATATCGTCAACAAAATTGATACCATTGAATCGGTCAACAGAGGATCGGAGAAAATTCAGTCCACCATTTACCGAACTGGAAAGTCTGTTAATGGAAAACCTGTCACCCATTACAATTGCCGAGGGAGTTTGATATACGGATGAAACCTGCCCGAACACATTCATAACTTCACGCCAGGTTACGCCGCCGTCATTAGTGTACCATAGCCCGTGACTTAAATTATCATTCTCAATTCCCGCCCAGCCGTTGAGCGAATCCTTCATGAAAATATCAGTAATGTAACCAAAATAGATAAACGGAGAGGGTGTTATACAATCTTTCCACGTTTTGCCTCCATCGGAAGTTCTTTTTATTCCATCGAAGCCATCCATTGCTATGAAACCTCTAAACTCATTGAAAAAGAAGGAGGCATTAACCGTCGTATTAAATTGAGCTACGCGCTTCCACGAACCATGTGCAGGAACAAAAAGGAATGCAAGCAAAATTATGCTCGCTATGCAAGGACTAATAACCCATAAGGCATTTTTCTTATAGGAACTCCAACTCATTATAGCTACGGCTTTTACCGTTCTGTATGCAAACAAAGATGGTAAAATGCGGGGATATTACATACAAATATACGAAAATAATATGGAGATTACATGATTTTTGAAAATATACTGACATCTCAACCATATAAAACTTCAAGAATAATGGATTGTTACATGTTAAAATATTATAAATGAAAATATTTAATGCGACATAGCTGATCCTTTCGCAATTTTTGGAAATCCCGCAAATTCAAGAATATACAAAAATAGCAAATTATATTGGGATAGTGCGAACCAATAAATACAAATATACGAAATTATCTATGGTTTTCCAAATCGTATTTTTACAGAATCTTAGTCTTTCCCTGTAAGTTATTGTATAGTAAGGAAAAATAATTTAAAATAAATGAGATATATTTATTCCCATAGAGTAGGGTCAGGTGCTCACTTAAGTGCAAATATGAACGCTCACTATTTCACCTTCACAAAATTCTGAGTAACTGAACCCAGTTTCACATAATACACTCCCTCGGATAAATTCAAGATCGGAATCTAGAACGAAAAATTATGCGAATAGCTAAGTGTTGCTATGATCTCGGTAAAAGCAGTTGAGTTAACTAATGTGCTTGAATTCTCGGTAGCGTAGATCGATAATGAAAGCGTACCTTGAGTGGAAACACGGTAACTGGAATTCAGGCTTTCGTTAATAGTATTGGTCGTATAATTCACGGAGGCATTCGTTGCTATAGAACTTCTTGTAAAACCAAGTGACCCACCCAAAGAAAGCTTATTTTCTAAAAATGACTTCGATCCGTTTACCGTAAGACCTCTTAATCCTGTTTTCGTTGTGGCTTGCTTTGTATCGGCATAAAGAACTGATGCGCCAATGTTAAGTCCGGTCTTAAGAAACGATAAATTATAATTAAACGAACCTGTCGTCGTCTGCGAATTCGCCGATGCCTGAGTAACGGGATTCAGATCGGTATATGCCTGCTGGGATAGTGAAAGAATAAATGAATTAGATGTTTCTGTTGAGATCAATATTACACGTGGTGTTACCGAAGCTGATTGGGAAACGTTGCGAACACGGTACTGCCCCGTATCATTGGATAGAAGATGCGTCGTTGCCTGCCCTGTGGAATAATTAGTATAATTCAGATCAATACCGAAAACCGGCGCTGGGTTAATACTGATATTTCCGGAGCCGATCACGCGATTTGTTTGTGAGATCTTTGTTTTTAAAATATTATCGTGCTGAATGCCAACTGAGCCTGATGCACGGAATTTATTTTGAAACAGATCGAAGCCCGGAGCAATGGTATAATTCTCCACATCAGAAGTATAATAATATGCTCCGAGGGAGTTATAATCAGGTTCAATACGCTCATACGCAATTCGTGTTGTGAAATGCGGCACAGTGAATACGATCGCTGCATTTGCAGCAACCAGCAGGCTTGTCGAAGATCTTACAGTAACAAGCGATTGCAAACTCTTTGGTATGCTGCTTGAATCGAATACGGGAGAGCGAAGATCACGCGTAAAAAAACTTGCAGCAACTTCAGATTCAAATGAAAGAGGATCGATGATCTTCACGTGAGTATTGATTCCGAAAACGGTGTTTTCTTCGGGAAAAATATTAAGTGAATCCGGTCGATGCATTAAAGAAGTCGAGTCGTCGGCAGCGTGCAAATAGATAAAATCAATAAAGCTTGTTTGTGAGCCGAATCCGATCTTCGCTGCCAACCCCATACGCTTATAGGCTGGCTGAACATAGGAATAAGTTTGCGTTGAAGTAGTATCTATTTCTACAGCACGCTGGAATCTGCCGTACATCATTGAAAACCTAAGAGGCTCGGGATTAATATCTATTCCCGCCCCAAGGAATGTTATTCCTGCCAGCGTATATTTCGAATACGTAAGCGAGTTGTATCCAAGATGGAGGGTTATCCATTTATACGTAGGGGAAACACCAAATTGATCGAACGGCTGACGGAAGGAGCTTTCCTGATCTGATAGAATAAAAGTAAAGGGAAATGATATACCGTAGATTCCAAGAGTAGGGCTTCCGACGATCGTCCAGGATGTCGGTGGACGTCTCGCTATTGCGCCGGAAACAGAATATTTAGTACCGGAAAGAGTTAATGAGCCATCCAAACTGATCGGTTTTTGGTCTTCTACATTACTAAGATCCTGAGAAAGTGTTATTCGCGGAATAGATAAAACCAGTGCGCATAGAATCGGATAAAGACTCTTACATGCGAGCTTCCGGATTCGAGAAGAGTTCTTGTTTTGGCTACGATTCATGAAATAGCGCTCTCCTTTTTTGTTCGAGTTAATAAAACGAGATATTCGGTACTACAAAGGTAAGACTTTTTTGGGCGATTATTTTCAACTTCTGAAAATAAATAACTTTCCGCTAATAAGTCGTATTTTTGTTGGCTTTCAATCTGTAACATATTTATCATATATTCTCATGTCAGTTGTCTCCTTACGCTCTGTTTCCAAAACCTACGGTACATATAAAGCCGTCAATGACGTTTCTATCGAGGTGCCTGCCGGCTGTATCTTTGGGCTCTTGGGACCGAATGGAGCGGGTAAGACTTCAACCATTCGCATGATAACAGGCATAACGCTTCCAGATAGCGGCCAAATTTCTCTTTTCGACGAACCTCAGAGACCGGATCATCAGAATATGACAGGCTATATGCCTGAGGAGCGTGGGCTTTACCGTAAACTCACCGTCCGAGATCAACTTGAATACCTCGGAGCGCTTAAGGGCTTAGATAAGGCAACGTTGAAAAAGAATATAGACTATTGGCTTGACAGGTTCGAGATACAAAGCTGGGCAAAGAAAAAAACGAATGAGCTTTCAAAGGGCATGCAGCAAAAATTGCAATTTATCGTCACCGTCTTGCATGACCCCCACCTTCTCGTTCTTGACGAACCGCTCTCAGGACTTGATCCTATAAATTCCGAGATCATCAATGATATCATCCTCGAAGAGCGCAATAAAGGGAGAAGTATCATGCTCTCAACTCATCGCATGGAACAGGTAGAGCAGTTATGCGATGAGATCGCATTAATAAATTTGGGAAAGGTTGTACTCAGCGGAAAACTTCGTGAAGTAAAAGAACGATCAGGAAAAAGAATGGTACGGATAGTTTATTCCGCCTCAGATAATTTGTTGAGTAAGCTGGAGCACTTCCCTATCCGCATCACAGAAAGTCATCCCAATGAAATACTTTTTGAGATGAAAACAGGAGCAGACCCTAAACAGATATTAAGAACAGCGCTCGATTTCGTTGATATAATTAAATGGGAGTTAGTAGAACCGCCGTTAAAAGAAATTTTCCTTGATGCTGTTGCTGCAACTAATTGATTCTATAAACTTATGAATAAAATGTTTATCGTGCTCAAGCACGAATTCCGTCAGAAGATACGCTCGAAAGCATTTATCATACTGACTTTTATTGCTCCGCTTTTGATGGCTGCTCTTATCGCAGTACCAGTCTTTATTTCATTAATGAACGAGGGAATTGATAAACGGATCGTAATTATTGATGGTACAGGTAAACTTGGTAAATATTTTTCTGCCGATACCGGCAAACGTACAATATTACAGTCACCCGGCACTACGAAATCAACAAATCAATCTTTTGGTCCATCGCTACACCTTGTTATTATCACAACTGCAACGACGAACACATCAGATTCTCTGAAAGAGCTGCTTCTTAAAAAGAAGATTTCAGGGTTTTTGGAAATACCTTCAACTGCAATAACCGATTCTGCCGGTATTGCAACACTTCGGGTGACAAATGCGAATGATTTTACTGTGGAAGAATTTCTTTCAAGTCATTATAAAGAGGCGTTATTTGCCGAACGGCTTAAGACATTCGGCATTGATCCTGATTTCGTAAAACATGCGCGTCAAGGCACGGAGATATCCACATTAAAAGTAAGCGAAGAAAAAGAAACAAAAGATAATGGCGTCGGATTTATCGCAGGATATATTACCGGTATGTTCCTCTATATTTCGATGATCCTCTATGGCACACTGATCATGCAAAGCGTGATCGAAGAAAAAAGCTCGCGTGTTATCGAACTTCTTTCATCAAGCGTTAAGCCGATCGATATACTAATTGGCAAAGTGTTAGGAGTCGGACTTGCAGGATTAGTACAGGTATCAGTATGGGCAGCCATGTTTGCAGCCGTTAGCTTTTTTGCACTTCCTGCTGTACTATCCTCTCTTGGCTCAAGCGCCGGAAGTATCATTTCCCCATCGTCATTTATCTACTTCGTATTCTACTTCATCTTTGGATATTTAATGTATGCCACGCTTTACGCGGGTGCCGGTGCAACGGTTGAGCAGGCAAGCGATGCTCAGCAGGTTTCCATGCCGATCACATTGCTGATCATTCTTCCTATCGTCATGATGACAAGCGTAATACAATCGCCTTCGAGCACTTCAAGTGTTATTCTTTCGCTTATACCCTTTTTCTCGCCAATACTCATGCTTGGCAGAATATTCAGTGAGACACCACCCTTCTGGCAGATAGCATTATCCTTCGTTCTTATGGGAGCAACATTTTTCGGAGTTCTCTGGCTATCAGGAAAAATTTATCGTACCGGAATTCTGATGTATGGCAAGAAATACACATTGCGGGAAATATTTAAGTGGCTGAAGTATTCGTAAACTACTTCTTTACTACTTTCGTGATAATGTTCAAACGTTTATCAAAGAGAGTATTTGCACACGAATCAATAAAGTGCCAAAGTGCGAATGGCAGGTAACGCAAAATTGTATACGTTCTTGCAAAGACTAAGAGTTTATTATTAAATGCTTTCCATTCGAAAGATCTTACAGATACAGGATCATATAAATTGTGCAGTTTGTTTTCATCGAAAGAATGAAGATGGCTATTGAGCGGAGTTTTTTTATTACAATGAATACAGAGTGCATAACGAATAACTTCTTGGTATGGAGTGGAAATTACTAAGGCTCCTCCGGCAGAAACAACTCTCAGCAACTCCTTAACAAAAGCGGCAGGATCAACGACATGCTCAATTATTTCAGCAGCCACCACACACTCGAATGATCCGTCTGCAAAAGGTAATTTATAAGCATCGGCTACAACAGCAGCATGATATCCGGATGGATACGTTTGAAGAGCTTTTGAAGTATTGACGATAGTGGCATCAAGCGAACATATAAAAACTTCTTTGCCCATATATTCTTTTGCAAGCCAAGCCGAACCGCAGCCTACATCAAGAATAGATTTCGCTTCTTTAGATATTTGTAAGATAGTATATTCTCTAATCCGCCTCTCGCTATGCTCAGTTGCGCCTGTATGTTCTTCAAAATAATCAAATTCTTCAGCGTCTTTTTTATAATGTGCAAGATAATCGAAGTCTCTTTTTTCAGTCTGTTCACTTTTAATCATCATGATAGGTATTCCATCTACAACGGAATATGAACATGTCGGGCAATGCAATTTATTATTGGATTCGTCAACTTGCAGCCTTGATTTACAAGCTGGGCAAACTAACCTTTCAAAAAGCATCGGATTAAGAGTCATGAGAATACTGCAATTATGTTTGTTAAAATCTTATGCGTATTTCATTTGAAACAGCACTTTCCGATTTTTCAGAATTTTCGGAGGATATTGAATACCAATAGATATTTCCTTTTTTTGCAGTGACATCAAGATATGTTGTTGATTCCGACTTAATCGAAGAAATCAATTGAGGTTCGGAATTACTTTCATGGCGGTAGATCTTAAATGCTGAAATTTCTGCACCAACAGATTCACCCCAAGAAAGAGAGATTCCTTCGGGAAGGGTTTCTGCATTGAGTCCGACAGGGGCCGCAGGACGTGGTTTTTCCTGTTTCCGAATTCTTGCAGACGCACCAATGCTATTATCGCTCATGCCTCCGTAACCATCAACAGTACGAACATAGTACTCGTATGTCTTTTCAGGCGCAATTGAAGAATCGATAAAATTATTATTTATCGTGGACAGTTCTTTACCACCTATCTGTTTAAATTCTCCTTCACCCTCTTCTCGGCGATAGAGGCGATAGCCGATAACCGATGGATCTGCAATACGTATTTCATCCCAAAACAGTTTTATTATATTTCCGGAATTTATTGCAGTAAAATTGATAGGTGTATTGGGTGTAGTAATTCCTTGAGGCTGCACTCGCGCTGTATCAGATAGCATACCTTCAACATCGCTCGTACTAAGTGATTGGACACAATATGAATATATCTGCTTTGGCAGAAGCGATCTATCTGAATCAATGTATGAACCGATGCTATCAGAAAATGGAATAAGTTCTCCAAGACGGACGAGTCTTGCACCATGAATTCCCTCCCCACGATAGAGATAAAACCCTCTAAGATTGTGGCCAGTTGAATGCCACAAGAGATGAACCCCGTCTATTTGCGCTGAAGCTGAAAGTGCAAATGGAGCAAGCGGCTTATGGTCAGACTTTGTTATTGCAAAAACTTTTGCTGTAGGCGGTGATTCTTCACCTGTTGTAGTCAGCACTGTAAGATAATAATAGTATGTTTTATCAGGAATAATTTCGTTATCAATGTAAGTTAATTCTTTTGAAGAGCGCTCGGCAATTCGCTTATACTTCCCCGCAATATCTTCGCTGCGATAAACACGTAACCCAATCACTTGTTTAGTATCTTCAAATTTCCACGAAAGCTTTACAGATGTTTTTGCAGGAACAACTTCAGATCGTATATGATCCGGAAGCTTTATCTGGTGAGCATTTACAGTTTGAATAGAAATTGTATCCGATGACGGTCCCGGGTTACCATAAAAATCTATTGGCTGCAAAAAATAGGCGTAATGAACATTCGCTTTAACTGTCTTATCGACAACGGAATAAAAGAAAGTATCTTTTACTAAGATAAAATCTGCCGTCAACGAAGACACCACAAAATTTCCAAAACCGGATTTACGATAGACGTTGAGAACCGTCGGTAGTTTATTGTCACTTTTATGCCATAGAAGATGAATATTATTCGTGTCGGAATGGCTTCGTACTGCTCTGTATATTTCTCCGGGCGCATTATTCGCTTGGAATATGATGCGTTGCGTTCGTGAATCTTTAGCGGATGGACTTGAACTTAAAACGGTTACCCGGTATTCATAAGTCACTCCCAACATGACATCGCGATCAAGGTACGTTGTCCCCACGGCAATCCTAACGGCAAGCATTGATCCATGAGTCGGAAGAGAATCTAATTCGTGATATCTCTGTAGTTGCGTCCAAATTTTTTCCAAGGAGATATTAGCCAGAGGAGTTGTATATGGGACGTCTTGCAATGCAGAGGCAAATGCTCTTTCCAAATCCCCGCGAGATTCAGGGGAGCTTATTTCTGCAATAACCTTCCATTCACTTTCGCTACCTTGTTTTCTTTCGATACGATATCCGGTTACCCCCCTACTCGGTGTAGAGGAATTTCCAAGCGCCGTTCCAGTAAATATATATACTCCGAGTGGCCCGGTGACCACTAAATCCGGCTGGGTTTGGGAATAATTTTTTTCGGCAGTCAATAATACTGCGCAACAAAAAAGCAATTCCAAAAAATAAAGATTTCTTTTCATTAATATGTAATTTTGAATCCTTTATTATCTACATGAAAACCGATAAGGCCGAATGACATTTGAGCAGGGCCCCACGAATGCTTATCGCAGGTATACCATCCGCAGCTTGAGGAACATACGCCCCATCCAGCATACATTTCACCAGACAAAATGAGATTAGAACTGCCTGTTATTGACCAATTTCCAGTCGATGTATTAAAAGATCCTGTTCCATACATGTTCAATCCTACGTGCAATGATCCACCGCCGCATGCAATACCGATCGAACCTCCGGCATTTGCGTCTACTCCGACAAAAGCCGCTGCTCCGATATCAAATTGCGTTCCGACTGCAAAATTCATTCCTAGTGAAAGAGCAGCTCCATAGTAAGCAGAAACGCTGCAATGCACAATAGGATCAAGATCAACATCAATCGAAGGCAAGTTTATACCAAGGAAACCGGTGCAATCACCTGCAAAGAAAAATCCTGAAAGAGTATTATATATCGTCGGGATTGTGCGCATTTCTTGCGGGACTTCCTGTTTCCATGGTAAATTATTAAACTTTCCGGTTATTGCGTCAATAGAAAGGATATTCGGATATGAACCAAGCACCAGTGCTGCTTGAATACCGATGTTAGGGTTATTGATTTGCAGATCGCCGTTGGCTGCAAAATACCATCCGTCTTTATCAATTTGAAGATCGGCTTGGCCATCCATATGTCCGGCGCCGGGCAGATCGGCGTTAAGATCAATTGATCCATGCATTGCTCCTGTCGCAAAATCAATCGTAATTGCCCCGCCACCGAATGGTGTCGGAATATTCTTTACTGCTATCTGTTGGTCACCGTCTGTTTGAACAGCACCGGATATCTTAAAAGTCATTGTACTGGATGCCCCCGTTAAACCCATAAGTGAACCGCTGAAACGAAGAGTTGACCACTTATGTGATGAATAATCGAATTCCATTCCGCCTATAATATTTCCAACGTAGCGTGCACCATCCTTGGAGATAGAAAATATTGTTGGAGTACCTTTCAAACTTTGTGATTGTATTGTAATTGCCGTTGAATCGGGAGTCCTCGAAAGTAATACCGGAAAAGAATAACTGCTCTTAGGGTTTTGGTCGATCAACGTTCCATTTGCAAAAAAACCATTTTCATTGAGTTGCTCAGCAGAAGCAGGAAAGGTCATGAATGTTCCGCTTGCATAGTAATAACTTTTTCCGTTTTGATAATAATCCTGTATATCAAACAACAATTTTTTTGGATCAAATACGAGTGAGCCATTCGAAGAGAAAACGGATAACACTCTATTTGAAGCTTGCAGTCCGTATCCAAGATCAAGAAAGGCGTCACCTTTTATATCTATCACTCCTCCAGAAACCACAGACAAGGACTGAGGTAAAAAGGACATATATTTATAAAGATGAATGTAAACATTTTGCTGCAAATTGAATGAGTTGGAGCCAAGGCTCGTAAGCTTAAAAGAACTTACAAAGATCGAATCATCAGGGGTCATTCCGTTTATCCCTGCAAAACTTGCTGCATGCGTATTTACACTTTGTTTTGTTGAATAAAGCTGCCAGGCAGGCGGTTGCGCTCCGATATCATGTCCGAATTGAACCGGACTATTAAGAGCAAGAGGTATAACGCTTGCAATAGAAAGCGAAGATAATTTAAATGCAGCTTGCTCAGGTTTCCATCCTTGCGGCGTAATTGGCAATCCCGTAAACGGTACATCGACAGAGCCTGTTTTAAGCACTCCGTCCATAGAAAAATTATCCCCTGAGAAAAGTATATTCTGCCCTTGAAGCTTCCAATTATCAAGTGCTATTTCAGGTAGAGTAATATTCGGAGGCAAGTTAATAGCAACATCTTTTCCCCTGAGACGAACGATGCCGATATTTAGTGGAATCGTTTTTTTACTATTTGATATGTCAGGTAAATTCAACGTCGTAGCAATTGTAATAGAATCACCTTGCAAAACAGAATTCGTTGCATCGAAAGCTGCATTGAATGAATTCAGTGTAAAATTCCCACTGCTTCCCTTCATATCAACCACTTTTAGTCCATTTGGATTTAGCGTAAATGCATCATTCCCATCTGCTGGAAGAACAGATAGATTCATATTATTAGGCGGCAATTGATTAGGAACTGCAAGATAAAAGCCATTTTCTTTTCCGTTGATAAATGAAATTTTAGGAGAAAATTGATTTGCCGGAATATATATCTTCCCTGATAATGTCCCTTTTTCATCCGGAGTTGAGGAAATTACGATATTACCGTTTAAGCCTTTAAGCTGAGCATTGTATTTCCCATTCGCAGAATAGGTATACCAAAGAGGAATAGAACTCTCATCCGTCACTATGGGTAATTTTACAGGTTTGGGATAAGGCACACCGCTAGCCCCCTTATGTATGCCTGGAGTTATACTGATATTTGTAAAATTGATTTCACTTTGGTCAGTTTTAAAGTGCTGTGATGATGGTATCTCACTAAAACTTCCGGTAATGAAAACGCCATTCGGAAGAGAATCCAGCTTCTCTACATTCATCGGAAATCCCAGCATCTGAGTGATGTCCATGTCTTCATAGACTTGTAAAAAGAAGTCAACATTGGTTAATCCTTCTTTCGGAACGGTCAGAGTTTTTTCTTCTCCGATCGTACCTGACTTTGACTTAGATGCGAAAAATGTATGCTTGCCGATCGGAACATTTCCAAGTTTATATACTCCGGGTAAATGATCTAATGAAAATCCTGAATACGCTAATATTTCATCCTGTGTATATTTTGGAGTACTAGAGTTCGAGCCGCCAGGTTGATTTGGTAAAAACTGAGGAGTAGTTTCATCACCTTGTGAGGTCGCTTGCTTGATATGAATCTTAGCCGAATTGATTACATCTTTCTTGCCTGACTTTTTCGAGTATAAATAGACAGTTCCTTTAATAAATCCAGCTTTTCTGGTCTTAAGCTTATAAAGGATAAAATCTTTTGAAAGGGGATTTTTAATTGAATAAGCACGGTGCTCATAGTCAGCATCTGTATTTGTATATGTTGTAAATGTAAAATACTGATCGCTTGATTCAAAAGGAGTCCAATATGTAGTATCGGCGCCCCAATTGACAGCTGGGGTAACAGACCCCGGAAATTGTGGATTTGCCATTTCGGTAGCAACAATTTTGGAATTAATGATCTCATTTGTTTCCTGATCTATCGTGAGAATCTTAATTCGATGCAATTTCTTAAGCATATAAACATTGCCAAGATCTTCTTCGCTTGCATGGGGATGATATGTTCTTATCGTATCGTTAAAATAGGAAGCATCAACAGGATCGATGAAAACATGACTCGGTTCTTCTAAATTGGTCGGTAAGGAAAAATCACCGTATGTTAAGACTGATGAGCCGTTCTCGACAGTTACATAAGCCCCCTGACCCCATAAGATACTTTCACCCCATTTAGCAAACACTTTTCCTTTAATAATTGCTTTCGGCATCAGAAAAAATTCAGTATATTGTTGTTCCCCCTCTTGTAATCCGTGAAGATTAATTTTTTCGCTGAGAGAATATCCAAGTTTCGATGCTTGAATACTGGGGTTACTTTGATTTGCGTATTTGCCGTCAAGATAATAATAGCCGTTATTATCTGTGGTTGTTGCTGTGGTATGAGTTTTGAACTCACCGTCTTGATAAAATCCTGTAACCAAAGCATTTGCAATTCCCGCATTATGATTGTCATCACGAAGCACCCTACCGGTAATTTGCGCCGGAAGCGGAATCACTTTGATCACCTTATCAATAAATGGGATCTGGTATTCACTATTAAATTCAGTAAAATCATCCTTATCACTAAAGTCATCCCAAGAAAAGCCAAGGTAATTCTTTCCTGTTGTCGGATCAGATACTGTTTCAAAATGATAGGCTTCGAAATCATTATAGCATCGTGCAAGTCTCGTAAATGTCACGCTGGCATCATCCCCGCCCGTTAAACCCACTGCAACAACATCCTCTCCGGAACGCTGTATAGCCGGGTCAGGATGTGGAGAGCCTTCATCATCGGGGACGGCTATAGGCCTGTTTGGTCGGCGTACATAGACGTACATACCCGGCAACGGTGAGGAATCCTTTATTTTTTGAGTATGAATCTTTAATGTGTAAGTCCTTAAATTTGCATAAACAACACCAATATCCCTTATTTCGCCTGGTTGAAGTAATAACTCCTCATCCGGACTTGAAAAATGTTTATCATCAACTATCACCTTATACATTCTCGTTAACCCGGAAACATCTGAGAGTTTTGGAATGTCGGTGAAGGTGAATGAAAAATCCCCTTTTGAATCTGTTTTTGCGAACGCTACAACTTTTCCATTATCCGGATATGTGCCAGGATCCATATTAGGAGACACCATAATAAGTGGCGTCTTATATCGGATCTGCAATTTTAGGGCAGTATTTGTTAAGGGAGTATTGTTGACTTTGCTTTGATCAAAACCTTGATGCAGATTTCCTTTAACGCCCGACTTGATGGACTGTGGTGCAAAATCAAGATGATATTGACTCCAGGTATAATCCGAATTCATTGTCGGAGACAGCGAAAGATAGAGTACTACTGTATTCAATTTCTGGTTATCCGGATAAACTGCTCCGGCATATTCATACCCTGAAAATTGGGAAGGAGGAGTTATCGTTATGACATATTGCTCGGTGCCATAACATTGAATTAATTTCCCGAAATTTACATTGCCTGAACCATCGGTTGTTCCTTCTGCAATAACCGGTATTCCCAGAAAAGATTTCGGAGTTGAAGGTTTTGGTGAACCTTCATCATTAGGAATATGATCATCTTTCTTTAAGCGGTAAAGATCAACAACTGCCCCACTTATCCCATATGGTACTTTAATATCATTAACTGACATTGTAAGTCCGAACGACTTTATAAAGCAGTGCATCTCTCCGGCATCGGAAACTGAAGTAGTCGACATCTTTACTTCAACATCGGGACTTGTATAATGGATATCATCAACTATAAGAAATGCTTTCCTGTATATCAGAGCGGCAGTGTTAATAATTGTATTGCTATTCTGAACCGCAAATTCGCTTCTATTTTCAGCATCTTTATAATCTATACTAAATGTAAAATTACCGGCTGCATCGGTTTTTGAAGATGCATAGGTTGAATCATTCCCAAAAAACTTTTTCTTCCCGCCAACTATTTTATACTGACGCATTGAAAGATGTATTGGCATATTTGCAAGCGGAAAATACTTTGTACTTTGTTCAGGATCAGCATATCCGTATTTCAAAACTCCTTTAATGATAGTATGAACATTTAAAACGGGGGTTTGAGGTTTGGGATTTTTATCGACAATTAAGTCTCCTTTTACGGAAAAGAGAAATATTTCGCTATAGCCTTCATTCCGCGCGAAAGATTTGCCCATTGCATCTACTGCGCGGACGCGCCATCCATAGGAAGCAGAGGTTCGAAATTTATTGGCTAAATCCGGAGGCAGAAGAAAAGTCGGAGACTTTATTGTACGGTCTTCAGCAATTGGAATATTTGATTGTAGTGCTTGTGTGGGAGATTGTCCTTTTAATACTTCAACAATTTTTAATTCATAATTCACTCCTCCTGTAGGCGAAACCACAGGCGTCCAATTAAAGATCGAAGGAACGCGTTCTAATTCAGAATTATTTTGTGGGTTAATGAGCTGTGGGGGATTAGCAAAAGCTATCGAAAAATTCGAGCATATATTCTGTGATAAAATGATAGGCTGTCGTGATATGTTTTCAAATGTCAGACAGATTTGATACTCCCCTTCAGGCATCATACCTGTTCGTATCATCGCAACTTTATGCGCTTCATTATATTGCAAGCCAGTTGAACCAATAAAATTATTATTTGTAAGAATGGTTGGCGACGGGAATGCATTTATATTCTGAGGTGAAGATCTTCCCCGAAGCATCACCGTATTATTAGAAAGATTGCGGACTTCAAAAATAATAATTATCTGAGTAGGGGCAGGAGTAGGATTTAAAATTGTCAATGTACCGATTGATGCATTTGACCGCCATTCTTCGAGATATGGAGTCGGGCGGGAGCCAAAGTACAAAGTCGCAGTCCATGGTGCTTGTGCAAAGATTTGAGTGCTCAGGCAGATGCTACAAAAAATAATAAACAGGCGGATGTACTTCTGTGCCATAGTAAAATGATGTTACGGAGCACAAAGATACGGAATAAACACGACTATCTATTTTTTTGGGTCTATTCTATTTTTTCCATCCCATTCAACATCCATCACTCCTGCAAAATGGTTTGCTTTCCGAGCCAACACAAAAAACAGATCTGAGAGCCTGTTTAGAAAATGAATGTCAAAAAGGCCTATATTTTCCAACAAAGAAAGACTTACGACAATCCTTTCAGCACGACGACAAACTGTACGTGCAAGGTGAAAATAGCCTGCAAGAATAGAGCCACCTGGTAAAATAAATTTTTCAAGCGGCAACAGTCCGATTTCAGATTCATCAATTGCTGTTTCTAATTTCTTTACGTCGCTTTCTTCAATCCTGGGAATTTGATAAGTTATTTTAGATTCCAATGGTGTTGCAAGATCAGAACCTAACACAAAAAGGCTTTTCTGAATCTCTTGCAAAAGTGGCGCGAAATATTCTGCTCCGGACTGTGTACTCAAAATTCCGATCACGCTATTGAGTTCATCAACCGTTCCGTATGCTTCGATACGCAAGCTGTTTTTTTGTACTCTCCCTGCTCCGAAAAGTCCGGTAGTCCCGTCATCTCCTGTTTTTGTGTAAATTTTCATTGTACAATAAATACCGGGATATTAAGCGCATGACGAACTGGTGAAACAGTCGTACCAAATATCAAGTCTTTCAATCCTCTGTGTCCGTGTGAGCCCATGACTAAAAGATCGATCTGTTCGTGTTTTCCAATACGAATAAGCTCTTTAGGGGCTGAGCCAAAGCCGATCACAGTATGAATATCCTTACTCTGACGCACAATCAATTCTTCTTTTAACTTGGCAAGATATTCTTCTCCTTGCCGAGCGGCAGTGTCGCGAGTTCTTTCTTTAAGGAAAAATCCTGATGCACTTGCCACGATATGAATTAGCATAATAGATCCATGATCCGTACAAAGTGAGAGCGCCTGTTCAATAACTCTTTTATCTTTCTCATTTCCTTCAATCGCCACACCAACTTTAGCATATTTAACAACTGTTGCAATTCCGCCCAGTTCAGGTTTAGGCATTGAAATTATTTTCTCAGTATGTCGATGAAAAAATGGTTTGAAAAGTATATAGAGCAATAAGAATCCAATTGCTACAAAAATTGGCAATACTAAAAAACCGATTATTTTCTCTGTAGAAGAGTTAGAGATTAGAGCATTTGTCTCTTGTTCGATCAAAAGATTAATATTCAACACCAGAACAATAGCCGCTGTGATCCAGGCTAATATCTTTACCCAAAGTTTATTTGCAAACTCCCCCATGAGTTTCCGCTCACTTGTGAAGTGCACTAATGGGATAACGGCAAAAGCAAGCTGCATACTTAGAACAACTTGGCTTAGGATCAAAAGCGATAGTGTTGACCCTTCACCAAATACAGATATTACTAAAGCTGCAGGAATAATTGCAAGCGACCGTGTAATAATACGCCGTAAAGCAGGACGAATTCGCAAATGCAAAAAACCCTCCATGACAATCTGGCCCGCAAGCGTACCTGTGATCGTTGATGACTGCCCGCTTGCAAGCAATGCAACTGCAAAGAGAATACCTGCAAATTTCGTCCCCATTAATGGGGAAAGCAATTCATAGGCTTGCTGAATTTCCGTTACTACTTTACCGTGTGAAAAAAACACGGCTGCCGCTAAAATAAGAATAGCGGCATTAATAAAAAATGCACCGTTGAGCGCAAGAAAAGAATCGAGCAAGTTATAATTACAGGCATCACGCTTCCCTGCCGGAGTTTGTTCGAACTCTCGTGTTTGAACAAGTGCCGAATGCAGATAGAGATTATGCGGCATTACCGTTGCGCCGATAATACCGATGGCAATAAACAAGCTTCCGGAGGGAAGCTGCGGAATTAACCCACCTATGACACTATGTAATTCCGGTTTAGCGAGAAATATCTCTATAATAAAGCACAGCCCTATAAGGACAATCAATGTTAAGATAACTGCTTCTAATTTTCGCATCCCAAGGTGCTGTAACGCAAGTAGCACAAGAACATCAAGAGCAGTAATGAAAACACCCCAGATCAGAGGCAGGCCAAAAAGGAGATTAATAGCGATAGCAGTGCCGAGAACTTCAGCAAGATCACATGCAATAATGGCAATCTCGCATAACATCCATAATGCTATGGAAACAGGTTTAGCATAATGATCGCGGCATGCCTGTGCTAAGTCGCGTCCAGTAACAATCCCAAGCCGAGCTGAAAGTGTCTGAAGCAAGAGTGCCATGAGATTCGACATCAGGAGTACCCAAACAAGTGTATATCCGAACCTTGCACCTCCCTCAAGATCCGTCGCCCAATTTCCAGGATCCATATAGCCGACGCTTACTAAATATGCAGGACCACCAAAAGCAAATAAACGGCGCATCATACCCTTATTCTTATGAGGGATTGATACTGATTTATGTACTTCAGCTAATGAAACCTTATTTTCCATTATGTTCACTATTTCCCTGTAAAATAGCTTTTAGATCGACTATCTTCTTACGAATGCTTTCTATTTCTCGCGGCGTTATTTTTTTAGATGAAGGTTTTTGGTAATATACATCGAGAGCGTTCAAGTCGATTAGCATATCGGTAAGCATTGTCAATGCTGTGGCAATCCTGCCTTCACTCTCGCCTTTCATGAATATCTGGTCTTCAAGTAATGTTTTATATTCAGACATATATACTCTTCAGTTCATAATCCATGACGAATTTGATCGCCGGTTCGTAGCCAAAACGCCTAATTATACTCCTATCTCGTTTGCGAAGTCCTTTCTCCATGACAATAACAATTGCTTCACCTTCTTCCAAAGAACGCATAGCGTTTATAGTCGGCATACTAACAGAAAGGACGAGGAAAACAAAACATTTCGCGATTGTACGCGAAATAGATACTATAACGATCCGGTAAATATCGCTTATCATGTGTTGAACAACAATTACGGTTTAGGTTATGCTCCTTTGTTTGCGAAAAGTAAGCAGACTCTTTGCAACATCGAAAACGTTTTGGGCACTTATACTCGTCATGCATTCATGCGAATGAATCGGACATTCATTCCCGCCATGTGATGCACATGGCCTGCACCATAAATTTTCATTTTGGATAATCTGCCCTATATCTGAGGGGGGAGCAAATCCAAATTCCGGAACTGTAGGTCCGTAAATGACGATGGTTGGAGTGCACGTAGCAGTCGCAATATGAACGGGAGCACTATCATTAGAAATAAGTAAATCGCAATAAGAAATGACTGAAGTAAGTTCTTCGGGCGATGTTTTAGATGTAAGATCTACAACATTATTATATGTTGAATGGTCGTCACCTTCTAATTTACTTTCATTGACTCCGATAATAATTATGCTGTAATTTTTACTTCGTAAAAGGGAGAGTAGGCTTTTATATTTATCATAACCCCATTGTTTCGTTTGCCAAACACTATCAGGCGCCATTGCAATAATGGGTCGTGGTAAATTTGTTACTTCTTTTGGCAAGAATAAATCGGAAGTTGCTAATTTAGGAAGTGTTGTAAGATCAGCCTCGGGGTAAATGACTTGTAATAAGCGAATTGCTCTTGCAGAATGTGGTTCATTAACTTCAGTAACTTTATGAGTTAAAATATTGTAATCTCCATACCCAATTATTTGTGGAGCATTCAGTCTTTCGATCAGCATTCTCGTCCTTTTTGAATTATGGAGCGTGAAGACTACATCAAATTCTGCTTTATTCAACTCAACTGCCTTTTTCCTAATCCCCTCTATACCATTTTCAGTATTATACTTATCATAGATCAATACTTGATTTACTGATGGTGAGAAATTTATTATCCTGGCAACTTCAGGGCGAACAAGATACGAAATATGAGCATCGGGAGAAAGCCTGCGCAATTCTTCTGCAAGTGAGAGCGAAATGACGGCATCGCCTAGGAAGGCTGTCTGAATGACAAGTACTTTCATAGTTTAAACGTACTTCCAACGTCTATGCTGCCATAGCCACTGATCTGGCTGTCTGCGTATTATCTCTTCAAGGAGATGGGCATGGCGGTATGTTAGCTCGTGAACATTTTCCTCGACAGCATCTAAAAGATCATCAAAACAAATACAATGAAAAGTTATGAGATAATCGCCATCAGCCTTACGAAGGCATTCGGCAAAGAGCATCGGAGCACGCGTTTGAAGTGCCAGGCGTGCCGGGCCCTCTGCAGTCGGTACTTCCCTGCCAAAGAAATTGATCCTTGTGCTTTCACCGGGGGCTGCCTGATCTGCAAGTAGTGCAATACAACTTCCATTTCGAAGTACACGATACATCCTTCGTATGTCCCCGGAATTAATAAGAGTATTTCCTGTACGAATGCGCATTTTTTCTAAAAAACGCTCAGTAAATGAAGTCCGAATATTTTTTCTAACGATCGCAAAATTTTCTTTTAGGATTCTTGCCCCCCCCAAAGCAAGCCATTCCCAATTTGCGAAGTGTCCAGCTACCACGATCAACCCCTTTTGTTCTCTCAGGAGATTTTGAAAAAGCTCAGGATTAGAAATCCTTATACGGGATTCAATACTTTTTAGGCTTGCAAAACGCAAGTAAAGCATCTCGGCAAAAACAATACCAAGATTAGCATACGCGCCGATAGCTATTTTATTTTTCTCAGCTCCAGTTAATTCAGGGTACGCTTTATTAAGATTTTCAAGTGTAACGTTTTTACGTATACCAAAAGCAAATGCAAGTTTTGCAATGAGAACACCGAAAATTTTAAGTACTACCCTCACGTAACAAAAAAAATTAATTCGTACGTTTGGCTTCCTGATAGAACCAATTTGGCTCGTACGTTTCACCCTGTACATTCGAATGAACAAGGATGAATTTACCGCCTCCCTGAATATCGACAAATGCAAATATAGGATGACTGCCCGTTGTTAGTGTCAGTTTCTTATTATAATATTCCCATGTTATGTAGGGCTTTGCATTTGTAGTATGAAGTTGAGTAATAACATATCGTTCTTCAGGAGATCCATAGGTAATATAAATTCTCCCCCTATCTGTTTTCCACCCCGGTGTTCGTTGATATGTATACTTCTTATTTGCTTCATCCACATTTTTATAAAATATCCTGTATGCAGACAGCGGCGTTGAAGAGCCTTCCTCTTTATCTTTAGAGCGCCAGAATTGAAACAAGAACCGTTGCTGCTGTGACGCATTATTAAGTTTCTTCCATGTTTTTGATAAATCAGCAGAGGCTATATACATAGCTTGATCTCCCTTTTCCTCCAATTCCAATTGCGACATCTTGCTGATATCCGATGAAGAGAAAATTGCCTCCTCATCCATTGCAGGAGAAGAAGAAGCATTGCTTTCATCCTCTGAAAGCTTCATCCCACTATCATAGAAAAAAACTTTTTGCACCGATGTTTCAATATTCCCTCCACGCTTGATCGCTATTTCTAAGATATAACTATCTGTGGGTAAACCATCGACATCGATAGAACCTACCAGAGGAATCGTTGATGCAGCTAATACCTGTTGATGTGAGTTGGAGAACATCTCGTGTTTCTGGCCGTCAAGTACACGCGCAATAACTTCGCAAGTACCGGTTGATGATATGGCAGACTTGGGGATATACAGTTCAGTGTAATAATTCAACCTGCTATTTAATGAGCTAAATACTTTCGAAGGGTTTGGTGTGATAAGATAACCAACCTTTTCAAAAGGATTATTATGATCGTTTGTCGGGACTAAGCTATTTGCAAATTCAACCCCACTCAGGAAAAATTTATCTCCATTTACTACAGGAGTATAAAAATTGCGTTTAATGGTATCAAGCACTTCTATTCCTTTATCATTCTTTGAATGAAAAATAAGAACGGCTTCGTCATTTGGCTTTATTTCAGCTATTATAACCGTACCGTCAAGCACCAGAGAATATTTTAAGCTATCGAGTGAAGCTCTTGTTCCATTAAAAATATTTTCTTTCTTGATATCTTTTGAACCGATGACATGGCTATTGCGCCATATTTCTGCCCGTACATTGACTTCGGCAACCTGAGTATTTCCCTTTTGCTCGAATCGTAACGCCCCATGCAAAAGAGTATAGTAAATCTCCAACTGAACTTTCCCCGAATCCCTTACAAAGGCAATAGCATCCATTTCAACTGTTCCTGGCTGTGCCTGCACTGTTGATGAGGCTAAAATAAGTCCAATAAAAGATAAGATGATCTTTCGCATAGCAATATTAAGATGATGAATTTGCACTTTCGTATACGGTAATTATAACGTCTGTTACAAATAAAAAGAGCGCCTTTTCTTTAAAAAAAAGGCGCTTAAGATCAATTTAGAAAAGATCACTGAAAAGCTGCACTGACTGATATCCTATGGATCAATCCAAGATTCTTTGTTGTATTAATACCATAATCAATCGCACCAAGGAAATCCTCGGTTTTATATTTGAACCCTGCTCCCAAACCTAAACCAAGTTGATCTTGATTAAACCCATATCCGGCACGTAGAGCAACAATATCATTCCATATATATTCTACACCGACATTATAGGTCTCAGGTCCATCTGAATGCGCTGCAAAATCGAATGCAACATTTAGTTTTTGGTCATCCATTGCTCCCTGAAATACGTCAGTCGCCACGCCGATCCTGAACGAAAGCGGAAGGGAAAAATTACTGGTCACCAATAGTGCATCCAGACCACGCGAAGTACTATTAATATTATTATCGCGCGCAACAATTGAAAGAGAATTTCCTTGGAAATTCCTATCCGGTCCCAAATTCGTCAATGCTAAGGAGATCTTCAAATGGTAGAAATCCGTCTGATACAATGAGCCGGCATCAAATCCTATGCCATCTGCGGAAAGATCCAAAATGGTACTGCGTATGTATTTTACAGTTGCACCGAAAGAGAATCGGTCTGTCATCGCCCCTGCTATCGTAATTCCAAAGGCAAGATCGTTAGCGTTGAAAGTACCGGAATTGATATCTTTTTGGATCGTCGATTTCTGTAACGCTCCGTTATCAAGCACAATAAGACTAACACCAAAACGATAACGTTCGCTGACAGGAAGGACAGCTCCGATAAAATTATGATTGATACCGGCAAAATATGCTGTATATGTTGCGGAAGTATTAATCCCTTTCAGGTGGGCTATACCCGCAGGATTCCAATAAAGAGCAGAAATATCATCGGCAAGCGCGCTGAACGCTCCACCCATTCCTGCTGCTCGTGCTCCGACACCAATTTTTTCGAAAAGTGAACCGCTGGAGCCGACATTATTGTAATTCGGTGCAGTGGTTGTAGTTGACGAATTCTGAGCAAACAGAGCTGATGAGAGCGATACAAAACATACAACTCCGACTATTAAGCGACACAACTGTGAAACTTTCATTGTAATAACGTGAGATAAAAAATTATGCATATTTTCAACAAATCAATCCCCTTACAAAAATTCTGGCTCGGTTAACTGTAACGGTGATTCTTCAAAAGAAAAATCACCGTTGTCTTAATTAATTATCGAGATAAGCGATAGCCACCTAATACGACGGCAAATTTAGTAGTCATTTCACCGATCACAGATGTACCATTTTTCGGATCTTTTGCGATCACGCGTGCAATAAATACCTGACTACCAACGCGTTGTTTTCCCTCAGATAGCAGGTTCCATTCTTCTACGTTATAACGATCGGCTAAATTTACGCTGCCATCGGATGCAATACCTGCAACACCGTTATGTTCTAAGGTTTTGACAAGTTCGCCGGCAAGATTATATATCTCGATGGTCGCACGCGGTGGAAGCCTTGTAAAATACAGCTTAGCATTATCCGTCGAGGTTTGTCCAATATGCTCAACGATATAAGGATTTGGTACAACTTGTACTTCATTCAGGATTTTTGATTGACTGTACAATCCGTTGTCCGAAAAATCAAGTTTTTTATCCTTCGAAGTATTCACGACAAATTCAGCACCCGGGAAAGGCAAGCCTTTCATTAGACCTGTAAAACTGATAGTTATTTTATCACCCGGCTGGAAATCATTTGCAAAAGCACCATTATATGACTGCGTCGTATCTCCGGTAGTGCTATTTGCAATTCCGGGGAAATTGAAGATTATTTCTGCTCCGCCAAGTCTGAGTCTATGAACGGTTTCCAGGAATTTTCCTCCGCTATTAAACCCGGATAATCCATGGGTAAAATAATATTTACCTGTGGTTTTAGTTATATAACTTGCAGTACTTGGATCTCCATCTTTATCCTCAGTAAAATGGAAAGCATCGATCGCAAATTTTCCCCCAAGCGGTACGATCATAGAATCAGGTTGATTCAGATCAGGAAAATAATTAGGGGTTTGAAAAATAACGTGATTATAGAACCCATAATCCCCTTCATAAACCACATCATTTCTATTGCCGACTCTGATGACTTTGAGCGGCTGATCACAATGCGTCTTGCTTATGATTGTTACAGGTAATGCCTGCGGATGGAAGTCAGCTCCCGAACTAGGATCTTTTATATGATCAACTCCTGAAATAACTTTGTTTGTGAGCGTATCAAACTGGTCTTCAACCCATGGCACCGACTGTCCGAAGCTGATTTCATACGTTGCCTCCCCTAGACCACCCTGATAGGATGGTATTGTAAAAGCAGTATCGATATTCGAAAAATCCACAGGTACATTTTGAGGCGCGCGACTGGTTCGTCCGGAAATGCTCACAACACCATTGAACTTAGGATCGAACGAAATGCTATGTAAACGATACGGATCCTGTAATTGGTGAAATTCGTGATTGACCAGTATATCAAAAGCCTGATCTACAGTTTGATATGGAGCAAATTTACTGTCGTTTGTTGAGAACTTTCCCGAAACAACCGAATCAGGTTTTGTCTGTCCGATAATCTGTTCAAAAATACCCGATGCAAAACTATACGGAGTAAGTACCGGACTTGCACTAGGGTTGTAAAGTTTATCGTATGTTAGATCTTTGCCTTGACGCGTATCCCGAACGTCAACAAACATATTCAGCGGGCTTTGATTAAGGAAGCGATGATTGAATTCCGTCCATCTTGGCTGGAAGGAAACGATGATCTGATCGTTCGAATAAAGCTGAAGAAATTTACCGGTATCCAAAACCTCGACTGTAACGGTAGTACCGTTCGATGTCGGATCATTCGGGCTTCCAAGAGCCCCGTTATAACAGTTTGGTTCTCCGGCTATTGAATTCGGAAGATCAGGAAATACCGGTCTGCAAGGGCTTCCTGGTACAAAATTTTTCGGAGTTACAAGTGCAGTTGTCAACGGCCCGACATTATTGATTGAATCGAATTCATCAGTAGCGAGAAGAAAATAATAATACTTTACTCCGTTATATAACCCTTCATTGCCACTTAGGACTCCATCCTGATTGTCGTCACCATAATCCAAAAATGAATGCTGTATTTTATTAGGTACGGAATTTGTTCTTACATACCTAGACCCTGTAAGCACAGGATATTTTGAGCCGTTCTTCAAGATCAATGTATCATAAACATTCACCTTCTTTAAATTCCAGATTGACCATGAGCCGAGATGGACAATTGGATTGATACCGTCCGGACGGATCGTTGAATCATGATCTGATCGTGTTGTCCTGTATAAGTCGTAAGTATTGAAAGCCAGAGTCGGACTGAGCGGGTCAACAGAATTGTCTGCTGCGTCATCCCATTGAACAAGAACTGCCCGATCGAGGCACGTAGTTGTAAGATTTGGTATCTCAGGCGGAACAGGAGTAACAAAATGCTTTACCGTTACCTGACAGGCAGTTGTAGAATCACCCGGCTTGTACGTGCCAGTTGTATCTGCAAAAACGTGGTGGGCAAATGCTATTAGCTTTACCACAGAATCCTGATTTAATTTAAGCTGGGTAGTGCTGGGGCGAGCAATTCCGATACCTACTGTAGTTTCAACAGAAGTGCCGGGCTTAAGTGTGAAAGGTCCCGTAGAAAAAAGGAGTCGCATGTCTGCTCCGTTAGCGCCACCAATGGTAACATCATGTCCTAATATTCCACTTGAAAGGAAATCGTAGCGAAGATCAGGTGTCGGAGGATCGTTGCTGATAGTCCACTGGGCAAATGTTGTTAGTCCTAATTGCGGCAAGCCATTGCAATACCCGCCGACTGCAGTACTATCAGAAATATCTACGATATCTCCGTTCGGGCTAGTCGTCGGGCTTTCAAGAAATGTAAATCCAATACAACCGTATTCTCCCGGAGGAACAGCAGAAGATTCAGCTTTAGACCATTGTCGCGCCATATTCAAGGCAGTCGGATTCCCGTAATAGGGCGATGAGGGTGGAAAAAGTGTTTTACTATCAGCTATATCCTGCGGCGTTAAACCAAAATAAGAGTTAATATCATTTCCTGCAGCTCCTCCCCCGACGCCAAGATCCGGATCAAACGAAGGTGCAAGGAAGCAATCAAACAATGTCTCACTTTTAGATGCATTTGTGACTTTCCTGCGAATAAACATCATGTCGCGATACTTACCAAAGCTCCATGAGTAAATAACTTCGACAACATTCAAATTAAAAGGATAACCGCTATTTGCCTTGAACTCCGGATTTGCAGTTACATCCGCATCAGAATAAATATTTACAATATCTTCCTGAGAAAGCATAGCAGGAGCAGGGATTTTTCCGTTAGCAAGTGCAGTATGATCTTGAGCCTTTTTCGATAAATCTGCTCGAACCGATTCATCAGAAATATAATCTCCAAAATAATAGTTACGATTCAACGTTTTTGTAGCGGATGTATCCCAAAGAGGCCAATGAGTATAGGGAGGAGGCACAGAAGAACGAACTTGTCCATCATACACACCATTATTCTTAGAATATCTTGGGCTGACATATGAAATATACTTTGCACCATCGGCCGAAGATCCAATTTCACCTTCAGTAAACCACCCGGCACCGGAATTAGGGTTATACCCGAGTTCACAAAGCTTCTTCTTTTTACCCCCAATATTCTTTTTCGTGGCGAACCAAAGACCACCGCCAAAAATATAAGAGTTGACTGTGCCACGAGGCCAGTTGCAGCCGGCAACGGCATCACTATTAAATAAGACTCCTTTATTGGTAAAAAAGAAATCAATGTTGCTTAGGTTATTACGCTGGCGACGGAAAGTAAGCGGCGCTGGGGATCCCCCTTTTTTTGTGACAGGACGCGCAGTACTTTCTGAGAATAAACTGAAAATCATGAACACTGCCATTGCGACTGTCCCTAATCGGACGATGACCTTACGATTGGAGTTCAACGTTATCTTCATAATGAATTGGTAACTATCTGAAATAGATTATATAATAAGTTTTTTTGTACTCTATTAGAAATGAAGAGTAAAATTCAAATAAAAGCGTCGTGGAATCTGATAGTTCGTACGGCGCGCAAAAGAATCGGCTCTGAGACGTTTGAATGCCTGTGTTTGCTCATCGACGCTAACCCTGTTATCTTTATTTAAATCCCAACGGGGATTATACTTCAACAAACCGAGCCCATCGAGTTGCGTACCATCAGCATTCGTTGGATCATTAACAAAATCTGTCGACCCGGTATAATTCGGATTAGCACCGTCATCATCGCCTTGTCCGGTTGTATGATAGACAGAAATTGCCTGGTTGCGATTAAAAAGATTCAGAACTTCTAATTGAATATCTAAGGATGACGTCCCGACTCCACTGCCAAATAATTCACCGAATGGAATATTACGGGTCAACGTTGCATCGGTTTGCATATATGAAGGTTCTCGTTGGGCATTGTGATCTCCTACCTGTGTCCCCTTTATATCAAAGGCAGTATACGGTGTTCCTGTTTGGAATGTCGTAGTTGTATTAAGGCTGAACCGTTCTAAGAAGGGCACGCCGCCGATCTTCGGGCCTTCACCTTTACTGAAAAGTACATTGAAAAGAAATTGCGCAACATGAGTTCTATCAAAATCCAGAGGGAATGGCTGCAACGGAAGTACTGCATTCTCTGTACTAGAGCTTTGATTAATCAGTGCAATATAATTTTCAGTAGCAGAGCTTGACGTTCCCTGCGTAGTTGAATACGTATAATTCAGTTTGAATGAAAAGTTATCCGTCATTCTCTTTTCAAACGTAAGTTCTATACCTTTGTAACTTCCGTATTGATCGTCAGTATAGAGTTGATATCCGAGAGCTAAGCCTGAAGATGTTATCCTTGCCAAACCTGCGATATTACGCATCTTTTTATATATACCGTTGATCGTTACCTTCATTGCATCGGTAATACCGGTAGAGAAACCGACGTTAATCTCCTCGTCACTTTCGCCTTTAAGACCGCCATTACCAATGATATTATTACCACGTTGAAGTACTGTATTAAAATTACCACCTGTGTTTGTAAGAACGTCAAGAAACAGAGGCCTCTTGAAGTAAATATCGTAGTTGAAATTAAATAATGTTTTATCCGATATGGAATATGTTATACCAAGTCTTGGGCTTAACTGCGTCTGCACTGGAGCTTTTGAAAAGTTACCGACAGGTCTGATAACCTGTGTTCCATTGACAATTGAAGTATCCTGCCTAATGGGGTTATACGGGTCGATAACGACATGATCATTGCCAGGATTATAAATATCAAATCGCAAACCGGGCTGGAAAGTGATATCGCTGAACTCCATCTTATCTTGTAAATATATCGAGCCAATTAACGGCTTAACAGAGAATGAATCTCGGAAAGGATTTGCATCCCATGGCAGACCATTATCGTTTCGATTTATAGTATAGAGTTCTGTTTCAAATCCTCCGGCAATACCATGCGCACCGATCTGATCATTATAGTCTGCCTTGAATTGAATTTGATTATAAGAGTGATTAGTAAAGCCAAATACATTCCCCGCAGCAAAGAAGGTATTGTATAGTCCGTATGCATTGTTCGTTGAAGTAGTTATACCGCCTCCCTCAATGTGTCCGGTAAAAGGGTTGATGCCGGCTCCGGAAAGGTTCTGTATAGCCGAAGGATTATGAGGATCGGCAATTTGCTTCGAAATCGGAGTATAAATATCTATAATACCATCGGCTCCCGGTGTTACAGTATGGGTATTATCATCATAAGTAAATTTATCCGTAGCGTCATAGATCTTGTACATACTGAATAAACCGCCACCAATAGACTGATCATATTTTCCTATCCGAGAACTTTGCGTCTCATACCCTCCCGTAAGTTTTAGTATTCCGGTAGATCCTATGCCGGTATTCGCCGTCAAAGTATACAGGTTATCAATGCTATTATTCGCAGGTATTTCCGCAGGATCACCATAGATAAAACCCCATGATGTAAATTGCCTGTTAATCGATGAAAGTACAGCGTCTGCAGCCATATGAAAGCCTAAAAGATCGAAGGAAAGATTAACTGTTCCTCCGCGGGAATAATAGTGAGCATTGGGCAATTGGCCTAAATTATTTCCATAAGGATCAATCACATTTAATCCGACATCCTGATTTGAGCCAAAACTTGTCAGATCTGCAAGTTCATCCTCGTATTGCTGTGTATTTCCCTTTGCCGTAACGAAATACTTAATGTCTTCAGTAATCGGACCGCCTACAGCAAGTTCATATGTTTTATCATTTGATCCCATTTGTTTGTATCCATTACCCGATGTTCCAAAAATAGCGGGAAGATCTGTTCGGTAACGGAATTGGAACTCAAAACTTGAACCGCCGTTGCGCGTGGTAGCATCGATCTGTGCCCCAGTTGTATTTCCTCTTGAAGCATCGAGCCCGCCTGTAGCGATATTGATTTCTGAAATTGCGAATTTAGAGACTGCCGTCTGAGTGATACTCTCGCCGCCGCTGACAATATTCGTGGTTTCAATACCATTAATACGTTCGGAGTTATCAGTGCCACGGCTTCCGTGCACAGAAAAGCCTCCGTTAGTAGCATCCCTGACAATACCGGGAGTTATAGCAACAACCTGGTTAATGTTCTGCGTGCCGGCAATTGCTATGATCTCAGAATTAGAGAGCTTCTCACCAATACCGATCTTCGTTACGTCGACGAGCTTGTCCGCAGCTACGACGATCGTATCTTGATGCTTAGAAGAAAGTTTGAAGTCAAGTTTTACAGTTTGGTCAGATTGGACCTTTACACCCTTGATCGTAAAGGGCTCATACCCTGCATATTTTCCAACGACGGTATAATTTTCAGATGGAGCAACGTTAATAATAGTTGCGATTCCGTTGTCTTTAGAGAGTGCGCCTTGCTTGGTTTCCAGAATTTGGATACTTGCATGAAAAAGAGCTTCGCCGGTTTTTGCATCAATAATCTTGGCGCTGATCTTTCCTGCTTGCGCGTATGCGCCTAAGGAATAAACGCCGGATATCAACACAACTAAAAGAGAAAGGAAAATTGATTGCAAAAATGTTCGATTTTTCGTCATCGTAGTATGTTATTACGAAAAAAAAATATAAGAATGATCACTTGCAGAAACGCCCACAACTTTAGCGCCTCAGTAGTACAACACATCAAAACCGGTTAAGTAGCAAAACTCACTTAAGGAGATACGAGTTCGCATCTCCCCAGCTAAATAAAATTATTTTATTAACGACATCGTACGTGAAACGCTTCCCATTGAAGTTTTCAGCGTATAGGTATAAATTCCTGCTCCAAGATTATGAGCATTGAACGGAATCCTGTGTTCGCCTAGCGAAAGTCTTCCGTGAAATAACATTGCAACTTCCCTACCCAAGATATCACTTACGCTCAAAGTAACCATATCTTCACTCTTCATCGCAAGCGGAATTGTTGTCGCAGAAATGAATGGGTTTGGGAAATTCTGATTAAGATTTAGGGCCGAATTCGCTCCAGAAATTTGGACTCCGTTTCTTAAATTAGACTCATAAAACCATTGAATATCATCGTACCCCGGTAGTCCCGGATTTGTTGGCGCTGAAATACCCGCAAGAGAATCAGCGCCGAACATGAATGCAAATTGGTAACCTGTTGAATTCTCGGGGTTAAAAGTTGAAACTTCAGGGAAACGGTAATCTCTCTTTTTTTCCTGCGGGTCAGTGATCGTATTTGTGCGTACAGGAACAATGTCCCCAAAAGTTTTACCGCCATCATGGGTATCGACTCTGTAAATACCATGGAAAGGGTATTTAATACTCGTATCAGAGCCATCAGCAGCCACAAAAGGTGGAGGCAAAAGATACGTACCGGTATCATCCTGCGCCCATGCTTGGAAATAAATTGAGAACTTACTATCATCGGATCCTCTGGCTAAAGTAGGATTTTCCACGTTAGGACCTTGCGGATCAATACCCAAATTATTAGTCCAAACAGAGAGCCAGCTTCCGTCAAGCAACGGACTTCCAAGAGAGTTGTCAATTTCCCTACTGAGTATATAGACAGGGACGGTCATGCCTGTTTTCCAAAAGAGCAACGCGCCTGAAGCAGGGATATATGTATTGTTGGTTTGAGTGCCGAGTTCATATTGTGCACCCATTACAATATTGGCTTTCTCATCGGCACTATAAAAGAAATCTTCATCGATCACGTCAAGATTTGAACCTTGATTATTTGCATCTGTCGATGCAACGGGAGCATAGACATTTATTGGAGCACCCCAATTTGCACCAGCATCCGTCGATTCAGAGAGATAAATTCCACGATCAGCATTGCTATAGTCATAAGACTCCCAGACTATACCGACCTTGCCGGACTTTGAAACACCAATCACATAATTTCCACCGGTACATAGACCATTATCTGCATCATAAGCCGGGCCTTTTTTCCATCCGCTCCAAGTTGCTTTTCCTTGACCATCGAGTAAAAATGTCGAGAATTGAAGATGGTATAGAGGATCGGAGGTGACAGTTATATTTACTGCAGATACCATATAGACTTTTGTATTGTCAGACGATACAGCAATTGAAGGCCAAAGAATTTGCTTTGAATCACCTTCAGCGGTTGTCATGTCGGCAGCCGTTTCTTCAAAATTACCATCTCCCGGTGCACCCTTTTCAACATATAAAGCACTGATAAATTGCTGTGTTGTAGCATCAATATAACGATGATCTCCGATAATAGGAACATTCACGCCGTTACGTTTATAGAGTATCATTGCGGGAAATCCGGCTCTAAAAGGAGCAATTTTTTTTGCAGCCTTCCAGGTTACTCCACCGTCGGAGCTAAAGGTATAATAAATATTTCGCTGTGGAAAATTCGAGGCTGTTGTTGTATCTGTAATCTTAACATTCAATGCTGTCATAATAACAACATGAATTTTCATTGGATCACTCGGATCTACCTGAATATTATGCAATCCGCCGTGCGCAGTTTGTGTATGATACTTACCTGAAATACCGACCGGCACTGCACCCGGAATAGAAATTAGCGAAGATAAAGGAGAATTCGGAAAATTTCCAAAATCCTGAGGCGTTGTGGATTCATTGTCTTGGGGCTCGAGACGAAATGATTTACTCAACTTTTCTACAATGCCATGACTAGTTGTTTTAGTGTCTATTATTTGAGCTGTAGAAATCGCACTCAAGACAACGAGAAGAGAAAGCAAAAATCCAAGTCTAATCAAAGTTTTCATAATATCATTAAGTTAACGTTTACACAACAAATCTCCGTGATTTCGGAATTGTGGCGAAGTATTCTTTGCAAAATACGACTTTTTTACGACCGTATTCTCAAATTCTTATTTCATAAAAACACAGAACTCATTCAGAAGTTGCGCCGATGGGCGCTGCAACACATTCTTTTATGTATGCAAAGAGTGCGCGTATCCCCTTTCCATCCTTTGAGCAGGTCTTAAACACCATTTGTGCCTCTGGGAATTCCTGTTTCAAATACTTTTCATGGGCTGCAATATCTTGCTGCTTTACTTTATCGATCTTTGTCATCACGATAAACCATGGCTGTTCCTGTTCTGAAAGCCATTTCATTAATATAACATCATTTTCTAAACCTATATGCCTGGCGTCAACTAAGATGCCGATAGCCCGCAATTCTTCACGACTTTCAAAATACCGTTCGATAAGTCCTATCCATTGAAAGCGCGAAGTCTTTGATGCCCGTGCATACCCGTAGCCGGGCATATCGACGAGATTAAAATTATTAAAAAGGTAGTAATTAAGACATTGCGTTTTACCCGGAGTTGAGCTGGTTCGGGCAAGCTCTTTACGTTCAGCAAGAGCGTTAATGAGTGAGGATTTGCCGACATTTGATCTTCCGATAAGTGAAATCTCCGGCAATCCATCTGATGGAAGCTCTTCGGGTGAAAAAACGGATTTGATGAATTTGACAGACACGGATTTTTAAAAAAATTAAATATGGAGTGTGAAATATGAAAAAAACTATGAAGGGATAATTTCACCCTTCATAGTTCATATTCCATAGTTCATATTTTTATTCGGCTACGACGTTGACTTTTATCGATGCGCCGACGCCGTGTTTCAGTTTCACTGAGATCTGATGAGCGCCAAGAGTTCGGATCGGCTCTTCAATAACGATAGAACGGCGATCAACTTTATAACCTTGATTCGAAAGTGAATCGGCGACCATTTGTCCTGTGACCGATCCGTAAAGTTTTTCTTCTTCGCCGACACGCATCGGAATAGTGACACTGAGTTCACTCATCTTCGAAGCCATGGCAGTCAATTCAATTTTCTCTTTTTCAATATTTCTGCCACGCTGCTTCATCTCTTCGCCGATTCTGCGAAGCGCTCCGGCAGTTGCAACAAATGCAAGTTTACGCGGAACAAGGAAATTACGTGCATACCCTGATTTAACGTTCACAGCTTCTCCGGCTAAACCGAGTTTCTCAACATCATCTCTTAAAATAACTTTCATACTTATTCTCTGTTATAAAAATTTTGTTCTCTCAATATTTTACAGGCGCTTCCTCTGAGATCATATTTTCCTGAAGGACTTCGTTGCACTCCGTAACGGTAATTCTTTCAGATTCAAATACTTCGTTATCAAAGCCAATATCCAACTTATTAAGGAATTGAATGCGATGCGCTTTGATTTCCACGATCGTACGTGAATATCCGTCTTCATTGTGCAATGTTCTACTTTGAAGCTCTCCATCGACAAGCACTGCATTCCCCTTGCGAATTTTTTCCATACAACTCTCTGCGAGTTTGCTCCAAGCTACGACTCCGACATAACAAACATCTTCAGCCCACTGGTTATTAGCATCGCGATATTTTCTATTCGAAGCGATACAAAAATTGGCTACGGGAATGCCGTTTGCCGTTTTACGCAGAGTAGGGTCTTTAGTCAAATTGCCTGCAATATGCACGCAATTGATCTCGGGCATTTTTAAACAAGCCATGGGGAATTTAGTTTTTATAAGTAATTACGTATGGGGCAACCATTTCCTGACCCACACTGATCGAGGCTATGCCTCGTCCCTACTATTAAACAATTGCCGCAGCCTCGGTCTTAGCCTGAGCCATAGAAATCTTCCGAGCCTCTACCGTTTCTGAACGGGTTTTCATTGCAATACGTCCCTGATGGTTTTCCTCAGGCATTTCCAATGTCAACCAGCGAAGAATATCTTCGTCAAGCTGGTAAGCACGTTCAAGTTTTGCATTGGTGGTTGGCGGAGCACTATAATGCATAGAGATGTAATGAGCACTCGTATGCTTTCTGATCTCATAAGCCAGACGGCGAATGCCCCAACGTTCAGTGTCGATCAGCTTACCGCCATTTTTGGTGATGGTCTCTTCAAATTTCTTGACGATAGCCGCAACAGGCTCATCCTGAAGAGTAGAACTCAATAAAAAAGTAGATTCGTAACGTTTTTCAGCCATTATTTTATTCCTTTGGTTTCCGGAAGTTACTCCGGTAAGCTCCCTCAGCCATTATTAGCAAAGGAGCAGGTTATTTTGGAACCCGTGTAAACAATAAATAGTGAAAGAGGTTTCCAAAACTGAAGACTAATCCGTTTACAAAGATTTATCGTACTGGTATCTATGGCTATATCATTAAAACCCGAGCATTTAGAGCGATATAAGAACATTGGGCTTCTCTTCTGGAAGTATGGACGCAGCGACATTGTTAAGTTAAGTGGCGTCGAAAAGGTTTTTGATGAAGAAAACCACCCAAAAAACCTCGAAGGCGATTCGAAACCGGAGCAGCTTGCCAAAGATCTGGAAAAAATGGGTCCGATCTATATTAAGCTTGGCCAGTTGCTTTCTACGCGTAATGATCTTTTACCCGCAGAGTATATTGAAGCGCTCACTCATTTGCAGGATAACATCCACCCTTTTTCATTTGAAGAAGCAGAGCAGGCAGTCCAGGATGAACTTGGAGTCCGTCTTTCTAAGGGTTTTTCCTTTTTTGAAGCAACTCCGCTTGCTTCGGCATCACTTGGACAAGTTCACAGGGCGATATTACGTGACGGAAGAAATGTAGTCGTCAAAATACAACGTCCCGGAATTCGACAACAAATTGCCGGTGACCTCGAAGCATTAGAGGATATTGCTGCTTTTCTTGATAATCATACTGAATATGGTAAAAATGCTCATTTTATCCTTGTGCTTGATGAGTTCAGACGAAGCCTTGCGCGAGAACTTGATTATGAGCATGAAGCAAAGAATTTACTTGAAATTGGTGAAAATTTAAAGAGCTTCGAAGCGATCATAGTTCCTGAGCCTGTAAAAGATTATACGACGGGCAAGATTTTGACGATGGACTTCATTCGCGGTAAAAAAGTTACTTCACTTGGTCCCCTTGCTCATATGGAGATAGACGGCATCCGTCTTGCAGAAGAGCTTTTTAAGGCGTACTTAAAGCAGATTCTTGTTGACGGAGTCTTCCATGCAGACCCTCATCCGGGAAATGTATTCGTTACTGAAGATAATCGAATTGCATTACTTGATCTTGGCATGGTCGGACGAATAAGTCAGGCGATGCAGGAAAAACTTTTGAAACTTCTTCTTGCCGTGAGCGAGGGAAATAGCGATGCTGCAGGCGATATTGCGATCGAGATCGGTAGAGTTAGAGATGATTTTGATGAGATAGGATTTCGGCAAAAACTTGCTGCTACTATCGAGGAAGAACAAGGTGCGAATCTCGAGGATATTCAGATCGGCAGTTCAATGCTTACCTATAGCCGATATGCTAATGAAAGCGGACTGGATATGCCATCCGAACTTACATTGGTCAGTAAAACTCTTCTTAATTTAGATATTGTGGGACGTACTCTGGACCCTACATTCAAACCTAATGACTCAATCCGCAGGAATGCTTCGGATATTATGCAGCAACGATTCGCAAAGAGCTTATCGCCAAGCAATCTTTTTTCTTCACTTATTGAGACGAAAGAATTCGTTCGCGAAATGCCCGGACGAATTAATAAAATTCTTGATGCACTTTCAAAAAATCAGTTTAAGGTAAAAATTGATTATGGTGAAGAGGCAACATTTATTGATGGCTTTCAAAAAATTGCGAATCGAATTGCAACAGCTCTCGTTCTTGCAGCGCTTATAATTGGCGCATCTCTGCTCATGCGGATAGAAACTCCTTTTCAACTTTTCGGCTACCCCGGTTTTGCAATTATTTTATTTCTCATTGCTGCGGGCGGCGCAATGTGGCTGCTCATTGATATTGTGTTAAACGATAGATCGAGAAAGCGCTTGAATAAAAAATAAAAGGACATATCTTGGTGCGAGAAAACTACTGATTCATTTGGAGGCAATAGATAAACTTATTATCCATTATATACATATGGTGCTCTAGGTCTACGAGAAAACCACCGTCCCAGACTTGATTATGGTTCGTAGGATCGTTTAGTGCATGTGAAATATCAAGCGCATAAGTCCTTTGACCTGAGATAGCATCAATTCCTATGACCCAGAAATCATCGCTTTGAAAATAAACTGTCGTTCCTACATAAGCCGGTGAAGGAGCGATAGTATAGGTATGGGCATTGCTACTATTTTCCGATAGAGTAGCAGTCCATAAGAATTCGTGCGTAACCGGATCTATTCCATAACATTGTGGCATACCATTTCGATTGAGTACTAAGAGGCGATTCTGCCAAAACCTCACTTGGTTAGGTGCTTCTGTCATGCAATGCTTTTGTGGATCGCCGGACATAAAGAGAATATTTCCATCTCGATCCATCCATGTTACTTCTTTGCCGGTTTTAAGTATTAAGGTATCGTTTAACACGATGATATTTGCCATCGCAACATTTGTATTGTATTCGCCGGTAGCATGATCAGCGTCACGAAACGGTGGGTATGGTGTGTATTTTTTATCCATCGGTGGAATCACTTTGCACCAAAGTAATTCGCCGTTTCCGGCGTCAAAGCATGCAACGCTGCCATCATGATCTAATCCACTCGAAGTAAAAACACTTGTACCATATCTACCAGGCACATAAACTCTACCGTTTGCATAGGCAGGAGATCCATTCCATGCAGAACCGGGATCAACTTTATAGTATTTAGCATCTGTAAGTAGTGCCCCGTGATTTTGCCAAAGGATTTGTCCGGTTGATTTACTTATTTTGTACAGTGTACCGCCTTCGTGTGAAGTGACAAAAATTGCATCTGGCGATTGAGCTGAGGAAGTATAATACGAATCGTGAAAACCGCTAGAGCTTATTTCCGCAGGCGGGTCAATATGCCATATTTCTACCCCTATTGTTGCATCAAAACAAATTATCTTCCATTCTCTGACGATAATAAGCCTATTATTATCAAGAAACATATTTTCTGCTGCAAGGTATGTTGTGCTATCGCTTCCAAGTTTATCGACAAGCTTAGCTGACCAAATGACTTTTCCTGAATCAGTATCATAACATTGAGCGAGATAATCATAGGCTACATAGAGCCTATTTCCACTTCTAATAGGTTGTATTTGCACCGGACCACCTATGCCATTTGCCAATTCCCCGTTAAATTTTATTTTCGGAGCTTTCCATATTTGTCTTATTCCGGTGGTAATGCCGGAATCAATACCATAGTGATATTCAGGTGACACTGGATGACTGCATGAAGTTGCGCCAAATAATAATATCGTTATCAGAAGATTGAAACGCATAATCAATTATGTGGTATTAGGTTTAATCTATCGGTGAATGCATGATAGACGCCATTCGCACCCTGCGTACCGTCTGCTGTACCAGTATTGGAAGCAACCCCACAAAGAACAGCCCCACCATGATTGATATTGCCATTTATTCGTACTGCGGTTTTTTCTGAAAGATTTTCTTGACTGGATAGAGAAATAAAAGAATCAGATGGTCCACGCTCAGCCACTGTCCATTCCCATGCGGAATCATAATCGCCCCAGCCATCTGCGCTTGCATTCCAATCCCCTCTTCTCATTCTATGCCATGCACGAGCGAGTCCATTCCAAAACCCTCTCAAATGATTTACTTTCCAATCATGATAACCAGCCTTTGCGTGAGCATCATCTATTTTAGCTTGGTAATCATCCATCGCACTATTAATTGAGGCATCGTCATACCCAGTTACAATAGCTTGTGTTCCAAACAAGCCTGGAAGTCGCCATCTAATTCCGTGAGAATTAGCTTCGATATCTCCCGATACTGCTACCCACCCCCTACTTCCAGATGCTTGTCTAGCCCGGCTTGCAGAAGTATTTATAGCGTATATAAAACCCGAACTAGGTTGAAGATCCAATGCCATAGGTGTTGCGGTCTGCACCAATGAGCCTATAGTTGCAAGGATAGGTGCCCAAAAAAGAGTTATAGCATAACCACCATACGCAAGGAAGCTATAATCACCTCTTGCAATTTTCACACTTGACAACATTGAATTAAAAAGCCATTCCTGCCAATGTGAAGCAAATCGAGCCCCACCATTCGGTGCATCTAATGTTACAAATCCATTAACAAATGTATTAAACCAACCATCTTCACCGTCGGGTGTTGCAGTATTTGCGGCAATCATTCTACACATAAGACCGCCGGCTGAATAACCCACACCAATGTATTCGCCTTCATTATGAGCAGCTAATAGTGAGTTATATACGCTAGGATATTGTGAGGCAAACCCGTTAACAGAATTATATGTATATAAATGTGGATTTGAACTCTGCTTCCAACTCGGTGAGAACTTGCTATTACACCACCACCCAAGGTTATATATACCACCAGAATTTTGCGTCCAGCCGTGCATATAGAAATGATTAAATCTTGCCTGCTGGGTATGGCCTTTTCCAGCCAACGTTAGCAACAGAAAGACAATAAATATTCTGATGGGTGTTTTCATATGGGTAAGAGTTTAAATTATGGAAGTGAAATATTCGAAATCACAAAAGTTGTTACAGTACTTGTCGTATAAAAATCAGAGTTCATATTGGGGGCGTTGGTTCTATAAATATCTGTCCAGTTGCTTGGCGGAGTAGTTGTTGAAGTGGTTTTTCGAAGAGTATTTATCCGATAACCGTTTACAATCGAATAAGTATATAATTCCTCTGTGTCTGTGCCTATGCCACTCGAAGTAAAATCTGTTAATTCCAAATAGTCGTGATCGAAATATGATACTGTCGTCCAAGTATGTCAGTCTTCCATAAATGATTTTTCGACTTTATATCCATCAGAGCCAAGATTTGTCACTATTCCACCACTTGAGGTAATAATATCAACAAATTTTGTTCGTTCAGAATCTGTAACAACTGTATCTGGGCGCATTTCAAAGAATGGCAAATCGGCAAAATCTTCGGCTGGATTCGACACATCAAGTGTTGTTGTACTTATTGAATTATCATTTTGATCATAAGTCGTAAATTGATTACCATAGGTCACTACCTTGCCAACTCTTCGCCCGCCCATTGTATCCCTTTGAGCATATTGCGTGACAGAACGAGTAATTTGAAAGTGTGGGATTAATGAGTCCGGTATAGAAGCTACAACATGGTATGTTTTTACCTGTCGGTTAAAGCATTGGTTTCTAAAATCTGCGGAGCTATCTGCAAGAGAAGTTGGCAGACTCACAGTATCTGTGACAGATTCATCCCATTGAACTGTTTGCCCTTGTCGCATTGCAGCCATTGTCCGTAAGATACGGCTCTTCGGTGTGACAATATCTGGCGACTTACATCCGGTAATCATCTGCACAATAATAAAGCAGATTATCAGTGCTCTAAGTTTCATGATTTTTAAAAAAAATTGATGACTCAAAAAAGATCAAATTGAACAAAATAAGAAGATGCAGATATGCAAACCAAGAGAGAGAGAGTTCCCGCTTAAAAGAATTTTTATGTATTTTTTAATTAATTTTATTAGTAAAAAAAAGGGACATACCTTTCAGTATGCCCCTTCGAAAAAACAAAGATAAGCTTTCTCTTAAATAAAGAGCGGAGCTAAAACGAGCGTCAGCGTGCTGAGCAATTTGATCAGAACGTGAAGTGACGGACCGGCTGTATCCTTGAACGGATCGCCAACCGTGTCACCGACAACTGCTGCTTTATGCGGATCAGATTTCTTTCCGCCATAAGCACCTGTTTCGATGAATTTCTTTGCATTGTCCCAAGCACCTCCGCCGTTATTCAAGAAGAGCGCCATCAGAATTCCGGTGATCGTACCTGACATAAGGAAGCCGCCAACGACTTCTGCGCCGCTTGCCCCAGTTGGAAGTGCACCTCCTGCGTAGTAGATCCATTTAAATACTAAGCCGACGCCAACGGTACTTCCAACAACTAAGAGTCCCGGAAGCACCATCTTCTGAAGTGCAGATTTCGTTGCGATATCAACGCACTGTCCGTAATCAGGCTTAGATGTTCCAAGCATGATGCCTGGGTTATTTCTGAATTGATCGCGCACGTTATTGATGATCGCATACGCTGCCTTACCCACTGCCTTTATCGCAAGGGATGAGAAAATATAGACAAGTACTGCGCCGAACAATGCACCGACAAAAACTTCAGGCTTATTCAGATTGATAACTTTGTCAAATGTCGGAACGTAATTTTTGATCTCATCCATATACGCTCCGAAAAGAAGGAAGGCTGCAAGAGCGGCTGAACCGACTGCATATCCTTTCGTCAAAGCCTTCGTTGTATTGCCGACTGAATCAAGACGATCCGTTCTTTCACGAACGGAATCTGGTTGATGACTCATTTCAACAATACCGCCTGCATTATCGGTGATCGGACCAAACGTATCCATTGCAAGAATATATGCCGCTGTTCCAAGCATACCCATTGTTGCAACAGCCGTTCCGAAAAGACCTGCATCCTGTAATCCCGAATGCATTCCGAGGAAGTATGCGCTAACGATCGAAATTCCGATAACAAGAATCGGATATCCTGTTGATTCCATACCGACGGCGATACCTGCAATGATGTTCGTTGCAGGTCCTGTCTGTGATGCCTCGGCGATAGACTTTACAGGACGGTACATGTACTCAGTATAATATTGAGTGATATACACGAAAGCAACAGAAGCAAGAACTCCGATAACTCCGCAAAGGAAGAAGTTAAAATAATATTGCTCTCCTAAAAGCCAGCGTGAAGCAATAAAGAAACCACCGATCACAAGAATTGATGTAATGCGATAACCGCGGTTCAAGGCTTTCATCGGATCTTCGGTTTCATTCGTTTTCACGAGCATGATACCGATCATTGAAGCAATGATTCCGAATGCACGAGCAACAAGAGGAAAGAGAATTACTCCGATAAGCGAAAGATGATTTGCTTCGAAGTAAGCAACGTTTGATTTATACAAACCTGCTGCAAGGATCATCGCTCCGATATTTTCGGCAGCCGTTGATTCAAAAAGATCAGCACCACGACCAGCACAATCACCGACGTTATCACCGACGAGATCGGCGATAACTGCAGGGTTACGAGGATCATCTTCAGGAATTCCTGCTTCGACCTTTCCAACAAGATCAGCACCGACATCGGCAGCCTTAGTAAAAATACCTCCTCCAAGTTGAGCGAAGAGCGCTACGAAACTTGCACCGAATCCGTAACCAACGATCAAAAGAGGAATTTTTGCCGGATCGTCAGTAACACCCATTGCCTGAACGATAGCAAATAGACCTGCAACTCCTAAGAGGCTCAGAGCTACAACGAAGAAACCCGATACTGCGCCGCCGCGTAAAGCAGTTTGAAGCGCACCATTCATAGTTGTACGTGCTGCAGATGCAGTACGGATATTTGTCCGAATGGCAACCCACATTCCCATATACCCGGATGCAACAGAACATGCTGCACCAAAAATGAATGACATCGTTGTCCATAATGCAAGATTTGCAGAACTTGCCGGATCATGCTCATTATGAGCACGGACGAATGCATAAAGAATATAAATGATACAGGCAAGCGCTACAGCTAAATAAGCGATCGTCTTATTCTGTCTGCGCAAAAAAGCTTCCGCTCCCTGCTTGATAGCGTTTGAGATTTCTTGCATTGCAGGTGTGCCCTGATCACGCTTGAGTACGTTTGGAATAAGGAAAAGTCCCGCAAAAAGCAGAGCTATGACACTTATACCAAGAATAATGAGTAGTTCCATTATGTTATTTTAGTATTCGTTTTGTTGTGGTTTAAAAATAAGAGAATAATATATTGACTTTAAAAATACGAAATTTTTTGGGCAATCCGCAAAAATCAGTTTTTTAGAATCGCTTAAAGTAAAATAAAAAGAGACTTTCTATAGCAAGTCCCTTTTAAAAAGAAAAGAATGTTTTGTACAATTATTTTTGCACAACAATAAATTTCGCTATGGCAATATTATTACCTGCAATGACTTTACAAGTGTAAGTACCCGAAGCTAAATATTGAGTATGCAAGGATATCGAATGATCGCCTTCGGCTTGTTCGCCGGAATAGACATTGATAATTTCTTTACCGAGCAAATCATAGATCGAAATTTGTACACGGCAATCTTTATCAAGCGTGTAGAAAACTTGCGATGCTCCAGTAGATGGATTTGGATGGACTATAATTTCCAAAGGTAACGACTGACTTTTGGAAGCAACTCCGCTTGTGCAATCCGGCCCGCAGTAAAGCATTTCAAACATGCACTTGTCTGCTGAATGAAGCGGTTCAGGATCTTTATCTTTTGTAATTCCCGTAGACCACATAATTGACTGGTCATCAGAACCACTACACCCGTATTTATCAATATGAGAAAATCCGAGCCAATGTCCCATCTCATGTTCCATAAGTCTTAAGAAGCTCGTCGTATGGTATCCAAAAGCTTGCCCGATTGGAACCGAATTACCAGTATAAAACATAATTCCTGGGAAATCCCTAACTTCATCTGTTGAAGGATCAATATAATTAGTATTTGGTTGATTATTAGAAAAATCAGGATCAGACCATAATCTCTGATTAGAAATATTAACATGAATAAAACGAGAGGCACAAGCAGTTGGAGGACAGGCAAGGATAGTAGTACTACCTTCGGTGGAGGGTCCGGTAAAATCTTGTGGATTAGGATCAAAAATAATATTGATACAGCATGTGGCGTCACTTTCTAAACCTGGACAAGAGCTTATCCATGCATTTAAAGCATTCTGAGCATCGGTATAAGCTTGACTTGGATCAAAAACTGTTATCGCGCTATATTCAGCATCATTTTGCTGATTTACACAGTCCGTATGTGCTTGATGATCACTTTGCCAAGCATCAAAGGCATCTTTTTTTACCTGCCAATCAGCATGGGTAGTTGTGCCATCTGCTCCAGTTTCGCAGTCATCCCAATCCTGCCAAGCCTGTGTAATGTCCCCATTGTTATCATATTTTGGTGTCGGTGCAGTTCCACATGGGTCTGCCCCAGGTGCTGGAGGTTCTGGGTCTGGATCCGGACCTGGTGCTGATTGAGTGGGCTGTTTCACCATATCACCGCCCGGGATTCCAGAAATATTGATACAGCCCGGCAAAGTTGCTTTTACAGCCTTTCCATAAGTAGGATCGTTACAAGGATGCGAAGAACATTGTACTCCACCAGGACAAAAAATAAAAGGATACGTAGTGCCAGGCGTACAATCCGGTTGAGCATTTATTTTTTCGCTCAAACACAAAATTAGAAACATTGCGCTAAATATTTTTTTTGTTCTGTTCATAACGATACTCAAGGATTGGTGATTTTATAAATCTTTGCACGTAATCTGGTCTTCCATTCTGTGGGAGACAGTCCGGAACTTGCTCCGATTCCAAAATCATCATTCGGATCGCTTACGACAGGACTTCCAGAAATAGAAGTTATTTGATACATCCCTGCCGACCAGCCAAATCCTAAAACAGGCCATATTGTAAAATATTGTTTAACGCTGTCGGCGTCTAAACCTAAGAAGGAAAGAAAAACTATATAATCTCGACCTGGTTTTATCCAAGAACCGTTCGTAGAATCAAATAATGGATAGTCAAAATTATCATCGGCATAATCTCTTCCTTGCCTACGAGGTCTTCGACTCCACTCCAAAGAATAATTAAATTGGATACATTTACTTGCTATCGTTCCCGTACCTAATCCGACAGAGTCAGCAAAACTCATAGGAATATCGATTGAGGTCGGTTTCGCATTACCTTTTCCTGACTTATATATATCAATAGGACAGCCAGGAATAAACTGCCCTTTTATTTCATCAATTATCGACGCTCTTACAACCCCCCAGTCTGGATAAACCCTATCAGGATCATTATACATTACCGTATCATATACATGGATATGCGCTATTATCGGAGTTCGTACCAACATCCAAGTTCTATCTGTATCTGGGAAAACTTGAGCTATGTGATTAAGCAATTCAGAAGCAGCGCCTCCGGGTCCTGTTTTGTAAGGGTATGGTTTTAATGCTTTATAACTTGCCCCCTGCCACGATGCAAAAAGTACCGGATTATAGTTACCGACTCGATAATAATAATCGGCTAAAAATTTAAGTGTATCTCCGTAGTGAAGGCTATCCAAAAATTTATAAGTCGATCCGGTTGGTGATAATCTCATTGCCAGATCAAAGTAGGCATACGCCGAGGCAATATCCGAAGGCATACCTAAAGTCACAGGGGGAACAGTTCTTAGCAATGGTAAAGCGTATCCCAACCCGCCAGTGTAAGGCGGGGGTGTTGGCTGTGCCAAAACAATCGGAGTCTTTAAGCAGAAAAAAGAAAGAATTAGGGGCCCAATAATTTTATTCATATGTAGTTCAGAAAAAGGAATTAGAGCACCTTAATAAAATTAAATAAGTTACGTAAATATACACTACTGAGAGAGAGAGAGTTCCAGTGATACCGATTTAAAACGAAAAGAGATGACTCCATTTTCAGCGAGTCCTCTTTCGATAAAAATAAACTTTTAGTTTATTTTGGAGATTTTGGCTGATCTTCTATATTCTTCGGCTTCACATTAATTACATTCATTGACTTCGCTAAGCCGTTACAAATAATTTCGATACAGCCATTAACCGCACTGATATTCATATCCTCAACAAGCTTCATTTCGGATTCTTTAAATTTTGAGAGCACATACTTTGCCTGGTCACCGAAATGAAAATCTGCGCCGACTCCGAAACGTAACCTTGCATATCCATCACTTCCAAGTTCATAAATAATTGATGACAATCCGTTGTGTCCACCATCAGAGCCATTCAATCGCAGCCTCAATTGCCCGAGCGGAATAGCAATATCATCGCAAATCACGACGAGATTTGAAATCTCACACTTAAAAAATGCAACTACATCTCGGACTGCTCTGCCGGAAAGATTCATAAAGGTGATTGGTTTCACGAGAAGTACTTCTTCATTTGCGATCATTCCTTTCGCATAATAATATTCGCTCTTCCCAGCTCTCCAACCGGAGGAGCGTTCCATTTTTGTTTCGAGCGCATCGACGATGGAAAAGCCGATATTATGGCGGGTGCCATCGTATTCTTTTCCGGGATTCCCTAAGCCTGCGAAGATGTACATGGATAGTGATATATATAAAGTGTCATTGCAAGGAAGGAGCGTAGCGAATGACGAAGCAATCCCCTGATTAAGTTCATCTTGATGTCAGTCCTGAAGGGGATTGCTTCGTCGGGCTAAAGCCTATGCTGGCTAATCGTCGCATACCCTCGCAATGACACACTACAAATAAATAAAAAACAGACTCACAAGAAATACCTGCGAGTCTGTTATTAAAATGAAAGAAATATTATTTCTTCTCTGCTTCGCCTTCTTCATCCTTCTTACCCTTCGCCTGAATCTGTTCAGGTTCGGTAATTTCAGGCGCTGCACCAGGTACTACTTCCTCAGCAACCTTTGGAGCTGTACAGGAAACGATAACAGAATTTTCATCTGCAATGATCACATACGCATCATTGACCGGAATATCTTTGATATGTACACCATGACCAATAGTCAAGTTTGAAATATCAACTTCAATAACGCCCGGAATCTGATCGGGTAGAACGTTGATCGTCAATTTATGCATGATGAAATCAATGATTCCACCATCTTTTACACCTGCTGCAGTTCCAACAAGTGAAACAGGTACTTCAAGTTTGATCTTTTCACCTGCATGGAGAATGATGAGATCAATATGTCGAACGCGATCGGTGATCGGGTCGAATTGCACTTCGCGCAAAATACTTTTGGTGGATTTACCATCAAGATTCAAATTGACGATATGAGTTTCTTTTGTATAAATAAGCGGACGCAAGTCCAACTCTTTTACATGAAATGGTACCGCCGCTTCTCCGTGTCCGTAAAGAACTCCGGGTACTCTTCCTGAAGTGCGTAATGTCCTTGCAAAGCTGCCGCCTAAATTAGGGCGCGCTTCTGCTTTTAATTGTATATCTGCCATTGTTTGTTTTCTTTCATCAGCCGCCGCACACTTACGTTCAACAAGTTGAAGCAGTGCCCAACGAAGGTTATGAAAATTCCTGTACTGCGTGAGCAGCCAGGGTTTAAATAAAAATTATTTCTTCTCTTTCTCGTCATCAAAGAGCGAGCTGATGCTCTTTCCGTCATGAGTTCTTCGCACAGCTTCGGCGAAAACTTTTGCGACGGATTTCACTTTGATCTTTTTCGATTCTTGCTTGAGCGGAATAGTATCCGTTACAAGCAAATATTCAAGCGGCGATGCATTGATTCGCTCTATTGCTTTTCCGCTTAATACCGGATGCGTACAAGCTCCATATACTCTTCGTGCTCCTGCTGCTTTTAAAGCTGCTGCTGCATTGGCGAATGTTCCGCCCGTATCAATAAGATCGTCAACAAGAATAATATCCTTGCCTTCAGGCTCACCGATAATATTCATCACTTCTGCAACATTCGGAGCCGGGCGACGTTTATCGATAATTATAAGATCGGCGTCGAAACGTTTCGCGAATCCTCTTGCCATTTTTGATCCGCCGACATCAGGCGAAGCGATTGCAAGATTTTTTAATTTCTCGCTGCGAAAATGTTTTGCAAATGCGTTCGAAGCATATAAGTGATCGAACGGAATATCAAAAAAACCTTGAAGCTGCGGAGCGTGAAGATCCATAGAGATCACGCGGTCAGCTCCGGCTTCTGTTATCAAATTTGCAACAAGCTTGCTCGTAATGGCAACGCGCGGTTGATCTTTTCTATCCTGACGCGCATATCCGAAATACGGCAGCACTGCAGTGATGCGTTCAGCGCTTGCTCTTCTGGCTGCATCTATGAGCATCAGAAGTTCCATCAGATTTTCCGCCGGAGGCATCGTCGATTGCACGATGAACAGATCTACTCCACGGATATTCTCATCATACTTGACCCAGAGTTCTCCGTCGGAGAAATTCTTGATCTGCGTCGTAGCAATTTTTACATTGAGCGCTTTGGCGATCTTTTCTGCAAAAACTTTATTACTTCTTCCCGCTACGAGTTTCAGTTGTGCCATCGAATGAATAGAGAATTTTGAATTGTGAGTTGAGAAAAAAGAGATAGTTGAATTATTCCTTCATTCTCAATTCACAAGTCTGCTGGCTGGGGTGGCAGGATTCGAACCTACGAATGGCGCCTCCAAAGGGCACTGCCTTACCACTTGGCGACACCCCAAGTCGAATAATTTAACGAGTTGTATTGGCTTGCCTGAGCGCCGCGACTCCTTCAAGCCCCGCAACAACAGATTGCAATAATCGGAAGTTCTCCAAATATTGATTTGGATCGGATACTCGGTGAAGTTCTACTATTGCAAGTTCGTAAAACCTTACTCCGCCTGAAAATGCTACTACGCGGTTATGTAGGATCTCTTTGTATTCTTCAATTTTCTGAGTGTACTCGTAATTAACAAATAGCATACTATCAACGGTAAAAGCCACGGGTTGGCGGCTAAGCATGATATCTGGATGTTTTTTGAGTTTGGATTGAAATGATTCTTCGGCAAGAGCAAGAATCCCATCTCGTTCAACCATACGTCTGAGATCCGCAGTACCCGGAATTTCCATCATGACCATTGCTCGTGAACGGTCAGGGTCGGTATAAACACTCAGAATATTTTCCAGAGAAGCAATATTTTCCGTATTCACCTGTAGCCAACCTTTGGGAATATGTCCTGCAATGTCTCCTGTAGGCGAGTGAAAATATTCCTCATCCAGAGGTATCGTGCTCTTTTCATAGAGCGGCTTGATTTTTTCTACTTTTGGCTTGGAGTAAAAAAGCGAACATCCGGTAAAAAAAAGAAAGGCTAAAAATAGAAAACGGTGCATTGGCAACAAAATTTATTATGCAAATATACCGGAATTAAGAACGAGGATTAAGAATTGAGTAAAATTTCATAATTCAAGACAATCGATTAAATTAAGCCAATAAAAAATACTTCGCCGTCATTCTGAGTGATAGTGAAGAATCTGAACCTCAAGGCTACCGGTAATCTCAGATTCTTAGTTCTGCTTCGCTCCACTTAGAATGACATTCTTGTTTACTCTCAATTTCCCCTCTTCCATTTATCGCGTTCCAAACTCAAGCTAAAACTAATACGGTGCGTATTTCCGAGTTGATCTTGCGCATTAAAACTTTGGAATGCATAATCAACTGTAAGTCTCGGCAAATGAACTCCGGCGCCGACAGTAAACATTTTCAGATCATTATAACCGACGCGAATTGCGATCAGTCTTTTGAATTGATACTCTAATCCAATAAGAAAATCGGCACTTACTCCTCCGAGATGAACTTCAGCTATGCTTCGGAGATTCTCGAATCGAATATTAGTTTCGAAAGCAGGTAATAACGTATGATTAGAATCAGAAAAAATATCCCATAAATACGCTGCGCCAAGTTTTAGTGTAGGTGCAACAAGTTCTTTCGTGCCCGATGAATAGGAAAGCAGAGTTGTAGTAATATCTTGACTGACTGCAGCGAGTGTCAATTCAGGGATTGGATGGTAACGAATTCCAAGGTCAACACCAAAACCGGTAGCATGGTTATCTGCATCGAGTTTACGAAAAATAATTTTCACTGTTGCTCCGTAAGAAAACAGCGAATCTTTTTTCTGTCCATAAGAAAGCAACACTGCCCAATCATAATTTCCAAAAGATTTAACTTTAGAGTAATCAATATAATCATCGCCATTGAATTGCCCGTCGCCATTAAGATCAATGAGTGCACTGCGTGTATCCTTAATATTGGAAATACCGATGTGCAGAATTGATACTGCTGCTCCGCCATCTTTGCCGAGTGGGAAAGCAACTGCGGCAAAATCATGCTGAAGTGTATTATCAAAGCGCGCTTCATGCATCCCAGTAATGCTAGGATACTGTATTTGCGACAATCCCGCAGGATTCCAATATCCCATCGAGGCATCATCTATCGTTGCAATAGCGGTGCCGCCCATTGCCAGTGACCTTGCACCGGCTCCGAGCTGCAAAAACTCTCCGGCATAGGTACGGAAAGATTGGGCGAAAGAATTCGTCGATTGAAGGAGAATTATGAAAGCAAATATTTTTATGAAGTGCAAGTAGTAAAATTTTTAAATGATATATAAATTACAAATTCTTTGACCATATAATTCATAGGTGATAAATTCTTACCCTATTCCCATAATCCAAATTCCTTCGGGTAACGAATTTTCCAGAGGGTGAGTCCCTCCGCGGGAGCTAAATATTTTGCTCTGTTCTCTTCAGTTGGAATGTTGAGCAATTCTATGAATCGCTCTTCGCTTAACTTCCCCTTTCCGACTTCAATAAAAGCTCCGATAAGCGACCGTACCATTCCCCTCACAAAACGATTAGCCCTGATCGTAAAAATTATCTTATCCTCAAATTCTTCAAATTCGCACGTATCAACTATTGAGCGATAATGCTCAACATCATCAGAACGTTTGGAATACGAAGTGAAATCATGATTACCGATAACATGGAAAGCTGCTCTTTTCATAGACGTCATATCCAGATCGTCCCAAACGAACCATGAGAAATTTCTATGCAACGCAGTACGTCGTTTGAATATGGTATATCTATATTCTCTATCCAATGCTGCATACCTTGCATGAAAATCATCCACTATTTCCCGAATATCACGAATTACAACATCACTTCCGGAATTGCCGTTAATTGCTTGAGTTAATTTATCTAAAGACATCGACGCAGATTCCGGAAGCGTAACATGCGCTACCATTCCATGTGCATGAACTCCTGCATCAGTTCTTCCTGAAGCATTGACCGGAACGTGCTCCTGGAAAATAATTTTAAGAGCTGACTCAATTTCCTGCTGCACCGTACGAACTCCCGGCTGGATTTGCCAGCCAGCAAAATCAGTGCCGTCGTATTCTATGAGAAGTGCGATCTTCATTCAATTAAAAGCATGCCGTAACAGTTTTCCGAAATTTTCGTTAGTATACAAAATACTTTTATTAGAACAACATTATGTGCGGAATAGTCGGTTATATCGGCGATCGCGAAGCAACTCCGATCATCCTTGCAGGGCTAAAGCGTCTTGAATATCGCGGCTACGATTCAGCCGGAATCGCCCTTATCGAACACCACCAATCAAACGGAAAAAGTTTAGCCTCCGGGAATTTAGCAACGCTTAATATAAAAAAATGTAAAGGAAAAGTCACACAACTCGAGGAGTTGATCCGCAACATCCCCTTGACTGCGAAACTTGGCATAGGTCATACTCGTTGGGCTACGCATGGTGCACCGAGTGATATAAACAGCCATCCGCATACTGATCAAACCGGAAGAATCGCTATTATTCATAACGGCATCGTCGAAAATTACTCTGCAATCAAAGAAACGCTAATCGGTCGTGGGCACACCTTTCAAAGTGAAACTGATACCGAAGTTCTGGCCCATCTGATCGGAGAATTTTATACAGATGGTCGTAACCTTACTGAAGCGGTTCGTTTAGCTCTCAGTGAGATCATTGGAGCCTATGGTGTCTGTGTTATTGCTAAAGATTCACCGGATGAAATCGTCTGTGCCAGAAAAGGATCCCCTATCGTCATTGGAGTCGGCGACCATGAAAATTTTATTGCTTCTGACGCAGCAGCCATTGTTTCCCATACTCGGAATGTGATTTATCTTTCCGATAATGAGATCGCAACAATAACTCGTGATAGTGTTAAAACTCGAACCATCGGTGATGTTGTCGTCACTAAAGATATCGAAGCGATCACGATAAAACTTGAAGAGATTGAAAAATCCGGCTATGAACATTTCATGCTGAAAGAAATCCACGAACAGCCTTCGACCGTTCGGGATGCCATGCGAGGAAGAGTTATTGAAGATGAGGGTTCAATTGTCCTCGGCGGATTAAGAAATCATCTTAGTAATCTCCGGAATGCAAAACGCATTCTCATCACAGCATGCGGAACAAGTTATCATGCTGCATTGATCGGAAAGTATATGCTTGAGCAACTTGCACAGGTTCCGGTCGATGTGGAATATGCAAGTGAATTCCGTTACCGCAATCCTGTTGTTACTGAAGGTGACGTGATGTTCGTCATCAGTCAATCGGGAGAAACAGCCGATACTCTTGCTGCGATGAGAGAAGCTAAACGTAAAGGCGCTCTGGCGCTCGGAATAGTAAATGTCGTAGGTTCAACGATAGCTCGTGAATCCGATGGTGGAGTTTATATCCATGCCGGTCCTGAGATCGGCGTAGCTTCAACAAAAGCTTTCACTTCACAAGTAACGGTATTCGCACTCCTTTCGATCATGCTTGGTAGAATGAAGAGCCTATCTGTGGTGGATGGAAAGGAATTTATCAGAGCATTATTAAAATTACCTGATCAGATCAAAACGATTCTTGAAAACTCAGAACCGATGATCCAGGAAATCGTTAATGAATTTAAGGAAGCCGATCATTTTCTTTATCTTGGAAGAGGGTATAATTATCCCGTCGCTCTTGAAGGGGCACTGAAATTAAAAGAAATTTCTTATATTCATGCCGAAGGTTATCCTGCAGCAGAGATGAAACATGGCCCTATTGCTCTGATAGATAACGACATGCCCGTTGTTGTCATCGCTCCGCATGATGATGTCTATGAAAAAGTTCTTTCTAACATTCAGGAAGTCCGAGCAAGAGGTGGGAGGCTTATCATTATCGCAAGCGAGGGCGATAAGAGCGTAGATAAACTGGCTGAAAAAGTGATCTACATTCCGGAAACAATTTCAATGCTGCTTCCGATACTCTCAGTGATTCCGTTGCAGCTTCTCTCTTATTACATGGCAACTGCAAGGGGAGCTAATGTCGATCAGCCAAGAAACTTGGCGAAATCTGTGACCGTAGAATAAACGTAGAGCCGGGATTTAATTCATTAAATCCCGGCCCAGATAAAACATTACATTCGATGTGAGCGATAGTCAACAACCGTTGCTTTTTCCTTTAGCTCCTCCAGCCATTGACCGAAGAATCTCTGCTGTTTTTCCTGATTCAGCTTTTCAAATTCCTTTGTTTTTTGAGCTTCATACTCTTTCTTATCAGCTGTTTTAATATCCAATACCTTGATAATATAATATCCGTTCTCTCCCTCGATCGGCTGGCTGATCTCCCCCGCCTTCATTGTAAAGGCAGCATTATTGACTCCAAACTCCGGTCCTAATCCCGGTGCAGCTTCTGTAGGTCCGAAAGTAATTGTCGTCGGACGGTATGTTGAATCAATTGCACTGAGTTTTGAAAGACCGTCACCCGGTGCGAGCATTGCACGAACCTCTTTTGCTTTTGCGGCGAGAGCTTCAACTGATTTACGTTTTGCAATTGTTATCTTTATCTGTTCTTTGATCATACTGTCAAGCGGCTTTACTCCTTTAGGAATAACTTCAGTAACCTGACCGACTACAGTAAGATGCGCGATCGGAATTCGAACGGGCTGAGTAATATCGCCGGCAGAAAGCTCAAAAAGATAATTCACCCAAGGCATATATCCAAACATCGGAGATGCACCTTTCTTCATAACAGCCGGTCCGTCCGAAGTTACACGAAGATTCTGAGCCTGAGCGACTGGATCAAAGCCATCTTTTACAGCTTTCTCTCTGAAAATGCTTGCTTGTTGGGCAACCATTCTTGTGGTTTGTGAACTGGGTTTGATATCAACAGGTATAGTACCAACCTTAAGTTTCCTGTTCGAGCGTGCAATAACTTGAAAAACATGATATCCGATCGTCGATTCAAGAGGTCCTTGCAATTCTCCAATAGGAGCTTTCATCACGGCTTCTTCGAAAGCAGGAACGTACATTTTCTGCCCCATCCATCTCATATCTCCACCATTACGGGCTGCAGGATCTTGAGAATATTGCCGTGCAATTGCAGAAAAATCCGCACCGGCTTTAATATCATTATAGAGCTTTGTTGCAAGAGCTTTTGCACTATCTTTATTTTCCGGCCTTCCGAAACCGATCATAATGTTTTTTGCATGATAGAAACTTGCACCGGTATCCTGCACTTCAAAAACACGCATAACTCTGATCTGTCCCTGATTGACTCCCGTGACAACATCACCAACTTTTGAATTTAGTACTTCTTCACTATTATTATATGCACTGAACATATTCGGACTCATCATTACCGAAGGTTGATATCCTCCGTCACTATAGCCATGAGCAAGTTCATTGACAGTACTGTCGGAAGCGGTAAGAGGGATAGCCAGCCATTTTCTCTTTAGTCCTTCAATGCTTTCCATGAGTTTGACTGAATCCTTCGGAGTCGGAGCTTCGCGGAAAACGACGAATTTAATTTTCCTTGCTTCTTCTCGTTTATAGAGAAAAGGATGATCTTCATAGTATTTCTTAACTTCATCATCAGTAACTTTCGACATAAATTCACGCGGGATCTGAGTCGGTTTCAACTTTATGAGTTCAACTGTCGCCTTCGCATTTGAATTCTCATACCGCTCCCACATATCTGATCTGGAAGTCCGAAGCGCCACTTGTAAAATATTAGAGAGCTTCTGCTTTTTAAGTTCTTCGCGCATGGTCTTTGCTACATTTGATACTGTTGTATCATTGCGAGGATCACGGAGTGCCTGAAAGTATGCTGCTTCATCAAAACGTCCGGTTGAATCCATGAAATTACGTTTCAGAAATTCAGGAGGATTATAGAAAAGAACGTCGCGCACTTCCTGATCACTAACAGTTACACCAAATTCATTGATCTTTTGATCGATCAACTTGGAGACAATAACCTGATCCCAAGCTTTTTCACGGAGTTCTGATTCTTCCGCATCACTGAGTGTAGTCTTCTTTGTTTCCTGGAGTTTCTGTTGGCGAAGCTGGCCGAAGACATCTTCATAATCTTTATTGGTGATCGAAGAGCCGTTTACTTTGCCTAATTCATCCGGTTTTCTTCCGCTCTTGAAAAAATCGCCTTGTGCGCCCCATTCAAAAATGATCATTAAAAGGAATGCGCCTGCGAGACCGGCAAATATTACCGTCATCTTCTCACGCATTTTATTCATTACTGCCATATTTTGCCCTGTTTTCGCTATAAATTGAAAGATACCCAACCCTATTATAAAAAGCTAAGTGAAATCGCTTAAAACCATAGAGAAGTTCCATTATTTGCCACCAAAAAGCTAAATCTGAGACATTGTGAATACATACCGCAGGCTGATTGCCTTAAGCGACTGGGAAAAGTATAAAGCAGTAAATAATTTTGGGACCGAAAGTCAAAGATAAAAAGAACAGATACGATAGATTTGCTCCTGAGGTAGGACTTGAACCTACGACCCTCTGATTAACAGTCAGATGCTCTAACCAACTGAGCTACTCAGGAATATCTTTTGTTTAAGGCACAGGTAAACGCAAAGAAGGCAAGATGCGGTTCCGAAAAATAAAATGTTTGTCATTTTTTGTAGACTCAGGCTTCAACCTGCGAACTCGTTTCACGACGAATCTGCTCCGCAAACTAAAGCCTGCGCCTACCTGCACAAGAATAATAAGTAATCTTATTAAAAAACAATCAACGATTTTAGCAACCGACTCGTTTTAACTTCTCCAATTTTTAATTTTACATTTAATTTTTAATTAAAACGCAGTTGTTAGGCTATTTTACATTCGTTCTTCATACTCATCTTCCGTATGTCCTCCATCATGGCAAGTGGCCCTTCGGCTCGGATTGGCTTTCCGAAGCGGTGAGCGAATGCTATATTCCGCTGCTTAATGCTATGAATGGTTTGCATGATCGCGGCGTGAAGTTCAAGATATCTATGGATTTCTCCCCTATTCTCTTAGAACAGCTTGCCGATCCTGCTTTTGCCGAGACCTTCATTTCTTATTGCGATGAGAAAATAAAACTTGCCGAATCCGATCATAAATATTTTTCAAAAAATAACGAAAAACATTTTCAACCTCTTGCAAAATTCTGGGAAGATTTTTATAGGGATGCTAAAAATAGTTTTGAAAATGTTTATCATTGCGATCTGATAGGCGGTTTCAAAAAACTATCTGATGCTGGTGTTCTCGATGCGATGACGTGCGGCGCAACACATGGATATTTTCCGCTTCTCTTAGACGATCGGAATATCCGTGCTCAGATCCAACTTGCGATCGCCACACATAAAAAATATTTCAGTAAAGATCCACGCGGCATTTGGCTTCCGGAATGCGCATATCGCCCGAGGTATTTTTGGTCACCAGAATCGGGCGATAGGACACTCGAAAAATTCTGCAAAGAGCGTGCCGGAATTGAAGAGCTTGTTTCGGAATTTGGCTTAGAATATTTCGTTGTCGAAGGTTCTTTAACAAAAGGCGGTATGGCAATGCCAACCTATCACCGTCTTATGGACGCCGCGCGTAAGAAGCATATTTATACTGAAGAGTGGCAAAAGTATCTTCTTGCCACAGCCGAACATGCTAACCGTTCGCTTGCTGATATTTACCAGGTTCAATCGACAACTCGTGAACTTCCCGGAGCAACGCCTGTCGTCTTCTCCCGCGATAGAAAGACTTCCGAACAGGTATGGTCAGGCGATATCGGATATCCGGGCGATGGGAATTATTTAGATTTTTCAAAAAAGCATCATAATTCCGGGCTTCGCTATTGGAAAGTTACCGGACATCATATCGATATTGGATTAAAAGAACAATATGATCCGAAAGCTCGCGAAGTAAATCTATCAAGGCAAGCATCGCATTTTGTGGCTCTTGTCAAGCAGACCTTAACCGAACATATCATTCAAACCGGAAAATCAGGAGTCGTTTGCTCGCCATTTGATACGGAGCTTTTCGGTCATTGGTGGTTCGAAGGTCCGGGATTTTTAGAAAAAGTTTTAGAAAAACTATCTAATGATCCTGATATCAAACTTTCCAATTGCGCCGAAATATTAGATCGCATCCCTAATCGTGAGACCATTGCCCTTCCCGAAGGTTCATGGGGCGAAGGCGGCGGGCATTATGTTTGGCTTAACCAGAAGGTCTCCTGGACATGGGATAAGATTTATTCTCAGGAAAAAGAATTTCTTGAAGCGATAAAAAATTATCATCAGAAGAAAAAGCCTGCAAAATTTTTAACGAAGATACTTCGTCAGGCTGCACGAGAGCTATTACTGCTCGAAGCAAGCGATTGGCAATTTCTGATAACTACTGAAGGAGCTGCCGATTATGCGACGACAAGATTCAACGAACATTCAGAAAGACTTTCGCAGTTGCTTGATATTGCAGATAGACTTTTCGATGGCAAAGAAGAGGGAAAAAAAGATAAAGAGTATTTAAAAACTGCTTCCAAAGATGATAAGCCTTTTACAGAAATAGATTTGAGCTGGTGGGCTTAAAATTTATTTCATCGCTAAGTTGTACTTCACCATTAACGGGTTTATTCGCTGGGTTCAGAATGACACGATAAGCACTTAAGGAACTTGTTTTTCATCGGTTTACTTTATTATATATGCGATATCTTCTGTTATTTTTCGGTCTTCTGATAATTGGCTCCGGCTGTTCTCCTACGCCATCGGATTCTTCTACGGCTAATACTGCCGACTCTCTACAATTCCAGAAAAACATCTCGACGCTTTATGGCAACGGCGGCAAGAACGTCAAAGATAGTACCGGGCTCGTTGTCGCATCGAATATTATCTGGAAAGATTCTTTGGGCATTACTCACTCCCTCAATGACCTAAAGGGTAAGATCGTTTTGCTTAATTTTTGGGCTATATGGTGTGGTCCATGCGAAGCAGAAATGCCCGATCTTAATTCGATCGCTCAATCTTCAGGTTCCGATATCATCGTCATCGGTATTACTGCAGTCGATCCAAATACTTCTTTATTTGAAAGGGCAAAACTATTTGCCGAATCCCGTGGATTAAAATATCAGATAATAACTGATCAAGCCTCAAAAGCTTACATCAATTATAATGGCGAAGGAAATGTGTCAATACCACGATCATTTGCTGTTGATCGTGACGGTTATATAGTCCATACATTCTTTGGTCTACAAACAAAAAAACAGTTTATGGATATTCTTAATCAAATACCATAAACTATTGTTTTGCAGTAACTTGTAGGGTCTTAATCTTAGACTTTATCTAAAAATTCCTCTACCTTCGATCTCACTTCATGTGGAGTGAATGGTAGGCCTTCCACTTTATTAATACCGATCGCATCAATAAGATATACATCACGGATAATGCGGCGAAGCTGACCAAGATTGAGTTCAGGAATAATAACTTTTTCATAGTTCTTCAAGATATCACCAAGATCCGGAGGAAGTGGGTTAAGCCATCTTAGATGTGCCATCGAAACTCCTCTATCGGCAAGCTGCTCCTGAGCACTAAGAACAGCACCGTAGGTACCGCCCCAACTTAGCAGTAGAATCTTTCCGCTCTTTGCTCCATGCAACTCTGTTGGAGCAACATCTTTCTGAATACCCGTCACTTTTTCCTGTCGGAGGCGAACCATGAAATCATGGTTATGTGGCTCGTAATTTACATTGCCGGTATTATGCTGTTTTTCCAAACCGCCGATACGATGCTCTAAACCTTCGACTCCCGGAATTGCCCAGGGACGTGCATTATCTTCATCACGTTCGTATGGCAAGAAATCTTTGCCTTCTGTAGCTTTCAATCGCTGTTTCGATTTGATTTCGGGCATTTTATCGACATCGGGAATAAGCCAAGGCTCTGCACCATTTGCGATATATCCATCGGAAAGCATTATCACCGGCACCATATATTTCAATGCGATCTGCGTTGCTTCAAATGCCGTATTAAAGCAATCTACGGGGCTTTTGGCAGCGATCACAGCAACGGGACTTTCGCCGTTTCTGCCATATAAGGCTTGCATTAAGTCTGCCTGTTCAGTCTTTGTCGGAAGACCTGTCGATGGTCCGCCGCGTTGAACGTCAACGACGATAAGCGGAAGCTCTGTCATGACTGCAAGTCCTAATGCTTCAGCTTTTAATGCCAAGCCGGGACCGGAAGTTGTCGTAATTCCGATTGCACCGGCATACGAAGCGCCGATAGCAGAACAAATTCCGGCAATCTCATCTTCAGCCTGAAACGTCTTGACTCCGAAATTTTTATACTTCGATAGTTCATGTAAAATATCGGATGCAGGAGTAATAGGATATGATCCAAGAAAAAGATCAAGCCCTGATTTCACTGATGCTGCAACAAAACCAAGAGCTGTTGCTTCGTTACCCATCACGTTACGGTATTTACCTGGTTTGAATTGTGCAGGCTTTACTTCATACCGAGCTGAAAATAATTCTGCTGTTTCACCGAGATAATATCCGGCTTTCAACGCTCGTAAATTTGCCTCGTAAACTTGTTCGTTCTTTCCGAACTTTGCTTTTAACCATTCGAAAGTTGGTTCGAGAGGACGGTTATAGAGCCAATAGACTAATCCCAGAGCCACCATATTCTTCGATCTGGCGCCTTCTTTCGAACCCATCTTTAGATATTTTACTGCATCGAGGGTAATTCTCGTCAGCGGAAATTTGTAAACCGTAAAACCCGAGAGCGTATCATCATCAAGAGGATTGACATCGTAATGAGCAAGCTTCAAATTCTTTTCATCGAAGGCATTTTCATTTAAGATAATTACGGCTCCGGGCTTGAGATCATGCAAATTGACTTTCAAAGCAGCGGGATTCATGGCAACAAGGACGTCAGGATTATCGCCGGGCGTATGAATTTCCTTAGAAGAAAAATGGATCTGGAATCCCGAGACTCCATAAAGGGTACCGATAGGGGCACGAATTTCAGCAGGATAATCAGGAAGCGTAGAAAGATCGTTGCCGACAAGTGCCGTCGTATTAGTGAACTGCGTTCCGGTAAGTTGCATACCATCTCCGGAATCTCCGGCAAAACGGATCGTAACATCTTCCTTGATCTCAATAGGTACTTTCGGGCGCTGCCCGATAGATTCCGGCGCTGCATGACCATTTGTGCCATTCGTCGCCGTTGCAATTCCCGCTACTTCCGCTTCATTTGCCATGATATAATCTTCCTAATAGTAGGACAGGCGCTGCTGCCTGTCAATAATTAATATAATTCTTTCGCTATATTGATAGCAAGATGTAAACAGCAAAATAAAGTAAGGGGTTCGAATATTCTATAGCAGTCATTGTGAGGAGGACTTCAGTCCGACGAAGCAATTCACTTTAGGCGAGGAAGAAGCCACAACCATTTGATGGGCTCAAAAAAAGAGAGGGAGTATTCTTCTTATTTCGTAATAACAAATCTTCCGTGGATATTGGAAGAAGATGAAATTTCCTGCAGTATATACATATAACAGCCTCCGGCAAGATTACTGCCGTCAATCGAGAATTGATATTTTCCGGGATCCGACACGACTAATTCTTTTGCATCGACCATCCTTCCTAATTGATCATAAATTTTCATTCCGATAAGACCGGATATATTCGATGTGAACGGAATAATTGCTTGAAAATTATTATGTTCGGAGACGGGATTTGGATAAACTGCATCGGCAAATATTTTTATGTTTTTTCCAAGCTGCATAAATTTAACCAGTGTCGAATCTCCACAATGGTAAGCAAGTTTATATACAAGGCTTGCCGAGAGTATTCCCAAGTCACATTTTGCATACAGTGTATCGCCGCCATTAAGCTGCACATCAGATAGATCGAATGTTGTGGTGATCGAGTCCGTCAGACTTACGTAAAATTTAAATTCTAGAACCGGTTTTAAAGAATCTATTTCCAGAGTCGGCAATCCCTGCAAGAAAATACGAATCGTAGAATGCTTTGGTGTACCCAGTTGCGGACCTGCAATATATCTGGCGTTAGGCACTAAGGCGTTAATGCCTGAGGGAGCAGGAAGAAGAGTAAGCAGATCGCTATTGAAATGCAGAGTAAAGGCAGCATCGCGAAGTCCTTTCCCATGAACGTTTTGCTGAGGGATCAACTGAACCGTAAATGTATCACCTGCATAAAAAACATTATGTGTAGGAAGCACACTTAATGTCAGCGTATCTGTTGGTATGATTCGGGCAAGAATCGTTACTATTCTGATTGGTCGTGTATCTGATACTGAGGTTATTGTTATTGTCCCGGTAATGGCTTCTGCCTGGTAAGGATCGAAGTGAAATGGAATGCGGCTAGATTGATTCGAGATAAGCGGACTTAGACCCGGCGGAACAGTAATTTTGAAATTACCCTGCCCCTGAATATTGATACTCAGGATATCAAGAAGATCGCATCCAAGATTTTGAATATGAACTGCTGAATCACGGAAATCGCAAAGCTTCATTGTTCCGAGGTCGATCGTATCATGATCAAGAGAAAGTATCCTTGATCCATAACCGACGGTCAGAAAATATGAGATCAACGTATCATGGAGCGTATTATCTTTGGCAATACGGTAAGTTACATGCAGCTTTCCGCTAAAGTTACCGAGATCTTTTGGTGTAACCTTTACGGTAATACCGATATTTTTCCCATTATTAATTGAAACAGGTAAACTTGATCCGAGTGTTAACGAAATATCAGGCGTCAGATTACCGGTCAGCTGCGCACTCGTTATTGTTATTGAATCACATCCGGGATTGGAAAGAGTGAAACGAAAAATCGTATCAGGATCGCATCGTGTAAGCTTTAAGTTAAAAAGTGTGTCCGTCGGCTCTGTCGAAACAAGTTTTGCAGCAGTGAAATATCCTGAGCCTTTAAGAATGATCTGTTTCGTCTGAGGTTCACCAAGAGCAGTAAATGAGAGAGTTACTATGTCCCTTACCTTTTGTTGAGCATTCGGCGAAAAACGTACATGCACAAAACCTGTACCGCCAGGTGGAATGGGTGAGGTATACAGAGGTGTCCCTACCAAAGAGAAAACCAAGTTATTCTGAAGTGTTGCATCGGTAATGACTATCTCAACACAGCCATTGTTTTTAATCGGAATAAGTGAATCTTTCGTCTCACAAGTAGAAAGCAATCCGAAATCAACAGAATCCGGCAATGAGTAGGAGGCTTTTGCAGAAACTACTGCAGCGATATTGATGATCGTATCTTTTCCGATGCCCTGATGTCTGAGTTTAAGCAGAAGATTCGAGGAGTAACTTCCTGCTAAACTTAGATTTAGCCGGACAATAAACGTGTCTATCCTCGATGGTGGTATTCCAAGCGGAAGTTGCAGCGGATTCCCTTTGGAATCAAGGACTACATAATATTGCGGAGCGCTTCCGCTGGCATTTAATAGAAAGAGTGTGTCACATCCGTTATTACGAATTATGAACGTCGTATCATGTGGCAGGCAATAAGGAATAGTATTAAAATTTAAGTTTGTCGGTGCAACATCGGCAAGAGGTGATTCGCCCACTGCGTGAACGGAGATCGTCACGGTTGTATCAAATGTCTTCCCCAGTATTTTGGAAAAATATTTAATCTTCACTTTGATCGTAACCGTCGTATCGCTATGGAATAACTTGAACGGCTGCCAGGTAAAACGAATCGAATCTTTTGCATTTGGTGCCAGCAGAAGCGGGAAGCTCGGCATTACTGTCACCTTCAACGCTCCGCTTGAAATAATAGCTGAAGTAGTATCGAGAAGTTCAGCAGAAAGAATACTATCTTCGATACAGTAAAGGTTTTGGATCTGCAGTGAGGCATCACTTGTCGAGCATATTGGACCGGAGAAAACAATCGGATCTCCGAATATCTGCGGAGCAATAGGCGGCTCCTGTACCTGCCCATCCCCACCATCGCGGGTTTTCCAGACATTACCCCTTGCATCGAATGCATAGATAATTCCTCCGTTACAGCCTGTGACGATAAAACGAGTATCCCGATCGTTGCCAGGACCTCCGACATATTTCCATGTTAACCCCTTATCTATAGTTCGATACATCCCTAGAACAAATGGGGCTTTATTAACGCTACGATCTGTATCGGTCTGCACATAAAGCATCTCTCCAAAACCTGCAATATGTCCGGTCGAATAAAAATTAACACCATTAGAAGATAGAGGTGCAACAGTAGTCCATGTCGCGCCATAATTTGCTGAACGCATTAATTGCGTTGAAGTTCTACCTGCAATTGGATCACCTTCGGCAGCAGTATAAAATATTGATGTGCCCTTCACACCATAAATGCTCCATGCTTCTCTTCGAATAATCGGGTTGATCTGCGTCCAAGTTTTGCCTCCATCCAAGGTACTCATCCAGCCGCCTTTTACAGTGTCGGTAAAACATGTCACTACTCCATGAGAAGCATCGACGAAATCAATGCCATTATTGAGTTTCATCTGTCCGTTAGCAAATGTGTTTCCGCCATCAGTGGAAATTTTAGCGAAAGAATTTCCATAGATATCTCTGCTCAGCCCTATGATCGCCGAAGGTGTTTCAAATACATTATTATATTGACCAATGGGACCTTTGACCTTCCAGGTTAACCCGCCGTCCGTAGTTATCCAAAGACATTGCTTCGTATCAAAATCCTCGATCGCTGCCCAGCCGCGCAAGGCATCCGTCATAAAAATTTGCGTGATGTAACCGCTTGTAAAACCGCCCGGTATGATTGTTTTAACCCAGTTTTTACCACCATCTGTTGTTTTATAAATACCATCGGAACCGCTTGACCCTATAAAGCCCACAAACTCATTAAAGAAAAAACCTGAATGCGCTCCACTTGTGCTGAGAACCAAATTCCACGTTGCAAAAACAGGTATAGCAGAAAAAAGGACAATAAATGCCGTGATGGCAGTGAATGCAATAAGGCGACGCTGCTTCATAATAGTTGTTATGTCATAGTTGTTATGTCGCGAGCCAAAAATTAAGATAAAGCTCTACTATATAACTCCGAAAAGGAGGAAAAGTTACACTTTTCCCCACTAATTTTTATACTGACGAACAGCTTAGACTAATAACAAATGACTGCTACTGCGGCATAGGGATATTCGCCATCATATCTCTCATCTGCTTGGAGACCTTTCCTTTGGAGAGCTTTTTCATCATCTTCTGCATTTCAGTAAATTGCTTGATGAGGCGATTGATCTCAACGACTGATGTCCCAGATCCTCCCGCTATGCGCTCGCGGCGCGAAGCATTGAGGACTTGCGGGTAGCGGCGCTCATCTTTGGTCATGGAAGTAATGATCGCTTCAATGCGGTCGAACGATTTCTCGTCAATATTCGCATCTTTAATAGCAGCTTTATTCACACCGGGAATGTAGCCCATAAGGTCTTTTATCGAACCCATCTTTTTGATCTGCAGAAGCTGTTCGCGGAAATCATCAAGAGTGAATTCATTCTTGCGAAGTTTATCTTCCACTGATCTTGCATCTTCCTCGGAAATTTGTGCCTGTGCTTTTTCAACAAGAGTAACAATATCCCCCATTCCGAGAATGCGCGAAGCCATACGGTCAGGGTAAAAAGCTTCGAGCGCATCAAGTTTCTCTCCTGTTGAAATAAATTTGATCGGCTCTTCAACTACTGAACGGATCGATAGGGCCGCTCCGCCGCGAGCATCGCCATCCATTTTCGTAAGGACAACACCGTCGAATTTTAAATGGTCATGAAATGCCTTAGCAGTATTGACGGCATCCTGCCCTGTCATTGCATCGCAGACAAAAAGGATTTCGTGAGGTTTAACTTTCGCTTTAATATCAGCGACCTCTTTCATCATCACTTCATCGATCGATAGGCGTCCTGCAGTATCGATGATGACAACGTCATACCCTTTTGACCGCGCTTCTTTAACACCTGCTTCGGCGATCTTTACCGCATTCTTTTCTCCGTCAATTGTAAAAACCGGAACATCGATCTGCGAGCCGAGCAGTTGTAACTGCTCAATAGCTGCAGGTCGGTAAATATCTGCGGCAATAAGAAATGCGCGTTTGTTGCGATTCTTTAATAAATTTGCAAGCTTTGCAGTGAATGTGGTTTTTCCGGATCCCTGCAAACCGCAGATCATGAGAATTGTCGGAAGCTCGGGAGAAAAATTTATATCCTGTGCAGGTCCGCCCATCATCTCCACGAGTTCATCGTAGAGTATTTTAATAAATTGCTGTTCAGGATTAACGGATTTGAGGACTTCAGCGCCTAAAGCTTTTTCTTGAACGTCATCGACGAACTTCTTGGCAACCTTGTAGTTAACGTCTGCATCAAGAAGCGCGCGGCGGACTTCGCGAACAGCTTCGTTTACATTACTTTCCGTCAGTCTTGCCTGACCACGAATTTTCTTATATAAGCCTTCAAATTTCGAACTGAGATCTTCAAACATAGTAATCTTTATTCCTATTTTGTAAACAAAAAAGCCGCATTGGTATTAGCGGCTTTCCAATCTTGTGACCCCTACGGGACTCGAACCCGTGCAGCCACCGTGAAAGGGTGGTGACCTAACCATTAGTCGAAGGGGCCTTTTTTTCGAGCAATTCGCTCTAAAAATGCGGCTTTATAACAATCCGAAAGCTGGTACGTTCCAAATCTTACGCAGCAACAACTTCTCGGGTACCATCGTCTTTATAACGATAGGTTGTTGCAGCTTCTTCATCTTTTGTTTTTTTGTGGGATCCGTCGCAAAAAGGTTGATTCTTTGATAACTCACACATACAAATAAAAACACTCTTTTCATTCGGCGGAACCTCATGTGGTCCCTGCGCATCTTTAATTACTATCCTTGCCATAATTTTTCTTCACCTATACATTTAATTTAAAAGAACTTAGAAATAATTCCATTGCCCGAGAGCGATGACTCAGAGCATTTTTTTCAAATGTATCCATCTGAGAAAATGTCCGCATCTTTGCATCATCAAGCGGCATAAAAACAGGATCATATCCGAATCCGTTCGTACCTAATGCTTCTTCTGAGATCATGCCTTTTACTTCGCCTCGAAAAAAATGCTCCCTTCCTTTTTCATCAATAAAACAAATTACGGTTATAAACTTTGCGCTTCGATCAGCTTTGTCCTTTAGTGCAATGAGAAGTTTCTGGCAGTTATCCTCATACGTTGCATTTTCACCGGCATATCGCGCTGTATAGACTCCCGGAGCACCATCAAGAGCATCAACTTCAAGACCTGTATCATCAGCAAAAGTTGGCTGATGCAACGTTTCAAAAACAAATCGGGCTTTTATTAAAGCATTTTCTTCAAGAGTATTGCCGGTTTCAGGAATTTCCGGAAAATTATCGGGGAGTACTTCTATTTCGAAAGCATCGCCAACGAGTGCGAGAAGTTCTTTCCGTTTATGGAGATTATGCGTTGCAAGAATTATTTTCATAAAACCAATTTCACTACCTGAGATAATGTATCAACTCCTTCGACTCTCGTGCCCTTTTTTATTTTCGGAATAGATTTTAGATTTGATCGCGGAATGATGATCGTTTCAAATCCGAGTTTCATTGCTTCCATGACTCGCAGTTCCGCTTGCGGAACTGCTCGAACTTCTCCACCCAAACCAACTTCACCTATTAAACAAGATTTCGAATCAAGCGGCGTATCTTTCATGCTTGATAGAACAGCCATTACAATAGCAAGATCAGCCGCAGGTTCGTCTACCGTTAGGCCGCCTGCAATATTAATAAATACATCTTGATTCGCAAGCCGTGCGCCAAGTCTACGTTCGAGAACGGCAAGAAGCATTGCAATTCGGCGGTAGTCGTATCCTGTCGTTGTTCGCTGAGGGTTATTGTAATGTGTCGGCGAAACAAGCGCCTGCACTTCTAATAATAACGGACGAGTACCTTCGAGTATGCAGCATACTGCCGAACCGGATGAACCATATTGTCTTTCTGAAAGGAAAACTTCCGATGGATTTGGTACTTCCATTAACCCTTCTGACGTCATCGAAAAAACTCCGATCTCATTTGTCGAACCATACCTATTTTTCGCTGCACGCAGAATTCTGTAGGCATGAGTTCTCTCACCTTCGAATTGCAACACCGTGTCGACGATATGTTCCAAAACTTTAGGACCTGCAATTGCACCTTCTTTTGTGACGTGTCCTACAATAAAGATAGGGATGCCGGATGATTTTGCAAATTGCAGAAGCATTGCTGTGCATTCACGCACCTGTCCTACGCTGCCCGGCGCGGATTCCATAGCAGTTCTATACATCGTTTGAATTGAATCAACAATGAGTATATCAGGAGAACTGCTGCGTGCTTCTTCGATAATTCGTTCAATATCCGTTTCTCCCATGAAGGAAACATCTTCATTCTTCATCAACAGACGCTCTGCACGAGATTTTAATTGTTTCGGACTTTCTTCACCCGATACATAAAGAGTTTTTGCAGTCAGCATTCCGCGCACCATTTGCATAAGAAGCGTGGACTTCCCTATTCCAGGATCACCGCCGATGAGCACGAGAGAGCCATGCATAATTCCGCCACCAAGAACTCTATCGAGTTCTGCAATGCCTGTTAAAATACGGTCTTCTTCGCTTAGAGTTATCTCGGATAATTTCAGGGGGCGCGCTGCACCAGTTGAACCATAACTTCTTGCGCCTTTTGCTTTGGGATTATCTGTAGATGATATTGAGGTCTCTTCAACAAAAGTATTCCACTCATTGCACTCCGAACACTTCCCTATCCATCTTGGTGAAATGTATCCGCAATTAGAACATACAAATTGTACTCTGCTTTTTGACATGCTAAGAATTAAAGTGCAAAGTTACGGCGCATGGAAATTAAAATTAAAAATACAAATTAAAAATGGAAATGCAGAATGGGCAATGTATTATTTGACGATCGCCAGCGTCTGCACGGAAAGTATTCCGTTCTCACGGGAAAGGATGAGTTGATAACTCCCGCTTGGAAGTGAGGAGATATCCAGAATCTTCGGATTCAAGCCGCTTTCCAAATCAAGAGATGTGCGTAATTTTATTACTCCGAGATTATTAACCAACGAAATTTGTCCATAAGTTTTTTCTACTGACAGAATTGAAACTGTAACAATGGTATTTGCCGGATTTGGAACAACAGATTTTATAACTGCGGGCAAATTCCCGTTTAAGTAGGCTCGGAGCGTTACGTCTCCGCACTGGTTTCCGACTGTTATCATACCTTGTGAAGATGACGAGGTCGAGAGCTGGCTTACAAAAAGATCTTCGAAAAGTACAGCGGTGGTATCTTTCTTTGAAACATAGCAAATAAAGGGGACATCGAACGAGGAAGTTACAAAGGAAAGTGTATTATTTACCGATCTGTCCTTTCTGTAAAGATCGTAGCGTATTTTTCCGTAAGAAATATTTGTCGGAGTTATTAAATAATTACAAAGAGGATTACCTCCTGAACAATCGGTCTGAGGATTCTGCAAAAGTGCAAGATCAGCGTCATAACTTAGAACGAACGAGATCGTATCAAGATTTATCGGTGCAGGGGTTGCTGAGATGGCAACATGAAATTTACGTAGTACCTGCGTATAGGGAACATTCACGGTATCAACAGTGACAAATATATTTCCGATGGTACGACCAATGGCTTTAACCGAGGTCAGATTCATTGTATCATTGGCAAGCGCGAAATCCGATTGCCAATTGCCAAGGAGAGAAGGCGAAAAAGTCATATTGAACGACTTCGTCTCAAATGGCTGGAAAACTATCGGCATAGTCATATCCGAACTGAAGATCGAAACATCCCCTGTCTGTTTTATTTTCGTAACGACGACAGGAGACTCATTTGGATTCCTGACTTGGAATGATTTCACCATATTGGCAGGAGCTTGCTGAGTCCCAAAATCGACTACGTTCGATGAAGTAAATGGAATAAGTGGTTTTGCAAGTGGATCGATAGCGATCGTTGTTTCGCAGATATGTCCAACGCTATCGACAACATGCATAACGGCAGTTGCACTTAGGAATGGATCTATTAGTGTAAATTTCTGCTCAGCATGATAAACGTCAGTAAAAACAACGGGACCAAACGTGAAATTATTAGAAGCTCCTACAAGAATAACTGATCGAACACCGCGATCCCAAGGGGCAAGTTCCACGACATGAAAGACCCTTGTTTTTTGATCAATGATCTCGATAGAACAGACAGGTGAAGTGTTATCCGGCAGAGGATCATAGCGCAGCGTGTCATGCGCAGCATTGCCGACGCTATCGGACGCTACAATTAGTGCTCTAACCGGCTGTAATGAGTCGAGAATCGGAACGGAGAATGTGGCATGCATATTCCACAGAAAGGTAACCTTTGATGCACCGGTATTAGGGGCAGGAAAAATAGTAATATTTTTTAGACCAATATCTTTAAAACGTTTCTCGTCAACAGCTCCGGTAATTTGTAATCGCGGAGATACAACCGGAAACTGGGAAATAATAGGGGGCAATGTATCTCCAGTAGCTGAATCTCGCTTTATACAATAATCCGACATATTCCCTGAAGAATCGTATGCTTCGAGACAGCCGCTAGCTGCTGCGCTTGGATTCGGAGAATGAAGCCAGACTTCACCGAAACGTCGGGTAAGTATACTGACACTATCAAGAATAAGATTCTGAGCTCCTGCTTTCAATGAAGCTGAATTTAAACCTTTATCCCATGCACGGGATTCTGTTAAGATCATCTGGTAATTGCCGCCTGAAGACTGTGCCACATCTATCACAGGAGGCAATATATCGGCCTTTGGAGTGTAAAGAATTTCTTTACGCCCTTTATTATTCGCCGAATCAATTGCACGATATACTGCCCGTGCAGGCTGCATGGTATCGTTTACAATGAGGCTATCAGATGCGAAATTCGGATACTTATTGGAAACTTGTGAAAGCTTAATAAAATTTTGCAGTAAAGAATCATGAAAATCCCTTATGCCTCTGGTACATGGAAAATTCTCCGTTGCCTGAACGCTTCGCGAAGTATAGACCGGTGAAGATTCTGCAATAAGAGGCGGGTCGAAATCAAAAATATTTCTACCCAAAATATATTGTTCTGTAATGTTTCTTTGCAGGGTTTTATAATTCAGCGTTAAGCCAATGGAATGCAGTTTTAACCAAGGGCAGGGATTAGTAGAGACATAGCGAATATTACAATGTTCACCGAAAACAAATTCGCCAAGCTGGGACATAACCGGAGGATATTGAGCAGAATCTGTAGCAGTCATAAATACTCCCCCTGTATTATGAGTAACCTCTGCATTCAGCGTAGGGGAGCCTTTTCCCAATTCCATAACATACAGAGTTATACCTAAAGCATTCATAAGGGAATCATAATAGGGAGTATCATAGATCGCATCATCAGTAACAAGTACGATCGCTTTTTGTTTGAATGGCTGGTTTTGCAAGAGGCTGATACTAAGGTCTATTCCGGGGTCGATATTCGTAAAACCTGTAAAAGTTTGAGATCGCAGAATATTCTGGAAAGCAGATGAATCCACAGCATTCTGTCCTGAATAAAAACCATTTAAATGAGCCGGTCCGGGAAAATACTGCGCCTGATCCGTAAAAACAACAAGAGCATATCGGGAAGCGGAAGGAATCAGATTAATGAATTTGTCAAAGGACTTATAATATGACAGATATATATCCCAGCTATCTCCTGCACTTGCCTTTATTGATGTACTGGCATCAACACAAAAGACCACAGCTGCCTGAGCCGATTCATCACAGCCAATAAGTTGAATGTTCTCAGGGAAATTATCTTCAGTTACTTTAAGATCGGTCGGTAAAATTCCGGGCTGAGGCAGCAAACCGTTATACGTTGCCGTCATCTTCAAACGAACTATGGGAAAGCTATCAATACGCGGAGTGGAAGTCACAAAACCAAGCCGCTGCCCAAAGCCCTCTAATGGCATGAACATACACATGCTCACTAAAAGCATGAACGGCAAACACTTCAAATGTAACACTCTGATGGGGATGATGCGTTAGTACCTCCTAATAGAGCAATAAATACCCTAAATTAGAACGCTTTTACGCAAGCAGAGTTTCATAATAATGCGAAAATCCTTATTCTTTCACAAACCGTACGTCGCCCCGCCAAGCCGTGCGAAGTAAATGCTACCGGATTTTTATTATAAATTGATAAGAGAAATAAATAAATCATTCCGGTTTCCAAAAATGCTTTTCCATATCCACTCCATCGCCTTTGAACTTCACCCCATCTTTTTCGAGCAGCCAGCGCATTCTTTCGTAGCCTCCGAATTGATGCGCGCCGCTCAATAGTCCTGCATGATTAATGACACGCTGCGCAGGAATATCCATTTCCGGCGGCATAGATCTCAGTGCCTGCCCAACTAAGCGCGACGAGCTTTTCATTCCGATCATTTCGGCAATGGCTCCGTATGTTGTCACTTTTCCTTTTGGAATCTTGCTGACAATATTATAGACTTTTTCGTAAAAAGATAGGCTTGCATTTTTTTTACGAGAAGGTAGGTCTATGAGATCATCCGAACGCTTTATAATGTTTTTCTTTTTTTTAAACACGTTATTTATTTTGAAGATTTAATGTTGTCATTCTCAGAGTAGCGAAGAATCTGCGGTCTCAATATACCTGAAAGCTCAGATTCTTCACTATGCCAATTTTTTGCTGCTGCAATCTTGGCTACGCTGAGAATGACATATTCTCATTTTTCTTAATCGTTAATGATACCAAATCCATATCGAGTAGCGATCATCGGCGCCGGAACGAGCGGGCTTGCTGCTGCTGTCAAGCTATACAGCGCCCATTCTACGCGTCCGTTTGCCGTAACAATTTTCGAATCACGCCGCGAAGCGGGTGGCAGAACGCGCTCATTTATTGATTCCGAATCAGGGGATACGCTCGATAATGGTCAGCATTTGCTTATGGGCTGCTATACTTCGACACTCGATTATCTCCGCACGATAGGTTCGGAACATTTGCTTCAAAAGCAAAATTCTCTGGAGATTCCCTTCCTTCTTCCGAATGAACACCGCATGAGCATATTAAAACTTCCTGCTCATCTTCCTGTTCCTCTGAATATGTCTGTTGGATTATTTCAAACAGACCTGCTTTATCAATATGAAAAACTGGCAGCAGTTCGCTTTGGTATGGGTATGATGATGTTCCGCTATGATAAACAGATGGCTCATTCATCCTGCGCTGATCTTTTCAGGTTTGCTCATCAGCCTGTAACACTTATAGAAAAATTATGGGCGCCGATTGTCGTCGGAACATTGAATCTTCCTCCGGAGAAAGCAAGCGCTCAGGTATTTTTACATACAATGCGCCTTATCTTTTTGCAGAATAAAAAGCACAGCTCGCTGCTTTTTCCAAAAGTTGGTTTATCTGGTCTTCTAATCAACCCTGCTCTGGATTATTTATTATCCCACGGATGCGGAATAAATTACGGGCAGACTATTAAAACTATTAAAGCCGGGAATAACCTACTATATATAGAAACAGATGAAGGAAATACAGTTTTCGATGCGCTGATCTTTGCGGGAAATTATCATGATATTTCATTTATGCCTAAGGAAATTTCACGGATTATACCTATAGTAAAATATTCTCCGATAGCTAATGCTTATTTATGGGTAGATAAAAAGTTCGTCGGTATGCCGATCTGTGGATTTATCGGAACATCGCTAGAATGGTGTTTTACAAAGCCGACGCATTATGGCGCCGAACTACTTGCCTGCACAAAAAGCGCAGCCGATGATCTGATGAAGAAAGATAATGATGAAATTACAAATATATTCTGGAATGATATTAAAAGCTCGTTTCCTAATAATAATGCAAAGCTGATTCGCTCCGTGATTATTAAAGAGAAACGTGCTACTCCCCTTTTGAATGTTGAGCTTCAGCTTCATCGTCCGAATACAAAAACGATCATCCCTAATCTATATCTTGCAGGAGATCTTGTGCAGAATGGATTACCAATGACGATCGAGGGAGCTATTCGTAATGGTCAGAGGGCTGCGTTGGAAGTATTGAAAAGTATAGAATAAGCGGAAACATCTCAAGTGAAAATTCGTTAAGGATTTACCCTGAGAGTATATTCCGACAACTCTTTTTTTATTTATGGATAGTACTGTAAGCCAAACGGCACAAAAAACATTGCCTGCTCCGGCAGGGACAAAGCAATTGCCTCTTCATATTGTAAGCATCCGCAGAAAAAAAAATAAAGGTCTGATCTATGCCGTTTTAATTTTAGCTGTCGGAGGTATAGTCGTTTGGTATTTCTTTTTTCGAGGCGAAGCTGCCCAGATTCCATTTATCAGATTTACTGCTCTTGATAAAGGTGATATTGTAAAATCAGTTACAGCGACCGGTACTCTTCAGGCGACAAAGACCGTTCAGGTTGGCTCTCAGGTATCGGGCACAATTAAATCACTTCATGCCGATTTTAATACGCGAGTCACTAAAGGTCAGCTCGTCGCAGAACTTGATCCGACTTTTTATGATGCCTCAGTCAAAGCAGCAACAGCAAATCATGCAAGAGCTAAAGCAGATCTTGATAATGCTGCCAGGAATGAAGTCCGCGCTAAACAACTTTTTACACAGAACTTGATCTCCAAGGCTGATTACGACATAAGCGAAACAGCGCTTGCCGATGCCAAAGCAACAGTTCAGCAAATGCAGGCTTCGCTCGATCAGGCAAATGTGAATCTGAGTTATACAAAAATTCATGCTCCGATCTCTGGTGTGGTAACACAGCGTAGCGTTGATGTAGGACAGACCGTCGCAGCATCCTTAAATGCTCCCGTCCTTTTTATCATCGCCGAAGATCTTACGGAAATGGAAGTTCAGGCAAATGTGGATGAAGCCGATATTGGTCAGGTCAAACAAGGTGAAGATGTTTCATTCACTGTCGATGCATTTTCCGGTGAGAAATTTCATGGAATGGTAAAATTAGTACGACTAAATCCTGTCATTCAGTCAAATGTCGTTACGTATACGGTGATTATTTCTGCGCAGAACAAAGAAGAAAAACTTTTCCCGGGCATGACGGCAACGGTGACGATCACGAATTCAGCCGTGCAGAATGCAACACGAGTACCTACTTCAGCAACGCGATTCACGCCGCCTTATTCCGATAATGCACCCGTTACGCAATCTTCGAAACCGACAAGTCATGATACTACCAAGCCCAAAGGTGATTCATACAGAATCGAAAAAGGTCGAGGTAATTCTAATTCCGCTATAATATATAGAAGATCAAATAAAACTGTTAAACCCGGAGAAATGCCCGAACTTGAAGCTATCAGGATCAAGACAGGCATTAGCGATGGTATGTTTACCGAAGTTCTATCCAGTGATTCACCTCTTAATGTTGGTGATAGCATTGCCGTTGGTAGTATTATGCCATCAGGTAAAACTCCTTCAACGAATGCACCCGGAGCTAATCCGTTCGGTACTCAGCCAAGACCCGGAGGTGGTGGACCGGGAGGTGGAGGGGCGCCCAGAAGATAAATTATGTTAAGAAATTTTCTTTCAAGTTTAACGATGGCATTCGACTCCCTTAGAAGCAATAAGGTGAGGGCAACTCTGACGATGCTTGGTATTATTATCGGAGTAGGCGCAGTAATTACAATGACGGCAATTGGGCAAGGCGCTAAGAAAGCTGTTAGCGACCAGATAGCAACTCTGGGGACGAACCTCTTGACGATTTATCCTGGAGCCACATTCGGCGGCGGAGTATCGAGTGGAACAGGCGGCTCGAATAAATTAACAGAGAACGACGCCGAAGCTATAAAGAAATTATCTTCTGTTTCAGCCGTTGCCCCGATCGCTTCGGCACAAGTGCAAGTTGTTGCATCAAATTCCAATTGGTCAACTCGTGCTACAGGCACTACTCCGGAATATCTTACCGTCAAGAATTGGAAGGTTGTCAGCGGAAGTAATTTCCAGCAAAGCGACGTACGCGCTGCGCGTAAAATATGTCTCATCGGCAAAACAGTTGCCTTGCAGCTTTTCCCTGATGGAAGAGATCCTGTAGGAGCAACGGTGAGGATAAAAAAACTTCCATTCACGATCATAGGTGTTCTCGAAGAAAAAGGAACAAACTCTTTTGGAATTGACCAGGATGACATTATCCTCGCCCCTCTCTATACCGTTCAAAAAAAACTTTTAGGGATTACCTGGCTTAATGTCATTATTGCAAGTGCTCTCAGTGATCACGAGAACGATCAGGCAGTTTCGGACATTACTGCAACGCTTCGCCAGACACATAGACTTCTGCCGGGTGACGAAAATGATTTTCAGGTGCGTTCACAAGTTGAACTTGCCGCCGCCGCTGCTCAAAATGCTAATACTTTGACAAGTCTGCTGAGCAACGCAGCTATCATTTCACTTCTAGTCGGCGGAATCGGCATCATGAATATTATGCTTGTCACCGTTACCGAACGTACTCGCGAGATAGGAGTCCGCAAATCCCTTGGCGCAAAACGCAGAGATATTCTTACTCAATTTCTGACAGAGGCTATGGCGCTTTCGCTGATCGGCGGTGTGATCGGCATACTACTGGGATTAGGAATGAGTTGGTTCATTTCAAAGAGCAATGGCTGGACGCTTTTTATTTCACCGACTGCAACAGGACTTTCATTTGCAGCCGCAGCAATTATAGGAATTTTCTTTGGATTCTACCCTGCTCAGAAAGCAGCACGGATGAATCCCGTCGAAGCGTTGCGTTATGAATAATTATCCCGATCCACGTCTATCTGATAGTATACTTCCCTATTCTGAAAAGAATCTGGAAGAATCCAATATCGTCCTTCTGGGAGTACCGACCGATGAAGGCATCCGCCGTAATGGCGGCAGAGTAGGCGCAGCAGAAGCTCCGAATGAAATACGCAAACAACTTTTTAAACTTACCCCGATTGCATCTAATGGCTCGATCACTTCACTGAAAATCGTCGATTACGGAAATATTTCAGGAAATACTCTCGAAGATATACATTCCGTTGCTAAAGAAGCCGTTTCGAATTTTATTAAGAACGGCAAAACCGTTATTGCTCTGGGCGGCGGTCATGATATTACCTATCCTCTTGCATCGGGATTTCATGATGGCATCGCCGGAAAAGATTTTTCGCTTATCAATATTGATGCTCATCTTGATGTGCGCGAAAAAAAGGATGGGTTTCATCACTCCGGAAGCAGTTTCAGATTGCTGATCGAAGAAAAGATTCTTCATGCAAAATACTTTCTGGAGTTCGGCATTCAGCAATTTTCATTTGCGCAAAGTCATCTTGAATGGCTGAAGAAAAAAGGCGGCACTGCTATTTTTTATGAAGATGTTTTTCAGAAGGATGTGGCGAATAAATTCCGGACGCTGCTTCCGCATGAAATTCCTTTCTATCTATCATTCGATATTGATTCCATTCGCTCAAGCGATGCGCCCGGAGCAAGCACTCCCTCTCCGATAGGTTTTCGCTCCGAAGATGCGCTTGGCATTTGCTTCGAAGCCGGGCGGCATGAAACAACAAAGATGCTCGATATTGTAGAAGTCAATCCCCTCTTCGACCGTGATAACCGAACCTCCAAACTCGCTGCAAGAATGATTGCCTGGTTTTTGCTGGGGCTGACTGAGCGGGGGTAGTATTAGAAAGAGAACAAACGTATACCGATTTCAAGACATGGCCAGAGATGTCCGCCAAAATCATAATGACCAAAAAAATACGAAAGACCACCTTCCCAAACAAATGGACTTTCATTAGAATTAAATTATATGATTGATAATACAAAGAAATACTCTTATGCTCAGTAAATGTTAAGTTATTTGTTTCTGAAGCAACAGAGTAACGAAGGCATAAATTTGAAAATGATTCTTTTGAAAGTATCAACCCGCAAGCAACATTTATTATATAACGATCAAACAGATACCCACCTATTGCTGATAAAAAGAAATTGTTCAAAATCTTCTTACTGAACCCCCGGAGGGAATACCAACACCAAATGTTATGGCTGACGAATTATTCTTAACGCTTGTAGAATCTTGGCACATTGCATTCTGCAACGAAATGCAGAAGATAAATATAAACCCGAGAACTACTTTAATTTTCATGTCGTATTAAATACTCATAGGAGAACCCCATATCTTTAGCAAAGTTTCCCTCATAAATAACCAAGGGCAGTCGCTTCCGCGACAGCCTTATCACATACCTTACTATCAAAGTTTAATTGGAACAAAACATAATTTTTCATTTGTTCTCATGGTATCACATATAGTACCACATGCATAGAATCGTTTTTGATACTAATGTCTTGATAGCAGCATTGCATTCGCAGTTAGGTGCATCGTTTCGCCTGCTCCAAATGCTTGGCACAGATGAATTCGAGTTTGTAATATCAGTGCCGTTGGTGCTGGAGTACGAGGCAGTGGCAAAACGAATGAAGAAGTCGCTCGGACTTGCAATTGGTGATATTGATGATATTATTGACTATATCTGTTCAGTAGGACTTCCAAAAGAAATATACTATCTTTGGAGACCTCATTTGACCGATCCGAAAGACGATATGGTATTAGAACTTGCGGTGAATGCTGAAGCAAAATTTATTATTACACACAATATCAAAGATTTTGCCGGTATTCACAGTTTTGGGATTCATGCATTGACGCCCGGTCAATTTTTAAAACTACTTAAGGAGAAAAAATGAGTGCAATTAGTTTGAGACTACCAGAATCACTCCATAATTCGGCACGGTTGCTTGCAGAAGAGGAAGACATTTCCCTTAATCAACTTATAACAGTTGCACTCGCTGAGAAAATCTCTGCATTAAAAACAGAGACATACTTATCAGAGCGTGGCGCAAGGGGAACACGTCATAAATTCGAAAGAGTACTTCGCAAGGTTGCAAAAGTAAAACCTGTTAACGGTGACGAAATTTAATCCCCTCTTCGACCGTGATAACCGAACCTCCAAACTCGCCGCAAGAATGCTTGCCTGGTTTTTGCTGGGGCTGACGGAGCGGATTTAATCAAAATTTAAACCAAAACTCAAGCCAATATTCGGTATCGCAAAGATCTTCTTTTCGGTTTCATTACTTTCAAATGAAACGCCCAGCCGAAATCTAAACATGACAGGGTAAATAATTGCAACTTGAATGGAGCCATTAGGCGAAACAAAAAAGGAGTGGATATTATAATTAGGGTAAAACCCAGAACGGGCGGTAAGACCAAAATTAATTTGAGAGTTCATTCCCTTTTTTTGGAATGAGAATAATCCAAGAGCCATACGATACTCTCTTCTTGTAAGTGGTATTATATAGTAACCAACAGAAGGTTCTAAAAAATATTTACCGCTTAAAAAGAATTTAGTCCCGACGTAAATACCATTTACACTGCAAATACCGAAATCAATGCTTGAATGATTCTCATGGACAATAGCTGAGTCCTGACATAACCCCTTCTGTAATTGAAGAGACAAGATAATTATAAACCCAAAGAGTACTTTGATTTTTATGTCGTATTAAATTCTCATAGGAGAACCTCAGACCAGCCACAAAGTTTCCTCGCATTAATAACATAAGGCAGTCGCGGAAGCGACTGCCTTATCACATATCCTCCCTGATTTTGGGATAGCTTACTTAGAAACAATAACTCTCTTCGAGGCAACGAACTGTTCGCCTGCTGCGCTCGTACCTGAGATGCGAACGATGTAGGAACCGCTTACGAAATTCGAAGCGTCCCATTTCCATGTCGTATTCGCTTTTGCAGAAGTTTGAATATTGCCAAGCAAATCTATCACCTGAATATCTGCCGAGCGAATTCCCGCCATATTGACGAGTACATAGCTCGATGCAGGATTCGGCGATACGTTGATCGCAACGCCGGACGGCAAAGCATTCGGAACGCTTGCAGCGACATTCAATCCTTGCAGATCAAAATCCTGAGCCTGCAAATTATGATTGGCATCGATCATCAAATGATCGTGATGCACAAGATTATCAGTTGCAGTATAGGTGACTACAACCGTCAGATTATCTCCCGGATGGAGAACAAACGGTGTCGGAGTCGGTGTGGTCGAGCTAATGATGAAGTATGTTCCATCAGCAAGATAGATCTTATTTACTGTGCAATCGACAGTAAGGTTGTTCGTGAAATAGAAGCTCATTGAAGCTTTATGGTTTGCGCTTCCTTCGATTCCAAGCGTACGATGCTCTGATGGGAATAGAGGGCGAACAACTGAATCGGTCGTATTGCTATTATGAACAATATATCCGATGAGGTGACCATCTGCAGAATGACAGCTAAGATTATCACCGCTTAATGAAAGCGATACCGTTGCCGTAAACTCCGCTTTACTATTTGTCGTAGGAGCAAAAGTGTAGTTCAGCGTTGTGTTCTTCGAATTAGCCGGCACGATGATCGGCAGTGTCGAAGAGATAGAAAATACACCTGCATCGGTTCCCGCTATTGTTGCTGAATTAACCGTAATAGCATTTGAGCTATTATTGATCAGATACAATGTATGGTCAGCTGTTCCGCCGACGACGATAGCGTCGTGGAAGTTTTCACCTTGTTCTGTTCTCAGGCATGACGAATCATGCTGAGTATTAGTAATTGAATTTCCTCCAAAGCTGATAACCACAGAGCCGCTGCCAGCCGGATCCAGACTAGAGTAATGAACAGTCAGATTACATGTTGCATGTAGATTTGCTTCATGCGGAGTGTAGCAGATCTTGAAGGTCATAGAACCTCCTGCAGCCAGTGTATCAAAATGATGATCAAAACCCGGAGTGACGGAGAAATCTTTGTTATCACAGATCGCCCAATTCGTTATTACCACTGCTGCAGTGCCCTTGTTCTTTACTACAACATCATGACAAAGAGTCGAACCGGCATCCACTGCACCGAATGAAAATTCATGCGGATCGGCAACAACGATTGCATCGCCGCCTCCATTGCTTGAATGCACTGAACCGCCGAAACTAATGACGATCTGACCCTCTGAAAGCGGATCAAGATCGAGATAATGAATAGTAATAGTACATGTTGGCTCCGGATGCAATGCATTCGCTTTATAGCAAACTTTGAAATGAGCCGCTGCTCCTGCAGCAAGAGTATCCTTACCCTCAAACGAGGCAACTACGCTAAAATCAGCATTATCGCAATGCGTCCAGCTGGTAATGATAACTGTAGAGTGAGTCGTATTCGTAACCGTAATATATCTGCAAGTATCGTGTCCGGCTTCAATCGCTCCAAAGTTGAATTCATGCGGATCGGCAACTAAGACATCGCCTCCGTTATGGGTGATCGTCACTGTTCCTGATAGTCCAAGCGATTGATGACAATCAGATCCGTCTTTTGCGATCGTCAATGTTCCTGTTAAAATACCGCTTGCCGTTACACCGGGTTTGAAACTAATGGTGATAGTGGCAGTATCCCCGGACTTCAGGGAAAGATGTTTCGGGTCAACAGTAAATGCTTCGCTGCCGCTTATGCTTAAGTTCAGGACAAGTGGTCCGGTCGAAGTATTGGTGATAAGGAGTTTCCGAGTTTGCATTGTACCCGGAACTGCATTAAATGTCCAGGTAAGATCATTGCTCGAAAGTGAAAATCCGCAATCGGCTGCGCTTGCCGATTGTGTATGGATGAAGGTCAAAGAGCAGAGCATCATCATTAATGCTGCAATGCTATGAAAAGAAGTACGATAAGGTTTCATATTATCTATGAGTTGAATAAGTGAAAATCGTTTTAGATTCAGGCAAAACAATCGTCTGCCCGCTCTATAAATACATTTTCCGGTACAAAGTTACAGCTTTTCTCCAAAAAATCTCAAAAAACTTCAATTATTGACTAAATTCAACCAATGGAGTCATTCTGAGCGAGGTAGCGAAGAACCTGAGCTTTCGGAATGCTTGATCGCGAAACTTGATTTTACCCCTTGTAACCTATTGTAATTCATTAATATAATTGTGCACACCACACGAACCCCGTTTTACCGAAAAAGCTAAAACGAGGGTTTCCCCTTGTTTTAGCTTTTTTTTTGCGACGAACTTTCGAGTACAAAGATACGAAATTTTTTACCTTTTGTCAAGGTGCTCATCAAGGGTTTTTATAAACAATTTATCCACATCACATTCCCCACGCCTTTTCAAGGTGGGGGGTGTTTATTTAGTAAAAAAAATCTTTTTAAATGCCGGAATTACCGCACCATCTCGATCTTCCGCGTCACAACTTCACCTCCAGCCTGAACTCTGACAAAGTACATGCCGGGAATAAGCTGCTTGCTATCGAGGGTAAAAACATAATTGGTACTGCCACTTATGTTATTGAAAAGAGTGGTGACTTGCTTTCCTAATACATCAAATATAGTTACATTCAGAATCACTTCCGTCGGTACTTCCAATTCTACCGAAGTCTGAGTTCTGAACGGATTTGGGCGTACCATCATATTGATATGCGATACGAAAGCATTTCTCTGCGGAGAGATCGGCTGAGATTTCTTGAACGAGCTATCTATCGGGAAAGGCGGTCCCGGATATTCATCTACCGGACTGCTGTCATCATAACTTTCCCTATTGGAAATCTTAAATGAATTACCCGTATATCCTCGAGTGCATTCGAATGTTAAATATACCTGTCCCGAAATTGGTGAAGTAAACAGTGTATTCGAACGACCGCTATCGCTCAGACTTCCCGATTGCTTAAACCCTGAACTATCAAGCAAGCAGGAATCAACCGTACGAATTACGTAATGGGTAGAGGTGCTTCGTAAGTTAACCTTCATCTTAATGTAATCCGATGGTCCGCTTAAGTAGGATTTTAATGCTGATGTATCACCGGATTGGTAATTCCCAAGCTTAAAATATCTGCCATATTGAAGATTATCTCCGGCATTAATGATGAAATTATCAGTATGGATCGTCGAATCATTCCATGAAAGAGGCGGAGGAACGAGAGAATCATTTATGATCGTATCTCTTGGCTGCCAATTGATAGTGCCAACTAACGTATCGTGAATGAGCCTAACCTGGTCAACAGTTCCGACAGCCATCATTCCGCATGAGGCTGCGAGAGGTTTCGCTATAATTTGCTGCTTCAGAACTACAGCTTTGGCAAGCGTTGATAGAGGAAAGTCATAGATCGTGACTTGCGGGCTATAAGATGTATCTTCAGCATACGTCGGATGAAAATACATCAAGGGTTGCAATACACCGTTGAACATCTTGCGCTCAGGAAGAGACGGAAAGAGTGAGGCATCAGGCATCTGAACGTTCTCGAAGCAAGGTACAAAAAATCCGTTTACATATCCAAAGTGTGACATGTGCACTTGCTCATCAAACGGGCTATGCCAGACGTACCTACAAACATCATCCCATGTCGAATCGCTTGACCAATTGGTTTTCCAATCCGAGACGGAAACAACAGGAAACATACTCAGCGTATCCACCAAGCCATCAGTCATTGGTACATCGAATCCCATAAGTGATAGATAACTTGTCCAGCTATCATCGGCGTATCTGCCATGTAAGATTCCGTAATGAGTTCTATGCAGCGTATATGAACTGTCCGTCCACGTCCAACGCTGTCCGATTGCCTCCCATGTTACCATCACGCGGCGCGTCGGAGTCATCGAAATGCATGGATAATGATTTTCGCAATACGGAAGCCCCTTGCTGAGATTTTTTAATCCTGCCGTATCTATCCCTGAAGATGTGCAGAACGCTTTCAGGAAATAAATCTGTGCTGTGGGATGAGTTCCTTCTTCAAATGCCATGTAGCAGGTATCTGACTGAGCAGTCGTTGCATTCGGATCACGGTAGAGATGTGAGGTAATGGAAACGAATCGGGTTGAACCCGGGTCACCGGCAGAAAAATATTTTTTGCTCAAGACGTTTCCGGTTGAATCGAGCAATGCAATGATACCGCCTTGATCGGGATTACGCCAGCTAACCCAATACCGCCCGCATCCGGATTTTGCCGGAGTGATTGCAGGTGTTGCAGTCGTGCGAAGTCCGCGAGTTTTATATTTATCAAGCACGATCTTTCCTGAGTAAGCATAAGGAGAAAGTGGATTTGCATAGCGAAAGATGACACTTGTTGAATCTAAATGTAATCCTGAACCAGTGGAATCTGTGTAATAAACTATGCCGAGGCTTTTCGGTCCTTCAGCGTTTGCACAAATTGCTGGATCGTGGCAATGATAATTTGAATCTATGAGCGAATCCGCAGGAGTTGCAAGCTGACGTTTAGCAAGACTGCTATCAAATATTCCTTCAACAGGATATGATACGGCAATGCCGCCTTCTTTCGGATAAACCAGTTGAAATGTCTGGTGGATCGGATCGGTTTCAATAGAAGACACACGCCTACTATTATTAAAAAGCACAGTAGCCGGTAGTCTATTCCAATTGCATCCTAAATACGTAGAAGTTAAAGGCTGAATAGATAGTAATGTTCCTTCACCTGGATCAAGATCAATAGTGAAATAATTGTGAGATGGTTTGACTTGTTGCGGATGACAAACATCCCTATAGTCAGTAACAAGGAACGGAATCGTTGCAAAATTCTTGAGGATCCTTGGGAACATATCTTTCCATTTAAAATCGGATGTTCCGATATGGCTAAGATCGCGATCTATTGTTGCTGAAAATCCTCTTGCATCTATTGCACTAAGCATGGCATGAGTATTATTATTTTCGGTATATGGATCATGCGATTGCACTTGCATATCACCGGAGATATGGTTTTTAAATTCTAACGAATATGGCCATGTACGTTTATTTACAACAATTGCAAATTTCTGCTGGAAGTAAGAAGTTTTTCCTGCGCTGAAAAAACCAATTTCATAAAATCTCCGGTCATCAGTTAAAACTGAGCTTTTATCTATTCTATAATTTGTGCCGTTAACTGCATCTGGTTCAGGATCGCCAATAGCATCATTATGTTCGTCTGTGATTCTCAGAACACTAAGAGGATAATCCTGAATTCTCTTAAATTTAAGGCTAAGAATATCATCAGCAAGGAATGGTGATTCCTTTTTGAAATTATCTCTCATAGCATAGTTATCTATCAAACTTGAACTCGCTGAAAGAGATACTTTTGGAAGACTATAGGTATTTATCCAGTTCAAATTTTTAAGCGTATTGGCGCAGAATCCAAGGTCTTTCACAATCTGTCTTGCACCGTTGGTCCGTTCTTTGAAGCTGTAGAAGGCTGGCATATTGCTTTGAGGCGAATTATTGCATTGGGAAGATAGTTGCGACCATCGTTTGCCGGACCTCGAAGGAAAGGATCGTTAGTGGGATTGCCGCTAATAGCATAATTCCAGTCGTGTGTTTTGTACCCATCAAAAAAAGAAACCCAAGAATTGAGTGATTTTTCTGACCACGATGCATTCGAACAATCCGTACTACATTTCACAGCATAGGCAACTGTGGAGGAATTTGAAGATGCAAGTTTTAATTTAATAGTAAAACTATTTGAGGGAGTTCCACTTGTGACAACAGTAACATCTGGATCTGTATGATCTGCTGTTGGATCAGCGTCATTCCATCTTTTATAGTTGCCTCCGCCTCCGTCTTTAATACATGCGACGATGCGATTGATTGTAGTAGTCTGATTCGCGTCAACTAATATATCACCCTCGGAGGAAGGCGTTGTGTTAACGAGATGATATGTTTTAGATCCAATCACAATGACCTTTCCGGCTGAAAAAATGTCGCTCGAAGAGAAAGTGCAAATTTCAGGGCAAGCAGATCCAATATCCCGGTCGTCCCCGGTGTTATGTAATACACCAGCAACAGGTCTCCACTTTCCAGATCCCAGGCAAGTACTGCATGCGGTTTTAAGAGTTGCCCAAGTACCCGAAGTATTTCCATTAATATCGTACACTACATCGGTATTAGTTGCACTATTATTTGTCATCCAAGTATTCAAATCGGATTGTCTTGCATTTGTGGGAGAATTACCCGTTGGAGAACATACCTCAGAAAGTGGAACCCATTGAAATTTGCAAGCACGCTGATTTGTTAAACCACTAATCGGAAGGTCATCGGAGTTTCCTGTGTACTTAATTAATCGTTTTGAGTAATTGAAAGCTGGCGTAGCAACACCTGATTCCGGGAAAGTCGCAGAAAAAAAAGGATGATCGCAGTCCCCTAGTTGAAAATCAAGAAAGCCAACATGATCTGAATTGCCTGGCTTATTCCATGAATCAACATCTGATCTAAGTTGCTCATCACATATTCCAACATTTGCCCCTCGATCGGAACCGATTGTATTAAAAATTATTCCTTTTGCACCCCATGCTATTGCATCCCATGCATCATAGCGTAATTCAGTTGCTATCGGTCCACGAACAGGAAATTCTAATTGACTTGTTTGATTGCTGGAAGATGATGAAGCCAGATGAGTAACAAGATTTCGAACATCGGCACCTTTTTCATAAAGACTAATTGTACTTGAAGTTGGATTATTAATAAGAGTATTAGCTACATCCGGTCTTGCAGTACCGCCCAGCTGCTCCGGTAATAAAACCGGATTTTTTTTCCAATCTGGACTCCACATTGCCATCGGCATTGAATACCATACCGTTTTCCGTGATTTATCCCAATTAATATCAGGGATCGCGGAACGTGCGACATCTTCATGGTCATTTGATGTGGCGTTTTGGTAACCTTCTGTCGTAGGTGTACCGTGCCAGCTATTAGTATAGGTAGAATATCCACCGGAAAGATTTGAGGAGCCTGTAGCGGGAACAACAGGATAACCGAGATCTTCGAATCCACCTGGGTCAGTCCTAATTTCATTCGCTATACCATCACGAGGTATCACATTTGCAACATCTTTGATTCCTCCCCGAACGTAATTATTCCATGTTCCTTCTGCCAGAATAAACGGCGGCGGTATTATTTGTCCCATTTCATCTTCATATATAGCACGATATTCAGCATAAGCACTCGAGACGTTTTGTGTCAGAAAGCCATACAAATTCATTTTTTTCGGATTATAGGAAACCTTACTCTTGTCATTCATGTAATTTGAAAGCAAGTGATCTATATAAGTATAGACTCTGAAGCATTCTCTTGTCGGCTCATTCGGACCGCCTATATAAGTCGTGCGGTCCCACATCGAATTGCTTTCCGTTGTGTTATCAGGGTGAAGCTCAGTTACTAATTTAGCAAAGAAATCGGTTTTGATCTGATCATCCATGTGGATGCTTGGTGTACCGGAAATTGTAGGATCTGGCACGCTATTATTTGCCAATATATCATCGCACATCTTCGTACGAATCCGGAAGCCGCGAACATAGATCGGTACTGTTGTATTATCATTAGCATGATTATTATTATCAACAAAGCGAGTCAGGGTAAATACTACTTTATGCTTTGCATTGACGTTAAATTGACCTATATCTATTGGGTTTGTCCCCAATGGATCCATACGTGCGACGGCATACTCAGTCTGAAATGTAGCGCTTAACTTAGGATTAGGAAACCAAAATATGCTCTTTGGATTATTATAGTCTATACCCTGATCTTTGTTACCATGGTAGCTCTTAGTCTCAAAATCATTATTTGCTCCATACAGGGTTTTCGTCAAATGCAGCGTTGTAGCGCTTGCGACCGAATTATCATCATTATATACAGTTGCAGTTACCGTATAGAGAGATTCTGGCTGGGAAGTAATATCCCCGTCAAATTTAAAAATAAAATCAACGAGAAGTTTCGTATTATTAATATGGAATTCTGTTAACCCCGAATTACTCCACACTGGCAAATTGGATTCGAAGTGGCTTCCATCATTATCGCCGTCAATTGACTTAAGTTCAAGATTGAGTAAATCGCCAGTTAAGAGGTTCTTAGTTATAGGGTCGCTAACAGGGATTAACCATTCATGACTTTTAATAGGATCAGGATCCAGGACATAAGCACCTTGAATAGTTTGCCACACGGTAGGCTGCCAGTGATTTGTAAGAGGATTAGGATCAAACGAAAAATGATTCTCCTGATCATACTGGAAATGGTGCAGATCAATCCGTTCATAGTCGGATTTTATTCCATAGGGAGTATTTGCTGTTTGATCAGGCGTAGTAGCAAGAAAAAATCTGCGCTCAGTGCTAGGGTAAACTCCTTTTGCTCCGCAGTAGGTAGCAAACAATAAATTTCCGTCATGATAATTTGCAGTCCCGGCATACATCGTCATTCCGGGAAGTAAGTGCTTGGCGATGTCGTATTTCCCCGGATAATAATCCTGAAGAAAATATGTATTAAAACCCATTGCTGTCATCCAGTCAGCAATTGCGGTGTGATTAGGGGTTTGATCATTAGGGAATACCGTCGAAATATCCATCCCTCCGATGGGAAAATTTTCAGCACGTATTTTCACAGGAGTAACTAACTGTGCTGAAATATTCGCCGTAAACAAGCAGAAAAAAAGAAATACACTGATAAGTTTTTCCATGGTAATAGTTGAGTTATATTGTAAAAAACGTTAAATAATGTCTCAGGATGATTCGCAAATGTACATCCCTAAGCGAATTACTTCAAAACATGCACCTCCATTCGCTTAGTAAATTTCTTACCTATTATTTCAAGTATATATGTTCCACTGGAAAGCGAGGGGATAAAAATCGAATAAAACTGTCTAATAAATGCTTCGCCGATATATTCGGAATAAACTTTCCTTCCGAGTAAATCCCATAATTCTACCTTGAGATTTTGCTGTTCAATAGAACTAAGATCAAGAGTAAATTTTCCTTCGGTTACCGGGTTCGGAAAAATAGAAATGTTTTCAATGCCTGATACTCCGGTAGAAACAGTTCTGGTCCTTTCAGGTATTTTCCTTGAGCCGTGAATGACATAAATTGAACCATGCGCATCGGCAGCATCCAAACCGAATCCTGATTCACCCATGATAATATCCTGCAAATTATCATTATCTGCCACTATTGTATCAACCTGATTAGATGCTCCACCTCCGTTCCCTATCGGTCCAATGAACATATCAACTTTATCGTCAATAGCATCGCCCAATACATAGAAAAATTCATATCCGTAAAATCCTCCGTCAAGTAAGCCTTCAATATAAAGAACATGGTTTTTCGTACCGGTCATGTGCCCACAATCTTTTAACCCATAACCAAAAGCCAAAGCATGGTAATTGGGATCGTAATAATACGGCGCATGGAGAACAAATGCAGCGCTATCGGCTGTCCAGCGGTTAGAGCCAAAATCTTTCCCGCCTCTGAATATACGGAATTCCTCGATGGCTTGGGGTCTTCCATAATCTGTAGCAAAAAATAGAAGAAAATCATTCGATGAATCGCCCGATTGTTTGGAAAGGGCGCTCATAGTTATTGCGTTAAGATTATTATAATTATTTGGATTTTGCCATTGGGCAAATAAGGTGTCATATTTTAAAGAATTTAAGAGCCGTGACATTGAGAAGGGTGGATCATTACGATAATAAAATAAATTATGATAATTTTGTCCAAATTTTACATAATTATCGGCAGCGATCATATCTATTCTTCCCGTGCCACGAAAGTCCCCTGAAACTGTTACGCGCTGACCTATATCAAAAAAAGCGGTGCTGTCAGCATAGGCTGTCTTAGCTTGATTTCTTAAACTCTCTCCTTTAAAATAGAGTAGGTAGCTTTTCCCGGTTTCATTAGAATCCGCAATAACAATCATAGAAATAATATCTTGTATAGAATCAGAACTTAAATTCGGTAAATAAGATGGTCTCATTGAACTATAATCATTATAAGTTTTTCCTTGGATTGGAGATAAAAGTATGGTGTACCTCGTTGAATCATACTCCCCCTTATCATCCTGCCAATAAATACGGGCTGGGTTTCGTCCGCCATCATCTGTCGCCAAAATATCCAAATATTTAGTAGAGTGAAAATGACCGAATTGGTAGTTTCTGTAGTATTGGCTCAGGTAAAGATTGCGTGTTTTCCGAAGCTTATGAAGACTAAAATCTGGCCAGGATTTGAAGACTGATAATCCTGCACTACTGTCGGCAAACGCAATTTCACCGTATGTACCGTTGATATTAGGTCCGAGATTAACAAGTCCGGCTCCAAGATTTTCGAGCCATTTCCCACCATAGATCGTATCAATCTCTCCCGGTACACCGATGCGCGGAAAATAGCAATTCGGATCAAAGGCAGTGGAAGAAACCTGGCTTCGGGCTACGCCCGAAAAAGCGAAAAGCAAAAAAGCGAAAATGGATGCCAAGTTGCCGGAAATGCTGCCCCTGCGATTGGTGCTTTTTCCCAAGATTTTCTTAAAGAAGGTGCGTTTCATTAGATGAACAACGATTTGAACTATGCAAAGTTACAATATTTTCCACAGAGTATTTCCAAAGATGAATGATGCTTATGTTTAAAAAACACTTGAAACCTGAAAAGGTTACACTTTGAAGTCAAAATAGTCTTTAACCCTCACCCCGGTCCTCTCCCATTAATAATTTTAATTGATGTGAGAGGGAGTGGAAAGAAACTGGAACGCATCTTTCATTTTTTTCGTATTAAGACTAAGTCTTAATAATAACAATGACTGAACTGAAAGCCGAATCAAAACCAAGTAAGAAAGGCAAAGCCCAAGAGCCGGCTGAGGCTTCACCGACTGAGATCTTTCGGAAATTCCTAAAGGAAGGCGAATACCGCATTACGCCCGAACGCTTCGAAGTTCTTGATGCAGTCATGAAATGGGACGATCACTTCGATGCCGATAATCTTTTTATCTGGCTGAAAAATAGCGGCTCGAAAGTTTCGCGTGCAACCGTCTATAAGACTCTGAATCTTCTCCATGAATGCGGCTTAGTTTCACGGTACCGTTTCTCACAAGGGCATGCTCAGTATGAAAAAACGATCGACCGACCCCATCACGACCACCTGATCTGCACAACATGCGGCAAGATCATCGAATTTGATAATAGCCGCGTCATCCAAATGCAAAATGATATTTGTATAGCCTACGGGTTCAAACCGCTCTATCATTCATTCCAGGTTTTCAGCCAATGCCTTGACGGAGCAATGGATATTCAGGACTGCGAATATGCCCGTCAGTTAAAATCAGCACTTATGAACCCGAATAAAAAGAAAAATCACAGCATAAAGTAATAATGTTCGAAAAAATCTTTAATCAATTCGTTATCAGTTTTCGTGAAGGTCTTGAAGCAGCACTTGTCATTATGACGGTGATGATCGCCATAAAAAAACGTGGTGATGATCGCTTCCGCAAGGCAGCGATCTGGGGTATCGTTGTTGCAATTATTGCATGCATCGTCGGTGGGTATTTACTCGGCACGATAGCCCTTATTAATAATCACGGACTTGAACTTATCCTCTATATTTCTGCAATGATCGCAGTGACCGGAATGGTCTTTTGGATGATGAAGACAGGAAAGAATCTAAAAGGCGAGATCGAAAAGAAGATCACAGCATACGAACCGAACAAAAGTTTTTTTCCTCTTCTGGGAATTTTCCTCTTCGTGTTTTTTATGATTGCCCGTGAGGGTTTCGAAATGGTTTTGCTACTTCTGGCTTTCGGAGCAGGCATCGGAGGCTGGTATTATGATATTGCTATGCTTTTAGGAATTGCCTTTGCTGTACTCATCAGCTATGCACTCTCGAAAGGGATCATTAAAGTTCATGTCGGTAAATTTTTGCAACAGACGGCATTCGTCCTTATTTTCTTTGTCATTCAACTTGTTTTTGATTCTTTGCATGAAGCGTATGAAGGTAATTTCCTTCCTCAGCCTACATCGCAAAGTTGGGCAAATTTTATTGATTACGTCCACGACCAGATTCCCATATTCTCCTATATTGCCCTCGGACTTTTCGGAATAATTATTATTTATCATTTACTGCAATCCATACCTAAACGTCCACGGCAAATCGGAACGGTCTGATCTGAACGAAGAAAATATTTTCAAAGAGATAGATTTTTACCCTGCCCATTCCGAACGCGGTGCCTTCTATAACGGTTTTCAAGTAGTGAAATATATAACCTTTGTTTTTATTCTTTATCTGGCAGCGTTGCCCTCTCTAAGAGCACAGCCTCGGACTGCGAGAGCAATAATTGTAAAGTTCAAAACTGAAGCTGCGATGATCTCTCCAAGCACGGCGCTTCAATCGGTCATTCAAAAAATAACTTCTCAGGATATTCGCTCGGCATCTCGAATTTTTCAGAAGCGATCAAATGGCAATATTCAATCTGTTAATACTCTTGATCCTGAACTTGCACGAATTATTATCCTCCCACTGCTTGACAATGTTGACCCTACCCGAAGCGCGAATTTGCTTGACACATTCGATGAGATCGAATATGCCGAACCGAATTACATCATTCACATTGATGGCACCCCCACACCAAATGATTCGCTTTACGATCAGCAATGGGCGCATCGCGTGATGCGTATTCCCGAAGCATGGCAGATCACACAGGGAGATTCATCTATTCATATCGGTTTTGTCGATACCGGAGTCGAGTGGGATCATCCCGATCTCGTCGGACAGTTCGCCGTCAATCCTCTTGAAGATATCAATCATAACGGATTGTTCGATCCATGGGCATCTACAGAAAAACAAATGGATGCTCATGGCAATATGGTCTCGGGCGATCTCGATGGAATTGATGAAGATGGCAATGGATATATTGATGATGTGATCGGATATGATTTCGTCGATCAAAGCTTCATAAATTTTGGGGATACGAAAGACCGCGATCCTATTCCGCAGGATGAAAATAGCCATACTCATGGCACGGCAGTCGCAGGTGTGATCGCAGCAAAAGCAAATAATAAGATCGGTGTTGCGGGCATTGCGCCTAAATGTAAACTGGTCGCACTTCGGGCCTTCGATGCGACGGGAAATGCCGAGGATGATGATATTGCTTCGGCAATAGTTTATGCCGCAGATAATAATGTCCGTATTCTAAATCTATCCTTCGGCGATTATGTCCCTTCGATGCTTCAACGAGATGCGATTCGTTATGCAACAAGTAAAGGCGTACTCATTTTTGCTTCAAGCGGAAATGAAGGTAATACCCTCCCTCACTATCCGTCCGATTTCGATGAATGCGTTTCAGTCGGAGCAACGGTACTTGCCACAGATAATAAGACTGAAAGCGAAGTTACTACTTCAAATCATTCTGTTGGAATGGATATCCTGGCTCCGGGAGTTCAAATTGCAACGCTCTTTAGGGCGAATAAGTATCAATTCATTAGTGGCACAAGCTTCAGTTCGCCGGAAGCAGCAGCCGTTGCAGGACTTATTCTTTCGCATAATCCGAAATTAAGTAACATTGAAGTACGGTCAATTTTAGAATCAACTACGAAGAATTTAAATCCTCTCGGTATTGGTGCTTTTCAAGCAAACGGACGTATCGATGCATTTGCAGCAGTTAATTATATAGGAAGTGCAGCGATCAAAATCATTTCGCCTCATACGAACGACGGATTTCATGTCGGTGATAAGATTATGATTCGAGGTTCGGCAGTAAGTCCACTTTTTAAATTTTATAGTCTCAGTTTTTCAAAGTATCTAAATCCTGACAATGATTCTAATCCATTGCCCTCGTTAATTGCAACAAGTGAGAATCAAGTTATCAATGATACACTTGGAATCTGGGATACGCGCGGACTTCAGTCCGGTACATACACTTTAACTCTTTCTGTAAATTCAAGCGATCAACGCACAACTTCAGAGTATCTTACCGTTCAACTTTACAACCCATTCCCAAAGATCGATACACTTTGGGCAACGCCTATTTTTGTCAATGAAAAGCGCGGCTTACTTATTCAGGCACATACTGATACTCTTACCACGGCAACCCTTTATTTCCGGGCACAAGGGACGCAAACATGGCTGAGGAAAAAAGATGATCACCTAGAGAAAGGACACAATATCCTTATCACTTCAAATGATGCTCCGGTTATGGTGCCACTTGAAATTAGATTTATTGCTAAAAATGGCGCAGGAGATTCGATCAGCAGATCACGCATAGACATCATCTCCTCCGAAGCAATAACTCAAAAAGGTTTTACGCAAAAGAATTATTCATTGCCGCTTGGATATGCACTTGATTCAGTACTTTCTACTCCGACAGGAGATCAGGTTGTTATGAGTACTTTTCCTGACGGCACAAATTTTGGCCCCTTAAAAATATTTTCATACGATACAAAATCAAAGCGATTCAACATTAGTGATTCGCTTGATCGACCATGGATACCACGCACGATAGGCAATACGACAGGTGATAATAAACCCGAATTGCTTCTACAATCAGGAAGTTCGTATGAGATATTCAAACAAAATGCTACCCATTCCCTCCTTGGAGATATTATCAATGCCGATACGACATCCCAAAGCGAACTCGCAATAGGACTTGTTGATGTTGATAATGACGGAAAACAAGAATTAGTTATCGAAGACACCGAGAAATTAAGTTCTGATCATTTTAGGCTCATTTATAAAGTCTTCAAAATTAACGGAAGTTCGACTTCCCTTCTCGGTAAACTCATTGACACTACTCCACCTGCTCGTGGTTATGCAGATAATAATTTCAATGAGCCAGATGCACGTTTTGCTGATTTGAACGGAGACGGGAAACAGGATATTCTCACTGTGGATGGAGATGCCGATCTTATTGGTTATGAATTTGACTCACCCTCACAAAATTCATTTAAAACTATCTTCCAAGATCTTAATGATGGTGCAACTGAAGGAAGGATGCTCACTACCGGCGATTTCAACGGCGATGGAAAGACCGATATTGCAATCGCATTCCATACTACTAATCTGGATTTTTACGATCTGAATCAGGATAATGAATATAATCCTTCATATTGGACCGTGAAAGTAATGCTCGGAAATGGTGATGCAACCTTTAAAACAGTTTATACCGATCATTTTTATCTTGCTTTATCAGGTAATCCATATAGAGCAAGTACCGGAGCGATCCGAAATGTAACAGGAAAAACAGGAGACGACTTAGTCCTCTCACTCTTCCCAAATTTTTATCTACTCGAATATGATGCTTCTGCAAATACCATGAAGCCGATCTGGCAATTCCCACTGTCGAATTCTCCGCGTGGCGCTCTTGCATTTGATTTTGATAAGAATGGCAGACGTGAATTTGGTTTTAATGCCGGCGACTCACTGCATTTTTTTGAGTATCAGGATAATTTTGCAGATCAGACCTCAGCTCCGAGCGGATTAGATGTGATGCCTCGAGATACAAACCAAGTTGATCTTGCGTGGGGAAAAGTAACCGGAGCTACGAAATATTATATTTTACGTACTGACGACCAAGGTACATTTATTATTGATTCAACAGCAAATCTTTTCTTTTCCGATACAACCGTTACAAATGAAATAGATTACATATATGCAATTGCAGCTTTTGATGCTTCGAAAAAAATCAATACAAGCGAAGCATCTTTCGGAGTTTTTGCCCATGTTCATCCGAAACCGAGTATGAAAAGTATTTCCTCCTCTGATAAAAATATTCATATTCACATAACTCAGCCGCTTGCAACTGCTCCAATAGATGGCGGAATATTTATTATTGACGATACACTAGATTGCTCAAGTGCTATCATCGCAAACGATAGTGAGATCATTGCTGTCGCTTCGAAAGATCCGGGTACAGGCTCTCATACAGTACGAATTCGCTCCTTTGCTTTGCGGGATAAGTGGAATTCTCCTCTGGATACTTCCGTCACAAGCAAATGGAGTGCAGATATAGTTTTTCCAATTGCTGATTTTTATATTATTCGTTGGCGCTTCGAAGGCAGTTCACGGATTCATCTGGAATTTAATATGAGGCCCGATGACAATGCTCTTCTTGTATCGAATTATATGCTTTCGCCTTTTGGTAAAATAATTGATGTGAAACGTGATCCGTCAGATCCCAATGCGATATATCTTGACCTTGCTCCGGGCACGATTATCTCCGCACTTGGCACACCATTTATTTTATGCGTTCATAATATCACTGCGCAAACGACTATTCCGCTCAAAGAAACAGAAGGTAATTGTGCAGGTGAAACTCTGACTGAACCCGATCTTCAGAATGTCATGGTCTATCCGAACCCTGCAAAAACCTCCGATGAAGTATTGACCTTTGCGCGTCTTACTGCTGAGGCAGAGATCAGTATTTATTCCCTTGACCAGCGATTCTTAAAACGTTTGAAAACTACTGATAAGAATGGCGGCGTTAAATGGGATATGCGCGATGAGACGGGAGCTATTTTGCCAAGCGGAGTCTATTGGTATCATGTGACCGGAAAAGATGATAGTGGGAATGATGTAAAACCAAAAGAAGCAAAGTTTGTGATGATACGGAATAAGTAGAACCCGGATTCTCAGGATCAGAAAAGGATTTTAAGGATGGCGAAACACTCCATCCTTAAAATCCCATAAATCCAGGTCACACTCCGACGGCTAAGTCGTTCATCTCATGTTCTTTCTTACCATAAGAAGATACGCGTGTTCCCTCTTTGCCTTTTACTGATTGCTTCAAAGCTTTGCGGCGAGCATGTTCCGGTGTTCCAAAATCGGGCAAGCCCCAAGCCATGATCGAATAATGGTTGTTATATTTGATCTCATCCTGATCGACTCGTGATAGTGATATTGCGAATACTCTATCAGGAGTGTTTCCTGGATATGGAGGGATAAGATTATTATTGACGAGGTGTGCATAGATCTCTTTTGATTTATGATACTCTTCATCTGTAGAGATAAATTCTCTGATCTTATCGATCACGTTTTCATTTAAGACATCGGATTTCCTGCGGATGAATGCTTTCTTTCCTTTTTGTGGTCCGCGTTTCTTTTTCTCCTGTTTGTCTTCAACGGAAGCGGAAAGAATTGATTCTACATCACGTTTGCCGGTTAAGATCTCATCAATTACCGTGAGTCGCTTTTTTATAAAATACAGCTTCGGTGCTAATCTTTCCCATGTATCAATAGCAGAAATTACTGTACTTAATTCTGCTTTCAGTGCGTCAGAGGTATTGGCAAAGTTTTGGGGTATTTTCTCTGTCATTTCACTCAATTCAATTAATTGGTCCGAAGCGATCTTATGATCTTCGCTTCCGTTGTGGCTGTTGCCGTTTTGGTTGAAGTTTTCCATGATTAAATATCTAAAGAATATGTCGGTGTATTAGAAAAAAAAACTTATTAAAAATTGCCTTTATTGGCAAGATCCTTTGTGAATGATGTAGATAGGGGGGATATTTGATTAATGCTTCTAACTTTGCACACAGTTAAGGTTATTAAATACAATTTTTCTTAAAAAAGTGCCGAAAGCGGCTAACTTCCGTTAAATTAATATTTGATACTATTGTAAAATATCAAGTGCGG
>JBBQGG010000002.1:0-111921 GCA_038322815.1 Kapaibacterium sp. (SeqCode)
TCGGCATCTGCCGGTAAACCGCAAATGCAAAAATAATACTACAAGGTAAATGAAAGCAATAATCATGGCTGGAGGATTCGGAACGAGGCTGCGTCCGCTGACGATCAACCTCCCAAAGCCAATGGTACCGCTAATGAACAAGCCGATGATGGAGCATATCGTGAACTTGCTTAAAGAGCATGACATGTATGATCAAACATCCCTTCTTTTCTTTCAGCCGGATGCAATAACTTCGTACTTCGGAGATGGCAGCGCCTTCGGAGTCCGCATGCAATATACTCGTGCAGAAGCGGATTATGGTACGGCAGGAAGCGTGCGGAATGCGACAGAGCAGCATGGCATCAAGGAGCGGATACTGATTATCAGCGGCGATGTCCTCACTGATTTTGATCTTAGCCAGGCACTGGCATTTCATGAGCAAAAGAAAGCAAAGGCAACTATCGTACTCACGCGCGTAAAAAATCCATTGCAGTTTGGTGTTGTCATTACCGAAGAAGATGGACGCATTGCACGCTTTCTCGAAAAACCATCTTGGGGGGAAGTATTCAGTGATACGATCAATACCGGAATTTATATTCTTGAACCTGAAGCTTTCGAACGTATTCCCTACAGACGCGAATTTGATTTTAGTAAAGATCTTTTTCCATTACTTCTCGAAGAAAACGCCGGACTATATGGCTATATTGCTACCGGGTATTGGAGGGATATCGGAAATTTAATAGAATATCATGAAGCCCACCTTGATGCTTTAGGCGGCAGAGTGCAAATACAGGCATCCGGAACGCGACGCGAACATGCAATGGTCGAAGAAGGCGCCGAAGTTGAGGGCGTCGAGTTTTACGGACAAAATGTTATCGGCAAAAATGTTAAAATTGCTCATGGCACAAAAGTGATCAATAGCGTGATCGGCGATTCAACTGTTATCTCCGGCGGTGCAATGATCGAAGAAGCCGTTCTCTGGGATAATGTCAATGTTGGCGAACTTGCACATATCAATCATGCGGTGATCTGCTCAAATTGCTCGATCGGATCTGAAGCAAAAATTCATCAGCATGTATTTATGGGTGAACGCTGCCAGGTCGGCGAGAAAGCTGAGATCATGGCGAACGTCAAGTTGTGGCCTCAGAAGCAGATCGATAGCGGTTCGATACTGCATACAAGCCTCGTCCTGGAAGATCGTTGGTCCAAAGAACTTTTCACGAATTCCCGTATATCCGGCGCATCGAATATCGAGATCACTCCGGAATTCACTGCGAAGGTCGGTGCATCCCTCGGAGCGCTTGTCGGCATGGGGCAATATGTTGTGATCTCGCGCGATAGCGATCCGGGTTCGCGGGTTATCTCGCGCGCACTCACAAGCGGCTTGATGAGCGCCGGAGTCAATGTCCGCGATCTGGAGCAATCTCCTATTCCTCTGACCAGACATGATCTCTTAAATGGCAGACAGGCGGCCGGAGTTCATATTCGAAAAAATCCGTATGAGAAGCACCGCTCCGATATGATATTTTTTGATTCGGACGGAAAAGATCTCACATCGACAAAAGGCAAAACCATCGAGCGATATTTTTTCGGTGAAGATTTTCCTCGCGCACCGTATGATAAAGTAGGGACAATAGAATTTCCGGTCCGCACCGGCGAAGCATACCGCAAAAATTTCTTGCAGTCGATCGATACTGAAATTCTCAGCAAAGCCAAGCTTCGTATAGTTATAGATTACGCTTTCGGTATTACTTCAACGATCTTCCCAAATATTTTAGGGACATTAGGAGTAGAAGTTGTTTCGTTAAATGGTTATCTCGAACCGACAAAACTTACTCGTGCAAAAGAAGAGTTCAAACGCTCAACCGAACAACTTAAAAATATTGCAACCTCACTCGGTTATGATGTAGGCTTTATTTTAGATGCAGGCGGCGAACGTATTTCAGTCGTAGATGAGAATGGAGCATTTCATCACAATCAAAATCTTTTAACGCTCGTTACGAAATTCTTTCTTGAATCCCGTAAACTCGAAGGCAAGCAGGTTAAAAAGATCGCCTTACCAATATCCGCTTCGAGCGAGGTGGAAGTCGTTGCCAAATCCTATGGAGTTGAAGTAGTCTATACAAAAAATTCTCATGCGGCGATGATGATATCATCGGATAAAACTAATATAGGATTTGTCGGTGGAACGCGCGGCGGTTTTATTTTTCCTGATTACTTTTTTGCTGTTGATGGAATGTATGCTGTTACTAAACTTCTTGAGATGATGGCACGTACGCAAGTGAAGATCGGAGATATTGCTAAAGATCTTCCTCGTCGTGTGCAGGCGCACAGACAGGCTTTCTGTCCGCAAGACCATCTCGGAACGGTGATGCGTCGGGCTATGGAGCATACAAAATCCATGGAGCGAACTCTTGTCGATGGAATTCGTTTTTCTCCCATCACCGGAAATTCCGCCTGGGTATTGATCATACCGGAAAAAGAGCGGCCTTATTGCGAAATCCTCACCGATGCCGATTCAAAAGAAACGGCAGAAGTTCTCGCTGAAGAGTATTCAGCACAAGTTTATGAATGGAGAAAGAGTGCTATTTAATGTAAAGGGAAATGAAATTATGAAATATCTATTTCTGTGTCTTGTCATTGTTATGTTTCTTCCAATTGCCACATTTGCTCAGCATAGTTGCTGTACTATGGATGCAAATGCAAAGTTTACAGCATTGGCATCTGAAAAAGATTTTTTACGAGCACACGATGTACCGCTTCCCTATCATGCGGAAAATCTTTCCGGTTCGATGATCACATTTCCTTGCGCAAGTGGCGCGAACGGCTCGGCATACTTTGTCGCCTCTGCTAAACATCCGAATAAAGTGATCCTGATGTTCCATGAATTCTGGGGCTTGAACGATTACATTAAGTCTGAAGCAGATAAATTAAGTAAAGAGCTTGGCGTCACCGTCTGCGCCATCGATCTCTATGACGGAAAAGTTGGGACAACGCGCGAGGAAGCGATGAAAGATATGCAGGAGCTTAATACCGATCGGGGAAATTCGATCATTGATGGTGCAGTTATGTATTTTGGGAAAGATACTCATTTCGGCATGATCGGCTGGTGTATGGGAGGAACATGGAGCCAAACAGCGGCTTTGCGGGCAGGAAATCAGGGAGATGCATGTGTTATTTATTACGGAATGCCTGAGACAGATCCTGAAAAATTAAAAACCCTTCATGCATCTGTACTCGGAATCTTTGGTACTAAAGATAAATGGATCACTCCGAAAGTTGTTGACGAATATCAGGAAGCAATGAAGAAAGCAGGAAAAAAACTTAAAGTACATTCTTATAATGCCGATCATGCGTTCGCGAATCCGAGCAACCCCAATCATGACAAAGTATCAACTGACGATGCTCATAATTATATGACGTCATTCTTCACGAAAGCGATGAAATTGTTCTAATGACGATCGAAGAGCTCGCACATATAATCAAAGAGAACGGACTTTCATTTACAGATGAACAATTCAAGAAGCTCACTAGCTATGCTCAGCTTCTTCAAGCTAAGAACAACGTTGTAAACCTCATCTCCCGCAAAGACGAAGAGAATATTCTTTCAAAACATATTCTTCATTCCTTGACGCTTATCTTTCCGGATCTGCAGTTAGCCGGAATTCCTCAGGGCACACACGTCTTTGATCTTGGTACCGGCGGAGGTTTGCCGGGCATACCCATAAAAATCATGCGACCCGACATTTCCCTTACCCTCTGCGACTCGATAGCAAAAAAAATTGTCGCCACCGATGAGATAGCGAAAGCGCTGGGTTTAAAAAACACTCAAACTATTACTGATCGTGCAGAAAATCTTGCACTGAAACCACAGCATAAAAGAAAGTACGATGTTGTTATTACCCGCGCCGTTGCAAAGCTCGATGAACTTGCAATATGGTCACAAGGGCTACTTAAAAAGGATGGTTTGCTCCTCGCTCTAAAAGGAGGCGACATACAAGAAGAAATTGGAAGAGCTAAGGAACTCAGGTTTGTGAAATCCGTCGAGGAAGCTCCTCTCCTTATTAAAGAGTACGATGAATTTATCAAAGAGGAAAAGAAGATCGTTCGTGTTAGATTGGTATAAATGAAAACCGTAAATTTTTGCTTTGCTACCCATAACCATCAGCCAATCGGCAACTTCGATTATGTGATCGAAGAAGCCTACGAGAAATCTTACCTTCCTTTTTTTCAGCTTGCAAAAAAATATGACCTGCGTTTTGCAACTCATTTCTCCGGCATTTTACTTGAATGGCTTGGAAAACATCATCCGGAACAAATTGCCATACTACGATCCCTTGTCAAGAATGATCATTTAGAGATCATTTCAGGAGGATATTATGAACCGATCCTTGCGGTTTTCGCTGAAGCCGATCAACGTGCACAGATACAGAAACTTTCTGCTTTAATAGAATCGACTTTTGCGACCAAGCCAAAAGGATTGTGGCTTGCTGAGCGAATTTGGGAGCAGCAGCTTGTTAGCTCACTCTCTGATTCCGCAATAGAATATACAATATTAGATGACACTCATTTTCGCGCTGCAGGTCTCGAAGATACAGATCTGAGCGGATATTATCTCACGGAAGATAAAGGGAGAACTATTGCAATATTTCCGATCTCAAAAGCTCTTCGATATACTATTCCCTTCGCTGCTGTTGATGAAACAATAAAAATTCTTCATGATGCTGCAAGCCAGAGCGGAGAAAACATTATTACGTTCGCTGACGACGGCGAAAAATTTGGTGTATGGCCAAACACTTTTAAACATGTTTATCAGAATGGATGGTTGGAAGAATTTTTCAGGAAGTTAGATGAGAATGCTTCATGGTTAAAAACCATTCACTTCTCGGATGCGATCAGGAAACTTCCTCCAAAGGGCAGAATATATCTTCCGAATGCCAGTTATGCAGAGATGATGCAATGGTCTCTTCCTACGGCAAAAGCGGACTTGAAATATGAAGAGTTTGTCCATACGCTTTCTGAGAATAAAGAAGAATGGAAAGAATATCAGCAATTTGTCCGTGGTGGGTTCTGGCGAAATTTTTTTGTAAAATATCCCGAATCAAATCATCTGCATAAGCGCGTGCTTGATCTGGGCAATCGGTTTTCCTCCGTGAAACGATCTCTGCAGAAGACGAAACAATATCAAATTGCATACGATCATCTTCTTGCAGCGCAATGCAACGATCCTTATTGGCATGGTGTCTTTGGAGGCATATATCTTGCTAACTTGCGGCATGAGGTTTATACGAATCTTATTCTTGCTGAACGTGAACTTGGTGTGCTGGAAAAATCCAAAGGGATCTCGATCCAAGCAAAAGATCTCAATGCAGACGGAATCGAAGACGTTGTAATAAAGAATAATTTTTTTTCCATTTACCTTGATCCAAGCAGAGGCGGATCTATCAGCGAAATAGATTATATGCCGAAAGCCTTTAATCTATCAAATTTTATTGACCGCATAGTCGAGCCTTCACATCAAAAATTAAAATCTGCCGAGAAATCCGAAAGTTCTAAGGGCGCTTCGAGATCTATTCATGATATCGTAGTGACAAAAGAAAAAGGTCTTGAAAAACATCTGGTCTATGATTGGTACAGACACGGCTCATTCATAGATCATTTTTTGAGTAAGGATGCTATTCTTTCCGATCTTCAGCCAATGACATTCCTTGAACATGGTAGTTTTTTCAAAGCTAATATAAAGCCTATACTTGAAAGTTCAGTAAACAATGCAAAAGTAACTTTCCGACATCCCGGAAATATATTTTATAATGACAACTCACATCCGGTTACACTCGATAAATATTTACTTGTAGAAAAAGATAGTGACTTGATAACCGTCCACATTTCTATTACGAATAACTCAGAGAATATTCTTCCGATTCGTTATGCCTCTGAGTGGACATTCGGCATGTTAGCCGGCGATGCCGATGACAGATATTATGAATCACCGAGCATTCCTATTCGTAATCGTAAGATGAATAGTACAGGTGAAATTCTTGGTGCTCAGGAATTATCATTAGTTGATGAATGGACAGGCTTCAAACTTTCTCTTACGTCCCAAAAGGTATGTACATTTTGGCGTACTCCAATTCAGACGGTTTCTTTAAGCGAAGCAGGATTTGAGCGCGTTTATCAAGGGTCAATAATTTTTGCCCTATGGGATTTTTCACTAAAACCGGGCGAGAAATGGGATGTTGGGCTTTCAATCCGTGTTACAAGTATAGTAAAAGACGTTCAATAGTATCAAACAACGCCATAGTGAAATATTTTTTTGTTACGGTATTTATTTTTCTTCACACTCTTGTCTTTGCCCAATCACCGAATTCGGGTTCAGCGACCGATAACCTTCCGTCGCCCATTACCCAAAGTAAACCGGGAATTTCTCCTGCTGTCAACGATCCAAAACCAACCACTTTTGACATTCCTCCGCAAGAAATTGACTGGGCAAAAGTCGGTATTGCATCGGGAGTACTTGTAGCTTCTGTGACCGGTCTGCATATTATCCAATACAATTCATGGTGGAAGAACCAGCGCGGTCCATTTCATATCGAAGACGATCCGGATTACGTGCATAACTTCGATAAATTCGGGCATACTTTTGGTGGTTATTATACAAGTCATTTTTTTCAGGAAGCATTTTCCTGGAGCGGCATGGATAGTTCGCAATCTACAATAATCGGCGGGATCTGCGGAGCGATGTACGAACTGTATGTTGAGATTGAGGACGGGTTTGCAAAAAATTGGGGGTTTTCTCCCGGCGACGCAAAAGGCGATATTATCGGCGCGAGTTTTTTTATCCTTCGAAATAGAATTGATTTTCTTAGAAATTTTCAATATAAGTGGTTCTATTATCCAAGCGGAAATAAACCATACTTTAAGGATCAAAACGTAAATCCATTGGATGATTATGGTGGACAATCGTATTGGCTGGCAATTGATATTCATCGGATGCTTCCTGAGGCAGCGAAAGGATATTGGCCGAAATGGTTGAATCTTACTATCGGAGTAGGGGGCTGGAATCTGGCTTCCATCAATTCTGACCCCAGCCAAGCCTTTGCCGATAGAAAAATCGCTTATTATATCGGACTTGATTATGATCTTGAGAAGATCATTCCGGAGTCGAGTAATGGTATTATTAATTTTATCAGAAGAGGTCTTTCATATTGGCGATTTCCCGCCCCTGCTTATCGAATCTCTCCCGATCCCAGGTTCTTTATTCTTTTCCCGTTTAAGATGACGATCGGCTAATATGCCACATTCGGCAATATCTGTCATCGTCCCGACCAGGAATGAAGGGAAACTTCTACGAGGATGCCTTGAGCAATTTACAAAAAATCTCATACAACGTTTAAGGATCGAGATCATTGTAAGCGACGGAGGTTCAACTGATGCAACACTTACCATTGCTTGGGAACATACCAACCTGATTGCTACCCATGAGAATGTTTTGCATCGTCAAACAATAGCTGAAGGTCGCAACCATGGCGCAGCAATTGCTTCAGGTCATATTCTTGTCTTTCTGAATGCTGATACGCGAATTCCCAATATTGATGCATTCTTCCATCATATTATACATCGTCTGGATTCTGATCCGCAACTTGTGGCTCTTGCAGTCAAAGTGCAAGTAATGCCGGATGAACGTAAGTTTTCCGACATACTCTTTCACGGATTTTTCAATCAATATGTCCATATCTTAAATATTCTCGGAATGGGAATGGGCAGAGGTGAATGTCAGATCGTCCGCCGCAACGCCTTTGACGTTATACATGGATATAACGAATCACTTGCTGCGGGAGAGGATTTTGATCTTTATAAACGACTTCATTCTCTTGGAAGAATAAAATACGACAGCAAACTTTTAGTTTATGAATCACCCCGCCGCTACAGAAAATTTGGCTATTTAAAAGTATATTCAGATTGGGTAAAGAACGGCTTATCGGTTCTGTTCAAAAAGAAATCTGTGAGCGATGTTTGGGAGGAAGTCCGTTAAAAAAATTATCAAAACCGCACGTACACTTTTACCTGAACATCAAATTGTGCCGGAGCGGGAATTCCGAGACCGAAGATCGGACCCACTGTTAAATCTGCACCAACGCTGGAGCCTGCTCCACCCGGAGTAGTCATAATTCCGATTGAAGGCGCAAGTAGTGTTGCGCTATGGATGCCGCCTTTTGTCGAAGTTGTCTGTGCAGAGTAAATACCATAATATCCAAGCCGAACGACCGGTTGAATAGCTCCGTTTACTATGCTAAATGGCGACCATCCGATCTGTAAACCCAAAGACTTTGGTGAAGTAAAAAGCTGCGAAAAATTTTGCGGTGCATCATAGGCAAGATACGGAACATTCGAAGAATAAAGCAAGCCATAAGAAAGATCGAGAGTGAATGACGGCACATTGGACTCTACGCCTATCATCACATTATAACCTGTACTATTTCCAAAGCCACCGCCGGCACGGAAACGCAGACCTGCAATTACATTCCCCTGAGTCGCATCAACTTTTTTCTTTAATTCATCATTATCCGAACGTACATTACTGAGTGTTGCTGTAAGCTGCACTACTTTTGTTTCGGCAATTGTCTTCGCAAGATTTAAATTTTGAAGTACTTTCTGTGCACTCTCTTTTTTTCCGCCGACTTCAAGTGTATCGGCATTTGCGATTGACATTCCATTGCCGACAAGCATCGGAGATTTTTTTTCAAAGCTCTTTGTCTCATCGTATAAAATCTTTCCGGAGCCGACTTCTTTTGCTGTTATTCGGTATTGGTAGGTGCCATTCGGATATGGCTTCATATCATGCTCAGCAAGATAATCAGCCGGACGCATTACGGAATCTATCAGTGTCAGCGGATGTGCCGGATCAACGATGGAAATAAGATCAACCTTGATCGCAGATGTACGGGCAACGGTATATGGAATCGATAAGCGCGATGACTGCATCGATAAATCTGCTTTTCCTAAAATATATTTCAGGCGCTCTCCGTTTAAGATAATATCTTCTTTGAAATGCCGCGCAAAATCTTCGTAAAAATTCAGGACTTCATTGTCTTCGATCTTGAAAATATAGGTCTGCTTATCCGGAGGAGTGTTCTCTAAACGTAAACGCAGAGGATCGCCAGGCAATGCCGAAAATTCTTTTGCATAACGCTCAAACTTCTTTTCGCTTTCGCTCCGATTGGATTCGATAGCCCGTTCGATAATCACGTAATAGCGGATCGAATCACTTTTCGAATCCTTGAGCTTTGGAAGAGGAAGTATTCCCAAAGAAACGGTGTAGGATGCTTCATCGCCTGAAAGCACTTTGGAAAGATTACTGACAAGCGGCAGTGCAAGCGGAGTGCGAGCCGAACCGGCAAACCACATTACCGATTGCGGAGAGGTTTTCACCGTATCCGTCTTCTCGCGCCCTTCAGCAGAAAAAGACATATACCGAGGTTCCAAATGAAACGTCGCTTCATGCATGACAATTTCACCTGTCGGGGCATCAGTACGAATATAATTCGCTTCGACTTTCAGAAGTTCAGGTGTAAGATTCCGCCCATATTTTTCACGCTCGGTCTCGAGCCTGTCATGCATTAAATCGTCAATGCTTTTTATGTACTCCTCTGTTTTTTGTGCATGGGCAGGAGAATCATATTTCTGCGGCGTATCCCAAGAAGACTGAGCAAAAGTTATGGTATTAAAAAACATGACAAATGCCACAAGCACAGAAACGGTGCTTGCGGCTATTATCAGTTGTTTTATCTTCTGTTCTTTTTTCACTTTTCACTTTGCTCTTTCATTCATCATTGTGATCTATGAAAGAGGAAACCAAATCAGAGTTTACATACGGTCCTGCTGAGTAACTTCAACTGCGCGGGTGGCTTTGATCATTTTCGCATAACGATGCGAGATCATGATATCCGCAGGATCAGCTTTCAGCTCTTCGTGAGTAGGCACGTTCGCTGCTTCAGTTTGAGTGGCAGTAGCAGTTGTTGCAAGATCTTTTTTAGTAAGATTTTTTGAAGCTGCCGGAGCCTTTGCAGTATGTAGAACTGCTGATGTCGGCTGATGCGATTGCATATCATTATTCAGAGCAACTTGCCCGGGCTGAACGGTCATAACTTCTGGCAAAGCAGGTGTTGTTTGCTCTATCGGCGCAGGAGTACTATGCGGGACCGGAACTTGCGTGATCTGCTCGTTCTTGCCATCCATGTTGAACCATAAAAAAGCAAGTAGTGTCGCAAATGCAAAGCCAATCGAGGCACGTCTTGCCCATATAAATTTAATACTGCGTTGTGCAGGAACGCTACGCACAGGTGCTGCATTTGGAGCAGGAGCTGCCGTACGAACTTCTCCTCGCGATGTAGAAATTGAACGAGAAAGCATCTTTTTTGCACTTGCATCAATAGATGCACTTAGCATAAAGCGGGAATCAGTAAGGCTTGCGGCCATTGCTCTTCCAATTGCTGAATATTCAGCAACAGCCGGAGTAGCACGAAGTTCACTCTCTACTTCAGGACTTACATGCAGCTCGCCATCTAAATATGCAACGATGTGCTCGTCGGTTATTCGTGGGTTTTGTTTCATACTATCTCTTCTTCTATATCTGCGCTGGTTTCTTTCGCAGAATACTCCTTCCCCAATATGGGGCGCAAAACTTTTCTTAATCGCTTCTTCGCTCTGAAAACTCTGATGCGAATCGTTGAAAGCGATGTGCCGGTCAGTTTGCCGATCTCTTCATACGTCAAGCCTTCGTATTCGCTGAGCATCAATGCTTCGCGATATGTCTCAGGCAGTTCGGCAATTGCAGCAAGCAATAAATTCGTCTGCTCCTTTTGCGTCAATATTTCAAGTGGATCATCCGATCGCCTGATCATCGTCTGCCCGTTCAAGGCTTCATCGTCGGTCACACTATCGGGATCGATTAATGTGCCTGATGAAAGATTATTCCGCAACCCTCGCTTTTTTGAACTCAGGCAGGTATTTCGGGTTACCGTAAATATCCAAGCTCTGAACTCGCCGGAAACGAATGTATGGCGATATTGCGAAACGCGCAGAAAAACTTCCTGAAACGTATCCTCTACCAGCTCCTCGGATAGCCCTGCCGATAACAGAACCTTGGCGCAATAAGCATAAACGCTTCCCTTATAGCGCTCGTAAAGGATAAAAAAGGCAGGGTCGTCACCTTTTTGATACTTAAAAAAGCATTCTTCGTCGTTTTCGGCAGAATCACCTTTTTTCTCAATGAACTCGTTCGTAAAAGATTTCGCCACCATTGGGCGCTTCTTATACTGTCCGTTTGCAAAAAAGCGGGACTTCGGAACTTCCGTGATTTCAGGAAGTTCTGCGGCGATAATATCATCCGTCTCTGCGGAAATATCGCCGGTGAAACCTTGCTCAGATAGTGGAAAGTCTTCGGGCATTGACGAATTATCGAATTCTTCTCGCGCTGGTGAGCTTGCCCCACTCCTTTCCTCATCACTAAGAGGCTTGCCTGCTGTATTATAAGAACTTTGCGACACGAAATTAATTACACCTCTATGATAAAGAATAATAAGAAATCTTCATATTTCTATTAAGAAACTGAAAATAAATTAAGGTATGTGGAAAAGTGGATAAGAATGGGGATAAGTGAGATAAGATAATACCCCGATTCATCTTACAATTAAAACAACGACTAAAGCAAAAATTAAGTGACAGCAAAAGAGCTAACGGTAAAATTCAGTATCAAAAAAAGAGACGCGAGAAATTTCCGCGTCTCTTTTAATATTTAATTAAGAAAAAAGAACTCAAAACTAAGACTATTTCACATGCACAAGTTTTACCGTTTTTACTTCTCCGAATCCCGTTGCTATTCTCGCATAAAATGAGCCGATGAGAAGTGATTTTCCATCGATACTTATTTCATGCTCACCAACTTCGAAGGTTCTGCCCGACCCATCTCCCCAAACCGGTCTGCCAAGTTCATCGTAAATGGCTATTGTCAGATATGCCAGACGGTTTAGTGTGAAACGAAGGTTTGTTTCATCAATGAAAGGATTCGGAATTGATGTAAATGATGAAAGATAGGTCGGCGGTAGCGAAAACGGAACCGATGCACTGCCATGCAATGCAAGTAGGCTATCTAAGCCAAGCTGTTTCATCGTCGGAAGTATAGTATCCTCTACGGCATTCGAATCGAATTGCTTATATGTCAGATACGTATCATGACGACTCCGAATGTTATCTTTAATCACCTGTTGCAATCCTTCACTATTACAGTTTGGATTCTGAGCAAGATATTCAAAGATCGCCAATGCGGCATTTGGTATTTTCCATTGACCATAGAGATAAGTATCGGCAATTGTACCTAAATCTGCACAGAAATAATCCGGCTCTGTCGTATTCAGATATAGCACTGATTTACACCATTCTCTCACTCGGTCATAACGAGTAGTATCTGAAGTGTTAGTATATTGGCAATCTGTAATAATTTTTGGGAATGCATGGAAAGACAGTTGTTCACTTGCGCAGAGTTCAATATACTTACGCAGAGAATCAAATTGCTGATAATATCCTTGTTCTGTTTGTGGAGAAGCTCCCGTCCACGGATGGAGTTTGTTACATTCAGAGGAGGTATCTATTTCGGCTGCCATTGGTTTTCCATGTGCAAATACCGATGCTGAGCAGAGAAGAGCTATGCAGCAGACGGTCAACCACCCCCAAACCCCCTCCTTGAAAAGGAGGGGGAGTATTTTTTTATATGTGTTTTTTATAAATGTAGACGAGTTTATAAACGTGAATGTTCCTGTTAATGGTCAGGGCAAATTCGGAGGTTATTTAACAGAATCCTTCAGCTTATCATCATACTTTCGGATTTGTCTTGGCCGTTGTACAAATATACAACAAATTTTCCTAAAATGCAAGTATTTTCGGAAACTATTTTAAAATATTAATTCTCAGGTAATTGTTTCATCCCGTAGGAAATATCTCCTTCAATTTCTCCGGCGTATAACCGGCAGCTAAGGCAAGCATGAGTTTTATTCGGGCTTTTGGTCCGGTGAGCAGCGGAGCAAAAAGGCAGCCGAGGCGTTCCAACTCTAATCCGGCGCCTTCATAGGCATAATACGGACGGACGGGTCCGCTGAAACAGCGGCTGGTAATGACGACCGGTATCTTCATTTCGCAGGCTCTGGCAATGCCATTCATCACGCCCGGAGGCACATTCCCCTGTCCCATCGCTTCGACGACAATTCCTTTCGCTTCGGATTCAATGGCAGCTTTAAAAAACAGATCCCCCATACCGGCGTATGTTGTGAGCAATTCGATATGCGGAAGTTCAACTTCATCGTCAACAGGAATTGCCATGTGCGATTTCGAAGCACGCACCTTGTTTGGTGCTTCTGAAGTGAGCACGTTCACCGTTCCAAGCGGACCCAGATCAGGCGAACAGAAAGAATCCGTTCTTGTCGTATGCGATTTTGTCACCTGCACTGCGCTATGAATCGTGCCGTTCATCACAACGACGACTCCCTCGCCGACAAATTCTTTTGAAGCAGCGACAGCGATTGCATCGATCAGATTTCTTCCGCCATCCCACGCTGCATCAAGCGAGTGATGCATTGCCCCGGTAAAAACAACAGGCACATGATCGCCGATAGCCAGATCAAGAAAATATGCGCTTTCCTCCATTGAATCGGTGCCATGCGTAATCACAACTCCATCGGAGTGATCGCTGACCGCGCGAACAAAATCCGCAAGAGTAAGCATCATTTCCGGAGAGATATGAGGTCCGGGCAATGTTGCAAAATCGAAAACTTCGATCTCGACATTCGGCAAGTATGCAGCAAGTTCAGGAATGCGCTCTAAAATTTCTTTGCCACGCAGCGCAGGTCTCGGTCCCGTTTTTTTATCGGATGTTACGGCAATGGTGCCGCCGGTAAAAACGATTGCAACGCGCGGCCGACTATCAGCAAAAGGCGAAAGCTTCTGCTGCGTATCAATAAGTGAAAGAGATTCCGTGACTATAGCCATAACTCAAATTAGGGAAATAAACAACTCCTTTAATTGAACGGAAAGTTGCTCGGGAGAAATCCCGAAATCCGGGGAATCGTGGCTGGTATTTCGAATTATCAGGCAAACTCTTCGTAATTTTGATTGTTTACTATCATACAGACAGATAGAAGGAGAATAACAATGGCAGAAACATTAACCATGAAAGAGATTGTCGAGAAAGCCATGGAAAATCTTCCCGAAGAAGATACCATTGATGAGGCAATGGAACGGCTATTAGTACTATCAAAAATAGAAGAAGGAAGAAGAGATGCACATAATGGCAATGTGCATACTCAGGAAGAAGTGGAAGCAATGCTTGAGGGATGGCTAAAGTAGTTTGGTCAAAAAAAGCAAAAAAGGATGTCGAAGGGATCATCCGCTATATTGCCGCTGATAAGCCTTCCACTGCCGAATTATATGGACGTCGTATTTTTGCACTTACGAGACAATTAAAGGATTTCCCAAAATCCGGAAGAGTTGTAGCTGAAGAAAATGACATAAACCTCCGTGAATTAATTTTCGGCAACTACAGAATTATTTATGAAATTAATAATGATGAAATTACGATCTTGACTGTTCATCACTCTGCTCGCAAATTACATCTTGATTAAAAATGCCTATTTCTCCCACACGTTCCGATAATACTTCTGCCAACCTTCTTGAAACCGATTTCGAGCAGACTCTTCGTCCGAAAGCTTTTGAAGAATTTTCCGGACAGCCTTCTATTGTCGAAAATCTCCGCATCTTTATTCAAGCTGCAAAGCAGCGCGGCGAGGCGCTTGATCATGCACTTTTTACCGGACCTCCTGGACTTGGCAAAACAACGCTTGCAAATATCATCGCATCGGAAATGGGATCGAATATTAAGACCACATCCGGCCCTGTACTCGAGCGTCCCGGCGATCTTGCCGGACTTTTGACAAATCTGGAAGAAGGTGATGTTTTATTCATCGATGAGATTCACAGACTTTCTGCAGCCGTTGAAGAATATCTTTATTCGGCAATGGAAGATTACCGGCTTGATATTATGATCGATTCAGGTCCGGCAGCACGTTCCGTGCAGATCGAGTTGAAACCGTTTACACTTGTCGGAGCAACAACCCGTGCAGGATTATTATCCGCTCCATTACGATCCAGATTTGGAATTACTAATCGGCTTGATTATTATGATGCTGCAACATTACAAAAAATTATTGAACGCAGCTCCAGAATCCTTGGTATTGAAACAGAGAAAGAAGGAATTTCAGAATTAGCACGACGATCACGCGGCACTCCGCGTATAGCCAATCGTCTGCTGCATCGGACAAGAGATTTCGCACAGGTAAAAGGCACAGGAAAAATTACTCGTGAATTTGCACTTATCGCACTTGAAGCTCTTGAAGTTGATGAGTATGGACTCGATGAAATGGATAAACGAATTCTGCTTACGATTATCGAAAAATTCGGCGGCGGACCTGTGGGAGTAAATACAATTGCTGTCAGTGTCGGCGAAGAAGGCGGCACGATCGAAGAAGTTTACGAGCCATTTTTGATACAAGAAGGTTTTTTAAAGCGCACTCCAAGGGGAAGAGAAGTGACGGAACTAGCATACAAGCATTTTGGGATCCAGAAAAAAAAGGGTGGTAATAGTTTGTTTGAAAATATTTAAAATCCAGCATTTAAATAGTGTTTCTTGAAATGTCATTGCGAGGGGCGCTTTAGCTTTTTCCTGAAACCAAACAAAATTTGCTCAATGTTATAATAATACATTAACATGCGTTTTTATTTATGAGCAGTATCAAAACCACTGACTCCCCTTATCCTCCCCAGGAAGGTGAGAGCTTTTCTACTTCTAATGGCAATTCCCCAATGAAGACCACAGCCAGAAAACGCTCAATTCATGCCCAGAAGCAGGATTTTGCTCCTGATCTTGCCCAGACAATAATAGATCAGTACAGGCAACTTCTTGAAGGTTTGCCTGTTGCCGTTTATACAACGAATGCACAAGGCCTCATTAATCTTTATAATCAGGAAGCCGTAAAACTGTGGGGGCGCGAACCTGTTATCGGCAAGGATATGTGGTGCGGTTCCTGGAAGATATATAGCATTGATGGAAGTCCGATGGCATTATCCACATGCCCTATGGCGCTTACATTGCAAGAAGGTCGGGCTGTTACCGGTCACGAGATCGTTATTGAAAGACCTGATGGCACAAGAAGGAATGTGCTTCCCAGTCCAAAGCCTATATTTGGTCCGAATGGAGTATTGACCGGAGCGATCAATACATTAATTGATATTACCGATTGGAAACAGTCGGAAATCTTAGTTAGAAAATCTGAAGCAAATCTTCGCGCTCTTTTTGATAATGCAAAAGACGGCTTTGTGTTGTTCGATCTGAAATCCAACATCTTGGCATTTAATCATGCTGCTGCCGACCTGTATTCTAAAGTAATTGGTAAAAAATTATTGACCAATAAATCTGTTTCTGATGTCCTTGGTCAAGAGTTAGGGGAGTATGTAATTGCTGCATTAGAAAAAGCAAGATCCGGAGAATCCATCGAGCGTAAATCAAAGCAACATGGATTAGACGGGAAAGAATACTGGCTTCGCGGGTTTTATAATCCTGTGAAATCAACAGATGGGTCAATCATCGGAGTTTGTATGGGGATCTCCGATATAACCGAAGAGATGAAGGCAAACTCATTTGCTTCGGAACTTGCAGCTATCGTTCAATCCTCTGATGATGCGATCATTGGCAAAACCATCGAAGGAATAGTTACAAGCTGGAATGCCGGCGCCGAAAAAATATTCGGCTATTCTTCAAAAGAAATGATAGGCGAATCTGTCACCAAACTTATCCCCAAGGACCGTCTTAATGAAGAACCTCAAATTCTTGATCGCTTAAAGAAAGGTGAAAGGGTCGAGCATTTCGAAACAGTACGCATTACTAAAAAAGGTGAGTTGCGCAATGTTTCCCTGACGATCTCTCCGATCCGTATTGCAGAAGGCATCTTGATCGGCGCCTCCAAGATCGCTAGGGACATAACAAAGCAAAAGCTTCTGCAGGAGAAATTACTTGCCTCCGAGATCACTTTCCGGGAGGAATTGGAGAAACAAGTAAAGGATAAAACTACCCAACTTAAAGAAAAAAATGAAGAGCTGACTCAGCAGAAGAATTTCATGGAGACGGTTCTGGATTCATCCATCGACCAAATCTGTGTTTATGACAACGATTTCCGTTTTATAGGTGCGAATAAATCGTTTTCTAAGCACTCGAATATCAAGGCACACGAGATACTCGGTAAAACATTCCTCGAAGTATTTCCCTCCTATAAAGATTCGGATATTCATCAGGCAATCGGAAAGACGCTTACAACCAATCAGTCCGTAACGATCTATTCAAAATCTCACTCTGGAAGGCATTATACTATCTACTGTGTTCCACTCACTCAGAACAATGTCAACTCCGGTGCTATCGTGATCGCACATGATAACACGACCATTATCGAAGCAAACGAAAGACTTGAGAAATTCAATGAAGTTCTTGAAGAAAAAAATCTTACACTTCAGAAAAAGAATGAAGAGTTAGCTACGCAGAAAGAGTTTATCGAAACTGTTATTGATTCATCCGTGGATTATATCACGGTCTATGATATGGAAACCCGTGTCATTACCATGAATAAAAAGACAGAGGAATTAATGAATTATAAACATGGAGAAACCATCGGTAAAACTTTTTTAGAGTTATACCCCAATGTCGAAAATGCGAATATCCTTAACATCATACACAAGACTCTGAAAGGTGAACAAACACATCTCATACTCCCGAAAGGCAATATGAGCCATGCATTTGATATTAATACCATACCGCTCAAACATAATGACAAAGTATATGCTGCGCTTGTCTTAGTGCATGATATAACGGAAATTATAGATATTTCCGAACGCTTACGTGCAACAAATGCCCTGCTTGAAGAAAAGAATGATGCGTTACAAAGGGAAAAAGATCTCGTTGAAACAATGATCGATTCTTCTGTCGATTTTATCGGTGTATATGATAAAGAGACCAGGCTTATTTCTTTGAACAAGAAAACTCTTGATTTCCTGGGCGTCAAGAAAGAAGATATGGTTGGGAAAACATTCTGGGAGATCAATGAAGGGAAGCCCGGTACTCAGGATCAATGTGACGACATCATGAAAGCCTTGAAGGGAGAATCTATTCACAAAGTCTATCCGCGCTCTGCCGAATCTTTCGGAAGAGATTATGAATTGTTTTATATACCTCTTAAACATAATAATGAAGTGTATGCAGTGCTTGCAATGGCGCACGATGTTACCGAAGTGATGAATATTTCAGAAAAACTTCGCAAGACCAATGAAATGCTCGAGGAAAAGAATTCCGCTCTTGAGCACAGTAATTCCGAACTTGAGCGATTTGCCTACGTTGCTTCGCATGACTTGCAGGAGCCATTAAGAAAAATTCAGATGTTTGCAGGCCGCATCCGCGAACATAATAAGGATCGGATGGACGAGACTTCGCAAAATTATTTTAAGAAGATCGACGCCTCCTCAGACCGTATGAGCATTCTTATCAAGGATATTCTAAATTATTCACGCCTCGATGCTTCCGAACAAAACTTCGAATGCACTGACCTGAATGAGATCATCAACCATGCACTATCGGATTACGATCTTGTAATTGAAGAGAAAAAAGCAAAGATAGAAATAGAAAAACTTCCGTCTATCGATGGTATTCCTGTGCAATTAGATCAGCTTTTCCATAATTTGATCGGTAACGGGTTGAAATTTTCTAAGGACGATGCGATTCCGAACATTCAAATAACTTCACGTAAACTCTCAACGGAAAACATCTTAGAGAAAAAACTTGATAAGAGCACTGCCTATCACGAGATCATCATAAAGGATAATGGAATCGGCTTTGATCAGGAGTTTTCTGAGAAAATTTTCGTCATCTTCCAGCGCTTAAATGAACGCACCAAATATGATGGTACCGGAATCGGCTTAGCGCTCTGTCGCAAGATCGTTGATAATCACTGCGGATTGATCTTTGCCGAATCCAAAGAAGGCAAAGGCTCAGAGTTTCATATTATTTTGCCGGAAAAACAGAAGCGCTAACGAAGTCCCCTCAAACAGTCGCAGCTAACTTCTCCGCCTCTTGCTTCGCGTAAGCGAGCGTTCCGCCTGCGAGAACGATATGTCTTTGCCGTTCGGTCAGCGGTGAAGTGATTTGGTATTCAAGTTTTTTCGTCTTGTTGGTCAGCGTGATGTTTTCCGGATGTTCGGCGATCTGTGCTCTGGCGTTTTCGATGACGAGTTCATCGCCTTGGGCGATCGAAGCATAATCATGCGGATTGATAAATGTTGCAGGGAGAATTCCGAAGTTGATAAGATTCGCTAAATGAATTCTTGCAAAACTTTTTACGACGACTGCCGTGACACCAAGATAGCGCGGAGCAAGCGCAGCATGTTCGCGCGATGAACCTTGTCCGTAATTTTCGCCGGCGATTATCATTCCGCCGCCCCATTCCCGAGCACGTGCAGGGAATTCCGGATCAACACGGACAAGAGTAAATTCGCTGATCGCCGGAATATTCGAGCGAAGCGGAAGAACTTTCGCTCCGGCAGGCATGATATGATCGGTCGTGATATTATCTGCCATTTTTAAAAGCACCTTGCCGTGAAGATTTTCCGGCATTGCAGAGAAGCTCGGAAGCGGTTTGATGTTCGGTCCGCGAATAATTTTTATATCAGCACGATTTTCAATCGGCGCGATGAGCATATCGTCATTAACAATGATCTCATCCATCTCACCGATAAATTTATACGGAATTCCGGCATCACGCGGATCAGTGATGACGCCTTTAAGCGCAGAAGCGGCGCAGGTTTCAGGAGATGCAAGATAGACCTTCGCATCAGCAGTGCCCGAACGTCCTTCAAAGTTTCTGTTGAACGAACGAACAGAAACTGAACCTGATGGAGGAGCCTGTCCCATGCCGATACACGGACCACAAGCTGATTCTAAAATTCTTGCACCTGAAGTAATGATCGTTGCAAGTGTCATATCTGCATCTCGTGCGATCATTTCAAAAACTTGTTTTGATCCGGGAGTAAGTGTAAAACTTACCGACGGATGAATCGCCTTATCTTTTAAGATGTATGCAGAAATTCCGAGATCATGATAGCTGGAATTCGTGCAGCTTCCGACGCATGCTTGTGCGATCGGCATCCCTGCGATCTCGCGGACTTTCACCACCGCATCCGGCATGTGCGGTTGTGCGATCATCGGTTCGAGTTCATTCAAATTAATTTCCATGTTCTCATCGAACTCTGCCCATTCATCGGCTTTCATTTCGATCCAGCCTGCATCGCGCTTTTGCGATTTCATGAATGCTTTCGTTTTTTCATCTGATGGAAAAAGCGAGGTTGTTGCGCCAAGTTCTGCGCCCATGTTGCAGATCGTGAAACGATCTGAGATCGAAAGATTATGCGCGCCTTCGCCGTAATATTCTACGATGCGGCCCGTTCCTCCTTTTACCGTTAAGCGGCGAAGCATTTCAAGAATCACATCTTTACCTGTTACCCAATCCTGAAGTTTTCCTGTGAGCTTTACACCAAGAACTTTCGGCATACCCGTCCAGAACGGCTGCCCTGCAAGTGCCATTGCAATATCAAGTCCGCCGGCACCGATGGCGATCATCCCAAGCCCTCCTGCAGTCGGAGTATGAGAATCAGAACCAAGCAATGTATCACCGGGAATTGCAAATCTCTCGCGATGAACCTGATGACAGATTCCATTACCCGGACGTGAAAAGAACAAGCCATATTTCGCCGCAACCGATTGAAGATACTGATGATCGTCGGCATTCTCGAACCCTGTCTGCAGCATATTATGATCGACATAACTGACCGATACTTTCGTCTTCGCTGAATCCAAAGCCATGGATTCGAATTGCAGATACGCCATTGTTCCGGTCGCATCCTGAGTAAGCGTTTGGTCTATACGAAGTCCGATCTCCGTTCCGGGAGCAGGCAATGAATCATGCGAAGTGAGATGGGCTGATAGTATCTTATGCGTCAGGCTCTGTTTCATACAATTTTGAGGTTGGTTTTTGTTATAACATAGGTATAACAACAAAAAAACAAAAATGATTTTTACCCTCATAAATTGGTAGTGGCTCAATTTGAAAAAACTTTAATTTTGTCATTCTGAGCGAAGCGAAGAATCTGAAATTTAGGATGTCTGAAAGCTCAGATTCTTCGTTCCGCTTCGCTCCACTCAGAATGACAATTCAAATTGAGCCACTACCCAAAAAAGTAGAGTCCCAATTTGGGAATTCTTATTGTCATTCTCAACGAAGTGAAGAATGGCAAGTCAAATTAGGACACGATCTTCAAAAGCAGGAGCAAACTCAGTTCCGAATAAATCTTTTCGCAAGCTTTCGCTGGCCATCTTGAATAACAAGAAGATATGTGCCTGCCGGAATACCTTTTAAATTTATTGGACTTTGCAAATATACATTATTATGGTAAAGAGTTTCTCCAAGCAAATTCTGAATTTGCACTGACGGCTGAGTTGATTCAAAATTGCCGCTTATTTTTAGAACCGTACTACTTGGATTGGGATAGACTTCAAAATCATTTATATCTATCGGTTGCGATACGATTGCCATGACCGGAGTTGGTACAATTTGCGTAAGGAAGAGATCGCTCTCAAATTGTGAAGTATTGTTTTGATTTTTAACAATGTTATTATCAAACTGAAGCTGTGTGTCGACAAAAGATCCGGCAAGATAAATATCCTGACCATAGATCACAAGAGACTGCGCTGCAACTGTCTGGCTTTCAACCCTTCGTATTGTATCTAAGATGACAACCAGCGTATCGGGAGTAATAAAGATCTTCATTTTTTTCACATTCAATGTATCTGATTGCTGGTCAGCAATATAAACATTTCCTCTGCGATCAACAGCCAGCGTATTCATCAGCACTGAGCCAATCGAACCAAGCGAGCCGTGTATATCCTGCCCTGCCAGGAGATTACCGTTCGGAGAAAATATTTCCAGAGTCATCTTTTGAAATGCCTCGAAGTTGTAGCGGTAACGGACGATTCCCCAATCGGTAAGCGCAAGCTCATTTGCAATATTAAAAGTTACATACGGATCCTGATGAACCCACATTGCAGTCGCAGATGAATCGAACTTTGCAAGAAAAATAATATATCCCGGCTGGCTTGGAAGCAAAGGAAGCGTGATTTTATCAAATATGGATTGCGGATCGCAGCAGCCACCTATATAAATATTTCCGGCATCATCGACAACAATATCATCGAAGACACGCACTCCGGTTTCTTTTTTCTTCCAGAGCATTGTGCCGCCGGAAGTGAACTTCGCAAAAAAACCATCGAGATCATTTTCAATTCCTGTCAGATAAATATTATTTTTTTTATCGGTCGTTATACTGAAGACGCCGTTATTTTCTTGTGAAGTATCTTCGATGTGCCAAATAGTATTTCCCGATGGATCAAAGGCTGCAAGAAATAATCCGACGAATAATTTATTGCGTAGCGTATCTTTTCCGATGATAAGACTATCTATAAAACTTCCGCCGATGATGATGCGTCCGTTGCGATCAATTGCAATATCAAATCCACATGCCGCACCGCGGAAATTTTTTGTCCAAAGCTCATGTCCACTTGAATCCCGCTTGGTCAGGAAAATATCTCCTGTTGTCCGCTCACCGAGGATATAGTCAGTATGGGTTTGATGGTAGCCCAGCGTATAAATATTTCCGCTGCTATCGGCAGCAAGTGAAGTCACAAAACTTTTATGCGGCTGCGCCAGAGAAATCGCCCAGTTAAAATGCTGCGAAAATGCAGGGCTTGTGCAAAAGAAAAGAAGAAAAAAGGGCAGAATAAATAGCTTTTTCATAGAAACAACAGAAAAAAGATATCCGGGAGCAAATTAAATCAAATTCCCGATACTATAAAGACACAGAAAGATGCTATAATGTGACAAAGGGGGAGCTGACTGCCTCCGATTTGATGGGTACGCCAAAATAATTATTCTATTTTTTTCTTCAAGCGTATCATAGTTCTTCCATCATGATAGTCATATTCAATTTCATCTACTAAGGCATGAATAAGAAAAATGCCTAAGCCTCCGGGCTGACGGGATTCGAGGCGCTTACGAATGTCTTCTGTTTCAGGAAGTATTTCGGGACGGAAGGCTTTTTCAGATTGCCAGGAAATTTCACAAATGAGCGTATGGTTTTCGGAATCAATACTACACATGCAAAAAATATCGCAGGGCATTTCCGAAGCAGCATGCTCAATAATATTCGTGGCAATTTCATCGGCAGCAAGTTCAAGAGAGTGCAGCGTTTCCGGATCGATTCCGACATTCTTTGCAGTCTCTGAAATGAACATGCGAAGCTCAGCCAGGATCCGGGTATCGGCAGGAAGCGATATGGTATTAGTATTCGTCACTTATTTTTAGCGAAAGAGCTAAGTGCATCATCAAGCTGAGGCAATACTTCGAAGACTATCGGAAAGCCAAGCAGATCAAGTACATGATAAATTTTTTCCGGTACTTTGATAAGCTTCATATCGCCGGATTGCGACCGCACCTCTTCGATAAGTCCCATCAGTACTCCAAGTCCGGCGCTGGAAATATATTCGAGATTCGAAAAATCAAGAATGAGCTTCGCCTTCTTTTCATTGCGGACCCGCTCTTCAAGAAATCTTTCGAATTCCGGAGCGGTATGAGCATCGAGCTGTCCGGATAGTGCAATAAGCATAATGCCTTCAGCCGGTGAATCGGCTTCAGTTGCTCCGAATTGTGATGGTGTTATTTGTGGCATTTTTTTTCTTAATCTGTTAATTTTCTTTTATACTCTTCTGATCACGACGAAAGTTGCATCATCGGTAAAAGATGAAGCTCCTGCATACATCAGTACATCACGTAAGATATGATCTGTCATTTTCTGTGTTTCTGGTTCGGCAAGTGTCGCTCTGACGATCTCGGCGAATCGGTCATATCCAAGTTCTTCGTCGGCGATATCTCTGATCTCTGTTAGTCCGTCGCTGAAGATGATGATCGTCTCGCCGCTTTCGACAAGGATTTCTTTTTCTTCAAGTACTTCATCAAAAATTTTCTTGCCGACAAATCCGATTCCCATTCCTTTTGGCTGGATGTATTCGTACTTCCCGTCTTTGGAAAAAATAAGGAGCGGCGTGTGGCCGCCACGTACATATTTTATCGAGTTACCTTTGAAGCTCAGCGCTGCAAGGGTTACGAAGGATCGGCGAAATCCCTGCAGATTAATATTACGCATCAGGGCATCGTTGGTTGCGATGAAGAGTTCACGAAGAGTCATCATCATCGGAGCCAGAGCCTGGACGATGCCCTTGGTCTCTGCCATAAAGATCGAAGCGGAAATTCCCTTTCCGGATACATCGCCGATCACCACAAGCGGAGAGCCATCCCAGAGATTAGAAAAATCATAATAATCGCCGCCGACTTCATAAGCAGGAATGCTGATGGCGCTGAGTTCGAAGCCCGGAATATCCGGTACTTTATTTGGCAACAGGCTTTTTTGCATCGCTCTTGCTGCGCGAAGTTCGCCATCAAACTTTTGTTTCTCGATCGAATCGGTCAGAAGCCGAGCTGTATCCAAAGCAAGCGAAGCAACATCGCTGAAAGCCGTAAGGACTGTGACATCTTCATCATCAAAACCATATTCTCTTTTCTTAGCAACATACAGCGCACCTCGCAATTTTTCTTTATGCAGAAGCGGAACGGCAATGATCGAAGAAAGCTGATCAGGAATATTTTTTCCGCTGCCATTTCTTCGCCAGTCTTCATTGATAAAATACCCGGAAGTAAGCAGCACCGGTCGTTGAGTTATGGCAAGTTCTTCGGCAAGAGTTCTTTCCTGCTTATCGGAAGTTCTGACATACGGCGAGAGTTCATTCGTAATACGCTCGGCGATCTCCGAAGGAATAGAATCATAGGACCGATAGACAGAGCCATCGTTCGAGACGCCTCCGAAAGTAGATTTCATGTTCAGTTCAAGCCAGGCGCAATCCGATTTTGTCGCTTCACGGGCAAGAGCAGTGATCTGATCAGCAAGTTTTGGAATATCCAAAAGCAATTCGCTTGTCAGAACGTCAGAACTGAACCGGGTCAGCTTTGCAAGCGATTGGACTTCAGCGGCACGTCGCTCGACAAGTTCAGAAGAAGAAAGAGTGAAGAGTGCATTAAAAAATATCAGTCCGAAATACGCAGTGAATGCAAGCAGCGTGACCATCATTCCGCTTTGCAGAATTATTGAGTATCGTTGCAGCACAGGAATATTGAGATACAGAATAAAAGCCGTGAGACTGAGCAGTGTATCAAGAGCGCTGAAGATAAGTATCCTGTTTTTTTCCGTCCGCGACACATGCGGCATCCACTGAATTCGGAACCATAAAAAAAGCGTAGTAAAAATAACAAGACCACGAAGTCCATAAAGTATCAGATCATAAAGCGTATCCTGGGGAAAGACATTTTTTATTTGCAGATAGTGCGCAATGCTGAAAAGTAATATGGGAAACAACCATAAGATAAAACGTCGGCGAAGCTCGGCCGTTCTCTGCCATAAAAAAAGAAATCGAACGAAGCCGACAAGAAGAACTGAAAAACCAATGAACCATATCGCACCGATGATATCAATACTGGTTACGGTATTCGGATTTTTTGGTTCGAAATTTGGACCGACCGATAGAGTAAAGATATTCGGCAAAAATGAAAAGAGACATCCAATGGCAAGTGATACAACAAACCAGCGAAGCACTTTTACCGGAATCAAGCTTGATTCTGCTTTCCCTACGCTTCGTGAAAGATCACGATGCCGAATAATAAATGGAGTAATAGCACGAGACCAGAAAAATAATCCGAGGACTAAGAGCAGTGTGCGGATAATATCCATTGAAGGACCCTGGATGGTCCTCAGTGAATTCGCAATAAGATCAATAACAAGGACGACGGCAAAGGTAATAAATCCGAAAAGTGCATTGAAGGCAGCACGTGTCCCCGCCGCTCTGACAAAAGCCAGAAAGCGGCGCCACATAATATTCCAGATCGTTATTTCCTCTCGCGCCATATATAGAACTATAGAATACGCTTTTGGGCAGAGGAGAGTTCAGGAATTATGCTGCCTTGGCAAGGAGCCTTTCAACTCGATCTAAATTCCGATGATGAACCGATAACTTCATGATGACGGAAGTATCACCGAATTTACGTTCTTTAACATCGGCTAATTCATGAAGACGTGAAGCGATCTCGAAATGATCGAGCGGAACTTCGACGGTCATATCGCTTGATGATTCGGCGATAACTTTTTCTATCTCCGTTTTAAGAGCAGTTAGTCCGACACCTTTGAAAGCACTGATAAAAACCGAATGCGGGTAAAGACCTTGTAATTCTTCAAACTTATAATGATCTTCCTTTTTTACAAGATCGGTTTTATTAAAGACCATGATAACAGGCTTACCGGATACATCAAGATCTTCAAGCGTTTTTTCAACGACGGCAATGTGTTCATCAAGATCGGAATGTCCGACATCAACGACATGCAATAAAATATCAGCCTCTGCAACTTCAGCAAGTGTTGTGCGGAACGAAGCGATCAGCTTCGGAGGCAGTTTGCGGATAAAACCTACGGTGTCAGTTAATAAAATTTTTCTGCCATGTGAAAGTTCTACAGTACGAGTCGTGGCATCCAGTGTTGCAAAAAGCCTGTCTTCGACAAATACTTCACCGGCGGAGACAACATTCAGCAACGAAGATTTTCCGGCATTGGTATATCCGACAAGCGCAACTCTTGCAAATTCATCAGATCTGGATTCACGGCGTGTTTCCTGCTGGCGCTCGATATCGCCAAGTTTTTCTTTGAGTTTAGCAATGCGAGTATTGATCAGTCGCCGATCGGTTTCGATCTGCGTTTCGCCCGGACCTTTCGTGCCGATGCCGCCGTATTGTTTTGATAAATGGGTCCATTGCCCTGTCAAACGTGGCAGAAAATATTCGAGCTGCGCAAGTTCGATCTGCGTTTTTGCTTCGCGCGTTCTGGCACGAGATGCAAAAATATCAAGGATAAGTCCGGAACGATCCAAAACTTTGATCGCTAATTCTTTTTCTAAGTTACGGACTTGCATTGGAGAAAGATCGTCATCGAAGATCACGATCTGTAGTGACAGCATTTCAACATGCTTTTTTAATTCTTCGACCTTGCCTTTGCCAAGATACAGTGCACCGTCGGGAAGCTCTTTTTCCTGTGTCATTCGCAAAAGCACATCGGCGCCTGCCGTATCGGCAAGACGCTCCAGTTCATCCAAATGCTCGGTGGCTTCGCGGCGGGCGGATTCTTTATTAGTACGGATCAGCACTGCAATTCCTGCACGCTCCCGCTCCTTTGTATTAGAATGATACTCGTATGTTTCTTTCAAAATTTACTATAAGATCTCCTTAATGAGTTTAACGAGGGATGGGTCGGGGATGTTCCAAAGTTCATCCGGCCCTCTTCGTTACGTCCAGCATCCTTTGCAATGCAACCCTCGCCCATTTTTTATCGGGCTCTTCAACGATGATCTGATTCTTCACAATTCCTTTATCAATATCTTCCAGGATTCCGAGTAACGCTTCGGGGGAAATGCGGTACATTGTTGCACATTCGCAGGCATAGGGAGCTAGCGTTGTAATAAATTTATCGGGATTCTCTTTCTTTAGTCGATTGACTAAGTGGTGCTCCGTACCGATTGCCCAGCTCGAACCGGATGCAGCATCTTCGATCGTTTTGCAGATGAATGATGTCGAGCCGACCAGATCGGCTTTCTGCACAACTTCGAAAGAACATTCAGGATGAACGATAACAGTGATGCCGGGATACATTGCACGAAAAATATCGGGATGCGATGGCTGAAAATGTTGATGCACGGAACAATGTCCGCGCCAGAGAATTATTTTTGCTTTTGTAATTTGATCCTTCGTCAGACCCCCCAGCCCCCCTTGTGATTGATCGAAGAGAACGATCTCATCAAGCGGAATACCCATCTGATAGAACGCCGTGTTCCTTCCAAGATGCTGATCGGGAAAGAAAAATATTTTTTCGAAGCCCTCATTGAATGCCCACTCGAACAGAAATTTATTATTAGAACTTGTAGATACTGCTCCGCCATGCTCGCCGCAGAAAGCTTTGATCGCAGCGCTGGAATTCATATAGGTTATGGGACAGATTTTTTTTGTATCGGTGACTTCACTCAGCGCATCCCATGCATCGAGCACTTGTTCGGTGCGCGCCATATCGCTCATAGAACATCCGGCTTTTAAGTCCGGCAAAATTACTTTCTGATTTTCACCGCTTAAGACATCGGCTGTCTCTGCCATGAAATGCACACCGCAGAAGATAATGAATTCGCGGTCTGTGAGATTTGCAGCATAGCGGGCTAGCTCGAACGAATCACCAGTCTTATCTGCGAACTGAATAATATCATCGCGCTGATAATGATGCCCAAGGATAACAACTTTATCGCGTAGTTTTTCTTTTAATTCATGAATACGAGCAACGACTTCCTGTGAAGTTGTTTCTGCTGAAAGGAAATCTTCGACTGTTGCGTCGGAGAGTTCGGGTTTAAGAATTGGTAATTCGGTAATATTCATTCAATTCAATTATCGTGTCATTGCGAGCGATAGCGAAGCAATCCCCTCGTCATCGGCAGAAATCATATCATAATACAAAGTTTGCTTTTTTCCTCCGGGGATTGCTTCGTCGCCGCTACTCGGCACCTCGCAATGACACTTTCTATCAAATTTCAAACGGAAGCTTCACAATTTTTGCAGAATTTTCTCCTGCTTTAATTTTCAACTCCGGAATGGCAAAAGCACTCTTTATAAATGCCAAGCCTATGGATTTTTCAAATGCCGGAGAAAATGCAATACTTGTTATCTCTCCGATAGCGTCGTTATCAGTATTTGTAAGAGCGATCGGCAAAGAATCAGATTTAATTTCTCCTTCGATCTCAACGCCCATCAAATGCCGCTGTACTTTATCGTACGTATCGAGTCTTGCTATCACTTCTTGTCCGATGTAACATCCTTTTGTCCAGCTAACTGCTTGTACAAGTGTTGTCTCAAGCGGATTATGCTTTTCATTTAATTCACTTGGAGCAAGCGGAATACCTGCTTCGATTCGCAAAAGATTATACGTATCATCATCAATCAGTGTTCCGCCGGATTTTTCGATTTCTGCTTGCAAGAAAAACCAAACTGCATCTGCTTTCGACTTTTCCACTAAAATCGCCCAGCCACTTTCGATGATGCGATGTGTTTTTTGTAGAAAAACTTGCTGCCCTGCAATTTCAACTTCCAGGAAGTGAAAAGTCATAAGACCTATAAGTCCTATAGAGCTTAAAAGATTTTGCAAAAAATTAAGCGCTTGCGGACCAAAGATAAGAAATTCGGAAATTTCATCTGATTTTTTTTCAAATCTCGCATCTTCCATAATGACGAATTTATTCAGCCATTCGATTACTTGATTTTCTCTGCCGCCGCTTGTGATGAGGAGTGCATTTTTTCCATGTGAAAGAACTGTGAGAAGGTCGATGATCCTTCCCTTCTCTGTCGTAAGAACTGTTTGCGCCCCTGAACCTGCTTTCCCGATAAGAGGTAGAATGTCGTTCGTTGACATTCTGTGGAGTAGATCAATCGCATCAGTACCAAGCGCTGCAACTCTGCCATAACGCTTGGATGCATCATAAAGAGCGAGTGATCTATGGGCTTTGTGGTATGATTCCGTATTCATTAAAGTTTAAAACGAAATTAAGAAGGGATGAATTCAGTAACATATTCCTTCAAGGCTGTATATTTGTATTCCAATTTAACCATCATCATCAAATTACTATGACAAAACGCAGCCCAATCGCAGTTTTTTTTCTGAGTATTTTTACACTTGGTATCTATATTATCGTTTGGCGTGTCAAGACTAAAGGCGAAATGAACCGTCTCGGTTCGAACGTACCGACAGCATGGCTTATGATCATTCCTTTCGTTAATATCTGGTGGCTGTGGGAATATGCCGGAGCAGTTGAAAAAACAACGAATAAAGCGATGTCGCAAGTCATTGCATTCATTTTGCTGGCACTCTTAAGCGCGATTGGTGATGCTATTATTCAAGATGCATTTAATAAAGTTAATCTTGTTGGCGAAGTTTCTACAGCATAAGTCTTTCGGAGTATGTCAGAAAAACCCGCCTAAAATTTTAGGCGGGTTTTTTTGTCCTTTTATAAAATAACGGTTTCATAACACCTCCATAATTTTCTCCTTATATTTAAACTCTATTTTATAGGCACCTATTTTTTTTCAGTACTTTTTTTAAATCTTAGAAGATAATTATGGCAACAATGACATCTTACGCTCCCGGCAATTTTTGCTGGTTTGAGCTTGCAACGAGCGATCAGAAAGCAGCTAAAAGTTTTTATTCAAGTGTCTTCGGCTGGGAAACCGACGATCAACCGATGGGACCCGATCAGTTTTACACCATGCTTAAAGTAGATGGGAAAAACATTGGTGCACTATTCGGAATGAGCAAAGAGGAAATGGGCAGCAGGATTCCACCTCATTGGAGTCTTTATATATCCGTTGCAAGCGCCGATGAAACTGCGAAGAAAGCCGAATCACTCGGCGGAAAAATCATCATGCCTCCATTCGATGTGATGGATGTTGGCAGAATGTCTGTTATTCAAGATCCAACTGGAGCAATATTTTCTATATGGCAAGCAAGTAAACATTTGGGAGCCGGACTTATCGGTGAAACAGGTGCATTCTGTTGGTGGGAGCTGAATACGAAAGATACTGCAAAGGCAAAAGAATTCTATACGAGCCTTTTCGGATGGACAACGGGCGGCGATCCAAACTATACTGAATGGAAGAACGGCTCCGATGCTATCGGCGGAATGATAGAGATCAGAGCGGAGTGGGGACCTGTTCCGCCAAATTGGCTTTCGTATATTCTCGTAGATAGTTGTGATGAAACTGCTGCCAAGATCAAAACCCATGGCGGCTCAGTCATGATGGGACCGCAGGACATAGAGAATATGGGACGCTTCGCAGTCGTCGCTGACCCACAACATGCTGTGTTTGCTATCTATCAAAGGAATACGAAATAGTTGCAACCCCATGCAGCGCAAGGCATTCCGTTGCCCTAATAAATATAAATGCGGAAAGTAGGGTCAGACAATACCTGACCCTACTTTTCTCTAGGTCTGTAAATCTTCCCATTTTTTTTGATTGCAGCAAAAAATGTCTTAACTTCGTGTTCACTCGTTCGTCACTTTTCACACATTAATACGGAGGATCATCCTATGAATCTCGTTGATAGAGCAAAGAATATTATTGTCACGCCGAAAACGGAATGGGCTGTTATTGCCGCAGAGAGTGCAGACCCTAAAGCCATATATATGGGCTATGTACTTCCATTTTTGGTTGTCGATGCAATTGTAGCTTTCATCGGTCATGCATTTATTTGGGGAGCCGGGCATTACGGTGATTTTGCTATAAGGTGGGGTATTTATAATGCTATGCTGATACTTATCGGCGGCTCACTTGGTGTTTGGTTGACAGCCATGATAGTCAATGCACTTGCTCCTTCTTTCGGTTCGGAAAAAAATATGGGAAGGGCAATGCAGCTTGTTGCCTATTCCTACACGCCTGCTTGGGTCGGAGGATTGCTGATGATCTTCCCCCCGCTTGGCTGGATCGGCTCACTATTCGGATTGTACGGTCTATACCTGATCTATCTCGGCTTACCACATACAATGAAAACTCCTGCGGATAAAGTTATCACCTACATGGTGATCGCAATTCTCGTTTTGATCGGAGTTTATATCGTTGTCGGAATGATCTTCGCTGCGATCTTCCTCGGAATATTCGGCTTGGGAGTTGCCTCAGCGGTAAATTGGAAAATGAATATGTAATATTCATTTTGTTATTCTACCTATGAAAGGGTCAGGCATTGCCTGACCCTTTTTTTTGTCTGAACCTGGATTTAGCGGATTACTGGATTTAGAGGATTTTAAATTATCATTCTGAGCGCAGTAAAGAATGACATATTTCACACTGAATTTATTATCTCACTCATCATCTCATGCTGCAAAGTATTTGACGCGATGATCCCTTTGCGATAGATAGAATAATCCGTTCCGTCATAGTGAGTGATCTTTCCTCCAGCTTCAGTTACAATAAGGCTTCCCGCCGCACTATCCCAAGGGGAAAGGCTTGCTTCAAAGAAACCATCGAACCTTCCACTTGCTACATAACAAAGATCAAGTGCAGCACTACCCAGCCGACGGACAAGCAGTCCTCGCTTTAAGAAAGCATTGAAGCGTTCGATCGTTTTATTTTCATTCTTCTCAATATTATAAGCAAAGCCGGTGACGAAAAGTGAAAGTCCGGGGTCGGTTATTTTTGAAACATAAATATTTTTTCCGTTTAAGAAAGCACCTCCACCATGGATAGCAGTGAACATCTCATCACGAGTTGCATCAAAAATTGCTCCGCATTCAATTACACCGTTCACTTCAACTCCAATCGAAACGCACCAGATCGGAAGTCCGTGAGCAAAATTTATCGTCCCGTCTATGGGATCAACAACCCAGCGAACTCCGGACGAAGTTTTTGTGCTGGCGCCTTCTTCGCCAAGATATTCATGATCGGGAAATACTTTTGCAACTTCCGATTGAATAAACGTTTCATTATGTTTATCAACGTTCGTCACAAGATCGAACTGATTTGTTTTTCGTTCTATGTGCAATCCTTTTTTTTGTTCAGCGAGTGCATAGATTCCCGCTTCGCGTGCTAGGCGGGTTGCAAGATCGAGATATGATTGTATATTTGTTGACATAATTATTTTAAAAAAGTGCCGCTATGGCAGGTGAAGGCTTTAGCCTGCGCCTACCGAAAATAATAAGCTCTGAAGATTTTATTGTATCTTTGAAATAATGGAAACATTTTTTTTTGCAGTTGCAGGATATCTCATTGGCTCGATTCCGGTTGCCTATCTGCTTGTACGGAAAAAACATGGCATCGATCTGCGCCATAATGGATCAGGCAATATCGGAGCGCGTAATGCATTCGAAGTTACCGATAACAAACGGCTGGGCTTTACGGTGCTTATCCTCGATATGCATAAAGGAATTATCCCACTTGTTATTTTAAGCAAGATCGGATATTGTGAGATCATCCCTTTTGTCGCTGTTACGATTATTTTAGGGCATTGTTATCCGATCTGGCTGAAATTCCATGGTGGACGAGGACTTGCAACTGCCGCAGCTATTGCGCTGCTCATCGCACCCGAAATTCTTTTATGTTGGATCATCGTGTATTTTATAACAGGAGTTTTTAAGAAACACATTCATATTCAATCATTGGTCGCAATACTGGGATGTATAATATTTGAGTTAGCTGCTTATGGCAGCCCGTTTTTTTTTAATTTCAGATTTTTATGCATTGGAAGCAAACTTATACTCCATTATTCCATGCTGGTAATGTTACTAATTATTTTATCGCGGCATATTCAGCCCGTATATGAATTACTACGAACAGAAAAAGTATGAGTGAAAAACAACATTACGATTTCGAGTTACAACTCGATAATCCTGCAAACGTGCACCGGATCGAAATGGATATGATCGCGCATGGTGCGTTCGTCCTCGATGTGGGCTGTCATACGGGAATCATGGGCAAGGCATTGAAAGATCGTAAACAGTGCAAGGTTATTGGAATAGATACCGATATTGATGCCCTCCATATTGCCAGGGGGCGCCTTCAGGCTGCACTTCTTATTGATATTGAGCAAAATGACTGGGTGGATCAACTCAGAAATGAGGGATATCATAATTTCGATGTGATAATTTTTGGTGATGTCTTGGAACATACGCGACAACCCGAACGTATTCTTCTCCACGCAAAAGAGCTGCTGAAATTGGGTGGTCAGGTCATTGTAAGCGTTCCAAATATAGCTAATTGGCGTGTTCGCTTCGGTTTGCTCTTTGGCAGATTTGACTATACGGAATCCGGCATTCTTGACAGGACTCATCTGCGCTTCTTTACAAAACGTAGTGCAATTGCATTACTGAAAAATGCTGGATACTCCGTCAGCACGATGAATGTGGCAGGATACTCCTTGCCGCATTGGTTGATACGAATGTTTCCCGGATTATTCGCTGTGCAGATAGTCATGAGTGCGAAACCGAAATAATATTTTGAAAACTAGTGTCATTGCGAGAAGGGCTTTAGCCCGACGAAGCAATCCTCTGAAGATAAATGAGTCTTTCTAACATACCTCAGGGGATTGCTTCGTCATCGCTTCGCGATTCCTCGCAATGACATACAGTAATTTTTTTTATGTTTAGATTCTTATTACAAAATCAATATATGATATTTGCCTCACAACTTCTTGCCCTCATCTCACTGGTAACGCCGCTTAATTCTTGTGCCGATAAAAACGATCCGGTACTTGATAAAGCCAATATCTACACTGTCAGTACGGCAAATGTCACAGATCGTGATTCCGTAAATGAAAATATCACTTCATCGCGCCGAAATGCCATCACTCGCGCAGTTGCAAAAGCAAGTCCTGCAGTGGTCGGAATAAATGTAACGGAAATCCGTGAACAGAGGATATACGATCCTTTCGGAGATGATCCGTTCTTCCGCCAATTCTTTGGGAATCAGCGCCGTGGACCGGCAACACAAAAATATAAAGTTGAAGGATTGGGTTCAGGATTTCTCATCTCTTCTGATGGATACATTTTAACGAACGATCACGTCGCAGGAAATGCAGCAAAGATCATTGTCACGACCACAGGCGGCAAGCAGTATGATGCAAAACTTGTTGCTACTGATCCGGTTCAGGATGTTGCACTATTAAAGATCGAAGCCGAGAATCTTCCGTTCCTTACGCTTGGCAGCTCCGATGACTTGGCAATAGGTGAATGGGCTATCGCAATGGGTAATCCATTCGGACTTTTTAAGCTAAATGATAAACCAACGGTAACGGTCGGAGTAATTTCTAATACCGGGGTAAATCTTGGAATGGAGCAGGGAAAAAATTATCGCGGAATGATACAAACCGACGCTGCAATATCAAGCGGAAACTCCGGAGGACCACTTCTTAACAGCAATGGAGAGGTTGTTGGCATTAATGCCGTGATCAGATCAACTGCACAAAGTAACGAGGGAGCAGGCTCTATTGGTTTAGGATTTGCAATTCCGATCAATAAAGTAAAGTCGATCATCGAAGATTTTCGTTCAGGAAAAAAAGTTAATCGCAATTTCGGAAGCCTGGGTTTTATAGGGCAGACGCTCGATGAAGAGATCAAACAATATATCAACGTGCAGGCTGATGATGGTCTGGTGATTACAAATCTTTACCGAAATTCCCCTGCAACAGTTGCAGGATTACAAGTTGGCGATGTCATTACTGCCATTGACGGAGAGCATGTGCGGTCACTTGATGATCTCAATAGTATAATCAATGACAGGAAAGTCGGTGATGTAGTAACCTTCACTGTTCTGCGAAGCGAAGGGAAAATGCAGGTGAAGATGAAATTACCGCAGAAGTAAATTATACTGTCGTTCTGAATGAAGCGAAGCGTGATGAAGAATCCCTTGATGTTTTGTAAACAAGTAATAGTCTTCCAATCATCAAGGGATTCTTCGCTATCGCTCAGAATGACACGATAAATTACTTCGCGTCCTGTTTCACTATTTCATAATCCTTCGGAATCTCAAAGACCGCATCATCAATTTTCTGTTCAGTCATTTCTTTGAGTTCGCTTTTGATGAAGGGTTTTCCGTCCTTGGTGATCGTCATTTTCACCGGTACTTTGCCTTCACCTGCTATTGGTTTAAGGAGTGCCATGATCTCTTCCATTCCGCCTTCGCCCGTTCTGTTTCTGCCTAAAAATGCATCCCGGATCACATCGTAGAATTTCAAACGCGGGTCTTGCGTGATCCACATATCCATATCCATTCCTTTGAAGGTACCTTTATATTGTTCGCATTCAAGACCGTTGATCGTTTGCTTTGCGCCGGTTGGCTTCGGAAGCATCTGGTCGAGCGAGTCCAAAAGATCGGAATGAGCATTCACCGAGTCGTCAACTTTAGACCGGATCTTATCAATAGATCGGAGACTTGAAACATACGCATGTTTATTCGGAGAAAGAACAGTCATCGTTCTGTTATTACGATCAATAATTGAACGGAAAGAGATCATTCCTCCCAATATACCCATATCGTAAGCCACTTTATCGCCGCGAACATACATCGTAATTGTTGCATTAAGTCCGATTCCCCCCGGTATCTTCAATTCTGAAGATGGAGATGGCGCAGTATACGTTGTATCGTGCGTATCGATCTTCGGCGCGAATCCGGCTGCATCAACGGATATTTGTTGCACGATCTTGCCTTCAAATGCCTTGCCAGGCATCGAAGCTCTTTCCGTGCATGATGAAATCAGAAGGGCGACGAAAATAAAAAGGAAGGAGAAACGATTTGGGTGTTGCATAATTTTTAGAGAATGTCAATGCAACTATAACGCCATCGACAGCAAATTGTTTCTGCTTATCCGGCGAATTAACTTCGACACTCTTTTTGTTGTATGTCATTCGTAATTTCAAATTCGTAATCTTTATGAAGGGTACACCACTTACCGAACAAACATATAATTATATCGTCGAGCATTTCGCTACCGAAGAGGCAACGCTCCTTGAGCTTATGCAAAAACGTGCTGCTGAAGCCGGAGTACCGATGATCATGATATCGGAAGAGCAGGCGAAGTTCATCGGTTTTTTCTTAAAAGCAATTAAAGCAAGGCGTGTTTTGGATATAGGCACGCTCTTTGGTTATAGTGCTGCCATCATGTCAAAAGCCATCGGAGCAGCAGGTGAAGTCGTTACGCTCGAATTCGAGCCGCTTCATGCAAAGGTTGCTCATGCGAATTTTAAGCATCTGGGTTTGGAAAATATTTCGCTCATGCAAGGTCCCGCACTCGATAACATGAAAGCAATGCAAGACGGCATTTTCGATTTTATTATGATCGATGCTGATAAGATTAATTACAAACATTATCTTAAAGAATCACTGCGTCTCATTAAGGACGGCGGTATCATAGCAGGAGATAATGCCTTTGCCTTCGGAAAGCTTCTGGAGCACGTTCCTGAAACCGATCCGGATTTTATCAGCGTGAATGCAGTACGTGAGTTCAACGAAACTTTTGCATCCGAGAAATCCATGTTCAGCTGTGTTGTGCCTGTTGGAGATGGGCTGGTGATGGGATTTGTGAAAAAATCATTATAAAATTGCATGTTATTCGATAGTGTCATCGCGAGGAAGGCTTCGGCTCGTCGCGGCAATCCCCTGAGGTTAAAAAGTGAAGCTCAATTTTATACTTCGGGGAATTGCTTCGTCGTTGCTGCGCGCCTCCTCGCAATGACATTGCTGATGATTTTTCTTACAAGTCATTCTTCTTTTGCTCATCCAAAATCTTCTTTGTTATGGGAGATCTCCGGCAACGGATTAAAAAAACCTTCCTATCTTTACGCTACGGTGCATTCATTCGATGAACGTGCATTTAGATTTTCAAAGCTTGCTGGATCATATATTGCAAAATGCAATGCTTTCGGAATGGAGATCAACATGGATAAACTTGGCGATGTAGATATTTTCGGAATGATGAAATATGTAACGATGCCGGGCGATACGACGCTCGATATGCTGATGACGCCTGAGCAATATGCGAAGCTCGATAAATTCGTCAGCGATTCTATGCATGTGGCTTTAGCAATGTTTAAGACAATAAAGCCGATGTTTCTGATGGGAATGCAAGAGAGCATGTCAATGTCTCAGGATTCTTCGGATTTCCTTGATGAATATCTGATGAAGAAAGCACAGAACAGGAAAAAAGAAATTATCGGTATCGAAACGATCGAAGAACAGATCAAAGCGCTTGACCTCATTCCCTTGAAAGAACAGGCGAAGATGATCTTAGAACTCATTGAACCTGATACAACGAAGCCCGAACAGTCACTCGAAGATTTAGTCGATATTTATGCACGCGGTGATCTTGATGCAATATATACGTTCTATAAAAAAGAAGATCTTTCCAATACATTCAACGCCGCGCTAATAACGGATCGGAATCATCGCATGGCAGATCGTATCGATTCTATCATACAAAAGAAAACTCTCTTCACTGCTGTTGGCGCTTTGCATCTGCCCGGCGATGAAGGTGTGATAAATTTATTGAAGAAGAAGGGGTATACGCTTACTCCTGTTTGGAAAAAAGATTAATATTGTCATTCTGAGCGAAGCGAAGGATCCCTTGAGGTCTTGCGGAGAGCTGCTTTCTACTATTCCTCAAGGGATTCTTCACTACGTCCATATCGCTGACGCGACATGGACTCCGTTCAGAATGACATGAAGGGAGAATATTTCTTCGTAATTTCGTCTTATGCTTAATTGGATCTGGCTCGGACTTATCGTCATTGCGATCGCTGTTGCGACGGGTCGGGATATTTCCGAACTGTCACAGGACCGCTTTCGAAACGGAAAAGCTATCCCTTTCCAAATTTCCCAAAATGGTTTAAAAGCAACAAGCCCGGATCATTACACCACTAATGCTTTCATCACAAAAAATAATCTCCTCCATTTCTATTCTTCAGATGAATTAAAAGATCTTAAAAATGATACCGTCATTGTCAGTATTGATATTATCGCTCATTCAAAATCAGCCGGTCACATAATCGGAACTTCGTCGTTTATTTTTCCGAGCGATGCTCCGATAATCTGGAAGGACATGGCAAACTCTCAGGGAGAAGAGAAAAAAATAGCCGGAGCAATATATCTAATTCAGGATTCCACAGTTGGCTCTGTAATGCTAACTCCTGAACCAGTTAAATTCCGTATACTGGCAAAAGTAGCAAATGACGGCTTGCTTAAAAGCGCTGAAACAGCAGTCACCATAGCTCTAGGCCTGATTGGGATCATGGCGCTTTGGCTTGGCATTATGAAGATCGCAGAAGCGGCAGGGCTTATCACTCTACTTGCCAAAATGGCAAAGCCATTGATGGTGCGGCTCTTCCCGGATGTGCCGCCGGAGCATCCTGCTATGGGAGCGATGCTTTCGAACATGGCAGCAAACTTCTTAGGGCTTTCGAATGCTGCAACACCGCTGGGCTTGAAGGCAATGGAAGAATTGAATAAGCTGAATCCGAATGCCGGTACAGCCACAAATGCGATGTGTATGTTCCTGACGATCAATACCAGTGCGATCACTCTCATCCCTGCAACAGTGATCGCTATCAGACTTTCACTCGGATCAAAAACACCTTCGGATATTATTATTCCCACATTCATTGCAACACTCGTCGCTCTGACATGTGCTGTGCTATTCAACCGATTCATTCAACGTTTTTTTCCGATAAAACCGACGAATGATTGAACTCCTCAAAATACTTTCTACTCTTGCAGTGCCGCTGGTAATCCTAGTGATTGTCACAGTCGGCGCATTCCGAAACGTTAAAGTATATGAGGAGTTCGTTGAAGGAGCAAAGGAAGGATTCACTACTGCTGTTCGTATCATTCCCTATCTGGTTGCTATGCTTTGCGCCATTGGAATGTTCCGTGCAAGCGGAGCGATGGATATTCTGACATCGGCTCTTTCTCCCCTTACAAATGCCATCGGCATTCCAAGCGAAGTATTTCCGCTTGCCGTGATCCGAAATTTATCCGGATCAGGTTCGTTAGGTTTGATGACAGATTTAGTAAAAACGTACGGAGCAGATTCCTTCATTGGCAGGCTTTCAGCAGTTATGATGGGCAGCCATGAGACAACGTTCTATGTATTGGCAGTCTATTTCGGCTCGGTCGGAGTCAAGAAGGCACGTCATGCGCCATTATCGGGAATTTTCGCCGATATTATAAGTGTGATAATTAGTGTTGTACTTGTTCGTGCGATGTTTTTATAATGAAGAAATTTCTTTTCCCCATATTCTTTTTTTGTATTGTCGGCATAAGTTCTGCTCAGAACCTTGCCGATCTGGCTCATGCATCATCCGATCCGAGCCAGAAATATAACGGCATCGGCGGCGGAATAGGAGCAAGTATTTTTCAGGGCAAGCCCTTTCTGCTTCTTAATGCCGGTACGCAGTTTGAGTTATGGAAAACTCTTGGTGTCGGAATTGACGGATACATCAGAATTGGAAGTGACGGAAAACTCCGGAAGGAAGATTTCGACGATTGGTATGACGCAATTCGCTGGATCAGTTATATCCGCATCGGTCATCCCGGCGAAGATCTTTATGCTCGCATTGGCGGATTAAACAGCGTCACACTTGGCCATGGTACGATCGTCGATAATTATTCAAATAACTCTTCCTATGATAATCGCCGCATTGGTCTTATCGGAAGAATAGATCTGGGTCTTTTTGGCGGCGAGGGATTTACGAGTGACGTTCTCCTTAATAAAAGTCTGATTGCCGCCAGGGGATTTATCCGGCCGTTTCAAATTGCTCCCGTACTAGGCAGAACCTGGTTTTTTAAAAATATCGAATTCGGCGCAACAGCTTCATACGATCTCGATTCGAATGCTGTTCGCATTGTTCCTAATCATGCTCCTTGGGTTCAGGTTTTTCATGTGCCAACAGATGATAAAAAACTTCGAGACTCTGTTGCCATCGTAAAAGATTATGCAAAAGTCGGATCTCCTCTGAAAATCTACGGCGTTGATGCTTCTGTTATGGTCTGGAAAAGTGATAACCTCGAAGGAAGAGTTTACGGAGATTATATAAAAATTATTGATTTTAACGAAGGCTTCGTTTTCGGAGCCAGGTCTAGTTTTTTTCTTGACTCATCCACCTTCGTCGACTTACGTCTTGAGCGGTATCTTTTCAAGAACCATTTTCTTCCGAATTATTATAATTCATTTTATGAGCGAGAGCGATTTCACGATGATATCGATACGCTTAGTTACATTACGAAAGCTACGCGCCTTACCGATACTGCAAGTGCTGAGGGAAATGGTTTTAAGTTCGGCGGCTTTATTAATTTAAGTGATAAGATCCAGATCGGAATAAACTATGCTCATCTTGATAATCTTCGTCATGCCGATCTGATGGAGATAAGTTTTACATTCCCGAATATCTGGTGGAAATTTTTCGGTGCAATAAATTATATCCGCAGTAATATTGATGGTCCCAGAGATTACTTTGGCTTCGATCAAAATACGTTAGCCTCGGCACGGTTAAGTTTTCAGCCATTTAAATTTCTTGTTCTGAATCTTCTTGCGAGGTGGACCTTCACCCGCGATGCCAATGATCATGTTGCAACGCAATCTATTATTGAGCCGAAGGCTATTTTTATTGCAAGATTCTGATCAAATCAGAACTGGCAGGCGCAGGCTTTAGCCTATGTGGCCCTCTAATATTAAAACGAGTCTCCTCGTAAAGCTCTTGCTCTCTTTCTTGCATCTGTTGTAAGTGAGGATTTCGGGAAACGCTCCAGAAAATCTTCATACATTCGCTGCGCTTTAGGTTTATCTTTCATGATCACTTCAATAATTTCGGCTTCACGAAATGCCGCTTTATCAAGGAGTGGGCTTGTCATCATTTTTTCCTGCATATTTTGCAGCATAGCGAGAGCATCGCTCGGCTTTTTTAATTGAAGAAGAATATCGACTGCCCGTAAGACGGATTCATCGGCAATTGTAGCGGAAGGATATGTTTCCGGTATTGAGCGATATGCCGAAAGAGCAGCATTCTTATCTTTACCCAATGATTGCAATTCGGCTTTTGCGAAAAGTTTGAGAGCAGCATTGTTACTGCCATTTTCTGAGATCAGCGAATGCAAGGCAATTGCATCGTTTGCGAAATCACTGTTGGCATCTGTTATGATAGAATCAAGCTTCGCGATCGATGAATCGAAGTTGCCGATAAAATAATCTATCTTTGCCTGTTCAAGCATAACATGTTTTGCGGTTTCGAGATCATCAGGCCTTCTCCGTTTGGCAATGATGGCAGATATATTATTCAATCGTAAACCTGCGGTAACAAGGTCACCTTGTGCTAAGGCAATTTCTTCAAGTGCAAAATATGCATCGCGGGTTTTTTCAGTATATGATTGAGACCTGGTTAAAATATTTTCGTAAACATACTGTGCAGTCGGATAATTATGAAGCACCTTAAATGATAGTTCTCCGGCATGCAGCAATGCATCGAAGGCAAGATCGGTCTGCAATTGTGCCGAAGCATAATTCTGATAATCCGAAACCAGTCGCTCAAGTGAATCATGCGGAGTATCGGGCAATGATCTGAAATATGCTTCTTTCGTTTTTAATGCGCCAAGCTCTGCCATCGAAACAAAATATTTTCTTTGTGGATCATTTCCGGCTCCGTCGCGGAAACGTTTGATCGCCTCAGAATATGCCATTACGGCAACATCAAGCGCACCTTCATTGCGGATGCGTTCGGCAAATTGGTATAGCTCATACCCTCCTGCGCTTGCCGAGGAATTTTTCACTCCGAGATTATCGAGCTTCAAAAATATTTGCAGTGCACCCTTATAATTTTTCAGTTCACCATAGCACCAGCCTAATAAGCGAAGCTCTGCCGGTGTTGCTTTATCAATATCTATATGCGACGTTACAACTCTGATGATCTGACGTCGCACAGATGAATCGGCAGTGAAGCGCGAAATACCTTGCTCGATGTAGGAAAGCTCCTGCTCATTCGTATGAAGCATTGCAAGATATTCTTTCGTCCCTTCATCATATTTACTAAGTTTGAAATATAGTGCAGCGATCTCTCGGGTGAATTGATCGCTTTCTTCGGAATTCTTACGCCGCCTGATAAGCATTGCCAGGGTTTCTTCCTGATATCCGGCATCCATCATTGTCTGTGCAGTGAGGATCGAACTCGAAAAAGAACCCATGCCCTTGATCAATTTTTCAGCATGAGCAAAGGCATCAAGCGCCTCGGATTTTTTATTCAATCGTGAGCGGACTCTGGCAACATTCAAATACAGATCGAAGGTCTCAGGCTCCCTCGATAGACGCTGATTCATTAGCGTATCAGCCTCGGCATAACGCTTCAGCGCATAAAGGCTTCGGAATAATCCATCCGATATTTCTACCATATCGGGTCGGGCATTATGTAATTCCTTATAAATCCTTACAGCATTCGTGAGATCCCGTGTCTCTTCATATACTCGTGCGATTTGGTATTGGTTGGCAAAGGTACGCTCATCCATCGGCTGTGCCCGAAGCATGCCGCAGAAGATGAAAACCGAAAGTAATGATAATAGAAATTGCTTCACAGATTTTAATACGGTATTTCTCAGGATTTGTAACCGTTTATGCAAGTGAAATGTCACCAGCCTCTAACATAACGAGTGGGAAAGACCTAAAGCCACTAATGCTTCCGAATGTTCGTATCTTTGTAAAACAGAATTACCAATATAACTTATTCAAGGCAAGCGAAGAATGTCTATAAGATTCCGAAGATCCTTCAAGGTATTTCCCGGCATCAAAATTAACATCGGAAAACGAGGCATAACCACTTCCGTAGGAATAAGGGGGGCACATATTACATTCGGAAAGAATGGCACGTATATTGGCACAGGAATTCCTGGTACAGGCATTTCACAACGGACCAGACTTACCGGACCTATTTACGAAGGACCTCATGAAATTTCCAATTCCATTCAAACTCCTGGAGTCACGAATGAAGTCAAACATTACAAACTCGGAATTACTTTCTGGTTGATCTTTGGAACTCTCCTTCTTGCACTCTTCCAAAATCCGACGCTTTTAGAATTCTATTGGCTCTTTATTGCAGCCTTCGTTATTCTCCGGTTTATGGTAAGGTCAGTACGGAAGAAATCAATTATTCCAGACCCTGATATTAAAGATAAATTAGAGACGAAATGAAAAAAAATAGCATTAGAAGACAAGTTTTTTTAATAATTCACGATAAGCATCCTAATAAAAAAGTTGAACTTACTTTTAGGGTTTTTATTACTGTATTGATTTTTCTGAGCATAATTTCTATTATGCTTGCAACTGTTGAAAACTTCCGTGATGAATATTACGATTATCTTCATGGGTTTGAATTATTTACTGTCGGTGTTTTTACAATAGAATATATTCTCGGGTTGTGGTGTGCTGTAGAGGAGGAAAAATATAGACATCCTTTTTTTGGAAGGCTGCGTTATATGGGTTCTTGGTTTGCCCTTATAGATCTTCTTGCTATCCTACCATTTTATTTTCGTACCTTTACTTCGGTCGATCTTCGATTTATCAGAGTCGTAAGACTTCTCAGAATCTTTAGACTTTTGCAACTTCCCACGTACGCAAAGTCACTTTCGATGATTCTAAGAGTTTTGAAAAAGCGAAAAACAGATTTAGTGACAGCTTTTTTCCTTATTGCCGTGGTCTTGATAATAACTTCGTCTATCATGTTTTATGTAGAGCACGATGCACAACCAAAAGTATTTTCAAGTATTCCAGCAACCTTATGGTGGGGAGTGGTAACCCTTACCACCACAGGATACGGAGATATCTTCCCTATTACAACTCTCGGTAAAATTTTAGGCTCGATTATTAGTATTACTTGCATTGGTTTTCTAACATTACCAGCAGCAATCTTTACTGTTGGTTTCTTTGATGAAATACAATCCGCAAATACAAAATCACACCACGACGTTATTTCTCAGTTGGAAAGAATAGCAACATTAAAAGAGAAAAATATACTTAGCCAAGAGGAATTTGAAAAACAGAAAGCAAAAATTCTAAGTTAAGTTGGGTGAATTAAATAGGAGTCCATTGAGCAACTCAGAACAACGATGCATTAGTTCAAAATGCAAAAACATCTTCAACCTTCATGGAGAAGCCTGGAAACATGGGAGATTCTAATTTTCCTGTTTTGCGGACCATGGATTCAGTTCGGTAGAATTCGCCGTCTTTGATCATGATCTCGATTGTTTCCGCTTCGGGATCAACGATCCAGTATTCCGAGACGCCATGCTCGCAATACATTTCTTTCTTGCGAGTAAAATCATAATAGGCATTGGATGGAGAAAGTATTTCGATTACCAGATCGGGCACGATATTGAATTTCTTTTTTCCGATAAGATGTGCGCGCTCTTTGCACACGAAAAGTATGCCAGGTTGATAGACATCGTGATCGGTGAGCTGAATATCAAGCGGCGCAAAGAAAATTCTTCCTGATTTTTTCGATTCTATAAATTCGTCGAGTTCACGAAAAAGATTACGTAAAATCCCTTGATGAAACGGTGGGGGCTGGGGCTCATAATTAATTCTCCGCCGATAAGCTAATAGGGTGCGCCTTCGGGCAACCGTTCGTAGTCTTCAATCGTCGCCGGTTTTGGTTCAGTTAATAGCATAGAGTTTCGATAGAATTTGTAACAGGAGGCATTCTTTTTCGTTCCAAATGATCAGTATACGGTAGTTATATATACTTCTCCGGCTCCAATCCCTTCAACCTTTCCCGAATTTCTTTTTCTTTTCCGTATTCTGTCGGATCGTAATAGATTTTATCTTTTAATTCTTCGGGCAGGCAATTCATTTCGGCATGGGCGTTTTCTTCGGAGTGCGCATATTTGTAGCCTTTGCCGTAGCCAAGTTCTTTCATGAGCTTTGTCGGCGCATTGCGGATATGCAGAGGGACGGGAAGATCGGGATGAGCTTTAATATCTTCCATTGCCTTGCCGATGGCAGTTGTTGCCGCATTGGATTTCGGCGCAGCGGCAAGATAGGCAGCCGTCTGCGAAAAGATGAGTTGCGATTCCGGCCAGCCGACTGAACGGATCGCCGTCCAGCAGCTTGTCGAAAGTACAAGCGCCATCGGATCGGCATTGCCGATATCTTCGGAAGCAAGAATCACCATCCGCCGCGCGATAAATTCAGGATCTTCGCCGGCATCTATCATTCGTGCAAGCCAGTAGATCGCAGCATTGGGATCGGAGTTGCGCATGGATTTGATAAAGGCGCTGATAATATCGTAATGCATTTCGCCGCCTTTATCATATCGCGATGCTTTACGTCCGAAAGCACTTTCAACTATTTCCTGCGATAGATGAATTTCTTTTCCGGATGCAGCAGTAAGTGATACTCCAAGTTCAAGTGCCGAAAGCATCTTGCGGACATCTCCGCCGGATAATGCAAAGAGCGCTGTTTTCGCTTCCGGTTCAAAGGTGATCTGTAAGTTTTTTAATTCTTCATCCTGCTTCAATGTCCGTTGCAAAACTTCTTCAAGATCGCTTTCGCCAAGTGATTCAAGAACATAAACCCGTGTTCGTGATAGAAGCGGAGAAATAACTTCGAATGAAGGATTTTCGGTCGTTGCTCCGATCAGTGTGATAGTGCCGTCTTCCACTGCACCAAGAAGTGCGTCCTGTTGCGATTTTGAGAAGCGGTGAATTTCGTCTATGAAAAGTATGCTGCGCTTTTTATTGCGTGCATTCGATCGGCGAGCTTCGTCTATCGTTTCGCGCAATTCTTTTACTCCGCTTGAAACTGCGGATAACGAATAGAACGCTGTGCCTGCATTTTGCGCTAATGCTCTGGCAATCGTCGTCTTCCCTGTTCCGGGTGGTCCCCAAAGGATCATAGAATAAATATTTCCCGAGCGTGACATCTGCTCAAGGGGCTTGCCTTCGCCAATGAGATGCTTCTGCCCGACGATATCGTGAAGTGTTTTCGGACGCATCCTCTCAGCAAGCGGTGCGAACCGATCAGCAGGATGAAATCCTTCTCCGAAGGTTTCCTGCCCAGAGGATGAATGCTGTTCGTTCTGTTTTCGCATAGTAGTATCATAGATAAACGTTTAAGTTAAAGGTATTGGTTTTGCAAATAATTTCACTTCGATTTGGTAAATGTTACTACATGGTAATTTGAACATGGAGTTAAGTGCATAGCTTTTAAAAAGTATCGGAACTTAATAAAAAAATGTTTTTGTTTTTTGTGTAAATTTAATAAGATTAAATGCATATAATCAGGATGTTTGCGGTATTTTTTCTGCTTTTATTAAGCAGAGGATATGCATTCTCGAATGGAAAAAATCCTGAGCGGCAATACAAAAAATTTTTACAAAAAATAACAAAAATAAAATCCGGTAAAATTTCGTATGAATTGGATAAAAAACCATTTTACAAATCCAATTCCCGCAAAGATTTATACCAACTTGAATACACTCGATCAGAAACCGATTCTAATAAATATGCTCTTTGGATACATATCCCGGAATTGGGTGTTGATGAGATATATTCAAATGATACCGCTCACACCGTCTGGCACAAGAAGAAGGTCATCACATGGAAGAGAATGACTCCCGGCGAATACAGGGATGAAGTAAGCAACGATCTCTCAAACTTTACATTTGGTATCCCTGGTTCAATAATCAAGAAAACACTTTCTACGGACACACTTTTTTCCGACACAATTATTAATCGCAATGCTTTTGTTAAGATACTGAAAACAAATAAACTGAAGGGTCACAATGCAGACTCCACTGAAACATCTTTTATTTTTTCATTGGAAGATAATAATAAAATGACCTTTGAAAATAAAATTTGGCGTGATGGAGAAGTACAGATTTTTCAGGAAAAAAATCGACAGGCTGTGTATTCTGATTTTTTCGATATCTTTCTTGCAAAGAGAATACATGATTACCTCCATCATCTACTTCGCGACTCTAATTATACACTTGTTGCTGAGGATGATTTCTCTCCTTTTCAAGATTCAGGGAAACAAAAATTCATTCAAGTAGGAGATACTTTTCTTTCTGCCGGTTACCAGACAATTGCCGGGGAAGATATAGATATTTCGGAATTTCATTCGAAATTAACACTCTTGGATTTTAGTTATATGGCTTGTGAGCCCTGCAGGCAGTCTATTCCTTTTATTGTGAATCTTTTCAAAAAATATCAGGATAGTGGTTTGAGAATATGGGGTATTGATCCATTTGATAAAAAGGAAAAAGATATTTTTTTACGATACGCATCAAGATACCATATAGATTTTCCTATGCTCTTTACTGATAAAACTAAAATGAAAGAAATAGGTATCAATGGTTATCCGACGTATGTGCTTCTTGATAAAAATATGAAAGTTCTCTCTGTATTCAATGGCTTTGGACCATTATCTGTTGATTCATTTCTTGAACCTCAGATAAAGGATTTTCTCCGCAGATAGCGCAGCAAAATTTCCTGCCCAGATGATGAATGGTCTTTACGTGTTGCCGGCATAATGGTGCTTATATTTTGTAAGACTAAGTTATGAAAAAATCAAATGCAGTCATTTCGAACGGAGTCTGCCGCGACGAAGGAGCGGGAGACGTAGAGAGAAATCTATATAATAAGAATAAGTCATTATTTCTTCTCCCTATTGGGAATTTAAAGGATCTATTCTTATTAATAGATTTCTCTCTCCTTTTCGCTCTTGGGGAGCGAAACTCCGTTCGGAATGACAAAGCAGGCCGTACTCCTCACTTTCCTGAAACTTAAATAGTCTATAATTGAATTTACTATTAGCTTGCCCACATCGGATTTAGTACATTATAACAGAACATAGTAATATTATGTCACGTTTTTACATCTTCGCTGCGCTTTCATGCATTGGACTTTCTTTTCTTTATGCGCCATCCGTTTTTGCGCAGCAAACCGAGTCTTCGGAAAATGAGCTTTTGAAATCAGCCGTTACCGTGCCAAATGAAATTGGTGTATATAAAGGGATCAATTCCATTCCCGAAGCTATCCGCAAGACAAAGCCTTTTGCCAGACTGCTTTCGGATATGCAGCACACTTCCGGACTTAATGGTATCTATGAGCGGCAAACACGTATCGAAGCTTTCGGGCAGTCGCAATCCGATCTGTTCCGCGATGCGATGATCGCGGATAAAGTATCAGGCAGCAAGCTTCCCGTTTTTTCGGCAGCATGGGTAAATGTCGGACCGGTAAATACGGGAGGATGCACGAAGGCATTAGCCTTTCATCCAACAGATGGAAATACGATCTATGCCGGAGCTGCTGCAGGTGGTGTATGGAAAACAACGAATGCCGGATCGTCATGGACTCCGCTGACCGATCTTGTTATACCCGATCTTGCCGTAGCTTCTATAGCTGTCGATCCATCTTCTCCAAATACGATCTATGTCGGCTCGGGTGATCCCTCCGTTGCCTCTGACGGATTGCCGGGTACAGGGCTGTATAAATCTACTGATGCAGGATCGACATGGAACCGCATGGCTTCAGCAACATTGACCGGAGGCGTAAATAAAGTTCTTGTTCATCCGACCAATTCTAATATCGTTTTTGCATGCAGCTACGATAATGGTCGAGGTGTGTACCGCTCAACAAATGGCGGAGTAACATTCACAAAAGTATTTACTGCTGCGGCAGTTATCTGGGATATTATCTCCGCGCAAAAGATCGGCAATCAGTTGCTGATGTATTTTGTCGAAGGAAATCAGCCTGGCGGTACTTCAACAGAATGCGGAGTATATAAATCACTTGATGACGGAGCAACATGGATAAAGATATCTGTAGGCGGTTTACCGGCAGGGAATACTATTGGTAAATCTGCTCTTGCAATTCCTTCCGGTGATAAAACAAAGGTCTATTGTCTGATGGCAAAACCCGATGGAAATTTACAGGGATTATATCTATCCACAAACTCCGGAGTACTATTCAATCAGGTTGCAACAGTTCCTTCGTCGATCTTTAATCCCAACGGCAACGGTCCGCAGGGTTGGTACGATCTTTATCTTGCCATCGCGCCTACGACAACACCAAACGATACGCTTTATATCGGAGGGGTCGAAGCGTATTATTCTTTCAATAGCGGCAACTCATGGACTGCCTACAGTGATTATAGCGGCACCCATAACGTCCATGTTGATAATCAATCAATTGCTATCGACCCTACCAATTCGCGCAGAGTCTATACTGGAACAGATGGCGGAGTCTATCGCTCTATTGATGCGGGGCAAACATGGACATACCGTTCTGCCGGAATGGAAACCATGCGCTTTTACCATATAGGTCTTGATAAGAATGATTTCTTAAAAACCTATGCCGGAGCTCAGGATCAAGGAACCTGGAAAGTGACTTCAGGTCAATCACCGTCGCAGATCTTTGGTGGCGATGGGTTCCAGCCTATTGTCGATCCGAGTAATTCAAATACGATCTATGCTGAGGGTCCGGTCGGCGATCTATTTAAATCAACAAACGGAGGCGGAAATTTTACTTCGATCGACGATCCTGCTTTTGTACAGGGAAATGCGAATTTCGAGCCTTCGGATTGGGAAACGCCATTTGCTATGGCACCGAAAAACAGTTCGACACTCTTTACCGGAAGGCAGCGTCTTTGGCAAAGTGTCAATGGCGGTAGTTCATGGAATGCGATCTCTCCAACACTGGTGCTCAATAATTATACCTATTTAATCGAATCCATCGGTTTATCGCCTGCCAATAACCAACACTTTTGGACGGGATATCAAGGCGGAAAGATCAGACTTACTACCGATGGCGGTTCGAATTGGGCTGATAAATCTACAGGATTACCGGGAAGTACTGTCCGTTCGATCGTCTGCCATCCAACCGATGCAGCGTGGGCACTTGCAGCATTTGAATCGTATGGAAATGCAGTGCGTGTTATGCGCACCACAAATTCCGGAACTTCGTGGACAAATGTTTCGGGGACTACAGCAAAACTTCCGGGTGTGCCGGTGAATTGTGTGGCGCTTGACTCTACCAGTCCTTCAACGGTATGGTATGCGGCAACTGATAACGGAATTTATTATACGCGCGATGCAGGAGTTACCTGGTCAATAGCGGGTTCAGGTTTAGGACTTGCTCCGTGCTGGGATGTCCAGGTACATGCGAATAAGACAACGATCCGAGTCGGAACGCATGGCAGAAGCATTTGGGAAGGCAACGTCAATATTCTTCCCGTCGAACTTACGGGACTAAGCGCTACGAAAACAATTACCGGCACAAAGCTCGATTGGAAAACAGATAGCGAGCGAAGTAACTCGGGCTTCAAAGTAGAACGCAGTTATAATTATGCGACATTCGAAGAGCTAAGTTTTATTCCGGGAGCAGGAAATTCAAATACGGAAATTTCGTACAACTATTTCGATCCGAAACATGATGACGGATATTATATCTATCGCCTTGAACAAGTTGATCTTGATGGCTCAACCCATTTATCGAATATCGTGGAAGTCCGCTATGGTGCAGCATCTGCACTGCGCTTAGACCAGAGCTTTCCGAACCCTTTCTTTGCCGGCAGTGCAGCAACAGGAAGTGCCCGAATCCGATACGAACTACCGAATCCCGATGAAGTAACACTGAAATTTGTTTCGGTATCCGGCGCCGTCGTTCGTACGCTCATTGACCACCAAACTCAGCAAGCAGGTGAACAAAATATCTTCTGGGATGGTACCGATGATAAGGGACTTCCTGTGGCAAGCGGAGTATACTATTACAGACTCGATACGAAATCAGGAAGCAGCCTCTGGAATAAAATGATTTTGGTTACGAAGTAATGTGGGTTAAATATTTCAGAGTATAAATCTGCCTCTGTAACCCTATAAATATCAACATTATAATTGTGCACACCACCCCTTTCCCTTTAAAACCAAAGAGTCGGCTTTTGCCGACTCTTTGGTTTTAGAATTTGGGTTGAATTTCATCCTGCAAATATACGAAATTTTTCATCATGTGTCAAGGTGCTCAAACCGTGTTTTTATCAACATTTTATCCACATAGGTGTTTGTTGATGAATAATTTTTATTTTACATGCTCTATCTTTCTTGTCACAACTTCATTCCCACTTTGCATAGAATCACCGGCTGCATTATCCATTCGTGAGAAATATTTTTCCTGAACCAAATTTGTGTTCTTGTCGAACTTGGCAAAAGGTGAGATATCGTTTGAATCTAATGTATTATTATGCCAGGAATATTGCACTGTATCAATGTATCGCCACCGATATCCTCCGTCATTTGGCTAAATCAATTTTTTCAGGAGAAGGGTAATAAATTCTTTGTTTTAGTTTTTCACCGATATCCTGCAAACCTATACTCCCGGATGTAAAATCAAGAGGATAGGCATCATAACCTTTGCGTCTCCCACCGAACGGGGCTTGGTTAGCGGCAATGGCGCTGTATGTAAATACAACATTAATTCCTAGTGAATCCATTAAACGTTGTACTCTTGTCGGGCTTTCCTTCGGAGGGGCACCATTTGTGGTAGGCCAGCCTTGATCGGGGAAAAAGCTGTCATAAGCTTCAAATCGAATTGAATCCAAATTTTCCCAACCTTTCGATACTACCATCTGAGAGGATGAGAGCCGAGGAAAGACAAAAAATAAAGAAAACGATACGAGAAGCACAAGGTGCTTTAATAAAATAATAATGCTTTTCATAGGTATATTCCGTTAAAATCAATGGGTGATTAAACAGTTAATAACCGATCTATACTGTTCCGTTTGTATTGATAGGATATATGTACCAGAAGGAATCGAATGAACATCAATGGGCATAGTGTGTTGTCCTTCTGTTTGAATTTTATTCGTAAATGGTGAAAGGAGAACATGGCCTGCAATATCATAAAGTGCAATGCTTACGTGTTGAGCTAGGGGAAGAGAATAATTAATCGATACTGTTGAATTGCTCGGATTTGGGATAGTTGAAATGTGTAAGGAATCAGTCGCAGGAGGGTTTACCCAAGAATACCCTCCATTATATGTATGAAGAATAGTGCCTCCCGTTCCAACTGCCCATCCATTAATGCTATCGGCAAATGTTATATCATAAAGATCGTTAGGAACTCCGGTGTATTGCCGTGCCCACGTTGCACCACTATTTGTAGATCTGAAAATTTTCCCTACTCCACCGGCTACACTAATATTATTCTTGTTCGAAGCTGTAATTGAAGTCATTGGAGTTTCTTCTGAATCACCCAACAAAGACGCGGTGAAACTATATCCGAGGTTTATGCTTTTGAATATGGCTTTTGTACTACCAAAATAGTTTCCGACTACCATAATGGTATTCGTATCGAGAAATACAATATCGTCAAATGCCGTCTTATCGAAATACTGTCTGCAAGGATAACGCCAGGAATCTCCACCGTCAGTTGTCAAAAAGATACTTGCTGCGAATTCTCGCGGAACAGGATCAAATAATCCAGAACCGACGGCAATGATGGTGAGAGAGTCATACGAAGCGAAAGCTCGGATTCTATCAGACCCCATAAAAGTTGTATCTGCAATCCATGTTTTACCGCCGTCGTATGTTTTGGAGACGTGTTGAGGGCCATACAAGAATCCTCGATTTGGTGTGGTAAAATGGACTATGTCAACATCGCGCCCTGCTGCATAATCATTCCAAGTTTCTCCACCGTCCGTAGTAGCTGAGATCCATGCACGGCCTTTAGTACTATGTGCCCAGCCATGCAACCGATCAAGGAATTGAAATACAAACCTTCCGTTTTGATACGTCCTCCAAGTATTCCCTCCGTCAGTCGTATAATTTGAACCTGCCCAGCCAGTATCTTTATTTAGAAACTGGATGCTAACGATATCATTCGTTACTCCGCTATTTTGCCTTATCCATCCCTGAACTCCTTCTTGAGATTGCCCGGGTTGATTCTCGATTTGATTCTGGGCAAGACTTGCGCCTGCAAAAAATGCTGCGAAAAAGAATGTGATGATGATTTTCATAGAATACTCCTCAATAGGTTTATACAAATATACTATCTTTATGCCTCTAATTAAAGACGCGTATAAAGATGTTCATTAATAACCCTATTTAAAAGACACTTGAAGTCCCTAAAAGTTACGTTTTTATTTCGCTAAATTTACGGTATTTGTGAAATTGATTGTTCGGTTTTGAAATACTGATTACACTGTGTAGAGCGCTGGAATCAGGCTCTTTATATTATTATGAACTATTCTCCCTAAATAACCGTATTTTTAATCCCGTTCATTACTACGGCTGCCACTTGGGGTGTTGATGTTGTGTATTTTATTGCGGCAAGAAACGCAATGTGAGATAGTCTCACAAATTTGTCTATGAGGAGAAAACTATGAAAATCTTTACGAAACACACAGTATATATATTCTTACTACTGAGCTCTTTAGCATTATCTAACTCTGCGCGCGCAGATGATGATTATGATATAGGCAACCCGACTCTAAAAGAGATATGGGTTGATCCCGTACACGGTCTTGATCTGCCCAATAGGGGTTCTACCCGCGCTTTAGCTCTTAAATCTGTTACGAAAGCATGGGCGCAAATTCCTCAGACCTTGCATAATACCGGATATATAATATGGCTGACACCGGGGACATATTCTCCTGATGACGTTCCGACAATATTTCAATCGGTCTATGGTACGGCGGATAACCCTGTTATCTTTCAAGCGGCAGATGATACAGGCGCCGTCATCCTGCCTTCGATAGATGTTACAACCTGCCAGTATTTTTACATGATCGGTATTCACATTACACATTCCGGTGCAAGCCAGGGATCCTATGCAATAAATTTCAGGGCATGTGACCATATACTTCTTCGTCATTGTACATTCACCGGTTCTGATTCTACTTCAAGTGATACTGCTTTTCTCGGAGCCGGTTTTTACCAATGCCAGCATACGTATCTCGAGCATCTAGAGTTTGACAAAACATCGGGCAGTGCAATTGATCTCTATGCATCGCAATACGGACATATTAAGAATTCTTCGATCCATAATTACGGAGAAAGCGGAATACTCCTGCGGGGCGGCACAGCATATTTTTCAATTCAGGAAAATACCATATTTTCCGGAAATGGCGGCGGTATAACCTGTTACTCGCCGGATACGGGCAGAGGTATAGATAATTTGGTGATGCCGTGGGCTCATTATGAAGTGTATGATATTAAATGTTTTAATAATATTATTCATCATACTCATGCAGCAGGGTTTTCCTGCAGTGGAGGATATAATATTCTCTTTGCACATAATACTCTCTATCAGACAGGATTAAATAATTCTCTCGTGATCCTCGGACTTGCCAGGCGCGCTCGGTCTATTGATATTGATATTGCACGTGAGCGTATTGATTCCGGTGCATGGGGCACATGGTATCTCGACCGTGCCGATAGCGATGCCGCCCCGATCCCTAATAAAAATATTTTTGTTTATAATAATGTCTTTCTTAATACGTCTGATTCTGCAACGACTTCATCACATTTCACTATTGCCGGACCGGCAACTACAATCGCGTTTAACGCTTCATGCCCAAAGCCGGCATTTGCAGATGATAACGTGAAGATCAGAGGCAATATTATTTGGAACGGCAAATCAAAAGATCTTGGTATCAACCCAAGTTCAGGATGCGGTCCATCGAATCCGTCCTGCAATCAAACCCAACTCTATAGTGATAACCTGATCAATTCTGCCGAACCGGAATTTTTGAATGCCGCAGCCGGAAATTTTCATCCAACTCGCGGAAGCATTATCTATACCCTTGCAAAAGCATTTCCCATTCCGGATTTTTCATGGACAGGACTTCCTCCAAAACCGCATGAGCCGACAGGAAACACATCGAACAGCATTCCATTCGATAGAGATAGTAACCACCGCAATCCGAGTTTACCTATAGCAGGTGTGTTCGATATTTCAACATCTACGGTTGACGGCAAGGTAAATCTTCAGGATAATATTTCTCTTTTGCAGAATTTCCCTAATCCGGCACATACGATGACAACGATCGAATTCCGCTTACGACACCATGCTCAGGTTACGCTGGAAGTTTACGATATTCTTGGAGTAAAAATTGCAACGCTTATCTCAGAGGCGCTCGAGCAGGGCGATCATTTGGTAAATTGGAACACTTCGACACTGGTAACAGGCAAATACTTTTACCGTATAGTAACAGAGAATACCACGCAGACGAAACAAATGACAATCGTAAAGTTTTAAATTCTCTTTCATATACATTCATGCTTCGGTATTTTATCCGGGTTTTTATTGTATCTTTTCTTATCCACAACGTGGCAATGCCTTTATTCTCCCAAACATATAAAGGCAAACCTGTTTCGCATGTTTCTCTTATCGCCGGCAACATTCTTTCAGGCAAAGGTTTTACCCTTGGGATCAAAATGGATCTCGAGCCGCAATGGCATGCCTATTGGAAAAACCCCGGCGATGCCGGTTTGCCAATGACAGCGAAAATAACAGATGGACATGGATATACTTCCGGCGAGCTGCGATATCCAACGCCGCATAAATATAAAACCGGTGATGAAGTTCTTTTCGGTTACGATTCTGAAGTTGTTTTTTTGCTTCCAATAAAAGTATCTCCGGGAGCAGGATCGCAGCCACAGTTCAAAGTAAAGCTCACTTGGCTTGCCTGCAAAGAAGTTTGTTTGCCCGGCGAAGCTACACTTGAGTTCAGATCCGATACGATCAGCCCTCCTCAGCGGAAAGAAAATCAAAGATTGCTTGATCGCTGGACGGCAAGGCTTCCTCAGCCGGGAGAAGGATTTAATTTAGATAAGGTCGGAACAACGGTTACCGAAGTAAATGGAAAGCTTTCGGTCTTTATGAAATTTTTAGAAATGGCTCCGGGCACGATCACTGATTTCTTTCCCGATGTGATCGAAGGATTTGTCGCCGACCATGCAAATATTGTCATAGGGGAAACCGGTATTACACTTTCACTAACCCCTGAAAGTAAGGCTTCGAAGCTCTCCGAAATAAAAGGATTAATTCTTATCGGAACAAGCGGGTACGAAGTGAATATTCCGGTCAGGAATTAAGAATCTTCAGAAACAAGGCGGCCGATCATCCGTTTAATCTTTTTTACAAATGATCTGCAATTATGAAAATGATCGCTTTTTTTCTGAATATATTTTTGACTATGCTTTTTTTCGCACCTGCAATTGTTAGTGCCGATCCTCCCCTCACGGGCAAAGCTGCTCCGAGCTTCACCTTGAATGACGTAGATGGTAAACCTGTCAAGCTTTCTGATTTCAAAGGCAAGATCGTTGTTCTCGAGTGGATCAATGAAGGCTGTCCCTTCGTCAAAGGACATTACGAAAATGGGAACATGCCATCATTGCAACAGAAATATACTGCCCAAGATGTTGTATGGCTGACGATCAATTCCACCCGTCCGGATAACTCCGAAGCATACAATGCTGGGCAGAGTAAAGAGATACTTGCGAAGTGGCATTCACATGCGACTGCAAATTTAATGGATGGGGACCGCACGGTCGGTCATCTTTATGATGCTAAGACAACTCCGCACATGTTCGTCATCGATAAAGACGGAATCCTCCGTTATCAAGGTGCAATAGATGATGATCGCTCAGCAGGCGGCGGAAAAAAAGCAACGGTGAACTACGTAGCGCAAGCACTTGATGCACTTCTTGCTGGAAAAGAAGTTGTAACCAGTACGACAAAGTCGTATGGCTGTTCGGTGAAGTATTAGAGAGAATGTAGAAACGAGAATAATGAACATTCCCGTTTCTCTGCTACAACCATTCTCCCGTTAAAATCCGATGTTAAGCTTTATGGCCGCGATCCTTAGTTCGGATCGAAGGCAAACCGTTCAAGGATGATGCCGCCGGGTTTATGATTTAAGCAAAAGAGAACTCTGTTCCTGCCGTCAGATGAGGGAATGGTAACTCCTCCGAGATATCCGGAATACCCGCAATACTTACAGCATCCCATTTTTTTGATCTCGGCGTTAAATCTTTCTTTTACTAGTTTGTCTCCAATCGCTGTCTTTTCCATTGTCGTATGTCGTTATAGTCTGTTAAGAAGTAATGATGAATTATTCCGGTCTTTGAATCGGTGATCACCATGACTCGGAAGTAGTAATATAACGAACGTTGCTCGGGCGATGTGACGTACTATCCCTTAAAAATAAAAAAAAACGAAGAGCCTGCTTTCTCTCTCCTTTTTTTTTCGGATCGGGCAGGCATACTCCGCTACCAGGGCGCAATAGATGACGACCGCTCAGCAGGCGGCGGCAAGAAATCCCACATCAACTAAGTCATGAAAGCCCTCGACGCCCTCTTGGGCGACAAAGCGGGGCATTAAGGTATTTTTTTTATTTGTAGATTTTTCTCTACCTCTGTCGCTATCGCGCCAGAGTCCGTTCTAAATGACAAGGTTGAGATGCTGTCAGCTCTTAATAACTATCGCTTGTCCGCTCGGCATGGCAAGCGGCTGTTCGGGCTTGTTAGCGAAAAATTCATCCACTGCTTGTCTTGCACCCGGGCAGGTCGGAAAACCGTAATCATCGAAAATGATAAAGCCGCCGGGCATGAGGCGCGGATAGATGAAATCTAATGAGTCGAGAATGGATTGATAAATATCGACGTCAATATGTGCGAAGGAAATTTTTGAAAATTCCAAGCCTTTGAACGTATCGGGAATAAATCCTTTATGGGTGACGACCAGATCTGGATACCCGACTCTGCTAGTGACAACTTCTTCGCTCGTATCTTTGAAGTCTCCGCTCTTATGCCAATCTTTTTGTGCATTCACATCAGGCATTCCCTCAAAGGTATCAAAGAGATGAAGTTTGGTGCCGCTGTGCTTTCCGTATTCAGCAATGACCTTTGCAAGCAGGATCGCCGTGCCGCCTTTATAGACTCCACATTCCCAGAACTCGCCGCCGAGAGCAAGCGCTTGTTTACCAAATGTATAGAGCACGTAACACCTATCTGCGGTGACAAGGGTATATTTTTCTGCGGCTTCGACGAAAGGTTTGAACTCGCCATAACCCAGCCAAGGACTGAAATATGGTTTATAAAACTGCGCATCGGGAATTCCCCGCACCGTTTTTACCTTCTGTACCTTTAATGAAGTGAAAAGATTGATGAATCTTTCTATCTTTTTGAGCATAGTATATAATGATGAGGTAGAAAAACCCGATTTAGCTAACTCACGTGCCAGAAATTTTTCGAAGAATGGAATTACAACCACTGCTTTTGCACCCTATCGGTATTATCCGCACTCCGTTTGCCGACAGGGTGGATGCTCCGCGTCAGCCGGATCATAAAGGCGAAGGCTCTTCGGGAAAGATCATTCTCGAACCCGGGCATAATTTTGAGCAAGCTTTGGAAGATCTTGAGGGATTTGAAAAGATTTGGCTGCTCTATCAATTTGATCGCAATACAAATTGGAAACCGAAAGTGCTTCCGCCGCGAGGTGATAGGATAAAGCGCGGAGTGTTTGCAACGCGTTCGCCTCACCGGCCTAATCCCATAGGACTTTCGCTTGTCACAGTACTTGAAGTTAACGGAAGAAATATATATGTGGATGGAGTTGATATCCTCGATAAAACTCCTCTGTTCGATATTAAACCATACCTTGCTTATGCAGAAGCTTTTCCCGATGCAAGATCAGGATGGCTTGAAGAAACTATTCATAATGAATCTTTAAAAGAGCGACGCATTTTTATCATAGATGGCCTTGCCCGTGAACAATTGCAGTGGCTCAATAAAAATTTCCGGATCGATCTTCTCCCTATTGCTGAAAGAGTATTAGAACATGATCCTTTTCCTCATCCATCAAGGCGAATCTTCAAAGAAAAAAACGGCGAATTTATGATCGCCATTAAAAGCTGGAGACTTCGCTATCGGATCGAAGAGAATACCATTGTCATCGTTAAAGTCGAAAGCGGATATACAGCAGAAGCTTTGCGATCAAAGAATGGAATAATTCATCAGGAAGATGCTCATGAAGCATTTCACAGATCATGGTAAGGAAAGTATTTCTCAGGCATTGCCCTGAACCTGTCCTTGTTGAAGAATTGTTACATTTCCCTCAATTAAAAGTGTAAAAGAAATATCTATGGGCAGAGCATTCGAATTCCGTAAAGTACGTAAGATGAAGCGCTGGGACAAAATGTCTAAAGCGTTTACTAAACTGGGCAAGGAAATCGCCGTTGCCGTTAAACTTGGCGGACCGGATCCGGAATCTAACCCACGTCTGCGTGCAGCTATTCAGAATGCTAAAGGCGTTAATATGCCGAAAGACCGCGTCGAAGGTGCGATCCACCGTGCTTCGAGCAAAGACGCAGCCGATATTCAGGAAATTGTCTACCAAGGATACGGCCCTCATGGCATCGCTCTTGTGATCGAATGTGCCGCCGATAACCCTACCCGAACTGTTGCAAATATCCGCACCTATTTCAATCGCGCCGGTGGAACAATGGGTACTTCCGGATCGCTTGATTTTATGTTCGAACGCAAAGGGGTCTTCAAAATTCCGGCAGCCGGAATAAATATGGAAGAGCTTGAACTCGATCTCATTGATTCCGGAGCTGAAGATATAACAAAAGAAGATGACGAAATCATCGTTTATACTTCGTTTCAGGATTTTGTTGGAATGCAAAAAGCTCTCGAAGAAAAAAATATCGCTGTAACCGAAGCAAAGATCGAACGCATACCAACGACAACGAAAGAACTCACGGAAGAACAAGCCAACGATGTATTTGAAATGATAGAAAAGGTTGAAGAAGATGATGACGTGCAAGCAGTTTATCACACGGTAGCCTAGACGCGGTTCCGATTTCTCCGGAACACTTCTCGCATTTCCGGCGTATAGCAGGAGTTCCATTTACATGGGATACCATATATATTATGCCATCACAGAAAGCCACAAAAGAATCGAAGGAGATCATCAATGATATCCGGCGCCTCGTGCAATCGATCCGCATGGCATCGAGCGAATCGGAGCAAAGTGTCGGGCTGACTGCTGCCCAGCTTTTTGTCATGCATAAACTTGGCGAAGAGGGCGGCTTGTCGATCAATGATCTTGCCGATCGTACCCTGACGCATCAAAGCTCGGTCTCCGTTATTGTGCAGAAGCTGGAGGAGAAGGGCCTGGTCAGCAGGCTACGCGCGGCTGAAGATGGAAGAAGGTTCGAACTGACGCTGAGTAAGAAGGGAGCGGCATTGCTAAAAAAAGCCCCTCATTCAATTCAGGAAAGACTTATCAAAGCTCTCAAGAAAATGGAACCGGATATGCGGCATCAATTCTCGGTCACCTTCACTTCATTCCTCAGTTTGGCAAATATCAAAGGCGATGCGCCGATGATGTTTGATGAAACCGTCACACAGAAAAGGAAAAAATAATTGCAAGATTACAATCATGAAGTAGAGCGGTCATCGACGACTGAGGGTTTGCCTGTTGCACCCGGATTAGGCGAGATGCTCGATGCGACCAATTTTCCGCGGGAGCCGGCACGAATTGATAAACGTGTCGTGATAGTTTCGCTCAGCGCAATGGCTCTTGCGGTTGCCGCAGTATTTGTCGCACAGGCATTGGTGCGCCTGATTGCGCTTGTGACCAATCTCTCTTTCTTCGGAATATTCTCGTTTGCGCTCACTTCTCCGGCGGGAAATACACTTGGGTTGTTCGTTCTTATCGTTCCGGTCATCGGCGGTCTTATTGTCGGACTGATGGCGCGTTACGGATCAAAGGGAATCCGCGGGCACGGAATACCCGAAGCAATGGAACAGGTACTTTCGAATGAAAGCAAGATTCCGCCATTGATGACGTTCCTCAAGCCGATCTCGGCAGCAATCGCTATTGGCACGGGCGGACCGTTCGGAGCCGAAGGCCCGATTATTGCCACAGGCGGTGCGCTTGGCTCATTCATCGGCCAGATATTTCCTGTCACACCGACAGAGAGAAAAATTCTGCTGACTGCGGGAGCGGCGGCCGGAATGTCGGCAGTATTCGGTACCCCGGTTGCAGCTGTGTTGCTTTCAATAGAACTCCTTCTATTCGAATTCAAAGCGCGCTCCATTATTCCTGTAGCTTTAGCCGCTACAACAGCAGCCGGTGTGCGTATGGTATTCGAAGGGTCAGCTCCTGTCTTTGCGATGACAAATCTTTCGCAGCCTTCGGGCACCGCGCTTTCGATCTATATTTCTATTGGTGCGATAGTCGGAGTTTTTTCAATATTTGTAACAAAAGCTATTTATGCGATCGAAGATCTTTTCGAAAAAATTCCGATCCATTGGATGTGGTGGCCGGCGATCGGTGCAGTTGCCGTCGGAGTCTGCGGTTTTTTCGTACCGCGCACGCTCGGAGTCGGATACAGTAATATCAGTGATCTGCTTTCGCATAATCTGACAGTTCAGTTTGCGTTGATCTTATGTACTGTAAAATTTATTTCGTGGTCTATCTCTTTAGGAAGTGGGACTTCGGGAGGAACGATGGCTCCACTTTTTACCATCGGCGCAGGGCTTGGCACTGTTTTTGGCGCAGCTGCAATGTGGATTCTTCCTGCTGCAGGGATTGACCTGCGTATCGCAGCGCTCGTTGGTATGGCAGCCCTTTTTGCAGGCGCAACGCGAGCATTACTTACTTCTGTCGTGATGGCATTCGAGACGACGCTGCAACCATTAGGTTTGCTTCCACTTCTGGGCGGCTGCACGGCTGCGTATTTAGTATCGAGTCTCTTCATGAAGAATACGATCATGACGGAGAAGATTGTTCGTCGTGGCGTGCATGTGCCATCGGAATACTCTGCAGACTATCTCGAACAAATTCTTGTACGAAATGTGGTCTCAAAAGAACTCACGACATTGCGAGGCAATCAAACGGTAAAAGAAGTGCAGGAATGGGTTGCATCCAAAGCCGAAGGCTCGACACATCAGGGGTTTCCGATCATTGATGAAAATGGACGTCTGCTTGGCGTCGTTACAAGACGAAACTTCCTGAATACCGATCTTCCTCCTCAAACTCATGTACACGAACTTATTAAACGTTCTCCGACAGCAGTGTATGATGATTCGACATTGCGTGAAGCCGCCGATCACATGGTCAATCACGATGTCGGCAGACTGCCGGTGCTTTCGCGTATGGAACCTGGAAAGCTTATTGGTATTATTACACGCAGCGACGTTCTGGCCGGGAATAAAAAAAGGTTGGCAGAATTACAACGAGAAAGACAGACCCTTACTCTGAAAGAAATTTTAACCCAGCCAAAAAGGGAAAGAACAGCAGTATAATAAAATATGGAGGAAATACTTTTTTTAATTGCCTGTACAACAACCTATGAGGTAATTCCCCTCAAATTTATTGCAATTCAAACTTAATTTATTAATGATTAATTATGTCGAAGGCAATCTCTTCAGGTAACATGTCCGATACACAGGTTCATCCTGGTAGCGATAATGTTCTCGGTATTCGAAGAAGAGATCAATTTATTCATTCTGCCATCATCGGAGTATTAGTCGGCGGAGTTGCAGTACTTTTCCAGCTTTCACTGGATTTTGTTGAAACAGCCAGAATATCATTACTTGGAAGTCTTAAATCGTATCCAACTTTTGGTTGGCTTGTCTTACCTATCATCCTTGGAGCTGTTGCAGGGTTAGGAGGTTTTCTAACTCAGAAATTTGCGCCTGAAGCTTCAGGAAGTGGCATCCCACACGTTAAAGCAGTACTGCTCAATATTCGTGAGCTGAATTGGAAAAAATTATTGCCCGTAAAGTTCTTTGCCGGATTGATGTCAATCGGAGCCGGTCTTTCCTTAGGTCGTGAAGGTCCGACAGTGCAAATGGGAGCCGCTATCGGTAAGGGAGCTTCAGAGTATTTGCATACGGGAAAGCATGCAACAAAACGGTTGATCTCTGCCGCTGCAGGTGCGGGACTTTCAGCAGCCTTCAATGCCCCGCTTGCAGGTTTCATATTTGTTATTGAGGAATTGCAGAAGGAGCTATCGCCCTTAACATTCGGAAGCGCCTTTATTTCCTGTGTAACGGCAGTCGCAATTAATAGAATATTTACAGGGCAGCTTCCATCTTTTCATATTCGCGGTTACCCGATACCTCCGTTAACTGCCCTGCCGTTGTTCGCACTCATGGGGCTTGTCTCCGGATATGCAGGTATTGCTTTCAATAAGATACTGATTGCGGCAGTCAGGAGATCTCGTAAGCTAACGATTCCGACATGGATAAAGACTGCAAGCATGGGCGTTCTTGCAGGAGTCATCGCTTGGTGGCTTCCGGAAGCTATCGGCGGCGGACATCGTACAGCCGAAAGCATCTTGCAGGGAAAATTTGCTTCTTCAGATGTAATCGCCTTTCTTCTTATCCTGTTCGTAGTGAAGTTTGGCTTCACTATACTTTCATATTCTACCGGCGCTCCGGGCGGGATCTTTGCACCGCTCCTTGTACTCGGAGCGATCATTGGCTTAATATTCGGTCAGCTTAGCGGGCTCTTTTTTCCGGAGTTAGGGACTACGCCGGCTGCATTTGCTGTTGTTGGAATGGCTGCAATGTTCACCTCGATTGTCCGTGCACCGCTTACAGGTATCGTACTAATTTTAGAAATGACGGGAAATCAGGAGCAGCTTTTTGTTCTTATCCTTGCATGTCTGATCTCATATTTAGTTGCAGAGCATTCCGGAAATAAGCCAATTTATGAATCACTGATGGAAGAGGATCTTAACAGCTCTGAAAAACTGTTGGCATTCGAAGAGATGGAAAGAGAATCTGCAGCGATGGATGATTCTGATGCTTAATAATCAACAGATGTCATAACCTGCTCGTCTTCTGTAATATTTGTAGTACTTCAGTTTACATTATTTATATGATCACATTCCTCGGACTTCGTACGTGTATTTATCACGTTTCCGATCTGCAGCAAGCGAAAGAGTGGTACTCCGCTGTCCTGATCTCGCAGCCATATTTCGATGAGCCGTTTTATGTTGGCTTTGATGTAGGCGGTTTTGAACTCGGGCTTGATCCTAATATGGAGGGCATCACTCCCGGCACAAACATTGATACCTATTGGGGAGTCGATGATGTGAAGGATGAATATACAAGGCTCTTAGATTTCGGCGCTACCGAGCATCATGCTCCGCAAGATGTCGGCGGTGGGATTATCGTTGCAACCGTACTCGATCCGTTCGGCAATGTGTTTGGGATTATTGAGAACCCGAATTTCGATAAAAAAGGAAGGGTATAATATGATCTTCACTATCGCCATTAAAAATGATCTTCCCGATTGGCTTGAGATGGCGCTTGCTCTTTGGCCATACGAAAGTAAGACAGATATGGAGTCGCTCTTTCATTCTTTATTTGCTTCGAAAAATGATGAGATCCTGATTGCAAGAACTGATGAAGGCATCGCCGTTGGTTTTGCGAATATTTCGATCAGAAAAGATTATGTTGAAGGTTCGAATTCATCTCCCGTAGGGTACATCGAAGGAATTTATGTCAAACCTGAATTTCGCAAACATGGAATAGCGCGGGAAATGCTCAGATTAGGAGAAGAGTGGTCGCGCTTACGAGGATGTACTGAGTATGCATCTGATACAGAATTGCATAATGTCGATAGTCAGAATTTCCACCTCCGCGCAGGATTTGAGAAGGCAGAGGTAATCGTACATTTTATTAAGAAAATTTCTCTCTAACTTTAGTTCGCAGTGATTGATCGAACATTTTCGTCTGATAAAGAGTAATAATTAAGGAGAAAAACATCCTATGCAAATATTAACTTTCAAAGAAGAAGCAAAGCTACTCGTTGACTCACTACCTGAGAATTCCTCATGGAACGATCTCATGTATGAAATATACGTCCGCCAGGAAATAGAAAAAGGTCTTGACGATATAGAAGCCGGGCGTTATAAAACTCATGAGGAAGTAGAAAAAATCTTTGGCGTTACTGAATGAGAATTATTTGGTCTGACCGCGCTATTGATAGGCTCGCCGCTATCCGATCATATATCGCAGAGGACGCTCCGCTTACAGCGAATAGAGTCGATCGAAAGTATCATCCGATCGACCCGCAGACTACAAGACTTTCCTCATTCCGGTAGAGTAGTGCCTGAATATAATATTAAAGAAATTCGCGAAGTGATCTGAGCGCCTTATCGTATTCTTTATCATATTAAAGACGAGCAGATAGAGGTCATCACTGTCTTGCATTCAAAGCAATTACTCCGGTAATTCTCGGAACCACCCCATAGGTGCCTATATGTTCAAGTAGTTATCAGTCGTTAGTCTTGTGTCGTTAGCAAAATTATGCTAAAGACACAAGACTAACAACTAACGACTGCTCTTCATTATCGGACTCATTGACTGCAACAATTTTTACGTTTCCTGCGAGCGGACGCTCGATCCTTCGTTGAATGGGAAACCTGTTGTCGTGCTTTCGAATAACGATGGCGTTGTGATCTCGCGCTCGAACGAAGTGAAGGCGATGGGCGTCTCGATGGCAGGGGCTGCGTATCAGTACCGCGATCTGTTTAAGAAGTACGGCGTCCGTGTTTTTAGTGCGAATTTTAATTATTATATGCAGGTCTCCGAGCAAGTCATGCGCATCGTGCGCGAGTACTCGCCGGAAGTGGAAGTCTATTCCGTTGACGAAGCATTCATTAATCTGCGCGGATTGGAATGGAAAAAACCGACGGAGTATCTTCGCGGATTACGCGAGCAAATTTTGCAGGAAGTAAAAATTCCAGTCTCTATCGGCATTGCCGAATCGAAAACTCTGACAAAGGTATGCTCCGAATTTGCAAAGAAAGATCCGTTACATGAAGGCATACTAAATCTCTATGGTCTGCCTGAAGAGCGAAATGAGTATTTGCGTGAACTCAAAGTCGGCGATCTTTGGGGAGTGGGCAGGCAGTTCGAAAAATTATTGCATGAGAAGAAAATCTTTCATGCCTTAGAACTTGTCAATATGCCGGATCAATGGATCTTAAATCATTTGCATATCGGCGGATTAAAAATGGTCTGGGAATTGCGAGGAATTTCCTGCATTGAATTTGCGCCGAATCTTGCAGCTCCGAAGCAGATCATGCGTTCACGGTCGTTCGGAAAATATGTTACTTCGCTTGCTGAATTAAAAGAAGCGGCTGCACTTTTTATGAGCATGGCAGCCGAATCGCTTCGCGCTCATAAACTCGTTGCCAAAGTTGCCGGAGTATTTGTACATACCAATCGCTTCAATGACGATCCGAAATATTCTAACTCAGTTGCCGATGCACTCATCGAACCAACGTCTTACACTCCTGCGCTCATTGCCCATGTGCATAGGTTGCTTGATCATATTTATCGCGAAGGTTTCCGATATCAAAAGCTCGGCATTATCTTAAGCGATCTTGCCGAAGGAGATGAGAAGCAGCTTACGCTTTCGTACGATGCGCGTTCCGAAAAAAAACAAGAGTCTTTGATGCATACGCTCGATACTTTAAATGCCAAATACCGCGAGAATCATCTTGTTATGCTTGCTGCCGAAGGCACGGAGCATGGCTGGCAATCAAAGCAGGAGCATCTTTCGCAGGCAAAACCTGAATATGTCGATCCAAAAGAACGCACGCGTTTCCTCACCACAGTCTCAGCTCCCGCAACAACATCAAAACGCAAAGACCGCTATACGCTTGAACCGGCAATGCAATCACGAGCGCTGGGTAAACAAGTTGCTGATAGAATTATGATGGCGGGAAATTAAAAATTAAAAATTTGGGGACTCTCTCCAGTGGGGCGGACTCTTAATCCGCCCCATTGGACTCAACAAATTCGCATCCTTAATTTTACTTTTTTAATTTTTAACTATTTTTCATATCTTCTCTTCCCAATTAAAGTATAATCATCCTGCTCCAATGCCCGCACGATCACTTCCCTATTTTTATACATCGAGATTGTCGAATAATTTTTTAGGGCAATTGCAGAATACATTATCACTGCAGAGATGAATGTAATTCCTGCAACTCGTTGTAACCATGTCCTCTTCAAAGGTTTACATAAGGCATAGAGAGAGTAAAGCACCATTAAGGGAAAAAACAGAACGGCTGCATGTGATGGCGGTTCGACTTTGGAAAATAATGACAGAAAGAAGAAAAGAAGAAACCCGCACAGAGCAAGAAAGGCGACATTGCGAAACATGATGTCCCCTTGTTTCCTGCTGAAGAAACTATAGAGCAAGAAGATCGCCTGTGCAAGACCGACAACTCCGACAATGATCGTGAATGGCGCAGCCCAGGGATAATCTTTTAAGAATGCTATCCTCTCATCTATATTACCGCCGATAAATCTCGTCACATCGAAACTTGCATACGCAAGATAGGTGGAAAGTAATTTAAAAATATCCCCGGTGTGCTCCAAATGAAGTTCTACCATGCCGGAAACGCTCTTCCCTTTTTCGGATGAAAGACCGTAGTTTAGTAGTGTAGGAATGAGAAGACTTCCTGTAGTTAAACAGCCGACGAAAAATGAACCGGTATTCTTTACGATCAATCGAATGTCTTTCGTGCGAAGCAAGTAGTAAAATGCCACTGCCGTGAACGGACCGAGCAATACCCAGGACATGTGCAATTGGAATATCCAGAATATTCCGAATCCCAAAAAGAAAAAGCATAGCCACTGCGGCAAAATATTTTTTCGCAACGGCGGATAGATCTCAAAGATGCCGATAAAAAACAAGATCGCTCCGGGAATCACATGGGATGGATTAACGATGCGAGTAAAATAACAGATAGACCACGGAATCATAAAAACATAGACCCAAATAAATATTCGCGAATAATCCGGCATACGCTTCGATGCATACCATGCAAGGAATCCCATACTCAGCGTGAGTAAAATATTCAGAACGATAAACGGAGCTTCCGGAATTTTCCAAATGAACCACCCTGTCGAAACAAGGTAGCCTTGCAATGCGCCGGGAATCTGCGAGCCGTTATACACCAGATCAGCGCCGAAATAGGGAAATGTATGAGTCGTAAATGATTTCAGCCCGATCAGATAAATTTGCAGCACATCTTCATCCGGAAACCAGAACTCTGTCGTGAGGCTATAATGGAATCGGAAGATGACTATTCCGATGATAAGCAGCCAAAAACCATATTTGCCGAAGAAGCTATTTGCATTCATAGAATGCAAAGTTACGGCACATCTCAACATGTCAATGGGAGAACCGGAGTGCTGTAAATTGGGTTTTACTCTAGAGTGGGATTTCCCACTTCTTCATATTTCCAAAATGCCATCAAAGACAATAAAAAAAACGCAACCCCATAGGACGGAGAGACTTCTTTCCGATCCACAGGTGTACCGTGCGAAAGTCGATTCCAAACACAGAATCGTCTTACGATCGGCTAAGTATGAATATTATAATATTTATGAACGCGAAGATGGCTCCGCCATTCTTATACCACAAATCGTTAAGGAAGTGCCATTATCCCGCGCCACACTTAAAATGATAGACGCTGCCGTAAAGAATATGAAACAGGGCATCGCGTCTAAACGCATTGATCTTGACGCCATACTTTCTCAAAAAAGAGTCAAATGACCTTCCATATTCGTATGGGTGTACCAGAAATGGAAGCAGTTTGGAATGGCTTGTCTTCTCGATATCAGTCCGGCAGTCTTGGTCCCGCAGAAAGAAAATTCTTTAAAAAATTTGTAAAGATGTTAGATCTTCTCAGGACTAATCCTCAGCACAATAGTCTGTGGTCGCATGAGATCGAAATACTTTCCAAGCTCTATGGCGTGAAGATATTTCAATCATATCTGGAAAACAATACACCGGCTGCCGGAAGAGTATTTTGGGCATACGGACCGGAAAAACAGAAATCACCGTGCTCGGGTTGGAACCTCATCCGCAGAAAGGAAACTATAGCAGAGTTAAACTTTCCGATGTCCCAAATTAGCAATAACTTTCTAAAACATCACCTTCTTCGCAATAACACCCTTCGCCGATTGCAACACCAAAAAAGCAATTCGCGCATTTATTCCGTTTGCATCGAAGGTATATGTTCCCCGCGCAGAGATATTGATGTTTGCTCGCTTTAGCAATCTTCCATCGACGGTATAGAGAGAGGCGGTGGTTTCGCCGAGTGGGGATGAGGCTTGAAACGCAATCAAATGATCTATTAACCAAATTTTAACAAAATTGTTTGATTGTGATTGATCAGCAACTGTATTTTTTGGGTTCGGTGGGAACAGAATTTGTCTAGGGAAAAGGGTATCTCTACAAGTTATGAATGCTGAATAGCATTCACAATAAAGATAATTTCTATGAAATCCGCTTAATATGCCGCTACTGTCAAAAGTAATTGGGAGTAGATAAACTGCTGTATCATATGCTCCGTAACTATTAGCAAGATCTATGTGCATTTGCAGAGACTTAAAATGAATTGTAGAATTGTTTAAATCAACATATCCTGACAATTGGATCGTAGCATAGGTATAAGTATTAGTATCTTCCCATGAAAAAATTGTCGAAAGACCTATCATTTTTCCGTAAGAGGATTTTGATATTTCAAATGGTATAAGAAATGCTGCTAATGGGACCCTTGGTGATATATCAAATCTCCAACTTAATTTCCATTTCTGATATCCTATCCTCACTGAATCACCCACACCTTGACCACCTAAATCCTCCTGTGCAAATTTTGAATGTAGAAAATCTAAGGAAAAAACACTTAGAGTCCTCTTATTACTCATTCCCTTCACCGTTTGCACCGCAACATGCCCACCGGCGCCTTTCCCAGTGTCGGGCAAATTACAAATTATCAGTGTATCGCTCCAGGAAACAATGCCAACCGTTGTATCTTCGATGGAAACGCTGCCGCTATCAATTCCAAATGAGCCATGAATTTGCAATTGACTTTTAACTTCGTCAGCCATGAGATAACTGATCGAAGGGCTGCTGCGCATGGACGCGGCTTGCGAAGAGGAAAATAACGAGTAACGAAAGGATGTATTTCATGATACTAAAATACAACAATTACAATAAAAAGGTGAGCGAGTATTGATAATTGCCATATTGTCTGACCTGGATTGGGGAGATTAAGGGATTAAGATGATTAAGATCTCTCATCTTCATAATCTGTAAAATCTCCCCAAATCCAGGTTCAGACGATTAATCCAAATTCCTCAGCACCAGCTCTAATTCCTCTTCGGATTCGATGCGGACTTCGCGGGCTTTGGCGCCATCAGATGGACCGATGATTCCGACGCGTTCGAGTTCATCAACGATTCTTGCTGCGCGGGAGTAACCGATCTTTAATCGGCGCTGAAGCATGGAAGTACTGCCTTGTTTATTGCGGAAGAAACACCATGCAGCTTCTTCGAAAAGCTCGTCGTATTCGCCGTCATCATTTCCGCTTGATGTACCGCCGCCTTTTTGGCGCAATGCCGGAAGCGTCCAGGGACGTGAATAACTATAGCCCGAACCTTGCTGCGAGGCGATCGCTTCGACCATCGCTTCAACTTCATCGGTGGAAATATACGGAGCCTGCAATCGAATCGGCTTCGGAGTACCTGATGGAAGATAAAGCATATCGCCATTGCCAAGCAATTGCTCCGCACCCATCGAATCCAAGATCGTACGCGAATCAACTTTCGTCGCAACCTGATAGGCAATGCGCGCCGGGAAATTTGCTTTGATAACGCCGGTGATGACATCAACCGATGGCCGCTGTGTTGCAAGGATAAGATGAATACCAACAGCACGCGCCATCTGCGCAAGGCGGCAGATCGGTTCTTCGATCTCGCGTCCCGCTGTGATCATCAGATCGGCAAGTTCATCAATGATGACTACGATATATGGCAGATGGTAATGCTGTTCTTCCTGAGTTGATTTTAATTTGCCTTGGGAAACTTTCAGATTATAATCGGCAAGCGAACGAACGGCAGCTTTAGCAAGGCGGTCATACCGCTTTTCCATTTCGATCTCAAGCGCCTTGAGTGCAAGCACAGCATATTGCGGAGTCGTAACAATTTCTTCTCCTGCTTCAGGCGAGATGATTAGAAAATGATTGCGAAGCGCTTTATATAATGACAGCTCAATTTTTTTCGGATCAACGATCACAAATTTTACATCACGCGGACTTTTTGCATAAAGCAGCGAAGCAATGATGCCATTAACGCCGACGGATTTTCCGGAACCTGTTGCACCTGCAATAAGCAAATGCGGCATCTTCGAAAGATCATCAATATAGACATCGCCGGAAATTGTTTTGCCCAAAGCGCATGGAAGATTCATCTTCGAATTCGTGAAGGCATGGCTTTCAAGCACGGAGCGCATCGTTACCATCTTCGGATGATCGTTCGGAATTTCAATGCCGATCGTTCCTCGTCCCGGCATCGGTGCAATGATGCGGATACCGCGAGCTTTCATTGCAAGAGCAATGTCGTCTGTAAGATTTCCGACTGCCGAAACCTTCACGCCTTCAGCAGGAGTGAATTCATAAAGCGTAACAACAGGACCAGGCGTGACAACAATATTTTCAATATCAACGCCGAATGTTGCAAGCTTATCGCGAAGTAATGTGCCTTTCTTCGACAGCTCTTCATCATCAGCATCGATCTCATCTGAAGGATCGACAGGTGTCAGTAGTTCAACTGATGGATGGCGATATTTGCTGAGATGTTCGTTGTACGGATTTTCCGGAATAACAGTTTTTTCTGCAACGCTGAATAATGATGCCGGAGCTTTTTCAATGATCGGTACTTTCGGCTCAATGATGATCGCAGCGAATTCACTTGGCGTATCAAGTGAATGAGGAAGAGCTTCATTGCTTAAAACTTTTTCATCGCCGATCTCGATGACGGGAATTTTTTCTTCGGCGATTATGGGTATCGGCATTGCTTCAAGGATCGGGGCATGAGACGTATGGATCTTATATGACTCATCGGTCACATCATCGGGAAGAATGCGAACTGATCTTGGCTGTTGTGGTGCAAATGCACCGCCTGATAATCTTGAAAGCCCGTTAGTTTTTTCTCCGAGAACATCATTCGGATTTTTTGTTAACCGTGGGATCGGTTGTGCTGCCGGCACACCACTTTTCGGTGCGGGACGTACTTTTAAGAACGGTGCGTTGGGGGAAATTTTTTCAGATGATTTTGTTTCTCCTTTTTCATTGATTGGCATCGTTGTCGTGCCATTGGAACGGATAATTATATCGCGGGCAGGGTCTAATTCTTCGGTTTTTTTATCTTTTGCAATTTCCTTTTCAGAAGCTTCATCCGATTTTGGTTTCGTATCGATATGAGTTATAGGTATTACAGGATTTATACGACCTATGTTTTTCTCTGGCTGCTTGACTACAACTTTTTCTTCTTTAGCAATGATCGGTGCTGGAATATCTTCCGGTATCTCTTCATCAACTTCTGCACTTTGCTCTTTGCGTAAAAGTTTTTCTTGCTTTTTTGCTTCTCGTTTATCCCAAAATTCTATGAGCTTCATCCTGGTCTTGCCCGATAAGCCTGCGTATCCGCCTTGCACACGTCGGAAGGTCAGTTCGATATCAAGATCAATTGCAAAGACAAGCATCACGATAAATGATGTAGTATAAATTAATAATGCACCGATAGAACCGATGAGACGGGTAAAAGTAAGTCCTAAAAATTGTCCGATAGCTCCGGACCATTCGCGGTCAAGATGCGGCAAGGCATTGATAAGCTGCGTTGTGCCGATGGTTGCCGAAAAAAGTACGGCGGAGATCAGCATGAATGTCGTTGCAAGCGTCAGTCTGCGGCGCTGCTTTGTAGAAAATTTGAAAAGTGCAAGGGACCACCATCCGAGAAAGAGCGGAAAAATAATAGCGGCGTAACCGATGGTCTTATTGATAAAGAAATTCGCAAGCATTGCGCCGATCAGCCCAAGCCAGTTATGCGCTGTATCGGCATTGGCATTGATCATCGGATCGCTGCGCGTAAAGATCGCCGGAAGATCGCCAAGCCGAGTTTCGGATTGAGCAGTATCTTGCGGACTATAGCTGATGATAGCGAGTACAAGAAGTATTGCACTCATAATTAAGAGGACACCAAGTACTTGACGCTGTTTAACCGTAGAATCAGTTTTTTTTGCAGGTGTTCTTAATTTGAGAGGTATCTGCTCTCCGGCCGACGGCACTTCTGATGATGCTCGCGAACTGCGTCTTCTCGGAGCAGGAGCTTTAATTTCTTCTTCTTCAATTTCTTCAGATAGACGCTTCGGCATCGGACGCGCTCCGCGGGGACGGCGTTGACGGACCGGCGGTTCGACTACTTCTTCAAGTTCCTGAGGATAAAGAAAATCTGCATCTTCCGGAATTGCCGCATCGTCCGGCTCCATCGGAATAACGCGTGAATAACCCGCACTGCGCGTACTGCCCGAACGGGTGACGCGAACTGACGGACGATTTGTATATTCGAATTCGTTTAACATAGATAAATCCTCACTTTCACTAATGCGCAGAGACAATTACCACGGCATTTGCTGCGAAAGTGGGAGATCGCTCGGATAGGAATTTATGACGATAACATGGGCGAAATGTTATAATTCGCCACAAATCCCCATTTATAAACACGACGTTGCTGGAATAACTCCCTGAAAGGGAGGAAAAATGAAATTTTTTTATAAGAAATTAGAAAGTCAGTTTTTTCTTGATCACTGTCTGTTCGAGGACAGGGACGATGGGTACACTATCGACTTCACTAGCTGTTTTTATGTCTTCAGAGAACCCGATCGTAGCAAGATATTTTCCATGTTCACTTTGAGTAAGTGTACCGTAAATATCATGTCCGTATTCCCGATATACTGAAAGGACAGTGCGGGCACTATCGGTGAGTTCGAGATTCGGAATTTTTTCTGCAAGCTTGGTGAGCATGAGCCCCGCGCAAACTGCATCTTCAAGTGAGAAATCATCTTCGCGACCGCTGCAAATAATAACAAGTCCGGTCTGTTCAAGATCGGGAAGTTCACTTAACGCCCGGACAACTGCAGAGAGATTGACAAAACTTCCGACAAAACAATGACGAGCATATTTTGCTTTTGTCAAAGCAACTGCACCATTTGTCGTTGTAAGGATAAGCGCTTTACCGGCAACCGCTTCTTTCGTGTATTCGGCAGGAGAGTTGCCGAGTTTAAACCCTTCGATGCGCTTGCCGCCGCGTTCTCCGCAAAGAATGGTTAAGGTAGAGAAAAGATTGCCGACGATCTTCATAGCCTGATCGACAGAGCCAACCGGAATTACTTCCCGTGCTCCGGCATTCATCGCATACGTAATTGTCGTCGATGCTCGAAGGACATCGATCACGACGATCGTCTTATCGCGAAGATCGATCTCATCTAAAGTGTTCGGACTGAAATAAACGCGTACTTTCAATGGGTTAAAATCGTATTCTATATTTACGAGCGCGTAAGAACCAGAATCTGAAAAGAAAAGTCACAAGTAAACTTTGAAAGAAAGGGAACATTTATATCCTCTTTTATGCTCACCTGCTCTTAGGATTAAAAGCTAAGAACTGAAAAACCCAGAACCACTTACAATGCAATATACCTTTCTCGGAAGAACTGGCTTGCAAGTCAGCCGCCTATGTCTTGGAACAATGAACTTCGGACCTGTTACGAATGAAGCCACAAGCTTTCGCATCATGGATCATGCGCTTGAGCTTGGCATTAATTTTTTCGATACGGCAGATTTTTACGGAAGGCATATCGGCAAAGGTGCAACGGAGCAGCTTATCGGAAAATGGTTTGCGCAAGGCGGGGGAAGAAGAGAAAAAGTTGTGCTTGCAACAAAGATGTATGGCATGATGGATGAATGGCCGAATAATTCGAAAGTATCCGCTTATTATATTCGTAAAGCATGTGAATCAAGTTTGAAACGTTTGCAGACTGACTACATTGATCTCTACCAAATGCATCATATCTTCAGGCGAACTCCGTGGGAAGAAACATGGCAAGGTATGGAGCAGCTTGTGCACGAAGGAAAGATCATTTATAACGGCTCATCAAATTTTGCTGCATGGAATATTGTGCAGGCAAATGAACGGGCAAAAGAGCGGCATTTTTTAGGCCTGGTTTCCGAGCAAAGTATTTATCATCTCAATGCCCGAATGATAGAGCTTGAAGTTATTCCTGCCTGCGAAAATTATGGTGTCGGTATTCTGCCATGGAGTCCGCTTGGCGGCGGATTACTTGCCGGAGGAGCATACAATAAACCCGGTTCTGAAAGTCGCAGGTCCCAACTTACGCCGGCAAGACTTGAGAAAGAAAAAGAAAAAGTTGCTGCGTATGAATCCCTCTGCAATGAGATCAGCGAAAAACCCGCAGATGTTGCACTTGCATGGCTTCTGCAAAATAAAGCGGTGACCGCTCCGATCATCGGACCCCGGACAGATGAGCAATTAACAGATTCGCTCAGAGCATTGGAAATAAAACTCTCTAAAGAGACCAATGACAAACTCGATGAGATCTTTCCGGGACCGGGAGGGCAAGCGCCGGAAGCGTATGCGTGGTAGGGAAAATATGAAATATGAAACAGGAAATATGAGAACTAATGAAGTTATCTTTTTCCTATTTCATATTTCCTAATTCATATTTTAATTTATACCATCGTTCCTTCAGCCGTGATCTCTGCTTTTATTGCGCGAGAGATCGGGCAATTTTCTTTAGCATTCTCAATAGCTTCCTGAAATTTTGCAGCATCGCCATTCGGAATCTTCGCCACTACGGTAACATGAATCTTCGTAACAGTCCAGTCGCCCGGTGCTTTATCTGTGGTGATAGCAGATTTGGTGTTAATCTCCTCAGCCGTCATTCCCATTCCGTCGAGAACGAATGCAAGCTTCATCGAAAAACAAGCAGCGTGTGAAGCGGCAAGCATTTCTTCAGGATTTGTGCCCGATCCTTCGCCGAAACGGTTATTCCAATTATAGGCTACATTGATTGCTTTCGATTCGCCGGCAACTGAGCCGTTTCCTTCTTTTCCGGTTCCATTCCATTTTGCAGATGCACTGCGCGTAAACATTGGCATAGTAGTAAGTGTAATTAATGTAAAAAAAATTATTATTCGGGTGCGTATAACAACACCGAGGAACGATAGGGTTCTGTTACGACGAAGCGTAAGGCTGCCTTACGAAGGCTGAGTTATCCTAATTTCCGACGACTTTGTAAATAAAATGTGGTCGTGGTAATAATGGGTCAGCAGGAAACAGAGAATAATCATGTAGTATATTTGATCGTACGATAAATGATGATACTCCTGTGTGAGACGGAGAACAAGAATGATCACCAATGCCGATGAAGCAGCGAGGAAATTAGCACCATAATATTTCCACCATTTTCCGGGTTCAGCTAATTTTCGTATAGCAGGTTTCGTGATCTCGCCACGTTCGTAACGGAGGCGGTTGATATACCACGTTAAACCGAGATATTGGAATGAATGCCAGGAGTTCAATCCCTGAAACGCCACATCTAATTCGTGAAAGAACGGGGTGAAAAAAGCTGCCAATACGGTAACGGTTACAAGAATTGTTTTCGGAATATTGCCAATGCCAAGTTGAAATTCACGAATTGTTTTTGCAACATAAAGAATAAATGATACCCCAAACAGTATGCTTGCTGCCCACCATACAATGTCAACTTTCAAAAATTCCGGAAAGAACAATGGCTGTTCACCAACAGTGAATGTATTATGCACGAAACGGTACATTGCCATCGGATAGAGCGCTGAAAGGACGACGGCATAATCAATAACTCGCGAATACCTGGTCAGGAAGGAGCGCTGACGTTCATTATAACAATCAACTATGAAAATGATCTGATGGAGTACGTGAATACTTGCCCAAAAGAAAAAAATCGTGAGTAAATAGGTAAATTGAAAGATCGCGGCATAGATCACCAGAGAAGGTATTATAAATGCCATGGGAATTATCGTCCAATAGCGCTTGCGGAATGTCGGCTCAAATAATGTTCGCGTATAGGTAGCATACATATGCGGTCCGCCTATAGCGCCCGCAATAAGATAATTTACAGCGACACGTGCTTTATTAGGATCGAATCCGATGGCTTGACCAAAATAGTAGGTAGCATAAGGCAGGATCACAAGAATAACCGAAAGTGATATCCACGTCAAATCCCACTTTGGCGATTTAAGCCAAAGCGAACGTCTTCCTGTAGATTCAATTGCTAAAGTTGCCATACGTTACCAAGAATACCGATATTGCTCATACAAAATTACGACAAAAAAACAATAATTGTACCCATTTAGTTGAAATTTTATCTAAGTGATTGATTCTTATGCGATATACCATGCTATCAAGCATACACGCATAAATAAGAATGGGATGTTTTTCCTCTAAATTTGGTTTTCTACACCCGTTTAAAAAAACGCTGCTGGCTGATAGCCTGATTCCTGAATAGGATGCAGCCTTAATGATGAAAGAAAATTATTATGTCAAACCAAAACGAAGAGATCGAAAAAAAAGAAACTGATACAATTTCTGAAACTCCGGTATCCGAAACTCCTGCAATTCCACCCCCGACTCCAGAGGCGGAAGCCCCGCCTGAAAAACCTGCCGGACCGCTTGATGCATTTGAGAAGCTTCGCCGCTCACGCCAGATCATAGATGCAAAGGTCATTAAATGGTCAAACAATGGTTTAGAGGTAGAGCTAGATGGCGGCATAAAAGCCACGATGCCGAATAATCACATTGATCTAGACCCCGATCGCAATATTGCAAAATATTTTGGAAAGAGCGTGCCTGTCCGTATCATCAATTTAAAGATGGAACATGGACATCCGCTCATCAGCGTTTCGCATCGCTCCGTTCTTGAAGACGATCTGAAAAAAGCTTCGAAAGAAAAGCTGGAAACATTGAATGTTGGTGATGTCATTGATGCAAAAGTAAAAGCATTTAATATCAAGGACGTCATCGTTGATCTTGGTCCCGGCGTTGAAGCGATCATTCACGGAAGAGATCTTTCCTGGGAGCATTTTACGCATCCTTATGAAGTCGTCAAGCGCGGTCAGGTTCTGCAGGCAAAAGTATTGCAGGTGGATAAAAAACACCGCTCTATCCAACTCGGAGTTCGCCAGCTTACTCCTGATCCATATCTTGAAAGCTTCAGCAAATTTCATGAAGGTGATAAACTTAATGTAGCTGTCGTCAGCATTAATGATTTTGGCGCTGAAGTTTCACTTGGTGAAAACATCACTGCATTCCTTCCGATCTCTGAGATTTCATGGGAGCGAATTCCGACCGTTGCTTCAGCAGTAACTATTGGCGATGAATTTGAGGTACAGATCTTGATCGTCGATCCAAAGAAGCGTCGTATCTCGGTTTCGAAAAAACGCCTTGAGGAGAATCCGGTTCGCCAGCGCGAAGAAAAATATCGTCCGGGCACTGATCATAACGGCACCATCAAAGAAATCACTAAAGGTGGAGTTGTTGTTGCATTCGAAGATGACATCGAAGGCTTTGTGCCACGCCGTGAACTCAGTCACGACCGTATCGAGCGCTTAGAAGACGTCTTCAAAAAAGATAAGCCAATCGAAGGTTTACGTGTTATTGAATACGACCGCCGCGACGGAAAGATCACTTTATCATTCATCGCAGCCGAAAAAGAAGCGCAGCGCAATACGTTGAAAAATTATCGTGCTACGCCCAGGGGTTCTAGTTTTTCCTTAGGAGAACTTGGATCATTAAAAGAAAAGCTGGAACAGGCAGAAGGAAAAAAATAAAGTAGAAATTTTACTTTAGACGTAAAGGCACCTATTAATAAATAGGTGCCTTTTTATTTACACTACAAGATTACTTTGTTATTGAGTTACTTCAATACAATGAAAGAAGCATTTAGTATGCTCTTTCCAATTACAATGCGACAATAGTACTTTCCTGCTGCTAACGAATCGGTTGGGATTTGAGCTGAAAATGCACCGCTTGAAAGAGCTTCTTCATAATATGCAACTTCTACACAGTCTGATGAGAAAACTTTTATCTCAACCGACGATGCATTTTGAATCTTAAAATTAATATTTGCATGATCTCTTGCAGGGTTCGGAAAAATATGAAGTGAGTTTTGAACAGCCTCGTCAGTGGATATTCTTTGTACAGAAAGTTTTAATGAATTGACTCTGCCATCAATAACCGGCTTTATCGTATCGCGTGCTGCAATATATCTTGAAATGACTTGAAACTCCGATGTATCTTTATAAATATGGACACCGCTGAGAGGAATTCCAATTGCACCTAAGAACATGGCTGCGAATTCATTGGCTGCTACCCAAATTCAGCAATACCTATATATGGTATCCCTGACCAGATTGTCAGAGAGGTCTTTCCCTCATTCGGAAACAGTGCATCCTGTTTTGGAGCAGGTACAAGTTGGGCTGATGAGATTTGAACTGTAGTGAGTATTACATAAAATGCAATGAGAATGCGAGTGATGTTTTTCATATTGTTTTGCATCAGAAAATGTGATTGAATTTCGTGATACAAAAATGGCGAATATGAATACCCGAATTGTCACCAATCTTTCAGAGGATTGTCAAAAGATTGTCATATAGACGAGATCGAACTTTAAGGCTAAAAATACCGTCGTATTTTACGCTTGAGAGATTGCCCTGGTTCTGGTTTTTAGAAGCGCAATTATTTCTTCTTTATTTCGAGGAGGATTTTGTAGTTCAACAAAATGACGGACTAAAATGTCATATCGTTTGAACATAAGAAGGAGCCAAACCATAATGAAATCAATGCCTGAAAATATGATCGCGCCCCGATTCTTATACATCTCATTATTCTGCTGGAATTCAATAGGCATATCTGTCCAGTGAAGCGAGGATTTGTGATGATGTCCAATATGATAGCCATCATTAAAGCTCCGGCGGTTATAACGACTGTTGATGAGGGTAATGCTACTCGCGAATGGATCTTCAGGACGAGAGGGGTCAATAAAAGCATGTTGTCCCCAATTTCCAGCAATCATTACAAAACGACAAAAAATGAATGGAACAATAAAGACGACCAGTGTTGCCTGCCAGTTTATTAAACATAAAGCGGCAACAGAGAGAAAAAAACTAATCTCACCGGCAACTATGCGAATGAGCAGTTTCCGACGCCGCTTCTTCGCCATGTAAATGGTGAGATTGAAAAAAGTACCGAAGAAGAAACGAAGAAAATATCTAAACCAGCCAGTGAATGAGTCTCTCTGATAGTTCATAGTCGAACTAAGATCGGCTTCAAGATTTTCTTCGACATGATGCATCCCGACATGATGGACAAAGTATGTCTCGGGCGATTCTCCAAAAAGCGGGCCAAGTATCCAAACAATATATTGATTAAAAATCCGGTACTTTTTGCGAAAGAGCGGACGATGACTCGTATTATGGAGGATCAGAATGAATCGGTCCATATAAAAAAAGATATTAAAGGGCACATAGAGCGCCAGTATGATCCAATGAGGAGAGCCGAGATAGATGTAAAATACGAGAGGCACAATAACTAGAGTCGCTTCTATCAGGAAGCGCATAAAAGGCAGATCGCGGGGATCATTAATAAGTCGAAGGAGGAACCTGTCAAAAAAATTATTCGAGGCTTTCGGCTTGTATGTCGGATCTGTGATGGTCAGTATATTTGTACTTTCTCTCACATTAACTCAGTTATATATAGAACACTTACTGAGACATTATTATTCGTTGATTTTTTCATTACTCTTCAAAAAAATGCAATGAATTTCGTAATACAAAAATAGCGAATTCGAGAACCCGAATTGCCACAGAATCTTCAGATAGTTGTCAAAAGATTGTCATTAGGACCTGTATCCCGAGAAAGCTTTGTAAGGAAGGATTGCTATAAGAGGTTTTAACTACTTTAAAAACTTGTACCCAGATGTATGTACAGTAATCAAATGCTTCGGTTCGGAGGGGTCGTCTTCGATCTTCTTGCGAATGGAAAGAATATAATTATCCACGGTTCGAGTCGTGGGAAAAACATCATAGCCCCAGACTTCATCGAGCAATTTATCGCGACCTAAGACTTCACCTTCATGCTCGATGAAAAATTTTATGATCTGAAATTCTTTTGCCGATAGTTTGAGGGGGTTTTTCTTCTTCAGTGCTTCTTGTTTTTTGAAATCGAAATGCAGATCGCCAAAGGATGATTCTTCGATTCCTTTTTTTAGATCTTGCGTGCGACGCAGAAGGGCTTTGATCCGGGCTTTGAGTTCGCGAATGCTGAATGGCTTTGTCATGTAATCGTCAGCGCCGATCTCAAGACCAAGCACTTTATCGATCTCCTCCGATTTACTTGTAAGCATTATCACAAGAGTATTAATACCTTCTTTACGAAGTTCGCTGCAAATTTCCATGCCGTCTTTGCCGGGCAGCATGATATCGAGCAAGATGAGATCAACGCTGGGATTTTTCGCCTGCTTCAATCCGTCAATACCATCGGATGCAAGAAGCACATCATAATTATCTTCACTAAGCCCTGCTTCGAGAGCTATGCGAATGGCAGGATCGTCTTCGACAATAAGAATTTTTTTTATTGTAATATGAAGGGAAAATGTAATACAAAAATACTGCCTTTTCCAAGTTCGCTCGTAACTTCTACTTTTCCCTTATGTGCATCCATCGTATGCTTGACAAGTGAAAGTCCCAGTCCTGCTCCACCTGCGGATTTCATGACAAAGTCGTCGATCCGGTAGAAAGCTTCAAAAATATGTTCTATCTCATTATGTGCGATTCCATATCCTTCATCTTGGACGCTTATAGTGGCATGTTCATCATTATACGAAGTAGAGATGATGATTTTTTTTCTCTCCGAAGGTGAATATTTCATCGTGTTCGTGATCAGATTTGTAATTGTATCTGCAATAGCGTCGGCATCGCCACTGATTAAAAAAGCCGAGTGTTCGAGTTGAGTATGGATTGTAAATCCCTTAGAATGAATCTGGTACTCTAACGAATATATCACACTTTTGACAATGCAATTAAGATCGAGGGGCTTCATGTTATAATCCTTTGTCCCTTTTTCGATCTTCGCAAAATCGAGAACGTTGGTGATAAGTCTGGAAAGTCTATCCGCTTCACCCTCAATAATGTCGAGATATTCAATCGTTTTTTTGCGTGGGAGATTTTCATGCTCCTTGATCAGTTCAACAAAGAGACGGATGGAGGTTAAAGGAGTTTTCAGATCATGCGAAACACTTGAAACGAAATAGGATTTCAATTTATTGAGTTCAGAAAGCCTTTCGGATTCTGCCTGCTCGAGCAATAGTGCATACTCGACTTTAAGCCGCTCGAACGAAAGACCCGTTTGCGTGCTTACTGAAGTGAGCAGTGAAATATCTTCAATACTAAACCGTGTACCGGAAAGTTTTTCTCCGAGAACGAGAAAGCCGAAAATATTTCTATCGGAGGAAAGCATCGGCAGAACCAATGCCATTCCCCAACGCTTGAAGACATCATTATCCGCAGATTCGAATTCTATACCCGGTTCGATTTTATTATCAAGAGCTACGGGAAGTTCAAGCCCGGATTTGAGATCGTTTTTAGATAGTTGGACATGGCGACGTTCAAGAATATCGAAATGATGATGAGCAATGAGTCTGAGTTTATCGGTCGGAGATTCGACAACAAAAAATCCGATCTTTGTTACGGGCAGCAGAGAATGGATCCGCTGAGTCACTAAATTGGTAAGCGCAATCTTAGTATTGACAAATTTTATTTCTTCTAAAAAATTGCGCTGCGCTTCGTGGAAATTATACGAAACACGAAAGAACTTCTTGTCCACAGATTTTTGCACCCATCTTCTTAACGGTTCAAAAAGCAAGGCAATGAACATTGCTCCGATGATATTTGGCAGGGCAGATGGAATGTCCAGAGTGAGGGTGAATTGAGTAAATAACCAGACAATCCCAAGATATAAGCCAAGGAGTAATCCGATGACCAGCGAATAGACTGAACTTCGTCTGATTAAAAGATCAATATCGAATACTCTGTATCGAACGATAGCAATGGCAAAACATAACGGAGCGATGATTGAGAGTACGATTAAGTATTCTTCCGGCAATAACAATCTCTGAATAAGTATTCTGGGAAGGATGGAAAACAATATATACGGAGTTGCGCCGAATATTATCCCAAAGAAGATCCAGCGCAGTTTTCGGCGCTCGAATTCTTCTTTTACAATCTTGTAAGAATGAATGATATTTCCGAAGCCTACAAAAAAAAGCAGAAAATGAGAATGGCAGTAAATGATTTGTGGTAGAATTCATAATATCCCAGATCAACTACAGGATACGAAGCACGGAAGAAATTAATACATGTCAACACCGATAGCACAGCGCCAATAAAATAGACCGGCAACAATACTTTTTTTACGACCGAAGATTTTGGATAAGGGAAGATAAGCGTGAAATGCAGAAATAGGATCGGAACGATGGTATATGATATATAGAAAACTATTTCGAGCAGATATGCAATTTCAAGCGGGCGGATAGTATTTCTTCCTGGAGTAAGCAGAATAAGGGTGGCAATCGCAATACATAAGGAATGAAAGATCAGGGCGGCTTTCTCCTTTTTTTGAAAGAGGATAACGGCAATACCTATCAAGAAAAAAATACCCGATGTAAAACATTCAATGAAAATTTTCGATGGGATAATCACGAAGCAAGGTTGAAGTGACGAATTGCTCTTTTCCATTGCTCAGCATTTTCACAGAAACATTTTCGCCAATCGCATATTGATTGCAAAGGAATTCTATTTGTTCAGAGGAGGTAATGTGCTGTCCATTTATTGAAAGTATCGTATCGCCCGGATGAAAAAGTGAGTGGTTTGAGGAAATATTTTTTATGACTACAGCATCACCATTATCTTCTGCGTTCTCCGGAAATCCGGCTTTTTCGGAAAGGCGATATACTCCTAATCCGCAAATGATGAGGAGAAGGAGATCAATGACAAGGATGTAGGCTGTTCTACGCAAGTTCAAGTATTAAAATACCTTGCACAAGGAAATACGTTTCGGGTTAAATTAGTTGCCTTGCTTACCGTATTCCAAAATACCGTGCTTCAGGATGGTGGCAGATGATTGCCGTTGTCGATTGCTCGGGTTCGAGATGGTATTCCTCTGTCAGGGTAATATCTATCCTCTCGGGATGTAGGAGATCAAAAAGCTTTGTCTGATCCTCAAGATCGGGGCAGGCAGGGTAACCAAAAGAATAACGGGAGCCGCGATAACCTTGGCTGAAGAGGCGGTGAATATCCTCTGCATCAGCGGAGCCAATACCAAGTTCTGTGCGGATAATCTTATGGAGATACTCGGCAAGCGCCTCGGCAGTTTCGACGGAAAAGCCGTGAAGGTAAAGATAATCGACGTATTTATTATCGGCAAAAAGTTTAGCGGTGTACTCACTTGCTTTTCTGCCGACAGTGACTGCGCTCATTCCAACAACATCAGGTTTACCGAGGGCAAATGCCTCCTCTTTTGTCAGAAAAAAACTTGAGATGCATAAATGTTTCCCTCCCGGTTGGCGGGGAAATGTGAAGCGTTTGTATTCGCTGAGTGAATCGAGTGCAATTTTTGAATTCCATTTACTCTGCAATTCTGCAGGGGCAAGATCATTTGGCTTTAAGATAATAAGATCATCACCTTCTGACCAACATGGGAAATATCCGTATACCGCTTGCGGTTTTAAGATGTGCTGCTGTTTGCAGAGCAGCATTAATTCATGCAATTTCGGACGCGCAACGTCTTCGATCTGCTTCGTATGCTCTTCAACAGTTTTCTTTCCACGCTTTAATTGCCATTGTCCGCGAAAGAGAGCAACTTCATTGAGGTATTTCCAAACCGAATCAAGAATAAATTGCTCCTGAACATCCACTCCCCAAAATGGCGGAGTAGGAACATCATTCAGGCGAGTAATTTCCTTCTCCTCAAACTTCTGACTTCTAACTTCTGACTTCTGACTTCCTCCCGTCAGCCACGGCACATCACGCTTTGCCAACACCATCTTCGATTCTTCGCCGGTAGCATTATCAAGCTCTTCTTCTATCTCATCAGTTTTATCTATTTCGGCAAATTCCGAGACAACATCGTTGATTGTACCGGATTTCAATTTTTCCATGAAATGCAAACCGTCGAATGCATCTTGCGCGTACCAAAGTGTTCCGCCGTAAAGTGCGCGAAGATCTTTCTCGACGAATTTTCTCGTTAATGCTGCCCCGCCAAGCACGACGGGTATCTCTAATCCTCTGCCTTGCATCACTTCGAGATTCTCTTTCATGATTGCAGTGGATTTCACAAGCAAGCCTGACATACCGATAGCATCGGCTTTTTCGCGAACGAAAGCGTCAAGCATTGGCTCTAGCGCCATTTTGATCCCGAGATTGACAACGCGATAACCGTTATTGGTAAGAATAATATCTACAAGATTTTTTCCAATATCATGCACATCACCTTTCACTGTTGCAAGAACCATCACGCCTTTGGATTGCTCGCCCTCGACCTTTTCCATGAAAGGCTCAAGATATTTCACGGCGGTCTTCATTGTCTCAGCAGATTGAAGAACGAAAGGAAGCTGCATTTCGCCGGCGCCGAAAAGCTCGCCGACAACCTTCATGCCGCCAAGCAAAATATTATTAATAATATCAAGAGCAGGATATGTTTTCAGTCCTTCAGTAAGATCAGTATCCAGACCGATCTTGTCGCCATCAATGATGCGCTGCTTCAGCCGCTCTTCGACAGCCATGCCAACATACGAGGAAGTTTCCTTCTTCGTCGATTTTGCATCGGCATAATGCGCCATAAAAAGTACGAGCGGATCGTACGTGCAATGCTGTTCCTGAATATTTTTGTTTTCTTCGCTCATAAAAAAATCCCTGACACGTTTTTTTGCGTCAGGGATAAGAGAGAAATCTTGTCACGACGCTTTAGCTCTATCTTTAATGTGGTGAGCAAGCTATCGGTCAAAGCGCCACAATTATGGGGATATAAACGGGTTAATCGATCAGAGAGTTCTGTACGATGATTCTGTCACTAACCGTTAATTTATTTCTCCTTTTTTCTTTTCCGATTTCCACTAATCGCAGAAAACTTGGCAAAACAATAAGTAATATCGGTAATGCAAAAATAAATCCGCCGATGACTGCAATGGCAAGTGGCTGATGAAGCTGCGCTCCTGTTCCGATCCCTAAGGCGATCGGCGCTAATGCGAAGATCGCACCGAGCGCTGTCATAAGCTTCGGGCGAAGGCGTGTTGATATTGCATAGACAACTGCTTCATCTACTGTATGGGTTTTAAGAGCATCGCGGAATTGCAAATACGTAAAGATCGCATTTTCTCCGATGATTCCGACCATCATGATTAGTCCAGTATAGCTGCCTACATTTAACGGAGTATGTGTAAGAAAAAGAGCGAGCATACTGCCGGAAATTCCAAGAGCTGCCATTGCTAAAATAAGAAGTGCGATCCGGAGATCTCGGAAGAGGAATAAAATAGTTGTAAAGACAAGCAAACCGGAGAGCAAAAGAATCATCAGCAGCTCTTGAAAAGATTTTTGCTGCTCGGCATAAGCACCGCCATAGGTAATGTGATATCCTTGCGGAAGTGCGATCGAAGCACCGATGCGTTGTTTAATACCTGTCATCACACTTCCGAGATCGCGTTTATTCAAGCGGGCAGTGATGGCAACCATACTTTGAAGATTTTCGCGTTCGATCTCTGCATCACCTTCATTGACAGAAATTGTAGCAACTGCTTCGAGCGGAATCAGCGATCCCGAAGATAAAAAAATCTGAGACTGCTGCAGGTCTTTTGTGGAAGTATATTTTGCACGGGGGTATATGAATCTTATCGGCGTCTGTAATTCATGCTCTATTATCGTACCTGTCTGAACACCCTGTAATATGCTCTGAAGCTGCTGCTGAAAATTATCGGGGCTTATCTTGTATTGACCAAGTTTCTGGTAATCAGGCAAAACATTCACCGAAGGTCCGGAAATAGTGATCCCGTTAAATACATCTGCGGCGCCCTGTACGCCTTCGACGATATGAGAGATCGTATCGGCAAGCACAGCAAGTTTTGTGCGATCTGTACCAAAAAGTTTTATTTCAATAGGCTGCACCGAACTCATCAGATCACCTAACATATCGCCGATCACCTGCCCAAAATCAACAATAAGCGCAGGCTGCGAACTTTCAACTCTTTTTCGTATATCATCGATCACTTCAGTGGTGGTGCGGCTACGGGTTTTCTTAAGTTGGATCAGGTAATCGCCCTTGTTCGGCTCTGTAATAAAAAAGCCCATCTGCGTGCCGGTACGCCGCGAGTAACTTTGTACTTCCGGTACTTTTACAATTAATTTTTCTACATCGCGAAGCATTCGATCGGTTTCATCGAGTGACGTGCCCGGTGGCGAATGGTAATCTAAAACTATTGCGCCCTCATCCATTTCAGGCAGGAAGCCTGTTTCAAGCAAAGGAGGAACAAAGACAATAATTGCAATACAAAGCAGGGTAATCGCAAAACTTAGTATGGGATAATGAATAAAAAATTCGACCCATCTCCAATTCTTTACTTGTTCCTTAGTCGTTTTTTTCTTAATCGCGTGGGGCTTTGCAATATAGAGATAGACAACAGGAAGGATGATCCAGGTAACAAGGAAGGAACATATTAATGTCAGGATCATTGTTGTCGTAAGCACGGAGAAATATGCGCCTGCTACACCACTCATGAGAACGAATGGTATGAAGATCACGATCGTGCTCAGAGATGAGCCGATCATAGCCGGGAGGAGATATCCAATTGCCTGCTGAACGAAGGTCTTCGGATCTTCTTCCGGATGCTCTTCATGTGTGCGATGTATTTGCTCCACGACAACGATAGCATCATCTATTACTAACCCTATAGATGCAGCTAATGCACCCAGGGTCATGATATTAAATGTGTATCCGACAGCATGGATCGCAAGCAAGGCGAAAGCAACTGTTATAGGGATCGTGATCAATATCACAGCACTGGAACGCCAGGAGCGAAGGAAGATGATAGAAACGATGATGGCAAGCAATAAACCCACCATAAGACTATCGCGGACGCTGCTTATTGAATCATTAACAAAATCCGCTTGAATATAATACGGTTTTAATTGCATACCTTTCGGCAGCAATCCCGCATTCAATTCAGCTACTTTCAGCTTGACATCATCGGTTACAGTAATGAGATTTGCATTTGGCTGTTTTAAAATATCAACAAGCAGTGCACTTCTTCCATTGGAGTTAATTCGAATATATTGCAGAGCCTCATGAACTGAAATTCTTGCTATATCCTTCAGATAAATGATTCGTTTGGAATCATTACGAACGATAAGATTGCTTAGATCAGTAAGAGAAGTGATGCTTGCTTCAGTCACAGAAAGATAAAGACGACGGTAATCTGAAAAATAGCCGTTTGCCGTAACGAAATTATGATGCTGTAATACCTGCATCACCGTATCAACATCAAGAGAAAGCATCGCCATTTTTTGTTGATCAGGCTCGATCCAATATTCTTTTTTCTGCCCCCCTGTATTACGAACTACGGCAACTCCGGCAGCCTGTGAAATATAGGGAATGATCTGGTTCGTAGCAATGAGATCGAGATCAATCGAACTTCGCACTGAGTCCTCTACTGTATATCCCATTACAGGAAGGATGGAAGGATTCATTTTTTCTACTGAAATACCTACACCGGGCGGAAGATCGCCTCGTATCTCGTTGATTGCAGATTCGATCCGTTGCTTGCCCATATCAACATCTGTGCTCCAATTAAGGAATGCAGAAATCTCACAACTTCCTCGGCTTGTAATACTGCGCACCGTAATAAGATCCGGCACTCGTTTCAAAGCCTGTTCGAGAGGCTTTGTTACCGTGACCATCATTTTATTTATGGGCTGTAGACCGTTATCCGCGATGATCTTTATTTTAGGGAAGGTGATCTCAGGGAAAAGCGAGGTTTGCATTTTTGAATATGCAAAAACACCGGCAATGATGAGGATACATGCCGTAACTGCAAGCGGACTTTTATGATTTACAAAAAAATTATTCACCACCTTTTTTTGCAATAGTTACTAAAGCAGAATCTTCCATTCCGTAATTTCCAGTCAGGATAAACCGATCTTCTGCTGAAAGCGCAGGTGAGGTGATTTCGATATTGGCATCGGTTTCAATTCCTTTTTCAATTGGTACTTTTACTGCGACGCTGTCATTTTTTAATTGCATTACCCAAAAATTCTGCATGGTTTCATCTGTCAGCACAGCCTCTTTTGGAAGCAGGACTGCATGGGATTTTTCTCTCGTAGATAAAATAACCTGTGCAATAATGTTTTCAGGTACTGTTATCGCAGATGTTGAAGTTACTAAATAATTTTGAGTTTGTGAAGCCTGATCCAAAGTGGAGAGTTTTTTAGTTATTCTGCCCTGAAGTCTTGAATTATCGGGCAATAACAGCTCACAGGATTCTCCGACACTTACAAACTTGATCTGGTCATACGGTACGCTAAGGACAAAAGCGAAACTTCCTATATCAGCAATGATACAAACTTGCTCTCCATCCTGCACATAATCTCCGGTTTGCCGTAATACTGAAGTGATGATTCCCGAAGCAGGAGCAGGAATAGATACTTTGGCACTGAATATTTTCAGAGAATCCGGAACCGTTGTATTATCAAGCGCATGTGATTCCTTGGTCTGCATAATGAATAAAGGCTGGCCTTTTGCAATATGATCACCGACGGCAACGTTTATCTTAAAAATGTATCCTTGCATCGAAGCTGAAGCAATATTCTTCCTCTGATATGATGATGTTGCCGTAAGTCTCATGGTTTCGGAAATCGGACCAATGACCGGGTGCGTGATGGTCACCGGGACTCTTACTTTAACCGTTTCTGTCACTTCCTTCTTACTGCCACAGCTTACAATGATAAGCATCACTGCAATTAAAAGAAAGCTCGTAAAACTATTTATCGTTCTCATTATGAATTTCTATTGATTGAGATAATTCAATTCGATGGTTGTCTGTGACCTCAATATTTCAGCCTGACGCATACTTGATCTTGTAGTATTCAACATATTGAATGTAAGCAGAAGGTCATTAATTTTTAAGTTACCCTGTTTGAGTTGCAGCTTCTGAAATTGAATAAGTTCATTAATGCTCTCGAGTTGTTTACGGTACTGCACTATCACAACATCCTGTGCTCGCAATTGCTCTGCCAGCATATTTCGTTGGATATTGGTCTCGATAAAAAAAACTCGCGCTTTTGCAGCAATGGTATTATGCGCCAAATTAAATTTTTCGTATTCAAAATATCGCTGTCCCCCGTCATAGATCGGTATTGAAAGATTCAAACCTACACTAAATCCCAAATTATGATACGCATTTTTTAGATCAGATGTATTCAAACCGGCATCGGCAAACCATCCAAATTTTGGCCTATACGTCCAATCGAGGAGTGATCGGTCATATTCAATGGACAAACTATCCAACGTAAATTGCCGAGCGCGAAGGGATTGATATAAAGGAATTGCTGGGCTTGAACCTAAATGGGGGTCGATCAAAGTAACTGTTGTGGAATCTGAAATGCCGGCAAGCAGATTGAGTTTATAGAGATCAGTCCTAAATTGTGTTCGCGCCTGAAATAAAGTAATTTCCTGCTGATTCCGCACAATGAGAAGATTCAGATAATCCGATTGCGAATAAACACCTTTGCCTACGAATTCTTTCAAGAGCAGAACCTGCTCATCAAGTAATTTCAAATTTTCTTCTGCTGCTTGAGCTGAACTCAGATCCGAGTATGCAGCAACATACTGTGAAGTGATATTTTTTACGAGATCGCGCTCACTAAGGATCAGAGTTGTTGCAATTGATAAGCGCTGAGTATTAAGTTTTGCTAATTGCAGATCGCGATTTCCACCTTGAAGTAGATCCTGTGATGCTGCAATGAGTGCGCTGTAATTTCCACCGTTCGTTATTGCACCATCGTAACCAAAACCACCTAACGTCGGAGCAATCATGGCAAGACTATTGAAATTTACTTTCGGCAGGAACGACGCTGTGATCTTGGAACTATCATAAGTGAGCGAGGCGATCTGATTTTGATAGTCGATAAGAGAGGCATTGTAGCGTCTGGCCGTAACAAGATAATCATCAACTGTTCTCGGCTGGGAAAAAACCGTTCCGTAGAAAAATGCGAGAAAAAATAGGGCGACGGCGGCGCTTAAGCAGGGGAAAAAATCAGGTTTCTCTGCTTTTAGCATGAATTCCAAAAGATCATGTTAAACGAGGTTTCATCCTCTGATTGCTATCCTATTTATTATTTAGTATTCGTAATATTTCCATCGGCGGAAAAAACGAGTTCTGTTTTCTTTTTTCCATTTTGCAAAATCACTTCATAGGTTGTCACAACGCCCTGAATATTTTTTTCAATGCTTTTGACTTTGGCAGTCGAATAATTTTTTGTCAGGGCTTCCATAATCGGCTGGGGAAGTTGATCAGCAGATATCATTTCCTCTATCTCCGTTACTTTTCCGTCTTTTGTGTAGAGAACGTCGCGACTGGTTTTACCCTCTTTACTCTCGATCTCGTAATATGATACACCTTCCTTAGTTTCGATATTTGTACCCTTAATCTTTGCTTTTGGATATGTGCTCTTGAATGAATTCAATACAGGCGCCGGCACCTGTTTTCTTGAGATCTTCATCTCTTGAGACATGGAGTTTGATGAAATGCCAATAATAAGAATAAGAGCAAGAAAATACGTTTTCATAAGATTATTCGAAGAAAGTTAAAATCTCCAGACAAAATTCGCAACCGGGGCAAGAAGCGGTAAAGAGAAATACATAAACCCAAAATCTGAACTAAATCGTTCGTTATCGAGGCGCACTGCAAAAAGAAGGGCAATCTTACTAGGCACTGAAAGATCATGATTCCAAATCTCAGCTACCACACGTGTATTTGGTACCCCTTTGATAGGAGTATCAAATCCGATGCCTACGCCAAGCGGACTGCCGTAACTGAATCCAAACATACCATAGGGAGCTACAGTAATTGCTGGGAAATCACTTCCGTAGGCTTTTAAAAAGATAAGTGCAGTATACCTTGTTTCATTCTGCATTTCCAAAGTAGCAGAAGCAAAGGCATGAAGATAAAGAAAATCGCTTGTCAATCGCAATAAATTTGCACCCAATGCAAATGAAATCCCGCCTTCATCGGCAAGAGTAGCTTTTGCCTGCAAAAAAGCAAACTGTGATCTGAATGCAACTGTCGGCAGCACGGTGATTCCACCACTAAATGAAATGCTGCCGAAACCAATACCGGCATTCACAAAAGCCAACTCCCAAAAGCCGACATATCCACCGTTGATTGGCTTAGCAGTAGGCATAATAAAATGCCTGTAACTATCAAGAGGAGCAGTTACACTATCAGCTTTTTGCTGAGTAAAACCATTACTCGTTATCAGGGACAGTAAAGAAACAACTATCCATAATCGACTTCGGATATCGGATATCTGACTTCGGACTTCCATCATAGCATACCTGTTCGTTTGCGGATAAACCATTCTGTACTAAAGAACATAACAGCAAGAATAAGCAACTGCCACATATTACGACCTTCGTAATCTTTTTTCTCCTCTATTTTTTTTGTATGGAAGTTGGAACTTGCTTCAATATCTTTCATGAGCGTTGCAGCTGTTTCAGTTGTGTAGAATTTTCCCCCTGTTCGTTCGGCAAGCGCGCGCAAAATATCGCTTCGCATTCTTGGTTCTGCAAATTCCGGAGAGTAATCACCGACATTAAATCTTCCGCCGTCGGACCCAAGCATTTTTCCGTCAAGCTTCGCTTCGCCGCTATACGTATAATCTCCGGCAGCAAGACCTTGTAAAAGCTTTGTAGAGTATCTGCCGTTCGTTAGCGGCTCAAGTGTTAATTGTATTGGCGAAGTAAGATTTGCACCCATGAGCTTCAACGTTACAATAGCTCCATCGACAGGAATAAAACTCTCGTCATATATCTGACCTGCAAATTCTATTTTTTCTCCGGCATCATAAAGTTTTCTCGTCGGAGCAATGCGAACACGTTTCTGGTCATCGTGAGTAACAAGCCAACGAGTTGAATTCCCTAAAAAAATATCAAGCGCACTTTCGCTCATCGTCGAATCTTTTTTTCTGGAGAGTGATGCAAATGCCCGCTCCCTACCGAACGATGTCAACTTCCATTGCCATAATCCATAGCCGGTAAATGCGATCTGGCGCGACCTTCCAACGGTGCGAGAAATAACCAAGGGTTCACCAAGTTTCACACCTTGAATCGTTGCTTCAGCAAGGATTTCACTCTCTGGTTTTGCCGTAAAATGGGTTTCCGTTTTAATAAGCGGTGCAAGACTTTCCCATTTTGTTTGTGATGTCTGTTCACTTTTTGCGCGAAAGACCGGGTTATCTTTTTTATCAGATGATAGAGCGGTAGTAACTTTCATCTCGTTGCCGGATGCCCGGGCCCCTTTGAGCGAAAATGGCATTGCATCCTCTAAGGCTCTGAGTTTATCAAGATCGAGAGTACGTGACGGAATGAAAAGCAGCGGACGCGATTCTCCGGCTATCAATTTGCGAACAAGGGCAAGTGCTTCATTCGATGTCGAAGAAATAGGGAAACCAATAAGGATCACGAGATCGGCATCTTTGACTTTATCTGTAGACGGACTCCCTTCGTAAAACTCTGCTCCTTGTTTTTGAACGTAGGAAATTAATTCGATCTCTTTTCGTCCTTCATAATACTCGCGAATAAAAGACACATCTGAACTAGGGGAACCGGCAAAGAGAACGATCCGAAATTTATTTTTCAGAACATTTACATAGCTGATACGAAGATTATTTTTCTCTGTTGCATCCATTGAGGGATCACCTGGTGTTACTCTTGTAGTGAGTTTTACAACACCTTCTTTTTTTGGAATAAATGAAAAACTTGTTGTATAATCATTGGTACCCTCTTTCAGAGAGATCACTTCTTCACCAACTTTCTCTCCTTCAGCATATAATGAGACGGTAACACGGTCGCCGCTTTTTGATCCGACGCTATGAATAGTTATATCCACTGGCTGCGCAACGTTTATAGTCGCGACCTCATTTGTAAAAATCTCAGAGAGAACAACATCCCGGATCTCAGTAGAATCACCAAGCCCTATGGCATACACGGGAATGCCTAACTTTTCCGCAGAATAGATCGGATTCGATCCTGCTGTATATGCTCCGTCACTATAGAGGATGATTGCTCCGATTTTTTTTGTCTTCTGTTCATTTTGTAAAAAAGAAAAAATCGACGAAATATCTGTAACGGAGGCATCTGCCTTCAAGGCATCAAATAATGATGGTACTTTACCGCTTAAAACTTGTGTCTGTTCACCGAAGGAAAATGTATTTAGTTTCTCTGAGTTGGAAAGAATATCCTCCGAAATTACATTTTTAATACTTGCAATCATCGCGGATTTTCTGTTCTTCCTCCATGACGAGTCACTGCCTGATTCAGGCAAGCGCATAGATTTTGAATTATCAAGCACCAAGGCAATTCGCGGAGATAGCTCACTTGTCTTGGTAAGCGTGAGTACCGGTTGAAAGAGAACAAAAAGTAAGAAGGTAAGTCCGAACGCACGAAGTGCTATGAGTATATTTCTTCGACGAGGAGTAGTTTTGGGAATAGTGCGGCGGTATGTCCACACTGAAAGTGCAAAACCCGCTGTAAGCGCGATAAAAAAAAGCCAAAGACTTCCGGAAGTCAGCGCAAGGGAGAGTGAGTTCAAGTTCGGTCTTTAACTAACGTAAAAATTATTTTTCTATCCATGATCGTAATTCCGAACGCAATATCGCTTCGCTAAGTTGCGGAGCGTCATACATGCCTTTACTTTTACGTTGGCGCATTGTTTCAAAGAGACAGATCGCCGATGCAACGGAAACATTCACACTCTCGACCATTCCCTTCATTGGAATATAAAGAAGACCGTCTGCACCTTCGGCAGCTTCTTCCGATATTCCTCGGTGCTCATTACCAAGAACGATGGCAGTCGGAACAGTAAGATCATATGAATATAATTCTTTTGCGGAAGGCTCTATTTTCGTCGCTAGAATTTGGAAGCCGTCCGCTTTCAACGTCTCATAACAAGATTGTATAGAACGAAAACTTTCAAAGTTCAGCCACTTCAATGCACCGGATGCACTTGTCTTTGCGACCTCGGGTAATGATTCAATATAATAGACCATCATCACTCGCATCACTCCTACAGCATCGCATGAACGTAATATCGCTCCGAGATTATGAGGATCATGAACATTCTCTAAAACGAGCACGAGTCCCGGCTGGCGGTTTGCCAGGGTTTTTTCCATGCGCGCAGTCCGATTTTCACTTCGGCTCCAATTTGTTTTTTCTTCCATTATACTTATCAGAACGCCTGAAGGATGAACTCCGGTTGCGCTGAACGGCTTTTGATGAAAGAAAACTCATATAATACGCGCATTTGGGGCAAACGCAGTGACCCCATCCTATGTTAGTACGAGCGCAACATACAACTAAGATCAGCAAAGGAAATTGGAAGAGATAGTAGAGAAAGCAACATCGCAGAAACCAAAAAAAAGTTTTCTGCAAAGAACGATGAGGGTATTGATCTTCATCGTGATGTTCTTTATACTCCTTCTTGTATTCGCCGGTGCCTTTACGCAGACTTCCTGGTTCCGAAATATAGTCCGCTCACAGATCGTAAGCCTTGTTGAAAAGAATATTAACGGTAAACTTACTCTCGGTAGAATTGAAGGGAATTTCATTTCCGGTTTCACGATCTACGATCTGCATCTGAAGGTGAAGAACTCCGATAGCACTGAAATTATTTCGGCAAACGAACTTTATGCTCGCTACTCACTCTGGAAACTTATTAGCGGCAAAGAAATTCCAGTAACGACTCTTATCTTAAGATCGCCGACGATACAACTTGTTAGATTGTCAGGCGACTCTCTTTGGAATTACGAACATTTACTCGCATCAAAAAATACCACCACACCTTCATCGCCGTTTAATCTAACAATTGATATTCAAAGTTTACGGATAGAAAACGGAAAATTTTTTGCTCATAATTATAATGACACTCTTCACTCTATAGTGAACGCTTCCACTAAACAACCTTCGATAAATTGGAGCAATATTGCTTTGCAAAATATGGAGCTTGATTTGCGTGCACGTATTGAAGGCGGGAAAAATCAACGTGTGCAAATTAACAATCTTAGTTTTGAAGAGATCGGAAAACATCCCTTCATTCTTCATCACCTCGAATTTGGAGCATACCTTAATGATCTTCATGCGGAAATAACGGATTTCCATTTGATTTCCGATAGAAGTGATATCCGGCTTATGGTGCTTTTCGATCCTTTGCATGTGTTGAACGGAAAACCGCTTGACTCTCTTGAGCATTCTCATACGAAACTTTCAATTTCGGCTCTTGCAGTAAATGAAAAGGAATTAAAATATTTTCTTCCCGACCTCGCTTTTCTAGAAGGAAGCCCCTCACTTGAGTTGAATGCCGATGGCGAATTTGGTAAGCTTAAAATTTTAAAAGGTAAATTAGGTTTCCGAAACGATGGCGACTTATCATTTTCCGGCGAGATTCGAAACCTACACCATCCGCAAAATCTGCACCTTGATGTTGCACTGAAAGCACATACGCTGAGCGATCACACATTGCGTGATTATGTTCCGGGTTTGAATATTCCCGATATGCAGCAATTAGGTATAGTGAATATAGAGAAACTGACCTTCACTGGTTTTACGAATAACTTCACTTCAATTTTTGATATCCATTCTACCGGAGGCACCATAAGCGGCAAAGGACATCTCGATCTCCGATCAACAGACATGATTTACGACGCCGATATTTCCACGAAGAATGTTGACCTTGCAGTTCTTCTCCGTGATCCTACTGTAAAGAGCGATCTTAATTCTTCTTTTAAGATCAAAGGCAGAGGGACGAACCTAAAAACTATGCAGGCACAATTTACTCTCGATGGAACCGGCACAACGGGCTTTAAAAATTATCAGATTGAAAAACTTCATCTTGGCGGAAAGATCGGAGGCGGTAGTCTCGCCTTGGAAAACACGGAGGTTATTTTGCATTCAGGTGCTTCGCTTACGAGTAAGTTTGCGACTATCAATTTCTCGGAAAAAATTGCGACCTATGATTTCGATGTCATAACTAAAGACTTCCCTGTTTCAGATTTTGCATCTTTTTTTCCTCATTCCAGCAAAGTCTCGGTCGAAGCAAATCTGAGCGGTTCGGGATTATCGGCTAATAATTTAGTAGGCAGCATAAGTGCAGAAATTTCCGGACTCGAACAAGACAAGAAACCGCTTCCAAATATTTTATTGAATGCGACTCTCGAGCGTGATCCGACGGATGCGTTGCGGCGCATCGATATTATTACCAGTTCTATAGCAGATCTTACTTTTAGGGGAAAATACAATATCGAAAAAATAGGCATGATTTTGGGCGACCGAATTCAAAAAATATCCGGTGCTATAAGAAATCGCGGTAAGCATAGCAATGACACTATCTCGGTATTTGGGAATAATTCTTTCTCTTGTTCTGATTCGATCGATCTTTCCTATACGGCGAACATAAAAGATCTTCGTCCTATGGCGCCGTTCATTCCGAACGTTGTACTTTTAGGGAGTGGTAAGTTGGATGGTTCTGTGATTGGATGCGAGAATGGATTGATTGCCATTTCAACAGAAGGAAATATCCACAATTTTCTTTTAAGACCGCGCAGAGGCAACGACTCATCCGGAGTTCCTCCGATCAGATTAAAAGATACCAAATTCTCATACTTGGCTGAGCATATAACTAATAATGAGAATACCATCTTACACTCACTTAGATCAGAGTTCACTATACACACAGACTCGGTTGTAAAGTTCAGCGGCACGGCGATCGAAAAACCTGATGCAATTATCAGACTCAGTGATGGTTCGTTGAATTACACACTCAACACTATACTTCCAAATAATTTAGGAGTGTTTTTATCCGGAACAGGTAACATCAGTAATCCCGATTTAACATTTCAGCCTGATAGTCTTAGTCTTTCATTCGGAAATTTATTTGTATGGCATAATGACAACAAGCCTCATATAACATTCGGTGCAGACGGATCCATTGAAATGGATACGCTTTCACTAATTCACACAAAGCCCGGAAATGATCCTCAATTGAGATTCGCCGAGCGTATTAAACTCGGCTTTAAGATCAAAGGGGACAGCATCCCATACGCCTATATCACAGCGCCGCAACTTGATCTTGAAGACGTACCAAAATTCTTTCCTGACCCTGCTGCGGCAGCCGGGCTGACCAACATGAGTGGGCGTGTGACTAAACTGAATGCGTTTATGCAAGGCAGTCTTTCCCATCCGCAAGTAAGAGCTGAACTTGCTCTTCGAAAATTTACCTATAATAAGGTGACGATCGATACCGGCAAAGTTAATCTCTTATATAAAGATCTGACTCTGACAGGTAGTGCTGTCTTTCATGTTGATACGGCAGATTTTTCCAAGGAGAGCCTTCGCCAGGGACGCGAGAATTTTATTGCAGCCGGAAATAATTCTTTCCGGCTAGATATTGATAGCATTCCATTGCTCTTCTCGTTAAAAAACTATCCCGGATATAGCACTGATACTGCCGCAATAGCTAAACGATTAATGAGTATCCGGGCTTCGGGAAAAGATTATCCTCTTGATATGTTCAGCACCTTCGTACCAGTAGTTGCCGATCTGCACGGACTTGCTGATATCGAACTTACGGTGAATGGCAGCCGCGAAAATATTTTATACAAAGGGATGGTTGACGTTGGAAAAGGCTCGCTCCTTGTGCCAAATACGAATCTCTACTATACTATCAACGGCAAATTATTATTCTCAAATGAGGAGATGAAATTTGTCGATATGAAACTCGGAAATATGAAAAGTGATGATCCTAACGGACATGGCGTGTTAAACGGGTCATTTTTTTTCAAAGGTTTTGTTGTGCAAAGTTTCAAACTTACACTTGCAACTGACCGCCTGACCGTATTAAGTAATGCATCGAAAGAAACTTTGAAAACCATTTATGGACCACTTGCAATTCAAACAGTAGGTAGTCCATTAATTTTTTCCGGTACATTCGATAGACCAATGTTAGCAGGCAACATAAATGTCGTACAAGGAATTTTGACTCTACCCCAATCTGATATCTCAGCAGCAGAGTTGAATGACGGCATCACCTATAGAATTAAAAGAGAAACCGGTATTGGCGATACACTTCAGCTCACCGATTCGTTAAAACATATTCTGCAGATAATTGCCGAGGCTGATAATGTCAATGAGTACAATGATACAGTATTTGAAATAGCAGCGCGAAATGCAACCACGTCTCAGGTAAATATTCAGCCCGAATTTACACTCGAGCAACTGAGCTTTATGGATAAGTTGCTTTATGATCTCCATATTTCTATTCCCGGAAATGATGTATGGTTTAACGTCAATTTGAATAAATTATACGGAGTTGTCAAGGAACAGCTTCATGCTGAAATAAAGACTGACGGAACATTGTCCTATATAAGAAACGAACCCGGGACTGCTCCCGAAACAGATGGAGTAATAACTCTTACGGATAAATCCAGCTTTACATTCATAAAAGAGTTTACCCCTGTTACCGGGACGATTACGTTTGTTAAAGAACTTGGGAACCCTGTGATCGATATTACTGCAGAATATACGGGACAGCATCGCACGCCCGGAGGTGTCGATGAAGTTGTGAGGATTAAATTGATCGTCGAGGGAACACTTAACGAACCTCGCCTGACAATGGAATTATATCATAAAAATAATCAGGGAGACTTCAGTAGGGATTACCGTCAGCAAGATCAGGTTCAGGCAGATGTTCTCTCCTATCTTACGACAGGAAATTTTGCAAGCGATGCGCCGGGTCAGAGTTCGAATAATGGTTTAACTACTGCTGGATTTTCCGCCGGTTCGGGAATCGTCAGCTCTGCTCTCAGTAATTTGACAAAGTCAGACTATATTCGGGGTATTGGTGTAGTATATGGCGGAGCAGCAGGCTCTAAATTGAATTTTACATTTGGCTTTAAAGATGTGGTATTAAATATTGGAGGAGGGTTTAATACAACAACAAGTCCAGGTCTCACCTCGTCCGATTTCGCAGTTGAGGTTCCTTTTTCAACATTCTTTTCATTTCCAAATGCACATAAATTTCTCTTCAGAGGAGAAAGTCACCTTGGAACCGATCCTTTTGCTCAAACCCTAGTGCAGCAACCCCTCTTTTTAGGTAGATTTCTTTTCCGCTTCTCGCAATAATAAAGAGTCTTAGCCGATAAATAATAGAGAGAAAAAACCTGCTACACCAGCCATGATTACGATTATGGCTAAGATATCTTTAGAATTCTGATTCGACCTGATTGTTGTTGCTTGTATCTGTGTCATTGTGTTATCTTCAATAAAAGGGAGAATTATAAGTATTCTCTCCTTTAAAAACACCCCATCAGACTGGGAGTTACACCTTCAAAGTGAAAAAAACTGAGTTTTTTGGAACTCAGGGGCTTAGAAATGGCTTTTTACGTCGCTTCCTTAGCTCAGTTGGTAGAGCAAATGACTCTTAATCATTGGGTCGCGGGTTCGAGTCCCGCAGGGAGCACGACTGTCAAAGAACGAACGGGCTGTAATAAAGTCTCGAAAAGAGTGAACTCATTTGCGAAAAAGTCCTCAAAACAGCCCAAATTCTATGATTTTTACTTGTAGAGTTCATTCCTAGTTTCGTTAATCCGCATAACAAAAATACAAAAATTTTTCTATCAAGGGATAATTTCCGGCTATTCCTACCCGTAAAATCTTCGTCAGTTCTTCGTCACCTAAAGTAAGCATCCCTCTACTTTTTAAGAGTTCGTATATTATTACCCGGAATTGAACTGGAAAGAGACTCAAGGATTTCTATTGTTGATTACAAAGGTAAGGCACCACACAATACCATAGGTGGGAAGGTGTAGAATAGAAAAATAGATCATTCATAAATCTTAACCCGGACCAAGTCAGAATTCGCATTTCCAATAGGTGCTCATAGCAGAAAGTCTTTTATTGTACTCCAGATTTTCTTATCGTATATTGTTCAAAAAGTGATAGGCACCAATTTGGCTGCAAATAACCTCTTTTGATAGTATCAACTTTGTAAAGTTAACAAGAAATTTTCCGCCAGAAAATTTCTTGTTACAGGAAAAACTTAAAAAAGTATATAGAAAAAGACAAAATCGACAGGCATAGGTGAAAGCCAGCAGAGCCGAAAAGTACAAAAGATGCAAAAAGAATCAAAACTAACTCTTAACAAAAATGGACGACATCAAACTTGATTCCGATATAGAAACACAGTGGAAAGAACTTTCTAAATGTCTTCATGAAATCAAAGATACCGAGGAACGTATCGCTATTCTCATCAAAAGAATCGAGGTTGTCAATTTACAACGAAGTGATTGGATGGCCCAGAATCCCCGTAAGGCAGGTTCGTATGTTCTCTTTGGGAGCAAATTACTCCATGAAATATCTAACCAAATTGAAATACTAAAAAAGCAAGGAGACATTAAGAAGGCTGAGGAAGCCAAACAGCGATTACACGACATTTTGACCCCACAAGAACCTGACATCATTTTTCTAAACGAAAAAGATAGGGTTTTCTTAAAGGAAAGGGGTGGGATAGAAAAGTTGGATGCAATATGGAAAAATGTTTCGCAAGGAACAATAACTATTTCAGATACAGCAATAAAAGTGAGTTTACTTCGACAGTTAAATGAACTTTGGTATTATCCGAACATACAACTACAAGAAGCAAAAAATACAGCGAAACGAATAGATCTATTAAGGAATCTCATTTCTGAGTCACAAAAGGTTATAGAATGTGAACCTGAGAACCACTTACAAAAACTATTTATATTAGGAGCGAAATCAGGGGTAAAATATTATGAAGGCGTTTTAAATTCAGAAAGAAAAAAGATTATTTCTTCTTCACTCACATGCCCATATCCTCACGACTCAGAACAAATGGCTTCATACAAACGTGTAGCAAAGGTGTTCGAAAAACAATCATTTTGGTCCGGTTCTCTAACGGATTTCGTTTTTGCAATGAATGAACTTGCGGTGAAAGGTTTCTTAAAAGCAAACGATCTTGATGAAGCATTATCGGAAACATTTGCTCATAAACCAAAAGGAAAAAAAGAAGTCCAAAAACTTACTGCGAAGATCATCAACAACCGCCGTCGTAATATGAAGGGAGGTCGTTACACTGAATCAGAAGAAATTCATACTACTGTCGTTACAATGTTAAAACAGATAAAACCGAAGGAATAACTTTATGAATCAAACTGACGAACAAAAATATTATGAGGAAGAAATTGAGAAGCATTGTGATTTTCTTGCCGAACTACACTTTGGGAAGTGGATGGAACGAGACATTCAAGCAGCAAGGAACACCGCTGAGATTATCGCATTACTTGAGAGGGAGTTGAAAAAAGCTGAAGTAATCTTCTCGGACACGAAAGGCAAAGATAGCTATTACACTGAAAACTATTTACAGTTACTTCAGCAGAAGATTGGAATCTACCAACGAACGTTAGAAATGGAACGGCCAGGATTACAATCTTCTGCAGACTGCCAATATCCTCATAATTCTGAGCAGGAAAAAGCATACCACCGTGTAACTGAATTATTAAAGAGTCATCACTACTGGGCTGGGTCTCTTTCAGACTTTGTTTATATGATTGATACCCTGGCTTTACACGGCTACTTAAGAGCTAATGAACTTGAGGAAGCGCTTGCCGAATCCTTTTCACATAAACCACAAGGTAAAAAAAAAATTCAGAGGTTGACGGCTGATAAAATCAAAGATCGTCGTCGAAATATGAAAATTGGTCATAATACAGTATCCCCTGAAATAGTAAGAACAGTCGATAGAATCGTAAAAAAAATGAAATCAGAAAGGTAAATTGAATCTTCTACATTCTTAAAAAAATCGTTAAATTAATGCAATTTTTCCATAGAAAACTTTGCTTTATATAGGGTGCGATTTTAGGCACCTGTAATGAAGAAAACAATAATACCCACACAGCTTTCGCAGTTACGAACTGCACCTTACAATCCTCGAGCGATTGAAGATACTGCCTTCGAAGGATTAAAGTATTCTATCGAAGAATACGGCGATCTTAGCGGCATCGTGTTCAATGTCCGGACCAAACACTTAGTAGCCGGTCATCAGCGCGTGAAAGCGCTCCGTGAACAATATGGCAACATCTCTATTGCTGCCGGAAAAATGAAAGCCAAGACCGGAGAGATATTTCCGGTCCGGTTTGTGGATTGGGATTTACCAAAAGAGAAACTTGCCAACCTTGCTGCCAATAGCCCAACGATTCAGGGAGTCTTCACTTCTGATGTTCGTTCACTTCTTGACGAACTGAAACTTGAGCAAACAGAAGAGTTTGAAGCATTACAGTTAGAAGGTATTTATGCTCTCCCCCTTGACCTTACAGAAGAATTTGAATACATTGGAGAAGCTGAGGACATTTCTTCAAATAACCGTGCAATGATACCCGACGGAGATCGTAGTGAAGGCTATTTGGCAGGTGAAACAAAGAAGTTTGAGTTCTACATTGAGAAAGCAGACTATGAAAGATTCATTGGGAAATTGAAGCAACTCAAGAACGACTTACAGGTTGAAACCAACTCCGATGTTTTTCTGAGACTTGTAATGAACTATGGAAACTAATGCAAGAACGGGAAATCATACGAGCAACTGTTAATGATAAGCTCTTCTTAAAGCGAACTCCTGACCGTTCAGATTATAAAGAGCTGATAACGAAGGATACCATTTTCTTTGAGAATGGAAAACCTGTTATCCTCTACAAGATTATCCCAAAAGCTCAACTCTCGAAAATCCGGCATTTAGTCTTTGACTCTAAATTCATTAAGGCTCACCGGACAAACGGAACACCAACTCAATCTGCTGTATTCGGTGCTCTCCCCCGAGTTACTCACCGACATAACTATTGCCGGTATACAGCAAACACAAAGAATCAAAAAGAATTGAATAATGATATTTTCTATTTTGCAAAGCTCATTGATGGCATTTACAAAGACCTGCTACCAGAACAGCATGACCTGAATCTTCAAATTGTAGAGGAAAGCGTTGAAGCTGAATACATCATTAAGGATACTCCTTTTACTACCGTTAATCTGAATATAAATCATGCAATCAAGTACCATCGTGATACAGGGAATTTCAAGAACGTATTCTCGAATGTACTGATACTGAAGGATGCCGTTGCGGGTGGCTTCCTTGTCTGCCCTGAATTTAATATAGCTTTTGGTCAGCAAGATGGAGCCTTAATCCTCTTCGATGGTCAGAACATCATTCATGGCGTTACACCGATCAAAATGAAGCATGAAAATGCTTATCGGTGCTCTTGCGTCTTTTACTCACTTGCCGATATGAAGAATTGCTATCCTTACAAGATGGAGTTAGAACGAGTAAAGAAGTGGAGAGACGAAGTTGAAAGCAGATTCAGACCTGAAACACTATAATGGAAAAAAAATACTACATACCGAAGAGTAAGAATTTCAGTCCTAAGTTTCTGACACGTGTCGGTTCATCCGATATCAAGAGCGTCGATGAAACATGGATAAAGAAAAGCTACAACCGACCCAGTGCCGGTTTCATTGTAAAGCCAGGTGAGAAGTGGTTAGACCTTGGTGCCAATATCGGAGCCTTCACAATCTATGCTGCACTTCATGGAGCACAGGTCCGGGCTTATGAAGCTCAGGCGGATAATATACAAATGATAAACGCGAACATCAAAGCGAATAAACTTGAGGATCAAATCGAAGTCTTAAAGTATGCGATTGTCCCCGATAGTTCACATGGCAAGACTTTGAAATTTTATGAAAGTACCAATCCTGCAACATTCCGCCGACATACGCTCTATGGTAATTACCTGAACAGTGCAAAAAAGAAGAATATGGTTATTACAGCGGTAAAAGGGATAGGCTTCAGTAAGATTATAACAGATGGTTTCGACTGTATCAAGATGAACATTGAGGGTGCAGAGATACCTATCTTTGAAGAATTACAATCGAATCCTGGAATCCGTAAGCTCGTCTTTGAATACTCATTCGATATGGATAAGCGGATAGCTACATACGTAAAGACAGTTGAGAAATTGCACGCTCTTTTTACTACTGTTAAACCAGCTCGTAAGATTCCGCTGGATCTGGAAGTCTACCCCTATTATCCCCCTAACTGTTATATCTTTTGCATGAATGAATATTTTCCGCCGGAAAATATTGTAGGCTGAAAAAGCAACACTATAAAAATGGCAGACCTTAAGAAAATAGAAACACTTGCACAACGCGGATTAACCGAAAAGGAGATCAGGTTAGCGGTGCGGCTTGATAAGCTCTCGGCAGAAGAGAAGGAAGCTATTGAGAGAGGTAGAGCTGCCGGTATCGCTTTAATCAATGATAAGCTCTTTAAGCGGGCTTTAGCTGGAGATCCTCGATCCGTGGACTACCTTAATAAGAAATTCACTTCATTCAAACCGGACCCGCAGGGCGAGTCATACATTGACCGTCAAGTAGAAATTCTTCGGAATCTGAAGTCATGAATTACGAGGAACAACATATTTCCTTCTAAGCCTTTTCATCTATCAAAGTTAACACCTTTTTACTGCATTATAGAAACGGACAAATCCACATTATTTAGTTAAAAAAGATGGGCGGTTGGGGTAGTGGAAGAGGTGAAAGGTATGATCGAAAGCAAACGGTGGATGAATCGTTAGTGCTTAATATGAAATATATCTTTCGGGAAGGAATACGACCTCGAATTGGATCTCTTAGTTGGTCTGCCAGAACAGAGAATGCCGGTTCAATTATATACGTTATTGATGAGAGATACGGGTTGCCTACGTTAGCATTACACTATACGTTTAATGGTGAAGATGTCATTCAGACTGTTCCTATCATCGGAGAGTCTCAGCCTTATGGAGGGATGCGTTATTGGATGCTTTGTCCACTGATCGACAGGTCCGGTTTGGAATGCCGCGCCAGGTGCAGTAAATTATATGCTCCACCGGGAAGAAGGGAGTTCGGCTGCCGGAAGTGTTATGATCTTTCCTATCATAGCTGTAACAGTAGTCATAAACTTGATTTTTTTTACAAGGATTTTTTAACGAAGTTTCCCTTCATACCACGAAAGGAGTTTTACCATGATATGACAGACCAATGGTATTACAAATATTTTCGGACCCGGAAAGCCGCGAAGAAATGGTTTGCGAAGGTGCAAACGGAAAATTTAAATAAGTCTAGGATATAGTATGACCTGGAATGCAATTTTGGGGAGATTCTTTCTGTTGCTTGGATTATGAAATTTTATATTGAATTAGCAAGTCTTTTAAGAAAGCGTTTTCGTCTTACAGATGAATATACTTGGCGACCTGTTATGACGGGTGGTGCAAGTCCAGGTGACTTAATGTTGAAGAGTTTTGCAGAAGTCATAAGGCTTCAAGAAATTAATAAACATATTAAGATAGGAGAAGAAGATTATGTTATTAATTCGGAAGAATTTTCAATTGGCGGAGGTAAAGACTTTGGCGAATACCTAAATTACGAGATTTACGTAGATCGTGATACAGAGCCAAAAGAGCCAAGCCTTCGCCAATTAATAAGTGCTATCGGTTATGGTGATGATAGATTTTACAATTCTTTAGTCCTTAATATCTATGGTTTCTTTGAATTACGTGATCATACAATTTGTATGCCTAAAATTATCGATCCAACTATAGCTGTTAGGTATGAGACATTCGGGGTAGGCAATGAATATGTTGGTTCCAGCCCGGCATTATCAGAAGCATTCACCGATGAGGTTTATGAATCGATGATCAGCAAGTGGCGTCTTCATTTAAAGACTGGAATGACGAATTTATATTTTGAATAATTGTTAAGAAGGCATTTTTACCTGGAATGGTCTGGGAATATTTACTATAAATACTTCAAGAGCAAAAAGACAGTTCATAGATTGTGTGAAAAGAGAAACGGTAGAAAAAATTAAGACTTGAGCTTCACGATCTTTTGAGAGTTGAAAAAGAAAATTTTTGAAAAGGAAGATTCCATAAAAAGTGTGTGGTAGTATTGTTCAGTTTCCTCAACTTCTTCTCTTAAATTGACATGTGAATAATGTGGACTGCCATAAATAAGCAGCCAACATTCTGAACATCTTTTCAAGTATTCAGATAAGTTCTTCTCCTTATCTGCTGCAACTTCTTTCATACCTTCTATAATGTGCGGGACTAAAAGACTTCTAGATCTAAATGCCTCATGAAGACATGACCAAAAAAGATCTGGATGGGTTGGATAACCGTGCATATACATTACATCAATGAATTGTTCAAGCTCGTATTTTCTAAGCTCAGAATAGGAAAACTCCTTTTGCGAATGATTGGAAAATTCATTTTGAATACAGGATGCGATCCTCGAAGCAATCACATTTTTTATTTTCTTTTTTTTTATTGCCTTATCAATTCGCGAATTGAAGTCGATCATTACTAGACCTCTAAGATATTGTACTCCTTTCTCACCGAGATAGAATTTTTCAGAAAGCTGTATAATTTTATCTCTATCCTCAATATTTTTCCTAACTTCTTGGAACTGAAATTCTCTTAATTCGATACCAATAATTTTTTTGGGTGTCGAAGGCAATCTAATTCTAAAATCAGGTTTGGGATCAGGATCAGTTCCATCTTCTTTTTCCTCAATAAGAGTTTTATTGTATAATGATTTAAATTGTTCAAAATAAAACCGCTCTTCTCCCTTTTGCTCCGTCAAATGCTTACTCATTAAAACATCCCCTCCTGTTGTTTCGCCTTCTTTTCTTTCTGAGCTTTCTTGAATGTTAGCTCACCGCCGGAAAGGTCCGGGAATTCTGCACGTTGTGAACCGCTCAAAAGTGCCTCGATAGTTAAGATTTGAATCTTTGGGTACTGCTTTCCACCGAGTGAGTCATAGAAACCTGTTGACACCGCTTCCGTTGTCATAGGGCGTGTCGGTTCCGTAAGGGTAACAAAGAGTCCCATTGCTGCATTTTCTCGCTCTATAACGTGCGCAAAGTCCCTTATCATAGCTACGGATACGTTCTCCCCGCCTTTTACTGACACAACAATCTTCTTTGCTCCCGTCGTATCATCTTGAAAATAGATCAGTCCGTCAATTCCGCCATCCGCTCCTTTTTTCTTTCCCTGAAATCCTTGTGCTCCGACAAGGGCACATGCCCACCATTGAAATTGGTACTTGTCTCGTTCGGCAAGCGATCGTGCTCCATCCATATCTGTTGGCAGTCCTTCAACTACATACTCAATGTTAGGGAAAGCGTGCTTCAAACGCTTTTCAATAAGGGAGATTGCAAGAACAGTAATATCAATTCCTATCCATTGCCTTTTCAGTTTTTGTGCCGCGTGAATCGCAGTACCGCAACCGCAAAAAGGATCGAGAATAACATCACCTTCGTTCGATGAAGTCTGAATGATTCGTTCGAGAAGGGCTAAGGGTTTTTGAGTTGGATAGCCAAGTCGTTCTGCAGCTTGAGAATTCACGGCATTAATGTCAGTCCAAATATCCGGGACTGGTATGCCTGGCATATCGTTCAGGTATTGTTTTAACCGTGGAGTATTATTTTTGGTGTAATAAATTCGATCTTCTTTTTCATATCTCTGCATTGTTTTCATTGGGCATCTCCAATAGCCTTCCTTACCCTTCCATTCGTATGTATAACCGCCTCCAGACAAACCCTTTGCGGAAAGATCACGGTCAAGAAAAATACCTTTTTCATCTTTATGCCTGTAATAAGTTTTTATATAAGACTCCTCGTATGGCTCATATTGTGGGTTGAATGTATGAGACTCAGATTTCGAATAAAATAAAATTACATCATGCAAATTTGCATACTTGCCACTATCACTGTGTGCCGTTGACCGTTTCCAAGGTATTTCATTTCGGAAATTTTCAGTTCCAAAAACACTATCTAAGACTATTTTCAAATAATGGGAAGCGGTTGGATCACAATGAAGGTAAAGACTGCCTGTTGGTTTTAAAACACGGTGTAACTCTATGAGCCGGTTTGCCATCATGGTAAGGTATGCCATCATATCATTCTCACCGAGGAAAAAACGGAGTGCTCTTATCAATTCCGCAACATCGGTATTCGACTGCTTGAGCAATTCTCCAAACTCTGTTTCAGCCTCTTGTCCCCAATGCCACGAATCCTCGAACGCCGTAATCTGTGCATCGGAAGAATGCCCTTTCGGAGTTTTGAAAAGCAAATTATAATCCCGCTTCGAATTAAACGGTGGGTCAAGATAGATCAGATCGACGGACTCCTTTTCGATATGGGTCCGTAGAACGTGAAGGTTATCTCCGAAATAGAGTTTATTCATGGATACAAAGATAAGCTATTTTGAAGTGACTGCTTTCAGGAATCGGCTCCTTACAAAAGATTGTACCTCGTAGTCCTCGGGGATGTAAGAAATTTTCTGGCGGAAAATTTTGTCAATATAGAATGACAAAGAAACCCCTTATCTCAGAAAGTAGGAAAAGTCTACAGAACGAAGTAATGATGCTCCGGACCCAAGGCTTTACGGTTCGGCAAGTCTGTAACCTTTTACAGATCAAATCCACGGATACTGTTTTCAAGCAATTGAAGAACTCTCTTGAGCAAAATAGGCAACGCAAAGAGATAACTGTGCTTGAATACAAGGATCTGGAAATGAACAGATGCGATGAACGGTTCGGACGGCTTGCAGAGTGGAGAAATAAAGTTGAGCAAATGAACATTTCTCCCGAGCGCCAATTAACTCTTATGCTGTCTCTTGAGGATAGGGACCTAAAGAATCAAGAGCGATTAATAAAACTGCTTAATCTGGAAAGCTCAAAAATTGAGAGCGAGGACACAATAGATTTCAACGCACTTCGCGAACGCGCTGCTCATGTTGATGCGAAACAGAGAGAAATAGAACTCAATCCGGCATTGAGCGGACGGGTCCGGTGAGTACCAAAGAAATAGCATCATTAATCCTCCACAAGATGGTCTGTCAATAGGCATCTATTATAAGTATACTTGGTTAACTCACCACTTGCTATTTTTTCTTGTAGTAATAATCATTGAAAAAGCTCTACCTTGAATCTTCGATGAAGCGGCATTTACTTAAGAAAAGTAAAAGAGCTTTGCGTCGTCGTACCATAAAAAATCGTGAGTTTTTACAGCCTACTCCGAGGTATCGCAAAAATGCCATTACTGTCCATGCCCCAAAGAATTTTTCTTTTATAAAATTTCCTGAAGAATATATAGAATTTCTTCAGCGCGTCTATGAAGCAACAAAGAAGAAAGATGTTTTTATAAATGTCAGTAAGATCGAATTTTTGACCACTGACGCAATATATACTCTTCTTTGTAAGATCTATGACGTCGAATTTAACCATAATCGAAACATCCAAGGAAATTTTCCGAAAAACAAAGACTTCGCTAAAATATGGATAGAATCCGGATTCCCAAAATATGTCGGCACTCGCTTTTCTTTGCCTTCAAATTTTGGTGAAAATATTTGGAATCATTGGAGCCAGGAAGTTAAGGCTGCCTATAGTGATAGTTTGATTCGATACGCCACAGAAGCAATCTTCGGAACACCAAAATATTGTAAAGGTATTCAAAGAACCTACGTAGAATTAATGTCAAATACAGTGCAGCATGCGGCTGAAACAGGTCATAATACGTGGTGGACGGCTGTTTATTGTGATCGGATAAATAAAATAGCACACTATACCTTCGTTGATGGAGGTGTCGGCATTTTTGAGAGTTCAAGGATGTTAACACTAAAGACGGCTATGCAGAAGGCGAGTTTATTGTTTAA
>JBBQGG010000003.1:0-91812 GCA_038322815.1 Kapaibacterium sp. (SeqCode)
CGTCATACTGACGGTAACGCTTTCGTTCTCCGACGTTCTGAGGTGTCGATAATTGATCCTGATTCTCTGTCATGGTGGTATAGTCCTTTCTGCAAATATACCACACCGTTCAGTGTCCTCTCAAATGGGGGAAGTCCAGTATTAATTAAATTCAAAGGAGTATCTGATTTTAACGATCTTGGTGATGGACATTTTAGCGTAAAAGTTTGGATTACTGTCTATGCAGTTACTGGAGATAATATTCAAGAAGCAATATATGTCAGACACTGAAGATGATGGATAATAACTTCAAATAATTATGAAAATAAAATACTTTTTTTTGATACCAACAATTCTTTTGGTAACAATGACTTCGTTATGCCGGGCTGAATTATCGCCGCATGTTAATTTGGTACATAATATGGAAATCTTCCCCGTAGCAACTTGTCAGAGTTGGGAAAGAATCTTCAGCAATAATGTAAGCGGGGGCAAAAAACCAGAACCGCAGTTTGTTGTTTGGGTTGAATACAAAGGAACCTCATTCACATACAATGGAGGTACAAGTTATTCTTTTACAGTAACTGTTACCGTTCATGTTGGTGGCAGTGGATCTTTTCAGATGTCAGTCTCACACAACATGGCTTTTCACTGGTAATTTTTTTTATTTCAAAAAAATAAAAAATCCCAAAAAAAGTTTTACACTTTTTTATAGGATATTGTTTTATTTCATGTTAATGGTATGCAAAACGAGAATATTTATAATTCTGATTTTCCTTTCAGCTATTTGTAATGCTGCACATGGGCAATCATCTAGAGTCTGGACCTCATTTGGTAAAGATAATTCTTATTTTTATTTCTTTGATTCAATAAATACAAAAAAAATCAGAGAGAAAACTTATCGAGTATGGGTGAAATCTCAAGCAACAGCAGATTCACTGCCAATCATAAGAAAAAGATTAATCCAGGAATATAAAATTTCACCGCAAGATGCTCATGGCGAAATTCGAGGTCATGATACGATCTGGAACTTTAATATGAATAAAGATTTTGATAAATGCTCTTTTATGATAAGCCAATTTGAGATCGATTGCAGTGAGGATAAGTCGCGCGATATTAATGATATATATTATGATAGCAAAGACCAACCCATTGAATCCAGCAAAGTAACGTACCCTGAAGCATTTGAGGAACAAGAAAAATGGGTGAGCATACAACAAGGCTCTGCATTTGAATCCTTAAAGAATCGAATATGCAATTAATAAGATAAATTTGTTCCCTTTACGCGCATCTTTTTCTCCTTCTTCGTATCTTTGCATCCTGTTATTGTTACTTCATGGGAGAAATCTTACAACAATTAGTTAATGGCATCTCGCTTGGCGCAATTTATGCGCTGATCGCGCTTGGCTATACGATGATCTATGGCGTGCTGCGCTTTATTAATTTTGCGCATGGCGACGTCTTTATGGTCGGTTCGTTCGTGGCGTATTATACGGCGAACGCTGTCAGCAAATTCTTCCCGATCGGCAGTGTTCCGGCGGCGATCATTATCTTTCTCGTCTCGATGACGTTCTGCGCCATCCTCGGAGCGACGATTGAATTTCTCGCATACCGTCCACTGCGTATTCGTCCGAAGCTAACGGTACTTATTACGGCGATCGGCGTATCGCTATTCTTAGAGTATCTTTCCCAACTTCTTTTCGGCGCTACTCCGCGCGGCTTTCCTGCGATCATCTCATCGGCTCCGCTTTTTAAATCGCGCCTGATCACGATCAATACAGTTCAGACCGTCGTTATCATCACATCAGTTTCTCTGATGCTGATTCTGAGAATCGTTGTTATGAAAACAAAGATCGGTACAGCGATGCGAGCCGTAAGTTATAACCAACAGGCAGCAAGCCTGATGGGAATAAATATTTCGAGCGTCATAACGTTCACGTTCATGATCGGCAGTGCTCTTGCTGCAGCAGGCGGAGTTCTTTACGGAGCGCAGTATCCGAGCATTGATCCGCTGATGGGTATTATGCCCGGTCTGAAGGCATTCGTATCGGCAGTGCTTGGCGGCATCGGGAATATTCCCGGCGCAGCGATCGGAGGATTTATTATCGGAACGGTGGAGACGTTCATTGCCGGTACATTCCTATCAACCTATCGCGATGCCATTGTCTTCGCAATCCTGATCGGCATCCTGATCTTCAAGCCAAGCGGCATCATGGGAAAGAACGAGACGGAAAAAGTGTGACCCGGATTGATGGGATTTTGAAAGGATTTTTGGGAAACACCTTAGGTACCCTTTCTCTAAGTTCACGAACCGATCTGCATTGATGAAGGTTAAATAAGTATGATCACAGAATCAAATTCTATCATTTCAGATAAGGATATTCTTGGCGGAACACCTGTCTTTTTCGGTACTCGTGTGCCGGTGAAAACATTGTTCGATTATCTTGAAGATGATTATTTAATAACAGAATTTTTGGAATACTTTCCAATCGTTACGCGAGAACTCGCTTTAGCCGTACTTGAGCAAGCCGAGCATTCATTCTCAGTTCATCACGTTACAAATAAAAGTGTTACTTGATGAATGCGTGCCGAAACCGCTCGCAACAAAAATTATTACTCACACCGTCAAAACCACTCAGGAAATGGGGTGGACTTCAAAGAAGAATGGTGAACTCGTTAAACTTGCTGAACTAGAATTCGATCTCTTTATAACAGCCGATCAGAATATGGCGTATCAGCAAAGTCTCAACGATAGAAATATAGCAATTCTTCTATTACCAACGAACCGCTGGACAATTCTTTCCAAAAACATTGATAAAATCAACGAGGCAAATGAAAATATCGGAGGGAAAAAGTATCTAACTTTACAGTTCTGAATAATTTAATTTGAAACCCCAATTTACATTTCTCATCGTCTTTGGAGTGCTCGTCGCCTTGTCACAGGTGATGGGCGCAATGGATCCGTATTATCTGACGGTGATCATCTTCATCGGCATCAATATTACGATGGCGACGAGTTTGAACCTGATCAACGGTTTTACCGGCCAGTTCTCACTTGGTCATGCAGGCTTCATGGGAGTCGGCGCGTATATCTCCGCGATTATCTCTACGTATCTGACTACTCATGGAATGTCTCCTGATGGTGCTTCGGGTGTTATCGTCCTCGGAGTTGCACTGCTTGGTGGCGGACTTTTTGCTGCGCTGACAGGGCTTGCAGTCGGCATTCCGAGCTTGCGGCTCAAAGGTGATTATCTTGCAATCGTTACGCTTGGCTTCAATGAGATCATTCGCGTTATTATTCAGAATGTCGATTTTAAAATTCAAGGGACGCATTACGTCGGTGGCGCAAGAGGCTTTGCTGTTCCGCAGCTTTCATCTTTTTTATGGGTATATGGAATAGCGCTTGTTGTAATTTATTTTGTGCAGAATGTGATAAACTCTACCTATGGCAGAGGCTTTCTTGCTGTGCGCGATGATGAGATCGCAGCGGAGGCAATGGGCATTAATACAACGCGGTTCAAAGTCAGGGCATTTGTTATCGGCGCATTTTTCGCCGGCATCGGCGGCGGACTTTTCGCGCATTATATCCAATACATCACCCCCGATAATTTTACATTCTTAAAATCAATTGAGATCGTCGTCATGGTGATCTTAGGTGGAATGGGCTCAACGTACGGCGTGATCCTTGCTGCCATCATTCTCACAATTCTGCCGGAAGCATTGCGCGAATTCTCGGAGTACCGGATGATCATTTATTCGCTTTTGCTTATCATCCTTATGATTTCGCGTCCGCAAGGATTATTTGGCAATGCCTCTATTAAGAAGCTTGTGGCAAAATGGAAACCGACAACAATGACTGATCGTTAGGAGAGAATTATGGAAAAATTATATTCTCCCTGGCGAAGTAAATATATTGATACGTTCAAAGGTGCAGCTCCGAAAGAAGAGGCATGTATCTTTTGCTCGGCCTTAGAAAATACTAATGATAAAGAGCGGCTTGTTATCCATCGCGGCAAAGACGCCTTTGTCATTATGAATCTCTACCCTTATAATAGCGGGCACATGATGATCGTGCCGAAAAGGCATACTGCAGATTTTGGATCGTTAACTCATGATGAACTTGCTGAGTGTACTGCACTTCTTCAAACTGCGCAACGAGCCCTTAAAGAGCTTTCACATCCACATGGGTATAATATCGGCATGAATCTCGGCAAGGCAGGAGGTGCAGGGATTGACGATCACCTCCATTGGCATATCGTCCCGCGTTGGAATGGCGATACAAATTTTATGCCTGTTCTGGCTGATATTAAGATGGTCTCTGAAGATATGGAGCATCAGTGGGAGCAGTTGCAGAAGTTTTTTCTGGAAAATCTTCAGGCAGAGGCGTAACTTTTGGGGGGTATCGGGGGTTATTTATGTACAACAAACTTTTAACCGTACGCCTATGAAATATCTGTTAGCATTTTTTCTTTTCATTCCTCTCTGCTTTGTTTCAAGAAATGCTTTTGCATTCGCTCCGAATGTCGACTCCGTCTATGCGGATTCAATAATTGCATTCAATAATTTTCCCGATTCACTTGTAATTCTTCGTAAACCAGATAGTATTTACGCTCATTTTTTGGGTAACGGACCTCTGATCGATCTTGCATTCAAAAAATTTGGAAGCAATAAGCTTCAGACGATCAAAGCAGGTTCTAAGATATTTGTCTGGGGGAAGAAAGATAAAGCTGCCGGAGTCGATAGCTCGGCCGGTTTAATAACATTTTGGTTCGATGATGGCTTCCATGATCCCTATAATACCCAATCCAATCCCTTGGTACTTAACGACGGACTTAATATGATTCAGGTACCAAATCTGGATTTCACCTATGTTGAAATTACTCTTGCTCAAAATCAGTTTGGCAAAGGGGCTACAAGTTATTATGTTGATGCCGTCGCGCTCGTGGAAGATACAGCAACTCTGATAAAATCAGTTCAGCACCAGTCGCATTTTGCAAGTTCAGTTTCTTCCTATCCAAATCCATTCATTCAGAATACAACAATTCATTTCGAACTTGAAACTCAGGGAGAGGTGCAGCTTGCTGTAATCGATGCTCTTGGCAGAGAAGTTGATAGGGTTCAGGCAGGGTATATCGAGAACGGCATTCATGAAATTCCTCTTGCAATAAAAACGCCGGGATTTTATTTTGTGAGGGTATTTGTGAACGGTCAGCCTATTGGTAATCCTTTGAAGATCACATCACGCTAACATTGTGACGCTCAGAGAATTTTTACCGCGAATAATTGTCATTGTTCTCTTTGTGATCGGTGCGGTTTTTGCCTATATTGAAAGTGTATATATGCGCGATCATGCTTCATTGCTCGGAGATAAAGGAAGCAGCATTCTTACCTGGATGTGGGTCTATCGTGTGATAGCAATGGCACTGGTCTTTGCTTCATCGTATGTTATCGGTGGGTTCTGGAGGAAATAATTTTTACTTTTTTTTCAGCATCATGAAATTTCTTTTTTTTATCTTTTTTGCTATAATATGTATTAGCTGTAACAGTAATAGCACTACCTATACCGTTCATGAAATGGTGATCACTCCCAAGGCACTGACATATACTCCCAGTGATAACATTCAGCCTCTTTCAATTACCCATACCTGTACGTGTCCTTTTAGTTGGAATGTCAATGTGCTCACGGCAACTCAGGTGCTTAAAGATACGAGCGGCTCAGGAGATAATACAAAGGTATCCATTAGCATTGATCGCTCGAAGCTGACCTTCGATACTCTTCATGCAACGCTTCAGATTACCTCCAATGGTTATGGGACAGATACCGTCCGGGTAACAATATTAAAGTAGCACAACCGGTAGGCGCGGGCTTTAGCCTGCGAAGGGTTTCGGGATTGTATAAAAATGAAAAAAGCTCCGGAACAAGTCCCGAAGCTTTTTACTAAGTGAAAGAAAGAAAATTATTTCTTCATTTTATCACCGTCTTTTTTCATCTTGTCGCCTTCTTTGACCATCTTGTCACCATCTTTTTTCATCTGGTCACCTTTAACCGAGTCCATTTTAGGAGGAGTCGGTGCTGGAGCCGGAGCCGGAGCAGGTGCAGGAGTCATCATTGAATCGGCAGGTTTGACTTCTTCAGTCTTCTTGCCACAAGCGATCATGCTGAACGACATAGCCGTAAAAGCACCAAGCACAAATAAATTACGAAGCCTCATTGAATTACCTCTTAAATAAGTGAATTGTAAAAAAAACAGCCATACTTTAACCCCTGCCGAGCACATATTTCGGCAGACGCCTCAGTATAACATCGATTATATAAACAACTTGAATACAAATATACGAAATTCGAACGCCCTATTACAAAAATCCGTCCAAAAGCGTTTCCTAAAAATTTGAGTCTTTTCCTCGCTTCCCTCCAAGAACTCTGCCCGGAATGACAGGTAATTTGAACTCTCACATACCATAGCCGCGTTCTCTTGCGTCTATGGCGCTACAAATTTATAATACGTTAAGCAGAAGCAAGGAAGAATTCATACCACTTAACCCCGGAAGAGTGGGGATGTATATCTGTGGTTTGACAGTCTATGGCGACGCCCATATTGGCAGCGGCAAGAGCTATGTGTCATTTGATATCGTGCGCCGGTACCTTATGTTCTTGGGGTATCATGTTACCTTCGTTCAAAATATCACTGATGTCGGGCACATGACCGATAACGATGAGGACGCAGGTGAGGACAAACTTTTGAAGAAAAGCGCGGAGATCAAGCAGCACCCTATGCAGATCGCTGAAACATTTACGCGCCGTACCTCTGAAGATCTGGCAAGAATGAACGTCCTTCCGCCGGATATTATGCCGCGAGCCACAGGACATATCATCGAGCAGATCGAGATTATCAAAGACTTGATTTCCAAAGGCTTTGCTTATGAAGTAAATGGCAGTGTTTATTTCGAAGTGACAAAAGATAAAGAATACGGAAAACTTTCCGGGCGAAAGACAGAAGATCAGGAAACTTCCGGCAGGGTGGAATCCCGAAGCGAGAAGCGCAACCCGCAGGATTTTGCGCTTTGGAAGAAAGCGGAGAAAGGGCATATTCTTCGCTGGCTTTCTCCTTGGGGCGAGGGCTTTCCGGGCTGGCATATCGAATGCTCGGCGATGAGCATGAAGTATCTCGGTGAAACATTTGATATTCACGGCGGCGGATTGGAAAATCAATTTCCTCATCATGAATGCGAGATCGCACAAAGTGAATGCTCGACGGGCAAACCGTTCGTGCGCTATTGGATGCATAATAACATGGTCACGGTTGACGGCGTGAAGATGGGCAAATCACTCGGCAACTCCAATTATCTTCGCGATCTCTATAAGGAGTTCGAGCCGATGGTGCTGCGCTTTTATCTGCTGCAATCGCATTACCGCAGCACGACGGAATTTAAAAAAGATGCGATCGAAGCAGCAGGAATTGGGTATGGAAAATTACTATCAGCATATAAGAATCTTGTGAACTTGGTTGGTAAACAACAAGAACGTCCTTTGACTCAAGATGAGCTTCAACACCCACTCGTTCTAGAATTCGTTCAGGAGATGAATGATGATTTTAATACTCCAAAGGGAATTGCAATTCTTTACGAACTAGCCAAAGAAACAAATACCCTTCTATCTGAATCTAATCCGGAGCAGAATAGGCTTATAAGCCTCTATCAAGTATGGAATACTCTTGCCGGAAGTATTCTCGGTATTCTCCCGACATCGGACGTCGGATTTCAGACTTCTGACTCTGATTCAGCCCTTGCCGCCGTTATGGAAAAAATAATCGGTTGGCGGAGGGAGGCACGGGAGAAGAAGGATTTTGGTATGAGCGATGCGATACGGGATGATCTGGCAAAAGCCGGGGTAATCCTTGAAGATTCTAAAGCCGGGACGAAATGGAACTTACAGTGAGTTTTTGCGTAGTATTATGAAATTTCGGAAACTTTTCAGGCTCACTTTCTCTTTAGAGTAGCCGTTTTCAACGGAATTTTAGTACATTTACTTTTTCACAATCAGAGAGGAATTTTACACATGGTTTCAATGAAGAAACTTTCAATAGTTGCCATTGCCGTTATCGGCATGTTATCACTCGTTTCTATGAAGTCATCTGCTCAAAAATTGGGTATTGTTGACGGACAGAAAGTACTCGATAGTTATAGCGAGTACCAGACTGCATCAACAAAGCTCAATAGCATCATTAAATCCTGGCAGGATACGCTCGGTATGATGCAGAAGGCGCTTCAGGAAAAAGCTGAGAACTACAAGAAAAGCTTCGAAGCAATGACTAAAGATGCTCAGGCAAAGGCTCAGGCTGATCTCGATAAAGGACAGCAGGATATTTATACTTTCAATACTCAAAAATCTGATCAGCAAAAGGGTGAGATCGTGAAAGTTCGCCAAGACCTGATGAACCCGGTCGTTGAGAAAGTAAAAGAAGCGATTAATGTTGTTGCCAAGAAGAAAAAGCTTGATATCATCCTTGATAAGGGGAATGTAGCGTTTGTTTCTGATGGAGCAACTGATATTACCTCTGATGTTCAGAGCGCGCTGAAGAAATAAATAGGTGCAGTTTTTAGTCCCTCTATCATTTTAGGGGCACAATTTACGAGCGGGTTTGCTTTATTAATAAGCAAACCCGCTTTTTGTTTGAGTAATATCTTATGGATCCTATTGGGACATATAGGATTTCTTGGTAACCGAAATTTTTTTTTTAGAATATGAAAAACCGATTTTCCATCTTTCTTTTCGCTGCAATACTTTTTGCGGCTGCCGGTTCTTATGCACAAACCCGCATCGCCTATATTGATGCAACCAAGATATTAAAACGGATGCCTGAAGCGGTCGATGCTGAGTCACGGCTTGATCAGTTTGTCAGCCAGTGGAATAAAGAAGTTGGCGATATGGAAGCCGATCTCAAACGCAAGCGCGATGACTACGACCGAAAAAAACTTATTATGACCGATGCAGAGCGCGGCGCAGTAGAACTCGATATAACCGATCTGAAAAAAAGAATCGACGGATTCCGTCAGGAAAAATATGGTACTGCCGGAGAGCTTTACAAACAGCAGGCAGAGTTAATGAAACCAGCTTATGATAAATTAAATAAAGCTCTTGAAGAAGTTGCACTTGACGGGAAATATGATTTTGTCTTTGATCGCAATTCAACAGATCATTCTATTCTGTATACCAATGTTAAATTTGATCTTTCGATACCGGTTGCAAAAAAACTCGGGCTTGAAACTAATGACATCTTTAATATTCCGCTTCTCAACAATCCTTTGAATTCAAACAAACCGAATGGTCCGAACCAGCAAAATCCACCTCCCAATGGACAGCCTGCAGTGCCTCCAGGAGGTATTCCGCCATTGCCGCCGCCAACTCAACAACATTAATACTATACTATTGTAGAAATTAATGAAAATTCGCGAACTTGCATCGCTTTTAGGTGCATCCGAGATTGGGGATGTATCCGGTGAAGAGGAAATATCACATGCAGCTACTATCACCGAAGCCGGCATAGGTGCGGTTACCTTTATTTCAAATCCTGTGTATGAAAAGTTCTTCCTCACAACAAAGGCAACGGCAGTGATAGTCGGGATGTCATTTGTTATTCCCCAAGAACATACAGAAAAAAAATTGCCGGCTCTTATCAGAGCACAAGATCCGTACGGGACATTTGCAAAAGCGCTGGGAATATTTAATAACCGAAAAAATATATTTACAGAAAAAATCCATCCAAGCGCTGTTATCAGTTCTTCTGCCCATCTTGATCCTTCGGCAATTATCGGCGCACATTGTTTTATCGGTGATGATGTACGCATTGGCGAAGGCTCTGTTATTCATCCGGGATCTATAATTTACGACGCCACCGTGATCGGCAAGAATGTGGTTGTTGGAGCGGGTTCTGTTATTGGCTTCGATGGTTTTGGGTATTCACCGGACGATACGGGAGGTTTTAAGAAAATTCCGCAGATCGGAAATGTGATCATCGAAGATGATGTTGAGATCGGTGCACTGTGTACCATAGACCGTGCAACAATAAGCCACACCATTATCAGACGTGGCGTAAAACTCGACAACCTTATTCACATTGCGCATAATGTAGAGATCGGAGAGAATACGGTGATCGCTGCTCAAACGGGAATTTCCGGTTCGACAAAAATAGGGAAAAGAAATCAGATCGCCGGACAAGTAGGAATGATCGGGCATTCTACCACAACAGATGATGTGATCATCATTGCTCAATCGGGTGTTTCAAAATCTATAACGAAACCCGGCACATATTTTGGTGCACCTGCAAAAGAATTCAGAACGGCATTACGGCAAGAAGGTGCGTTGAGGCAATTGCCGGAGCTTTTGGAACGAGTAAAAGAATTGGAAGAGAAACTTCGCAATATCGAAAAAAAATAAATTCTTCTTTAGTGGGACGAACTTCAGTTCGTCCTTACTTCATACTATAATAAAATAAAAACTAAACTGACGGACTAAAGTCCGCCCCACTATTATATAAGTATGTCATCGAATACGCTCGAATACCAAACACTAAAATACTCCGTTGAGTCGTTTGTTGCGACGATTACGATCAATCGCCCGGAAAAATTAAATGCGCTGATCTCTTCAGTTCTTAATGATCTTCGTCATTTAGTCACCGATCTTCGCGTCCGCGATGATGTGCGCGCCGTGATCATTACCGGAACAGGAGAAAAAGCATTTGTTGCCGGAGCGGATATCGGTGAACTTGCTTCGCTTAACGATTCCGAGGAAGGCAGAGAATTTTCACAGAACGGGCAAGCCGTTTTTAGTCTTATCGAATCATCGCCAAAACCTTTTATTGCTGCCGTAAATGGTTTTGCATTGGGAGGCGGTTGTGAATTAGCTCTTGCATGCCATATCCGTATCTGTTCGGAAAATGCAAAGTTCGGACAACCGGAAGTGAATCTGGGCATCATTCCGGGTTATGGAGGTACGCAGAGGCTTACCAGAGTGCTTGGAAGAACCCTCGCCACAGATCTGATCTTAACAGGAAGACAGATGGATGCCCGTGAAGCTTTGGAGCAGGGAATGGTTGCGCGTATCGTGCCGCTAAATGATCTGCTGGATCTTGCAAAAGAAATGGCAATAACTATCGCTGCAAAAGCGCCGCTTGCTATAAGTGCAGCGCTTGAATGTATTGTCGAAGGAATAGATGAATCTATTGAAGAAGGTTTGGGTCGTGAAGCAGAGCGATTCGGTCAGCTTACAACATCGTCAGATTTTCACGAAGGAACCTCTGCATTTCTTGAAAAAAGAAAAGCGCAATTTGAAGGGAAGTGATAAGAATTTAAAAAATACTCTGAAAATAGTTTCTATGATTCCCAAAGAGCTCGAAGCGTATTATGCAATGTATCTGTGTGAAAATATTGGTTCACAGCGGCTCATGATGCTGCGTGATTATTTTGGAAGCGCTGAAACTGCAATGACGGCATCAGCTTCGCGGTTACAGAATATTGCAGGCTTCGGAAAAATTATTGCCGGTGGTTTTATAGAAAGTCGCAAGAAAGCAATTGATACTGCAAAAAAACATTTAGATGATCTCCCTGAGAATGTTAAGATTATAACATTTTACGACAAAGAATATCCCGAACATCTCAAATCAATATACCAGCCGCCTGCTCTGCTCTTTGTATCCGGGAACACTGAACTACTATCGGCGCAGCACAACCTTGCCATTATCGGTTCGAGAAAAATGACCGATTACGGGAAGCGCTCTACAAAGGAACTCTGTAAAGAGTTTGCCAGGCATGGCGTTGTTGTAACAAGTGGTTTTGCAAGCGGAGTTGATACCTGCGCTCATGAAGCGATATTCGAAGCAGGAGGTGAAACCATCGCTGTGCTCGGATCAGGAATTGATGTGATTTATCCTGCTGCCAACAAGTCATTTGCAAAAAAGCTTATAGAGTCCGGCAGAGGAGCGATCGTCAGCGAACTTCCGATAGGTGCGCCACCGGAAGCAAAAAATTTTCCGTGGAGAAATAGAATTGTAAGCGGATTGACAGCTGCTAGTATAATTATTGAAAGTGAAGAAAAAGGCGGCTCAATGATAACAGCGGGATTGGCGCTTGATCAGGGACGTGATATATTTGCACTCCCCGGTGATGTATCCCGCCCGATGAGCAGAGGTCCGAATCAACTGATATTTGAAAGCCGTGCACGGCTTTTTAGGAACGCGACGGATATTCTGGAGGTTCTAGAATGGGTTGAAAAACCGGGAGCAAAACTAAAAAGCCAGAAACGACCGGCAGCCACAAGGCCGGAGTTAAGTTCAGCACAAAAAAAGATCGTTGCTATACTTGATGAATCGGGGGCTGCACTACATATTGACGAAATACTAGAGAGATCTGGTATGGAAGTTCAAGATGTGCTTGTGCGTCTGTTGGAATTGGAGTTGAAGGACGTTGTCCGCCAGATGGCAGGAAAGCACTTTTCAACGATTTTCTAAAAATAATTTAAAATAGTTTGTAACCTTTTGCCATCTCAGTTGTCTTTTAAAGGTGGGGGCAACTTTTATTTTGTATTTTAGTAGCCCAAAACACGTCATCAAAAGCACTTTATGGTGAATTTGAGCTGTTTTCGCCACATTTGGGTTTACGGGACTACATAACTGATCTTTAGGGAGGCTAAAGCTTGGTTATTGTGTCAAAGTTTTCTATGAAATCATTGCATTTTTTTTTGTTATTAACTAAATCAACCATTACGATGAAAAATCGGATACTCTCTTTCGCATTGTTGGCGTTTGTGGGTTTAATGCTCTTCGGAGTAAAGAACTCATCAGCGCAGGGCAACCGTCGCGGCGAGCCGAACGTCCTATCTACCGGCTACTATGTCGTGGATTCGGATGATAACGCTCCTCTTCCCTGGCGCCCGAATTATTTCTTTATAGATACGCTATTCCAGAGCTTCAGCTGGTACCGCATCAAGAGCGGCGGACAGCAGTTCTTCCCTGGTGACAGGGACTTACACTATTTCTATAACCCCACAGGCCGCACATATAGCGGTAATCTGCCGGGCCAGGGTTGGAGCAATCCTTCAACGATGGATACCACAGATAACGCTATGGCAGGTCCGATACCGATTGGCTTCACATTTAATTTCTTTAGTGATGGACCAAGCGGCAATGGTAACTACGATAGCTTGTTCATTTCTACGAACGGTTATCTCGGATTTCTTCCTCGTGCACAAGCATGGGCTGGAACTCCGGCGCTCTATTCTAACAATGCCAACCCTGATTTAGTAAAAGGTATTGGAAGTAGTTCTGTTAGCGCAGCAATTTGCGCATTATTTGCCGACAATGATTTCCGTGCAAGCGGCGATACATCGAAGGTCTATATTCGCACAAGCCCGAGTCAGGATTCTTTCTTTGTAAATTATTATAATCTTCGTATTCGTCCATCAGCACCGAATGCAGTTGAACCCGGTTCAGGTCGTGAAAACCTCTTCATCAAGAAGATGCAGATTGTTATCACTCGTCAGGATTCGAGTATCCAGATCAATTACGGTTCATTCTCCGGTACGATCCTTGGATTCCCTCCTGTTCCTGCATACCGCGTATTCCAACGTAACTCAACGATCGGTTTGATCAATGCTTCAAAAACTGAAGCGACGTCAGTGAACTACGGTTCTCATGCCGGCAAAGGACGCTGGGATGCGATCAATGCAACCTGCCGTGCTTGTAATAAAGACTTCCGCCAAGCAGGACAATGGGCTGTAAAATTCAAACGCTGGCATAATGTTGTCCGCGCAGTCTCTGTGGATTTCCCACCGAGAAATTATGAAGTTTGTCTTAGCACAACTCTTTCACCAAAAGGCACATTCCAGAACGTTGATAATGTCAACCAGCAAACCTTCAAGGCTAAATTCCAGATACGTAACGTCGTAACCGGAACTGCTGTTTACGGACGTACCTTCTGTTTGAACAATATGCTTCCCGGAGAAAAACGCTCAACGAAGGATGGCGACTTTACTCCTTATTCTACAAATCCAAATATTCTTACTCAACTCGGTACGTTCAATGCATGCGCTGTGGCAACCACTTATGATTGCAATGACAGCTATATTGGTGACGTATGGCCGTTTGATGATACGGTATGTGTTCAGATCTTTGGTATTCGTACTACAGCTCTACCTTTTAATGATCCTTCTGACGGATACAGCTCTACACAACTTGGTGATATTCCTGATCAGACAAAATGGATCTCGATCGGTGCTCAGGTTTCTGATGGAGATGCTGTTACCTTTGACCCACCACCACCAAGATATCAGGCTGTTTCAGGCGGTGTAGGACCAAACGGTTACCTTGATCCTGTTATTCACTTGGATCGTCAGGATATCAATGGAAATCCTTATTTGGGTACCAAGGTCGGAGATACCGTTCTTTCTTTCCCATTCAATCTTATAGGTCAGACAAAAGCTTCGCTTGCTTTCAGCTATCAGAGAACAGGTCTTTACCAGTTCCCTTGGCTTTGGGATGCGCAAACTCTCGTAGGACCTGAAAAGACGATCTTATATGCGAACGGATCAGTTGCTCAGGCAGGTGATTCACTTATTGTTGAATTCAAAAGACCGACAGAGCCGGCATGTAATCCTTCTTCTTCAGGATGGGTACAAGTTGGACAGATCGATGGAGGCAATGACTTCGAATATCAGAAGTTCGCGATCCGTCTTGATAAATTCACCACTCCGACATTCAATTATTTCACAAATAATTTCCGTTTCCGTCTGCGCTTGAAAGGTAAAGATGACGGAGCATATCCGCCGGATGATGATGGTGATGATTTCTATGTGGATAATATTTCACTTCAAGTACCACGTAAGCCGGAGATCGAAGTCATGTGGGTACGCGTAGTATCTCCTTACACACATCTTCCGGCATCACAGGCTACTTCGCTTCCGATCTACGTTCACGTAGCTAATAACTCTACGGATGTTGCGATCGCTTTCCCTGTTCGCGTTCAGATCCTTGATGCGAACGGCAACACATTGTATTGGGCTATTGAAACAGTTACCTCTTTACGAGGCGGCACTGATTCAACTATCCTGATGCCGAATTGGAATGCTCAGAATGCTACGACAGGCGGACAGTTCACAGTCCATGCCTTCCTGGCATCGAGCTCTTATGATTCATATACACAAGATAACGGTACGTACACGAATTTCTGGCTTGATGTCGGCGCAGCCGGTGATCCTCCGGAATTCGCATTGGATGACGGTTCAAACGATTGGCCGGGTCTTGTACAGGTTACCGGAGCAGGTATCGGATTTAATAATAACTCCGGCAGCTTTGCAATGAAATTCCGTCTTGCTGTTAAAGATACACTCTATGGTGTACGCGTATTCTTCGCAAACGGTAACCAATCTCCGGATGCTATCAGGATTTCGATCTTGAAGGGCAGCCCGAATAGCGGTGTACCTACCTGCGATACAGTAGGTGGCGGACAAATGCAGGATGTCCGTAAAGGAAATCTCTTCAATCAATGGTGGCCGTACTACTTCCCGACGCCAATCGTGCTTCCAGGTGGTAGTGGAGGAGGAGCTACGCAGGGTGTTTACTGGGCTTCTATCGGTCAGCTTTCTTTGGACAATATGTTCATGGGATCTGATATCTCCAGAGGCGGCGGACGCATACTTGTGACCGACCCTCAGACTCCGGTAATTCAAGCGATCTATCACGATCAGTATGGTACGAATATCGCGGCGAACAACAACACCGGCGATATATCGACTTCATGGGCTATCGAGCGTACTGCTTCAAGCTGTGACTGGTCATTCTGGATGCCGCCAAATGGATTCTGGCCTGTCAATAGCGCAATTGCCGGAGCCTATAATCTGTATTGGGCAACGAGCATTTGTAATCCTTGCTCAACAGGATTCTTTGGACCTTCGTATTGGAATAAGGGTGGCGGTTACACGCCTATGATCCGTCCAATGGTAAGCCAGAGCGGAATGCTTCCTGTAAATTTCTCTACTCCGCTTACGGGTAAGGAAGTAAACGGTACAGCACTTCTCAATTGGTCTACAGCTCAGGAAAAGAACAACGAGGGCTTCTTCGTCGAACGCCGCATTGCTAATCAGCAGGACGGTTTCTATGAGAAGATCGCTTTTGTTGACGGACATATCAATTCGAATACGCAGAACGGTTACGTCTATAATGATCGTAACGTTACTCCGGAAACATACACATATCGCTTGATCCAAATGGATCTTGACGGATCACAGCACATTTCTAATACAGTCAATGTGACTATTGGTTCACCTGATGCGTATGTACTCGAACAGAATTTCCCGAACCCTTGCACGACAACGCAGATCAATTTCTCGTTGCCGCTCTCTGGACCAACGAGACTTGTTGTTTACAACTCTCTCGGTCAGCCTGTTCGTACACTTGTTGACGGTAACGTTGGCCAGGGCACGCACATGGTGAAGTTCGATGGAAAAGATGATGCCGGCAACGAACTCGCTTCCGGAAACTATATCTATAGACTTCAGAGCGCTGACTTTACTGCAACACGCAAGATGACGCTTACAAAGTAATCGTTATCCATAACGTTTTCTTTAAGAGCCCCCGCTTGAAAAAGCGGGGGTTCTTTTTTAAATCGGAAATTCACAATGGAAAGTAACAAGAATCAGTAAAACGCGTAGTTCTATCTTTATTTATTCACCCTATGAAAAAGATACTCTTCGTACTTCTAAGTTGTATAACCTTTACTACGCCGATCCTGACATGGGCACAATATGGTGCCGGAGGGGTCCATCTTCCCTATGAGAGCCAGAAAGCTACAGTAAGCCAGACGATTGGCTTAACGGATATCGAGATCACCTACCATCGCCCTGCTGTCAAAGGAAGAAAGATTTGGGGTGATCTTGTACCGTTCAACGGAGGAGATCCGATTCCCTGGCGTGGAGGGGCAAATGAGAATACTACGATCTCATTTTCAACTGATGTTACGATTGAGGGAAAGCCTCTTGCAGCAGGCACCTATGGCTTGCATTTTATTCCGTCTGAAAAGGAATGGATTGTGATCTTTTCAAAAAATTATACTTCATGGGGAAGTTTTTCCTATGATCAAAAAGAAGATGCGTTGCGCGTATCGATAAAACCGCAGTCAGCAGACTTCCTGGAATATCTTACGTATGAATTTATGAATCCTCAAACGGATAAAGTTCTTGCAGAGCTTCATTGGGAAAAACTGAAGGTCGGCTTTACAATTTCCGTGAATGTGCATGAAATTGTTCTTTCAAGCATTAGACGTGAGCTTCGCAATACTCCGGGGTTCTCATGGGTAGCCTATAACGAAGCGGCAAATTATTGCGCTGATGAAAATATTAATTTTGATGAAGCAGTAAAATGGGCGAACAGATCAATTTTGGCAAATGAAAATTTCAATAACCTTGAAACGCTTGCCCAGCTTCAGAAAAAAACGGGTAAAGCTGCCGAAAGCGAGAAAACGATACAGCGCGCAATGCTTATAGGAAAACCCATGGAGATCAATAGCTATGGAAGGCAATTACTTCGGGAAAAGAAAACAGAAGAAGCAATGAAGTTCTTCGAATACAATTTGAAAACGAATCCTGAAGAGTGGTATGTCTATGCAGGAATGGCGCGTGGCTACGAAGCAAAGGGAGATTTTAAATCAGCTATCGATAATATGAAGATCGCACTTGATAAGGCTCCGGAAGCCATGAAGCCGGGAATTAAGGCGGCAATAAAACAATGGGAAGCAAAATAAGAGCTTCGGTAGCCGCAGGCTTTAGCCTGCGGCTACCCTTTCATTTCTAATGACTGATGATCCCTCGATCTGAGCGGCGGATAAAATCAACAATGCGCTGCACCTCAGGAATATTCAGTTCAGTATCAGCTTCAATACAGTTAATACCATCGGCAACATTCAAGCCGCTGTAGTAAATAAATTTGTATGCCTTCCTGATAGCCTCGATTTTTTCGGATGAAAATCCCTTGCGTTCCAATCCGATTCTATTGATTCCACCGAATCGTGCTGGCTGATCGCCGATCAGTGAATAAGGCGGAATATCTTTCGTGACCATCAACCCCCCTCCAACCATTGAATATCCGCCTACAAGCGTGAACTGATGCAAGCCGGTAAGCCCTCCGATAATGGCGAATGATTCTACCGTTACATGCCCGCCAAGTTGTGCTGAATTGGAAAGAATGACATTATCACCTACCAGACAATCATGGGCAACATGGGTATATGCCATTACTAAACAATTCTTGCCGACGCGTGTATAGCCATCGTGGGTACCCGCAGCATAGCTTCCGGAATGCTCTGTGGCGCGATGAACGGTTGCAAATTCCCGGATCGTTGTGCCATCGCCGATCTCGGCATAGGTTTTTTCCGAGCCTTTGAATTTGAGATCTTGCGGAGTATTTGCTATCACGGCAGCATGATGGATCATACAGTTCGCACCGATCCTTGCGCCGTTTGCAATAAAAGCATGATGATGGATCATCGTGTTATCGCCGATGATGACATCTCCTTCGATAACGGCATACGGTCCTACCTGAACGTCCTTGCCGAACTGCGCTTTCGGATCAATGATAGCTGTCGGATGGATCTGAATGGGCATTACTGCGCAGCCTCCTTATCGACTATTGCTGCCATGAGTTCTGCTTCGGCGACGAGCTGACCGTCAACAAATGCCTGTCCTGCAAGCTGAAAAGATTTTCCGCGATTGCGCAAAAGCTTCACTTCAAATATTAACTGATCTCCCGGCGTAACTGGTTTTCTGAACTTTGCTTTATCGATTGCCATGAAAAGTACAAGTTTTTTTTCCGGTTCGCTCATTGAGCCAAGCATCAGCATTCCGCCTGTTTGTGCCATTGCTTCTAATATCAATACGCCGGGCATTACGGGTTTCCCCGGAAAATGCCCTTGGAAGAATGGCTCATTATAGGTAACATTCTTCAAGCCCGTGATACGTTCGTTGCCCGGCTCAAGATCCATTTCCAAAATACGATCGACAAGCAGCATCGGATAGCGATGCGGCATTGCGGATTCGATAGCAGTAATATCGAAGACGGGTGATCCGGGTGAATATTTTTTCAGATGCGATTTTTTTGCAAGCAATGCGCGCAGCTTCCGGGCGAACTCAACATTTGATGCATGTCCCGGACGCGCAGCAAGTATCTGTGCCTGCATCGGCGCCCCGACCAGGGCAAGATCGCCAAGCAGATCGAGCAGTTTATGCCGGGCAGGTTCGTTCTTGAATCGAAGCGGTTTATTATTCAATGTTCCGTGCTTGCCAAGAATTACCGAACCTTCGATATGCAGTCTTTTTGTAAAATTATCAAGCTCAGCTTGTGTCGGATCGCCATCGACAATGACAATTGCGTTATCGAGATTGCCGCCTTTAATGAGTCCCTGCTCGCGGAGCATTTCTACTTCATGCAGAAAACAAAATGTCCGAGCCGGTGCAAAATCTTTGACGAATTCTTTTTCCAGAGAAAAAAGACCTGTATGCTGACTACCCAAGGCAGGGTTTTTATAATCGACCATGACCGTCATCCGGTAATCATCTTTCAGGGGAAGGGCAACGATCTCGACTCCCTTTGTTTCGTTCGAGAAGGAGATGGTGCTATCAATAACAAGATAGGTTCTGAGCGCCTGCTGCTCTTCAAAGCCTGCTTCTAAAAGAGTATTGACATACGGTTCGGAGCTGCCGTCGCCGATCGGCGGCTCATTGGCACTGAGTTCGATACGGACATTATCGATCTCAAGCCCTGCAACAGCTGCGAGTACATGCTCAACGGTATGGACGCTTGCGCCGTTATTCGATAGCGTGGTGCCGCGTGAAATATCCGTGACGAAATCAACAACTGCCGGAATTTCCGGCAAGTCCTTTGCATCCTTGCGGACAAAGCGAATGCCGTAATTCTCCGGCGCCGGGTGGAATTCGATCGTGCTGGAATTTCCCGTATGAAGTCCGACGCCTTCAAGACGGGTGATTGATTTAACGGTTCGCTGATTACTGCGCATAGTTCTTCTTACAAAAATACTCTTATACTACGGTCGCGGCATGAAACACATTTTTGAGCAATTCCATTAACACTGAAATAAAGAAATCTCTTTGCACGATAAGTGGTTAAAATACGGAGAGTTGATTGACATTTCCAGGATTTTCCGTAATTTTGCTTATCTTTGTTAGATAAACTATAGTACATCTGCTCCGAATAAGAGGATAAAGGACTATGCGTTCAGGACAAAAACATACAGCGATCTTTCTTTTTGCCATATTAGCGTTCGTTTCAGGCTGCCGCCCGTCGCAGCAGACGCGGCGCAACACGGCTGCGAATTCACGTACGAATGCTGCTTCGCAGACTTCGGGAAAGTCAATGGATTCGCTGTATATGGTGCAGAATAAGCTTCTGACGATCATTGATACGATGAGCAATGTTCTGGTTCAGGATAGATCGCGCATCCGCGATCTTGAGATAGAAGTTGCCAAACTCAAAAGTCTTTTAGATCAGCAGCGCATGATGGGCGCAGGAATTCCACCCCAGACTCCGCAGCAATTTCAACCTTCGCAAAGCTACACGGCTCCTTCACCAACGCCGCCTGCCGAGCAAAGTCAGCCTCAGCAGCAGACAGCTAATTATCCGCCGAATGAAAAATATAGTGCAGCACTAAAATCATTCAATGACGGGAAATATATGGATGCACTTACTTCGTTCGATGCTCTTTCGCGGAGTGATCAATCATCACCGTATGCGTCAAATTTTCTGTATTGGAAAGGCGAATCTCTTTATGCGCTCGGTCAATATGATGAGGCTATCCGAACATTCCATGATGTGTTGAATAAATATCCGACTTCATTGAAAGCCGATGACGCAGAATTCAAGATCGGTGCTGCCTACGAAAAACTTGGGGATAAGACGAATGCCCGAAGCGCTTATAACCGATTGATACTCAGCTTCCCGGAAAGCGAATATCGGGGACGGGCTGAAGCACGATTGAACAAATTAAAATAATTGCCGACAACAAAAAAGTTTTTTATTACAATGAAATTGCGAAATATGAAAATGAAATATGCAATTATAATACTTTCTCTCTATCTCGGCGCTGCACTGCTTCACTCCGAATCGAGAGCACAGACAGGCGACGTGATCAATCCTACAGATAACGAATCGCTTCCGACTCTCATGAGTATAAAAATTTCCGGCGGATATGGAATCGGACGTGCACGCGAAAATTATGGATCTAACGGAAGCGATGCTATCTGGTGGAGCGCAGGACAAGGTGTGAAGATGGATTTGGCGATTGACATCCCTCTTCTACCCATTGAAGTAATTAACGCTGATGCGCTCGATAATGAGCCGGAAAGATTTTCTATTGTCGGCTTGGAGTTGGAATTCGCAAGCGGCTACCATATTTCCACCGGAGGCACGACTCTCAGTGGCAGCCAGACAACGACCAGGACATATACGTACATTCCCATTACTATTGGTTTCAATGCACGGGCGTCCTTTGGTGCCGGAATGCCATCGGTATATATTGGCGCCGGAGGCGGACTGTATTTGAAGGGAATTTATGAAGATATTATTTCTACTGCCAATTCTCCAGTGGTGACAAAGAATGTCTATGATCCGCCGGTTCCGTTCGCATTATACGGATTGATGGGATTGGAAATTCCGCTTCTCTATTCGCCCGATGATGGCAACAGTCTGCTCGATCTTTTCGTACAGGCGCGACTATCCGAAGCGACGAATTATATTTATAAATACACATCTACTACCTCTTCACCATCGTCAAGTTCGAGTGTAGTCAATACTGTTCCAGGAGGCGGGTTCGGGCATACAGCGTCGAATGCCGCATTCTCTCTCGGTGTTAAATTTAATATCTATTAATAAAAGGAGCTTTTTTATGAAAATGACAAAAATTTTACTCGCGCTCCTTCTCGTTTCTTCGCTCGTGATGCTTGATTCATGTCGCTCACGGGCAACCAGAAGTCGCACCGCAGCCAAGAATAAAGCTACACAACCGGCACCCGCTGCATCGGGGACTTCCGCTCAGCAAGTGATGACGAGAGCGGATTCAGTGCTTGCAAAAGTTTCTTCAATGTCTCAGGAGCCGCGCGATATACCTACGATCACGACTGAAGATTATCCGAGAACTCCGTGGGGTTCGACTTACATTCCGAGGACTGATCTTTCGGCTTACTCGACGTATGAAGCAGGGCTGTCAAATTTTACGAATGGTCAGTATGATCAAGCTCTTGCCAATTTTTCGCAGATTGCCGTCAGTGGCAGACCTGCAGAGATGGTACCGAATGCGTATTATTGGATGGGCGAATCCTACTATGCTATGCAGCGTTTTGCCGATGCAATACCCTATTTTGAATACACCGTTAAAGCCGGACCGGCATTCAAACGCGAATCGGCATTTTACAAACTTGCCAGATCCAATTACAGCATGGGTAATACACAAGCCGCAGGGATGTGGTATGAAAGGCTGATGACGGAATATCCGAAATCAAGTTACGGGAAAAATTTAAAGAAGATTGGAGTTCGTTAATGTGTCATTGTGAATAGGGCTTCAGACCGACGAAGCAATCCCCAGAGGGTTTGTGTTTGATTCAAACATTTTGATAACCTCAGGGGATTGCTTCGCTATCGCTCGCAATGACATTTACACATGGCAGTCAAAAATTCTTCGGAATGATACCTTATTTATCAAGGTTCTTTTAACCTCTGATTTTGTCTCTTTTATGTACGAATATTATAACCATGAAATTAAAACACTCTCTCGTAATATTTTCTCTTGCACTTTCTCTTATACTCGTTTTTTCTGCCTGTAAAAAAGAAGGCAGCGCTGAGGACAACGAAATCCTTGTCGGTGAGTTTGCTTCAATGACGGGGCAGACGGCAACCTTCGGGCAATCATCCCATAATGGCACTGTCCTTGCAATTGATGAGATCAATGCTAGTGGCGGAGAACTTGGCAAACAGATCAAACTTATCAGCGAAGATGATCAATCAAAAGCTGAAGATGCTACAGCAGCAGTGCAGAAACTTATCAATCGAAATAAGGTTGTTGCCTTATTAGGCGAAGTTGCTTCAAGCCGTTCACGCGCAGGCGGACCGATAGCCCAACAGGCAAAGATCCCGATGATCTCGCCGGCTTCGACAAATGAAGAAGTCACCAAGATCGGCGATTATATTTTTCGTATTTGTTTTATCGATCCGTTCCAGGGCGAGGCACTGGCAAATTTTGCAATGAAGACGCTTCATGCAAAACGCGCGGGTATATTACTTGATACTCGTCAGGATTATTCCATTGGGCTTGCAAATTCATTCCGCGAAACGATTCGTAAAAATGGCGCTGAGATATCAGGTGAGCAATCGTATTCCACAGGCGATAAAGATTTTCGCGCAGCACTGACTTCAATGCGTGCCTCGAATCCTGATGTTATCTTTATTCCCGGCTATTACAGCGAAGTATCGCTCATTGTTCGTCAAGCACGAGAACTGGGAATAACCTGCCCGCTCCTTGGCGGCGACGGATGGGATTCGGAAGAACTGACCAAAGGCGCAGAAAAAGACTTCACCAATACCTATTTTTCGAATCACTTTTCAACAGAAGACCCTGATCCCGCAGTTCAGAATTTCGTAAAGAAATATAATGCAAAGTATAGCAAAGCACCTGATGCTATGGCTGCTCTTGGATACGATGCTGCGCTTATTCTTGCTGATGCGATCAAACGCGCCGGTTCGACTGATGCAAAGAAACTCCGCGATGCCATTGCCGATACTAAAAATTTCGCAGGTGTTACGGGATCTATCACCATTGATAAAGATCGTAATGCCTCCAAGCCGCTGACCATCCTGCAGATCGTTAATGGCAAATACCACTTCGCCCAGCGCATCAGCGCAAATGGTGAGCCGATGACGGAATTTAAAGCAATGGCACCGGCGGGAAAATAGCAGAATTTATAGACGGCTTAGTTTTGTTTAGTATATTTGAATGGCAAAGTTCAGCCACAAGATTTTTCGGTTACCCTATATCACTAAAAAATAAATTCAGCCTGTCCGAGTTGGTACTCGGCTGTGGATACTTGTATCTCCCTAACATAGTGAAAGGTATTATTTATGAAATCATCCATCGGTATTTCCTTCGTGAAATCGCTGCCTGCTTTTTCTTACGAACCTATAAAAACCGCTAACCCAATTAAAATCAATGGGGGGGGCATCCAATCAAGTAAAGTATAAGGGCGGTGGGATTATGCTCCTTCTATTATTAAGCCTTTGTGCTTCGCAATCGTTTGCCCAATGGGATTGGACGACGCAAGCACAACAGTCTCTCGGACTGAGCGCTGCTTCTACACAAGCGACGTCTAATATTGGTCAAGGTAAACATAATGGTGTACTTTCAGTTGATTGCGATAAAACAGCTGCTGAATTTCCTGATACTACCCGTCTTTATTGGAAAGCAGATTGCATTGGAAGATCAGGACTATACCAGGAAGCTCTTGACACCATGAGAAAATACTGTGAATTCCATCCCTTCGCCACAGGATCGGGTGGGTACGTATATAATGCACTTGGCGCAACCACCAGTTATTCAATCCAAATAATGTATAAGTCTAGTCCGTTTAACAAGACACCAGTCTATCAACAATATAATTGGCTGGTAAAAATGCAGCCAGTTAATAATGAGGAACGCTACCAGTATGCAATTTTTACTGGACTTGCTAATTGCCTAGAAAATGTAGGCGATTACAATGGAAGTTGTAATATATGGTGGAATTTCATGCAATTACATGATCTTCCGAAATGGGAGGATTCGATGATATGGGGATTCATTCGGTCAGAGCGTAGTGCTCAACAAGATATTCCACAGGATACAACACCATTCTATCTTTTGACTTTTCCGTTGCACCCACTTGCCGGAGTTTCAGCATCGGTTGGTTCGGAAAAAATCGAGATGAGTCTTTCGCCGAATCCGGCAAAGGACGAGACACTCGTAACATTGATGTTACCAAGCACAATGCAAATAAGCATTCAGGTATTTGACGTACTGAGTAAGGAAATGTTCGGTATCAGTTCAGGCTTGCGGGAAGCAGGTAAGCAATCACTGCCGATCAATACTCGCGAGTTAAGGGCAGGGACATATTATGTACGCATACAATATCCCGGAGGGATAACAACTCAGCAATTGGTGATAAACAAGTAATTCTCATATATTACGCTTTTATCCTGAAAAGGGCAGATATTTTATCTACCCTTTTTCTATGTAAAATAAGGACTTACGGGAATTGGGCAAAGAAAAATCAAAAAAACTTTCAAAAAAGCTTGCATTTGGTGAAAGAATGTAGTATATTTGTACCCATAAAGTGGGATAGAATGGGGGCATTTACTGTTTTTAGGTAAGAAGTGGCTTAGAGTGAGGGGGCAAAGATACTCTGAGCACGACTTGTGTGATGTTCCCATTCCCGCTTTTTTTTTAAGCTAAAAAGCTTCCGGCGAGAAAATAGAGATGTGTGTTTTCGCTTGTTGCTTATCGCTTTTAGCTTTACAATTAATGTCATCATTCAAAGGCAGCGACACCTATTCAGTAGATGCAAAAGGGCGAGTCAGCATACCGTCCAAAATGCGCCGTAATATCACCGCCGAAGCGCGCTCGACGTTTGTCTTAACACGGGGTCTCGAAAAATGCCTGTATGCCTATCCATTAGATGAGTGGAAGCAATTAGAAACCAGTATCTCGAACCTCCAGCAATCCAGCGAACAAGACCGGTTTTACATGAGAATGTTGATGCAATGGAGCGAAGAACTTGTGCTCGATAGCCAATACCGGCTGCTGATTCCCCAAAGTTTACTCGAATTTGCTGAAATCAAGAAGGATGTGTATTTTATCGGAGTGCTCGATCATATCGAACTCTGGAATCCGGGAAATTTCAAACGCTATATCGAATCCATGAAGCAAACCTACGAGAATGTAGCAGAGCAAGTCATGGGTTTAAAATCAAATGTGGTGTAATTGCATACGTGTGATGCTCATTGACAACTGAAGCAGTGGCACATGATTACCATATTCCTGTTCTCTTACATGAAGCGATAGATGCGCTGAATACGAAGAGTGGCGGAATATATATAGATGCTACACTTGGCGGCGGCGGATATTCGGAAATGATCTTGATGCATTCCCCAAGCATCAAACTCTACGGTTTCGATACTGATCCTCAAGCAATGGAATATGCTTCGAGCGGGCTCGAAAAATTTAATGATAGATTTACTATTATTAAAGAAAATTTTTCGAATCTTCGCGAAGCGCTTGCAAATAAAAATATACGGCAAATAAGCGGAATAGTTTATGACCTCGGCGTCTCGAGCCGGCAGCTTGATACAACGAGCATAGGCTTAAGCTACCGCTTCGATGCACCGCTTGATATGCGGCTGGATCCGAGACTTGTACGAAGTGCAATGGATATTATTGCAACAGAAAGCGCTGATGAATTAAAACATATCTTCGGCATGTATGGCGAAGAGCCGATGAGCGGAAGAATTGCACGATGGATCGTTGAAGCAAGACAAGTAAAGCCTATCAAGACAACGCATGAACTTGCTGCAATCGTAACGCAGGGGATTCGAGAAGATAAAAAGAATTCGACGCTATCGCGAATCTTTCAGGCACTGCGCATTGAAGTCAATGATGAACTCGGAAGTCTCAGGTCATCGCTGGAGCAGGCATTAGAACTTCTTGAAGCCGGCGGAAGGATTGTTGTCGTCAGTTATCATTCGCTTGAAGATAGGATCGTGAAAGATTTTTTCGCTTCACATGCGAATCCGAAAGTTGCCGAAGGATCGCTTGAATCCTTGAGACAAAGTGTTGATGAAAAAAATGCGCGATTACAGCTTATCACAAAAAAGCCGATTGTGCCGACTGATGAAGAAGTAGCTCGCAACCCAAGAGCACGAAGTGCGAAGATGCGAGTTGCCCAAAAGAAATAAGTTTTGCGAGAACCCGGTTTCCGGGGCGAAGCAATCTAAAGAAGACGAGAAGGTTAGGTTAAGTACTCAGGCATTTTAGATTGCTTCGTATCTCGCAACGTGTTTAAGAATCAATTATCATAATCGCCCCATGACACAAATAGCCTTCACACCGCGAATGAAAGCGGCTCCCGGATCGGGAGCTTTAGGCGCGAAAGGCAGTTTCTATGAACCGAAGAAAAATAATCCTTTCCTAGAGCAGGCAGAAGATGATTTCGAATTTGAAACTCCCGAAAAAAAGAGACCACAAGGCGAGACTTTAGATAAAGTTGTAAAACGTATTCCCACGTTCTATGTAATAATTTTCTTTAGTGTATTCACTGCTTGTGCAGTTCTGATAATTTGGAATACGTTGCAGGTGAACAAGCTTACCTATGATAAATCGAAATTAGAGAACAAGATCGAGCAGACTCAGCAGCGCATTATTAAACTAAAGGCGCAGGAAATGCAGCTCTCGGCTCCGGAAAGAGTACGTGAGATCGCAAAAGGAAAATTTGGAATGCAGGAAGCAAACGGCATTGATGAATATACCATTCAATAATTCGGATTAGGAGTAAACACTCTCCGTGCGTTCGTACGAAAATGGATATACGAGTACCCCTCCTCTTAAGCGCCCAGAAGGCGTTAGGTCTTCTTCATCCTTTTCTCGAAATAAAACGGATCAAAGTGGGGCGGAATTTAGTCCATCAGCGAGAAGAAGAATCAGTTCAACGAAAAACTCTCATTACGAACCAAACACTGAATCATCACTTGCGAAACCATCCGGTAAAAAATGGCATCAAAAATTGATCGAGAGATTCTTTGCCGCTCCGGTTGCACAAGATCCAATGGCTTCGAATGGCAGACTCTATCTTGTACTTGCAATTTTTCTTATCGGATTTTGTGCTGTAATAGGCAAACTCTTCAAAGTACAGGTTCTGGAGCATGCAGCGCTGAGTGAACAAGCAGCCAGCCAGTATCAGATGCAAGTCTCGCTTCCGGCGCGCCGCGGAGTCGTTCGTGATCGTAACGGAGTTATCTTAGCTTCAAATGCTTTTGTTGTTAAATTCGCTTTCGATCCCGACGAAATAAAAAATAAACCGGCAGTTGCAGCGGCTTTCAGCGGAGTTTTCGGGAAGCCCAAAGAATATTATGAAAAATTTTTACGTGATACGGCTCGGCACTATATAGTGGTTGAGCGCGAAGTTCCGCAGGAGATCGCAATAAAACTTGACGGCATCAAAGAGCGCGGTGTTATGCGCGAAACAGATGAGCGCAGGCATTATGCTTTCGGTACGAAAGGCTCGCATATTCTTGGTTTCGCCAGTAAAGACGGACGAGGTCTTGCAGGGCTTGAATTATTCAATGATAAAATTTTGCGCGGCTCTGATGGCACTGCCATCATGCAGCGCGACGGCAAAGGCTTTCGCAGACCTGATGTAGATTACGATCAAGTGCCGCCTACGAACGGTGACGATCTAACACTAACAATAGATGAAGGCTTGCAAGCAGTTACGGAAAATGCACTTCGAGCAGGTGTTGTTCGCGCCAATGCTGAAGCAGGAATTGCAATAGTATTAAATCCGAGAACAGGCGAAATACTTTCGCTTGCAAATATGCCGGATTTTAATCCGAATGATTTTTTCTCTGCATCGAATGATATGCTGCGCAATCGTGCGATCACCGATGCATTCGAACCCGGTTCAACGATGAAAGTTTTGACGGCAGCGATCGCACTGAACGAAGGTGCTTGGAAGCCCGAAGATAAAGTTGATGCGCAAGGGGGGACATGGGTAGTTGAAGGCGGCGCGAAGATCAAGGATACCCATGAATACGGAGTACTGACATTTCGCCAAGCATTAGAAAAATCGAGCAATGTCTGTTTTGCAAAAATTTCCGATAAACTTGAGCGCAGAAGATTTTATAAATACATGCGTGATTTCGGGATGAGCGTGCTTTCAGGAATTGATCTGCCGGGTGAGATCAAAGGCAGTCTGCATAAGCCCGATAAATGGAGCGTGAATTCCAAACGTTATATCGCATTCGGATATGAAATGACGGCTACGCCCCTCCAACTTGCAATGGCGTATGCAACGATTGCAAATTTCGGCGTGATGATGAAGCCATACATCGTTGCAAAGCGGACGAACATCAAAGGCGAAGTGACGGAAATTCATCCGCAGGAAATTCGCAGAGTTGTAAGTGCAGAATCAGCAAAGACATTGATAGATATTATGCGCGGCGTTGTGGATTCAGGAACAGGAACTTCGACGAAGATCAAAGGAATAAACATTGCCGGCAAAACAGGCACTGCCCAGCAATTTGTCGGCGGCCATTATTCAAAAGAGCATTATACATCAAGTTTCATCGGGTTTTTCCCGGCAGAAAAACCCGAGTATGAAATTTTAGTAATTATGCGTTCGCCAAAGCATGGATATTATGGCGGTGTAGTCAGCGCTCCGGTTTTCCGGGAGATCGCCATGTCGATCTTAGAACAAAATGGAAAACTTCCTACGGATGCAAGATCGCCTCTTCAAATGGCATCGACAACTCCGATCGTAGAAGAAGGCGGAGCGATTGAAATTGACGGCACAGTGCTTCGCCCGCGCGAACATGATGATGATCGCGAAATGCCGGATGTTCGCGGCTTAACGCAGGATGTCGCACGCTCGACACTTGCAGCGCAAGGATTTGTAGTGGTAAGCGGCGCTCAAAAAGGAGTAGTAGAGCGCACAACAAGATTTGGTAGTGATTCTGTCCGATTCGTTCTTCGTGCGCCGGATGCTGAAGGGGAAACTTCAAAACTTACGGGTGAAAGCCGGTTAGTAGAAGTCCCTGATTTTAAGCAAATGCCGATGGCACGGGCAATGAAATTCGGTGCTGCAAGCAACGTGCGTATTCGACTTGTCGGAGACGGCAAAGTTGAAAAACAAATCCCCGAAGCAGGGGCAAGAGTTGACGCAAAGAATCCTATCGTTACGCTCTTTGGCGATGAATAGAAATTTGTTTTTGCTGTATGCAATATCTTCGTATATTGCATATTATAAAAAACTCTACATCTATGATCACGCCAAAGTTATTTAGGGATGACGAAATTTTTTCGGAGCATCCGTACAAAAAGCAATGTTCTTTGAAAAATGAAATTCAGTGAGCTCACGCGGCAACGAGAGATCGGTGTCCTCGCCCTAAACGGCTTGAAGGACGCCGATCTCTCTGACCCGCAATATGATTCAAGAAATGTAAAAAGCGGCTCCGCATTCTTTGCAATAAAAGGAATCGCTGCCGATGGACATAGCTTTATCAAAAGCGCAATTGAAAAGGGCGCGACGACAATCGTCCTGGAAGATGCATCGGCGTTCAGCGATGCAGACGCTGAAGCAAAAAAAGTTAATCGTATTCTTGTATCCAATGCTCGTAAAGCACTTTCAATTATTTCCGAAGAAGCCTTCGGATCGGCTTCAAGAAAGATACGAATGATCGGCATTACCGGGACGAATGGTAAAACCACAACGACAAATCTTATCAAACAAATTTTAGAATGGCGAGGCGAAAAAGTCGGGCTGATAGGTACGATCGGAAATTATATCGGTGATCGGTTTATTCCATCTGAACATACTACTCCCGAATCAAGAGATATTTCTGAACTGCTGGCAAAGATGTTTGAAGAACAAGTAACAACGTGTGTGATGGAAGTCAGTTCGCATTCGATTACATTAGACCGCATTGCAGCGCTTGATTTTGATATAGGCGTCTTTACGAATCTGACGCAGGATCATCTAGATTTCCATGAGACGATGGAAAAATACGCCGAAGCAAAACAAATATTTTTTACCGGATTAAAAGAGACAGCAGTTGCGATCACCAATGCCGGAAGCGATTACGGAGAATTTATGAATGAGCATACGATTGCGAATGCTCATTCGTATGGGTTGGACGATGGATCGAAATTCGGCAATGCCGATCTCGTTGCATCGAAAATTAGTTACTCACTGCGGGGAACGTCATTCACCATTAAAAAACGGTATTCTGATGAACAAACAATATTTCACAGCAAGCTCGTTGGTAAATTTAATGTCGAGAACGTATTGGCGGCAGCATCAGCGCTGTATTTCGGCATCGAAGGATTTTCGCTCGAAATCCTCGGGCAAGCGGCGCAGAGCCTTCGTCCGGTGCGCGGCCGCTTCGAACAGATAGAATTGCCAACAGGCGGGCTTGCTATAATTGATTATGCTCACACACCCGATGCATTAGAAAATGTTTTGCTGACGATTCGCGATCTCGATGTAAATACAAAGATCACAACGATCTTCGGCTGCGGAGGCGATAGAGATAAAACCAAGCGCTCAAAAATGGGAGCAATAGCAGATAGATTATCGGATGCAGTTATCATAACAAATGATAATCCACGAACCGAAGATGCGCATTCTATTGCTCATCAAATCTTAGAAGGTATTCCAATTCGTAAGAGAATGGAAACGGAAATAATATTAGATCGCGCTCAAGCAATTATTTCAGCATTGGATTCATCAGGAGGAAATGATGTACTGCTCATTGCCGGAAAAGGGCATGAGGATTATCAGATCATCGGCAAAGAGAAAATACATTTTAATGACAGTGAAGTTATAGAGGAGTGGATTAAAGCAAATCATTAATAGTGTCATTGCGAGGAGGGCTTCAGCCCGACGAAGCAATCCCCCTGAGGATAGCAGCATGGCACATCCTGATATAATCATCAGTGAGATTGCTTCGCTGCGCTCGCAATGACACAAGAGAAAATAAATGAATCTAACAATCCAAGATATACTTAGCATTATAAGAATAAAAGAGCAAAACCTCTCCAAACTTCCTGCTGCAAAAAAGATTCACAACGTCTCCACCGATTCCCGCTCTATAAAAAAGGGAGATCTCTTCATCGCACTTCGTGGAGAAAATTTTGACGGCCATGGGTTTATTAAAGCTGTTGAAGAACAGGGAGCACTAGCAGCTGTTGTTGATGAAAAATGGTATAAAAGAAATAAAAAAACAGCCAAACTCCCGCTTCTTATAGTAAAGAATACTCTTGATAGTTACGGAGAACTTGCGAATCTTTATAGAAAAAAGTTTAGCATCCCGGTCTTGCTTGTTGCAGGATCAAATGGCAAGACAACGATGAAGGAAGTGATTAGTCATGTCTTAGGAACGTCGTTCAACGTCTTAAAGACTGAGGCAAATTATAACAATCACGTTGGCTTGCCACGGATGCTATTCCGATTGAATACAAAGCATGAGATTGCAGTGCTTGAGATCGGCACAAACCATCCGGGCGAAATTAGGTGGCTGACTCGCGTTGCGGAGCCCACTCATGGCATCATCACAAATATCGGCAGAGAGCATCTTGAATTCTTCAAGAATGTCAGCGGAGTTGCAAAGGAAGAGCTTGCACTATTTAAACATCTTGGAAAATCAAAGGGATTTATTTTTATTAATGAAGACGACACTTTCCTTTCCAAAGAAAAAAAAAATTTTGCCGGCAGAAATATTTCTTTCGGAAAAAACTCAAAGTCTGATGTCAGCGCTGTTTCGAAGGGTTTTACACCCGAAGCAAAACTCAAAGTTGAAATACAGATAGGCTCAAAAAAAGTTGAAGTCAAGACCAACATTATTGCTGAGTATGCTCCATCACTAATTGCAGGCGTTACAGCAGTCACTTCCTATTTCGGATTGACATCGGCTGAGATCAAGAAATCGCTTGAAAGTTATAAGCCGCATTCAAAGCGAATGGAAATAGTCAAACTCCGAAGCGGGGGAACAGGGATAAACGATAGCTATAATGCAAATCCCGAATCGTTCTTAGCAGCGCTCGAAACATTGAAGAAGATACCTGCTAAAGGAAAGAAGTATGTCATTACAGGCGATATGTTCGAATTAGGGAACACTTCAAAGAAAGAACATACATTGCTCGGTAAGGCAATGGCAAAATATACATTCGATGGTTATTATTTCACAGGCAAAGATATGAAGTTCGCTTTTGCAGAAGTTATAAAAGCAAATGCTAAACTTCATGCAACCTACGAATCGAATAAAGAAGCGATCTGCGAAGCATTAAAAATAGTGCTCAAACGAGGAGATGTGATTCTTATTAAAGGATCGCGCGGGATGAAGATGGAGGAAATTTTTGAGAAATTATTATAGTGTCATTGCGAGGAGGACTTTAGTCCGACGAAGCAATCTCCGGAAGTTAGTAAGAGATTAACGAGCTACAATCTATCAGGGGATTCCTCACATCGTTTTTTCGCTTCGCGAAAAAAATCTCCATTCGGAATGACACTGTAAAGAATTCGTAATTAAAAAAAGAGGATGCTTTACTACTTATTCAACTGGATCAACCGCACATTTTCGCCTCCGGGCGGTGAGCTTATCCGGTATATCACGTTTCGCTCTGCTGTAGCTGCGCTCTCGGCGTTAGCGATCAGTTTTTTTATCGGACCGAAAATCATTGAAAAATTAAAATCTTTGCAGGTCAGTGAGCAGGGTAAGCTGGAAGCGCCGAAATCGCATTTATCAAAAGCAGGAACGCCGATGATGGGCGGAGTTATTATTCTGATCGCATCGCTCGGACCTACGCTGCTATGGGCAGATATTGGAAATCTCTTTATCATCTTAATTTTTTTAGCAACCCTCATCATGGGAAGCATTGGTTTTTTAGATGACTATCTGAAGATCGTCAAGAAGAAAAAGAAGGGGCTGATAGCGCGGTATAAACTGATGGGGCAGATCGGAGTTGGTTTGATCGTCGGTCTTGGCATCATGCTCTCGCCGCATCAATTCCCTGATATTGCAACGGCGACGACAATGCCTTTCTTTAAGAATTTTGTTTTTGATTTCGGGAAGTGGTTTTATATTCCATTTGTGATACTTGTTATTACGGCTACATCGAATGCAGTTAATTTAACTGATGGTCTCGATGGCTTAGCTGCCGGAACAGTTTCGATCGCATTTATCGGCATTATGGCAATAGCCTACTTCACCGGAAATTTGCAGCTTAGCGAATATCTGAATATTCCGTACCTCAGAGGAGCAGGAGAGCTGACCGTTTTTTGCGCGGCGCTTGTGGGAGCGTCGCTCGGATTCCTGTGGTTCAACGCCTACCCGGCGCAAGTGTTCATGGGCGATACAGGTTCACTTGCGCTGGGCGGCGCCATGGGGACAATGATGGTGCTCGTTAAAAAGGAATTTATTCTTCCGATCATCGGCGGCATCTTCTTCATCGAATCGCTTTCAGTTATTTCGCAAACGCTGTACTTCAAATACACCAGAAAAAGATTCGGAGAAGGAAAGAGAATTTTCAAAATGGCTCCGCTCCATCATCATTTCGAACTCATCGGCTGGGCTGAACCAAAGATCGTAACCCGCGCCTACATCGTTGCTATCTTGCTTGCGATCCTGACTCTTGCGACATTTAAGGTGAGGTAGGAGAAAATTTACTCTACTATCATCTTCAAAGTTTCCGAACCGATTCTACAAAAATATATTCCGGGTGAAAATTTTTGGAGATCGAGATTTAGGGATGAAATATTGGGAGGTATTTCTTTCGTTCTAATTATTCTTCCAAGAAGATCAAGTACATCGAATTTTCTATCAGAAGAAAAAGGCGAAAAACGAAAATTTGCTATTTTAGTAACGGGATTTTCTATTAGAGTAAAATAATGCGTGGAGTTAAATATTTTGACTTCACTTTGTGATCCAACGCCGCCATCTGTCGTTTTATATAGTAATGAATTATTTGCAAGAGCATAGGCGGTTAATTCAGTGGCGCAGAAATTCTTTGCCAGTAGGTCGCAGAATCCCAATATATGCCAGTATCTCTGACATTCTGATACCCCCATGTTTTTCCACTATCGATTGTATGTTGGATATATCCCCAATAACCCCCTGTGTAGCCAATTTTAGAGTTGTAAAAAGTGAAATTGCTTGAGTAATAATTGCTGACTTTGCTCCAAGTTCTTGATTTTCCATTCTCAGTACTACGGAAAATCCCCTCACCTCCAACCAAATAAACATTATCTGGCAAGGCTTTTACAGTTTGATATGCCTCGGTATAATCAATTACCCATTCTAGCGCAGAGTATAGCCAAGTAAAACCACCATCGTTACTAACTTCGACGATGGTATTAGGGGGATCTCCTGCTTCAGAAATAAGGATCAGATTATTTGCATCTCTATAATCGAATGCAATAAACTTTCCAAGGCTGTCAAAAGTAATTGTATTGACTACAGTCCATGACTTGGCACCATCGATAGTTTTTTCAAAATAAATGCTATCTGCACGAAAAGCAAGAGAATCCGATATTGAAGGGAAAGGTAATGGGTATGGGTATAGCGCACTATCTCTAAACCAAGAAATACCGGAGTTAGTAGTTTTGAATAATAGATTTTGCGACATATTACCATCTTGACTATATCCGATTATATATCCAATTATGCTATTGACAAAAAAAATATTTCTGAAATGGTAGGTGCAATTCGTACAGGAAGGTAAGGTAATCTCTTGCCAAAATGAACCACCATTTAATGTCGAATAAATTTTACTGGGATTATCGGTAATCAAAAAACCATTCTCCGAAGTTAAAAAGGAAATATCTTTATACGAGCCTGAAATGTTAAGATGAAGTTGAAACCACCCTAATTGTGCAGAAGAGGAAGTTGTTTAAACCAATGATAACAAAAGGAAGTAGTATTTCATAGCTTGTGTGAATCCTATAGATTACGAACTATGTAATCCATAAATCAATTCCAACAATCAAATTTTATGCAGACACGCGGCAAACGCTTCACCGTGCTTGGCGCGGGGAAGTCGGGTCTGGCAAGCGTGAGGCTCCTTCTGAAACACAGAGGTAAAGTATTCGTCTCCGATTCCATGAAGGCATCGAAGGCAACGGACGCAAAAAAAGAACTTGATGAACTTGGCGTTGCGTATGAATTTGGCAGCAATTCTCATCAGGTTTTAGAAGCGGATACAATAGTAATCAGTCCCGGAGTGCCGATCACTTCTTCGATCTTAGATCTTGCCCGCTCGAAAAATATTCCCATCATCGGCGAAATAGAACTTGCTTCCGGTTTTGCAGATGCTCCAATTGTTGCCATCACCGGCACAAATGGAAAAACAACTACCACGGCACTAACAGGCGAGATATTCAAAGATGCAGGATGGAATACAATAATAGCAGGAAATATCGGAACGGCATTTGCCGATGTTGTAGAAAATGCAGTCGGTGAGAAAGCTGTAAATGTACTTGAAGTATCGAGCTTCCAACTCGATACGATAAAAGATTTTCGTCCGAAAGTATCGGCACTGCTTAATATCACGCCCGATCATCTTGATCGTTATAAAAATTACGAAGCATATATCCAGTCGAAATTCAGAATCGCAGAGAATCAAAAAGGGCATGACATTTTTATTTATAATCATGATGATGAAGTACTCCGCAATTTTGCAGAGACAGTAAATGTGCGAACCCTTGGCTTTTCACTTCATGAAACTCTTAAACAAGGCGCATTTTTATCCGGCGATGAAATGATCGTCCGTTTCGGAAGAGAACGCGATGAAGTTATGAGTTGTGATAAGATCGGCATTCCCGGTCCGCATAATCTGATGAATGCAATGGCAGCAGTTCTCATTGCTCGCTCATTCGGAATCGAATACGAAAGTATTCGCAAAACGCTGATGACTTTCAAAGGCGTCGAACACCGGATCGAATTTGTCCGCGAACTTAACGGAGTAAAATATTATAATGACTCGAAGGCGACGAATGTCGATTCAGTAAAATATGCTCTGCGAAGTTTCAAAGAGCCGATAATTCTTATCGCAGGCGGAAAAGATAAGGGTAATGACTACGCAGCGATCAAAGACTTAGTGAAAGAGCATGTAAAGTTCATCGTAACCGTCGGTGACGGTGCGAAAAATTTGGAGAAAGCATTCAAAGGCATCGTCCCGCTTCATCCGGCAGAGTATTCGATGGGGCAAGCAGTGGAGATCGCAAAGTCATTAGCTGAAAGCGGTGATGTAGTGTTGCTGTCTCCAGCATGTGCAAGTTTTGATATGTTCGATAACTATGAGCATAGGGGACGAGTGTTTAAGGAGTTAGTAAATAAATTATAGTTGTATATCAAACAACGTCATTGGGAGCGACAGCGAAGCAATCTAAAATCTTAGAGATTGCGACAATATCGATATGTTAGATTGCTTCGTCGTCCGCTATGCGGATTCCTCGCAATGACGTTACATTGATTTTGTATTTGTATAATAAAAGCAGAATATGAAACCACGCAAGACTGCAGACATTAGTCTGTTCTTAACGGTGACGGGCTTGCTGCTGGCTTCTCTGGCATTCGTTTATACGGCAAGCGCATCGTTCAGCGTTGCCAAAACTGCTACAAGTGAAGGAATGCTCTTTAAACATGCGACAAAAGTAATTCTTGCGATCGCTGCGATGCTTCTTTTCACGAAGATAGATTACCATAAATATCAACCATTCACAAAGTGGTTAATGCTTATCGCGATTCTTTTTTTGGGAGCTGTTCTTATTGTAGGACATACCGAACTTGGCGCAAAACGATGGCTGCCTCTCGGTCCGTTTTCCTTTCAACCATCGGAGTTCGTAAAGATCGCACTTGTGCTTCATATTGCAGCGCTCTGTGCGGCGAAGAAAGAATTCATCGGAGATTTCAAGCGATCATTCGCTCCTATGATGATCTGGACTGTTATAGCAGCCGGTTTGATCGCCAAGCAGCCGAATATGTCAAATGCAGCTGTACTCATGATTCTCACCTTCGGAATTATGTTCGTCGCGCAGATGCCGATCAAGTATATGATGAGCACCGGAGTTGTTGCGATCTTAGGAGGCGGAATATACCTGATGACTGCCTGGTATCGCGTTCAACGTATTCTTGCTTTCATGGGACATGATAATGAGCATACATCACGCATTGGTTATCAGACCACGCAGGCGATGATCGCACTTGGAAATGGTGGACTTTTCGGAGTAGGGATCGGTCAATCACGGCAACGAGATTTTTATCTGCCGGAATCATACGGAGATTTTATTTACTCGGTAATCGGCGAAGAATACGGATTTATCGGCGCAGCATTTTTACTAATCGTTTTTGCTTTCATCATCATCAGAGGAGTTCAGATCGCAAAACACGCACCCGATCCATTCGGTAGATATGTAGCATTCGGAATTACGATCATGCTCGGAGTCAACGCTTTGATCAATGCGCTTGTTAATTCAGGACTGATGCCGGTAACGGGATTGCCGATGCCATTCGTAAGCTACGGAGGTACAAGCATGATCTTCAGTGCAGCAGCAGTTGGAATATTACTGAACATTTCAAAATATACGGAAGCGCTTCCGAATCCGAAAAAGATCAGACCTTCTCTTCGCTTCGCAGGATGAAACAGAAAGCAATCGTCATAGCATCAGGCGGCACAGGCGGACATTTATATCCGACGATAGCCGTTGCTGAAAGAATCAGAGCGACTCATCCTGAAATACGAATTGTTTTTGTCGGAACGCCGAATCGCATCGAAGCAAGAGAAGTACCGAAAGCAGGATTTGAATTCAGACCTATTACGATCAGCGCACCGGGAAAATCGCCTGCTCAGCTATTGCAATTTCCTTTCCAATATCAACGTGCTTATTGGAAATCACAAGCGATTCTGCAAGAGCTTGATGCGGAAGTGTTCTTAGGCGGCGGTGCATATTTAAGTGTACCTGTTGCATTCGCAGCGAGAAGAAAAAGAATACCTATTGCTCTTTTAGAAATTAATGCTGTAGTTGGCAGGGCAAATAAAGTGCTTTCACGGATCGCGGATAAAATTTTCTTGAGTTATCCGGAAGCGGAAAGTGAATTCAGGGATGTGTTGAAAAAGAAATTGGAGATCATCGGTACGCCAGTTCGCACATCGCTTGGGGAAAAGATGGATTCACAAGAAGCCCGAAAATATTTTGGGCTTGACCCAAATAAGAAAACACTTCTTGTTTTCGGCGGATCACTTGGCGCACGTTCGCTTAATGAAGTCATGGTGCATTCAGCGAAGAGATTTTTAGAAACAGGAATGAATTTGATCTGGCAGACCGGTGCCTCGGCAAATATTTCCGAAATCAGGAATGAGTTTGAATCCGTAAGCAATATTTGTATTTCAGATTTCATTTCAGAAATGCCGATTGCTTATGCTGCGGCTGATCTTGTAGTTTCACGTGCAGGGGCATCGACGCTTGCCGAGCTGGCGACGCTCGGCAAGCCAGCAGTACTTGTTCCCTATCCGCTTGCAGTAAAAAATCACCAGGAAATAAATGCCCAAGCTTATGAATCTTCAGGCGCAGCAAAGGTGATTCATGATTCCGAACTTGCTTCATATTTTGAGTCCATAGTGCTCGAACTCATGGGCGACGATGAGCAAAGGAAAAAAATGTCAGAAAAAATGCGAACAAGGGAGAACATTACTGCCCGAAATGTTGTAGCACTGTGGCTGATCCATCATTGTATTTAATTTTGGGGCATAGCAGATGAACGAAGCACATAATACATACAAATATAATTACAGATTTCTTTACCAATCGATCGCCGTCTATGCGACGACGCTTGCCGGATATATCCTTATCCGCGGGTTATTGATAGAGAAAGAGTTTACGCATATTTTTCGTGACCCTGTCATTTACCTTCTTTGTGCTATCATTATTTTCTCTGCTCTTGCTGTAGTCTATAATGCTGCCATGAAGCGGCATATCGAGATCACCAAAGATAATTTGCATCTGAGGGGAGCGCTTCGAGAAATTACGATCGACAGAGAAAAAGTGCGAAGTGTCCGTATCGGTATTGAAAGACAAAGAGGGTTTATTCCTCATACACGCATTATAACAATATTTCTGAAAGATCGGCGCAGACCGGCTTGGATCCGAACCTACAATTTTGAGCGCAGCGAAGAGTTATATCTTGCGATAAAAAAATGGTCAGGTGATCTGCTCTCTGAGCGACCCCGCAGAAGGAGACGCAGTGCCTAACACGCATTTCATCGGTATCGGAGGAGCGGGAATGAGCGGACTGGCAGAAATTTTGCTTGAACGTGACATGCAGGTTTCCGGAAGCGACCTTGCCGAATCGGATAAAACAAAAGAACTTCGTAAACTCGGAGCAAAAGTTTCTATTGGTCATAAAGCAGAAAATATTCCTAAAGATACCCATCTCGTCATTTATACTTCTGCAATAAAGTCAAGTAAGAATATTGAATTTGAAGAAGCTGAAAAGAGAGGCATCAGAACTATCCGTCGTGCAGATTATTTAGGAGAGTTGACCAAAGGCCACAAGTTAATAGCAGTAGCGGGTACACATGGCAAAACAACAACGACAGCAATGATCGCTCATGTTTTGCTCGAAGCGGGACTTGATCCTTTTGTTTCAGTCGGTGCGCGAGTTCGTGAACTGGGTATGAAAAATTCAAGAGCCGGAGATAGATCGCTTGCTCTTGTAGAAGCAGATGAATATGACAGAAGTTTTTTAGCGCTTTTGCCGTTCATTGCTGTTCTGACTACCCTTGAAACAGAGCATCTTGATATTTATAAAGATATTACCGATCTTCAGGACGCTTTCATCACGTTTACTAATCATTCAGCACAACCGGCTGAGCAAGGATTTGCGATTGTTAATATAGATGATCAGCCGCTTCGTGAAATTTTAGGCAGATTACGTAAGCATATCGTCACTTTCGGAATTAAATCTTTAGAAGCAAAATACCGCGGGTCAGAAATTCAAGCAGATGGTTTGGGAACACAGTGCATGATTCATCGCGGCGGCGATACTCTCGGAGAACTGACGCTTCAGATCCCCGGAGAGCATAATATTAAAAATGCATTAGCGACTATTGCCGTTGCAGAAGTTCTTGCAATTCCATTTGAAATCGTACGCAAAGCACTCAGTACATTTATCGGTGCCGAGCGACGAAGCGAAATTATCGGTGAAGCAAATGGCATTCTTGTTATCGATGATTATGCGCATCATCCGACGGAAGTTCGTGCAACGTTAACAGCACTTCGTTTGGGTTATCCGGGAAGAAGGATCGTAGCGGCATTCCAACCGCATACTTTCACGCGGACAAGAGACTTTGCAAAAGACTTTGCAGAAGTATTTTCCGAATCTGCTGACGTTTTAATGCTTTTAGATGTTTACCCCGCTCGCGAACAGCCGATTGAGGGAGTTTCAAGCGAACTCATCTTGAATGCTAGTCGTGAATTAGGAATGACACAGTGTACTATCATCGGAAGCCTCGATCAATTGCCGGAGCGAATGGCAGAAATTGCAAAAAAGGGTGACATCCTCATCACTCTTGGCGCAGGATCTATTACTGATGCTGCTCCAAAAATTTTAAATGTAATAAAGGGGTTTGGTGCCGTGTCAGATAATGGCAGAGTTCGTAACGATAGAATAAGACACCGCGAGAAAATAGCAACTTGATGGCAAAGGTAAATAAAAAATTTGTAACTGTTTCATGGAGATCAGGCCGCGAACCTGTGGATGATATGTTCTGGTGCGAAGCGGAATATGATGGCGCATGGACGAATATTACTACTGTCGATAGATTGCGCTCCCGCCGTGAAGTCGTCGAACGTGTTACGGAGTTAGATCAAGCACTTATCGGATTCGATTTCGCTTTTAGCTTTCCCAAACCTTTTATCGAATTTCTTGTGGCCGAAGGAATTTCCGGCGGATGGCAAGCGATCGCAAAAAAACTTCGTGATGATCTGAAAAAAAATACCGATGACGGAGTTCGCCTCTGGATCGAATTAATGGGCAAGTATCGCGAATCAAGTCTTGAACCTATCGAAGAAGCTGACAGCTATTCTCGAAGGGGCGCACCGCCAAGCCGTGACGGAAGAAGAAGTTTTGGACGCGAAATACCTGCTCCCTATGAGCGCCGCTCGCTTGCCGAGCGCTTCCGCAGAATCGATATGATCTTAAAACGTAAAGATCCTGAAGGTATTGCAAGTGTGCTTGGTATTAGATATAATAAACTCACAACGCGTTACGAATTTACCGATAGCGACAGCCGCGGACGAGCAACACTCCTTGGGATTGCAATGCTTGAACAGCTTCGAGAAGCAAAACCGGAAATTGCGATCTGGCCTTTTATGAAACCTGCAGCGGTAACGGCAGTAGAGATATTCCCAAAAATGTTTACACGTTTAGCCGGAAGTGATGCAGAAACGCTTAAAAAATTCTTCGATGTTGAAGAAGATAACGGGCTTTTTGTTTCGCGCGAAGTTAGAGAGCTAGTGTATGCAAATCCGAAAGCGCATGATCTGGTTTTCGCACTGTTGAGCATTATTAAGGCTGAGCGTCGCGAAGATAAAATGTTCAGACCGCTTCGTGATTACCGTGATTATTTTTATGATACAGATGGCATCAAAGCTGAGGGTTGGGCGTATGGCATAGGATTCAAAGAGCCGGAAAAGAAAAATGAAAGTATTGAAGTAACGGCTGCACAGCCTATTGAAGCTTTAGCACAACCTGTAGAAATGACTGAACAAGTCATCACAGAAACCTCAGTAGAAGCCTCATCACCATTGTAAACGTGACAGTTGTCCAAGAACTTTCATCACTCATCAAAGGAAGCGTAAAAGAGAACACCCCTCTCGCTCCCTTCAGTACTTTTCGTATTGGCGGCGCAGCAAAAATTTTCGCAGAACCTGTTTCGATCGATGATGTTCTAAAAATTCAATCGTTCGTCCTCAAATATCATCTACCGCTTTTCATTCTTGGTAACGGCTCCAACATTATCATAAGCGATGACGGATGGGATGGTGTTGTCATGAATCTTGAAACAGGATTTAATAAACTTGAGTATTCCGAAGGAATCGTTACTGCCCGATCCGGTGTAAAAATGGCAACATTTGTGGATTTTTCAATTCGTAATAAACGTCAGGGAGTTGAGATGCTTGCAGGAATTCCTGCAACGATCGGCGGCGCAGTTTGGATGAATGCAGGATGTTATGGCGGCGAAACGAGCGATCATCTTCTTGATGTCCAGCTTATTCGTGATGGGAAATATATTTCTATTACTAAATTAGAATGTGGGTTTGAGTATCGACATTCAGGATTTAAAAAAAAGGATATCATTCTTGGCGCACGGTTTCTAATGGGTGAAGGTGATCCAAATACGATGCGTGAGATTAAAATAAAACATCTCAAGCATCGCAATGAAGTACAGCCCGTCAATCTTCCGAATTGCGGCTCGGTTTTTAAAAATCCGAAACCAAGATTTAGTGCTGAGTTGATAGAAGCAGCCGGGTTAAAAGCTATGCAAATTGGCGGAGCACAGATTAGTCCGATGCATGCAAATTTTATAGTCAATATCAGCAACGCTAAAGCAGCAGATGTTATATCACTTATGAATCATGCCAGAAAAAAAGTTTTTGAGATGGCAGGTATTATCTTAGAGCCGGAAGTCCAGCTTATCGGCTTTAAGGAGAATCCGATCCTTCCTCTGCAATAATCTTATCCCCTGCGCCTACGGAGGCAATTTCCTTACTGAATTTCATTTCTTCATTAAACATGCTTTCTGCATGGATGCGCATATTACAAATACAGCGCATTGCAATTTCATATACATAATAAGAATTCTGCGCCGTTAGGCTCCGAAGAGTCGCGCGGGTACTCGCCTATGCACGAAGCTCGTCCATTGGATGAATTTGAAGAATTTGCACCGCCAATCGCAGAAGAGACAGAGGAGTCGCACGGCTGGAGATCATCGAGACGCGTGCCGATAATTCTTTTTTGCAGCGCAATACTTTTATTTTTTGGTATTACGTATATTGCCAAGAACTTTCAGTCAGAAGAAAATCTACAAGGAATAATAGTCGAAGGAAACGCTTCACTGCTTACAAGTGAAGTAACATCGCTTGCAGCGATTGATACGAAACAAAAATTTTATGATATCGACCTTCGTCAGGTTGAGCAGCGAATTGAGAAGCATGGTCTCGTGCGCCATGCCATCTTGCGGCGTGAATCGCATCCGAATAGGATTGTGATCCACATAGATGAGCGCGAACCAATTGCTATGATACGTTCACAATCAGGCGAGCCAATCCTCGTTGATCGCGAGTACAGATTTTTCCTACCGAAAAGGCTTTCGGGTTTGAAGGATCCGGATAAGCTTTTATCAGTGCCGCTTTTGGGTGGAATAACTGAGCGCGATACGGCAGTTATTTTTCAGATGGCAAAAATGATTCAAATGATTCGCACAACAAATGAAGGTGCGTTGCATGATGCTGTCGGTGAGTTGCGGCGAACATCAACAGGTGCATTTGTCATTTATACAGCTGTAACAACAACGCCAATATTTATCGGATCGCCTCAAGATGTGCGTTTTCAGACGACACTGGAAGTTGATGCAAATAAATTGCATGACACTGAGCAAAAAGAAAGTTTATTCGCATCTCAGATCAAATTGCTTGCATCACTTTGGAAAGATAAATTAAAAGACCAGCTTTGGAAAAGCGGAGCGATGTATATAGATGCTCGTTTTGATGGCGAGATCATTATTAAAAAGCGCGGAGCTTACGTAGCTTATGTATCGCCGATTGCAGACACAACGAAGACAAAAGTGATTGCAGCAATTCATTGATTGAAGTAAGACGTACGGACTGAAGCACGTCTCACTGGAGAAAAAGATTTTTATTTACTTGATATTCTTATGGCATACAACGAACAAAACGGAAATTATCAAAAACCGTCGTCGCTGACATCAGCTCCGATGCACGGACTGCCCGGTAACCTTGAACCGGGGAAAGTGATCGTTGGTCTCGATATAGGGACGACGAAGGTCTGCGCAATAGTCGCTGCGATCTCGCTTAACGAGCCGCATACGATGACGATCCTTGGTGTCGGTACCGTTCCGGCAGAAGGATTGTCTCGGGGTGTAGTGACGAATATCGAAAAGACCGTTCGCTCTATCGAGCGCGCCGTCAGCGAAGCAGAAGCACAATCGGGTGTAAAGATTCGTGAAGTTGTCGTAGGCATTGCCGGCGATCATATTCAATCCTTTCAATCGCGCGGAGTTGTCACGATCTCAAATCCGGATAGACAGATAGGTAATGACGATATCACACGTCTGATAGAAGATACACGCCGTGTTCATTTGCCGAGTGATAGAAAAATTCTGCATGTGATTCCGCAGGAATTTATCGTTGACGGACAAGATGGTATCTATGAACCCATCGGAATGTCAGGTGTGCGTTTGGAAGCCAGCGTACATATTATTAACGGACTTGTCACGGCAGTTCAAAATATTTATAATTGTGTCGAGCGTGCAGGACTTCGCGTTCATGATATCGTGCTCGAGCCGCTTGCATCAAGTTATGCAGTTCTTGATGATGAAGAAAAAGAAGTCGGCGTGGCGCTTGTGGATATTGGTGGCGGCACGACAGATATTGCCGTTTTCGAAGAAAAAACAATTCGTCATACGGCAGTTATCGGAATCGCCGGACAAAAAGTGACAGATGATATTCGCAAAGGTTTGCAAATCCTTGGCGATCAGGCAGAAAGATTAAAACGCGAATATGGCTGCTCTGTTGTCTCGCATATTTTACGCGATGAAATTATTCAGCTTCCGGGATTATCAGGAAGAAAGCCTCGCCAGATCGAGCGTTCGCTTCTTGCCCGCATCATTCAGCCTCGTATGGAAGAGATGCTTGAATTTTCGTTCAAAGAAATCAAGCGTTCGGGTTTTGCACGTAATCTCGGTGCAGGCGTTGTGCTGACAGGCGGCGGTTCCATGATCAACAGCACTCGTGAACTTGCAGAAGCAATCTTTGATATGCCGGTAAAGATCGGTATGCCAATGGGCTTTGGAGCAGGGCTTGTCAAAGAGATCGAATCACCTGTTTATGCAACGGCAGTCGGATTAGTGCTCTATGCGTTCAAAAATACTTCTTCAACATTGCATTCATTTGTAGATGAAGAGGAGCAAGAAGAAATTCTTTCAGATGAAGAACGCCGTCTTGCAGAAGAATCAGAACGCAAGAAACCAAATGTCATGGGCAGAATGAAAGAGTGGTTTGAACATTTGTAAGATCGTAATTCGCGTAAGAACACGAACTACGAAAAGAATTGAAGTAAAAAATTTTATACACATCAACTCATTTTAAGGAGTAACAGTCATGATCGAATTAGACACCAGAGAAGATTACGGCGCACAGATTAAAGTTGTGGGCATCGGCGGAGGCGGATCGAATGCAGTAAATGCTATGATCGACCGCGGACTTATCGGCGTAGAGTTCTGCGTTTTTAATACTGATATGCAGGCGCTTTCACAAAGCCAGGCATCCATAAAATTACAGATCGGAAAAAATCTGACACGCGGACTTGGAGCCGGAGCTGACCCATCGGTCGGAAGACGCGCAGTGGATGAAGATGCAGAAGAAATTTCGCGAATCCTCGCTGGTAACGACATGGTCTTCGTCACTGCCGGAATGGGCGGTGGCACAGGCACTGGTGGTGCGGCGAAAGTTGCGCAGATTGCAAAATCACAAGGGTCGCTTGTTGTCGGTATTGTAACTCGTCCTTTCTCATTCGAGGGCAAAAGACGCTTGAAACAGGCGGAAGAAGGCATCGAAGAGCTTCGCAAAAGTGTCGATACACTGATCGTTATTCCAAATCAAAAATTACTTGCACTTGTACAAGCGGGCACATCTCTCCTTGATGGCTTCGAAATTGCCAATCAAGTTCTTTATAATGCAACACGAGGCATAAGTGAGCTCATCACGCGTCATGGCTATATCAATGTAGATTTCGCCGACGTTCGCACGATCATGAGCGATATGGGTGATGCCATTATGGGTGCAGGTACGGCAATGGGCGAGCATCGTGCTGCCATCGCTGCGGAGACGGCGATCAGCTCGCCGCTTCTTGAAGGTGTTTCGATACAGGGCGCGCAAGGCGTTCTTGTCAATATCACCGGTGGAAAAAATATGACGCTGCTTGAAGTTTCAGAAGCAACACAGATCATTCATGATGCCGCCGGCGATGATGCAAATATTATTTTCGGCGCAGTGTTGGATGAATCCATGACCGATGAGATCATGGTCACTGTGATCGCAACAGGATTTAATAATAAGCCGACCTTCACAGGACTTTCATATCCCGGAGAAGAAAAATCGAACATTCCGTATGTATCGGCAGAAGAAGTTCTCGGCACAAAGCGTCCGCCGCGCGTCGAACGCATGACTGCTCCCATGTCGATGGATGAATACGAAGAGCGCAAACGCATTCTATCGAATGAAGGGCGCGAAGATATTCCTGAACCGGAAGTTGCTATGCCTAAAGTCGAGCGGATGTCACATCGCGGTACATTGCCGGAACGCGAACAGAATGGTAATGCTTTTGAACGCCTATCATCCGGTGCCTTTCGCGCAGCTACTTCAGTACGCTTGACGCCATCGAATGAAGGGAATCATGTTCCCAGTGGTCCGCGCGATCTGAAGGAATTCGATACTCCGGCATATCTGCGCCGCGGCATAACGCTTCCATCTATCGAAGAGCAAGAGGATGCAGCTGAAATTCCTGTCATGGCAGGCGAACGTAATGAATCAAAATTTGGTGATCCGACCCCAACTCAAGCGAGAATAAGGGATGATAGACCTACTTTTTTGCGGAAGATCATGGATTAAATCGAATCCCTAAATATCATGATTTATTGGCGAACGATTGATCTTTGCATAAATAACTGAATTTGAAACCGAAGTCCTCCGGAGGTTGTAGTTTTGTATACAATTCTACTTCATTCATATTTCAGAATTATGGTACAGGGTGAATTTTTTGACGTTTCGCAATCCAAGCCGGGAGATGAACTTCCGGATATGCCTTCGGCTCAATCAGAGCGTTCGCGGCGCGGTTTAAAGGATTTTACGATTCCGAAACTCTATCGAGCGATTAGCGAAGTCAGTGCCTTGACCGGAATAGAACAGTATGTACTTCGGTATTGGGAGACGGAGTTCGATGAATTACGTCCTCATAAAAATCGCGCCGGAAATCGGATCTATGCCGAAAAAGATGTGAAGGTGATTTCGCGAATCAAAGAACTTCTACGCGATGAGCGATATACGATCGAAGGAGCAAAGCTTATTTTAAAGCAGGAGCGCGAAGCTGAAAAACGGTCGCTTGCTGAACCTAAATCTCCCACCATTATTGACGAGGCACAGATACCGATCATCCCTCCTCCGCCTCCGTCACAGGTTTCGATAGCGGTAAGTGAATTACATGAGATAAAAAAATCGCTTGCTGCTCTGAGAGAACGGTTAGCATATACTAAGTAACCCGAAGAAAAATTTGTTTGTCATGCGAGACAAACAATCGGAGGTCTCGGATTTACTGAAAGCTCAGATCCTTCACGCCGCTTCTGCTCCTGTGGTCGCAGAAGAATGCTTCATTCAGAATGGCAATCTTAATTTCCGAGCAATTTACCAAGCCGCAAATATATAGGATATAATTTACTTCCCGGTTTTGGAGGCGCGAGGAATGGTTTTTCAAACCATTTGAAAAAGTAATAGATCGGAATTATAGAAATCAGAAGAGATGCTATTCTAAGCAAGGTCGGCACAACAGCACCTGTCTCTGCGGGAACAAAGAAAGTGGTAACCCAGCCGAATTGCGAATGAATAAGATAAAAGGAGTAACTGATTATCCCTAATTTTATGAATGCTCCGGCAATTGCTTTAGACTCTTTTTCGTTATCGGTGCCAAGTTTCGGAAGAATAACTGCGGCAATGAGAAATGCAAATGATAATCCGAAGAGCGGATCGGTTATTATCCATGCAGGCTGAGATAACGTTGTTGCAATTGCCGAAACAAAAAAAAGAATGCTTAAGGTAATATAGAGCGGACGCCTACCTGAAAATCTTTGGTTACTGTTTTTTGCAATATAGTTTTTAACGAAGATTTCGGCAACGAATGCTCCCGCCAGCCATTCTGACATTCTTGCAGGAAGGCAGCCCATGCTTGCATAAGGACCTTCGGCGGCAACAGAAATAAGCCCGCCACCCAAAAAATAAATTGCAAAGTATCGCCAGATAAGTGTGAGCAAGATAAGGACAGCTACTGATCTTCCTACTCCAAATTTCCTGAATGCCAGAAGAAAAAGTGGATAGGCAAGATAGAGTTGAAATTCCAGGGAGAGTGACCAGAATATGCTGGCTATAGAATAAAATTGATTTTCAAAAAAGCCATGGAGCATCGTAAGATGTGAAATCACATCCCAGGATGTAGGGATCGGAAAGTGATCGGCAACATTCAGAGAAGGAACGTAGCTTAAAGATTTTAGAACGATCGCAGTGCCGAGAACTGCAACAATGTATGCAGGGTATAGGCGCCAAATTCTTCTGGTGAAAAAAGCAGGAGCCTTAAATTCATAGCTGCCTGAAGTATATTTTTTCCTTGCATAGGGAAGATGAATGCAGAATCCGGAAAGAACGAGGAACAGCGAAACGCCGAGATACCCCCAACGAAGCGGGGAAATCAAATAGGTGAATAGCGTTGGATCTGATGTTGTTGGGACGAGGCCGTTCGATGGGAATGCATAGCTTCCATCGTGACCCCAGATATGATAGAATGCTACGGATAGGGCTGCCAGACCTCGGAGAATATCAATCGAATGCAGCCGGAGCTTTTTCTCCGCAATTGGTGCGCTGATCTTTGACTGGTCAGAGTTCACCAGCGCTTAATTAAAAACCAATGATTATTAGCGGCCGACAGGCTCTAACTTGACAGGACCGACTTGTTTTTTCAACTTATCGATCACTTCACTTCTTTTGAGTCCGAGCTTTGCCTGAAAAAGTGTTACCTTGAAGGTTGGGCGGACAGAACTGCTGGTAGTGTTAGAATGGAATTTATCGGAATGCTTCCAACCTGTATCGCGGAGAAGTTCTTGAACCATTGCAACTTGCAGGCGAGATAGCGGCGTTCCGATACGGATTGAAGGTTCTTCCGATCCAGGAACGAGTTCTTTGTCTTTCGATACCATTCTCATAGGCAGTCCTTCTTATAATGTTAAATTAAAAAGGGGAAAGAAAACCCTAGGTTTTCTTGTTAGGCACCTGCAACACGGGATTAGCCCTGATAGTGCCATTTTTTTATGCAAATTTGAGACAGAATGAGGACAAAAGGCATATATATCTTATTATTTTTCATAGGGTTAGCGAATTCTGAAACTCAGGGACAAACTATTGACCGTGATGGAATTCGTCTTGCAAAGATGACGTATTTGACTTCGAACCTTGATTCTCTGACTAGGTCATTTTTAAAAAAGGGATATATCATACAAATCTCTAAACGGGAACCTGGCAGTATCTTTAGTAATAGTATAATGTTGCAGGATAGAAGTCAAATGATCCTTGAGACAACTTTATCATCTAATTCAAATAGCTGGCGATTACAGGCTTTGAAAAAATTTGGAAACCATATATCCGGAATTGCATTTGAAGTTGATCAGATAGAGAGCCTATATCATTTGATGAAAATTAATTATATTTCTATTAGCAACGTAGATACCATACGACAATATAGGATTGACGGGACTTATTATTTAGCTCATACTTTCGCTCTTGATTCTTGCGCGCCGCTAGATGTTGTTTTTTTCTCTAAAGACACGCTGCATTCGCATTCAACAGAAATTGATTCACTCGCTCATCATCCAAATCATGTATTCCGATTCGATTGGGTACTTCTTTCAGCAAGTCCTCAGGTAGAAGCAAAAATGAGGAAGATCTTTGAAATTATAAATGGCTGGAAGCAACATGAAGGCTGCTGCGATTTTTGGCGAGTAGGCCCCTCCGATGATTTTTGTTTTTTCAGATTCGAGACTCAGCCGATAAAAAAAGCAAAGGGAAAAAGTGATTGGCTTTCAATTGAGCCGGATGGAATTTACTTTGCTTATTAGCGTGTCATTGCGAGGAGTTCAACTCGGCGGATTAGCCCGACGAAGCAATCCTCGAGACATAGTACAAAGTAAAATTCTACAATGCATCATGGGATTGCTTCGTCGTCTGCTTCGCAGACTCCTCGCAACGACACATACTCCTCATTTCCACTTTTTTCCTTCCGTATCATAATTCTTAAACATCATAGACTCCACCGGCTTCACCGTGCGGATATTATATTTTGCATTGGCCTTTGTTGCGTAGGGGACAAGGCAATCACCTTTGACCTCGAAATAGATGAGCTGACCAATAGGCATTCCTGCATAGATACGAACAGGCTGCTTGACGGAAATTTCCAGCGTCCAGGTATTGCAAAAACCTACATCGCCTTTGCCGGCAGTGGCATGGATATCGATGCCAAGCCTTCCGACGCTGGATTTGCCTTCTAAGAACGGTACATGCTGATGCGTTTCAGTATACTCTTCGGTCACGCCGAGGTAGAGCGTATCGGTTCGGAGAACATATCCTTCGTCAGGTATAGTAAAATATTCGATCTCATTATGCTCTCTGGCATCGAGAACCTGCGTTTTATAAATTGCAAGTACTGCGCCTAGATGCACATCGTAACTATTCGATCCCAGGCAATCGCGGCGGTAAGGTTCGATGACGATCGTCTTTGCTTCGATCGCCTCTAAAATATCTTTATCGGTTAAGATCATGAATTGAGAATTGTGAATTGAGAATTGCAAGTGGAGAACGAGGAAAGTGATTCAAAAATTTCTTTGCGAAATTCTGATTTGAATCTATATGCCGTTCTTCACTCCGTTTCGCTTCAGCCAAAATGACATGTAATTTCTCAATTCAAAATAATCATGGTCCCTCTATTTTCATATTCGAGGCTCTTCAGGACATAAATATATTCACCGCTCGGAATACCATCGGTTGAAAATCTTGCAGTATGTTTTCCTTTTGTCTGATTATCATCTATAATGGTACGGATATGCCTACCAAGTGGATCGAAGATATTAAGGTGTACCCGACCGGTTAAACCGATCTCATAATCTATATGAGCAGTTGATGATGCGGGATTGGGCGTAATATTTGAAACGGAATAATTTCCTTTCGAAGCTATTCCACCGCGATAATTACCGCAGTCTGTAACGAGGAATAAACCGCTTGAAGAAAAAATGTTCTCAGTATTTTGCGGATCGCTTGATGATACAAAAATCCTTGTCGAATCAACCGGACCAAGTAATCCCTCGGCATGTAAAATAAATAATCGGGATGCAAAAGGAATGATGCTATTTCCCGCACCGGTGATTCGGATTACACTATCATGAGCAAGGCGCTCAAACTTCATCTTGAATCCTGATGAAAGTGTCCCTAAGGTAGTAATCGTATCATGGAAAAAAACAATATGCGGATCGTATGCAATTTCAACGCGAAAACTATCAAGATTAAAAAGGGCTAAATCTGTTCCGCTTATGCTGATCGGAACTTCGATCAGTTCGCCAACCTTTGCTTGTCTATCAGGAATACTATAGCTGACTTGTGGAATTCCAAGTGGTGCAAATACGCCTTTGCCTTGTAGTGAAATAAGAGTTACTTTCTCCGGCGCATCAGCATCAATACGCAACGTATCTGTATAGGTAATAGCTCGTAACGGCATGAAGCTGACCACGATCTCTTCAATAGAGGATTTAGGAGGGATTGTGAATGCACCTGAAGGTGTCGTACTATAATTAGGAACACTATGATTCAATCCGGTGATGCTCAGAGGATACGATCCGGTATCGGAAATTTTAAGATGATATTTTTGGGTTTGTCCGATCCCGACATTTCCGAAATTAATTCCTGTAGTACTAACAACCAGATGGGCTTCCACGCCTTCACCATGCAAGGGGAGAGCTGTATTTATGGAATTTTCTGTATGAAAGGTCAGCGTTCCGGTATCAACTATTTCCGCATCCGGAAAATAGGTAATCGAATAAAAAAGTTTTTCTCCGAGATTGACGGTGGCTTTTGTATTCGGTAATACAGTGAATTTTCCAGTGATGGAAACACTATCGATCACTATCACATCGGATGCAAGATTATTTGTTACGGTGATCGTAATCACTGAATCATGAGCTGTTCGCACTTTAGAAAAATCAAGCAAAGAGGATGAGATCTGTAAACCCGGTTGAATTCCTTTGCCGCGTAAGAAGATGGTATCGATGTGATTATCCCAACTAAAAACGATGATTGAGGTTTGCAAACCAAGAATTGAGGGAGAGAAAATGACCTTATCGGTGTCGAATGCCAAACCGCCGATCGTTTGCGCCGGAGGGAGTATTATAAAATCAGGTGCAATAGTATTAATGATAACCGGCGATGCAGGGTATGTTCCTTTATTATGTATCGCAAGCCGTAACGTATCCGAGCTTCCTTTTAGTATGTATCCAAAATCAAATATCCTGGGATTAAATGAAAGATCGCTAATGCCGGCAGTGCCGCGAAGAGTAACGATCTTCTTCTGACCTCCGATCCTTATCGTATCCGTAGCTTCAAATGAACCTATAGAATCAGGTGAGAAAACAAAACATAATGTTACGGGAGCTGCAATAATAATGCTATCGGGCAAATTACTTCGAGAATTTTGAGAAAGAGAAAAAACAGAATGTGTTGAATGTAAAGAATCTGTTGATACGAGAAGCCTGTTGCAACTTGGATTTGTCAGGATCGTGCAGAGTGAATCTGTCGTTCCGAGTTTAATAGTTTTGAAATCAAGTATACTATCACTGATCGAAAGCACAGCAGCAGGTCCGCCGATACCGTGCAAAGCGATGCGCACTGTATCACCACATGGAGCGAGAAGGATCTCAAGTAATCCTAAAACCTGACCGGTATCTTTTGGTGAGAATGTAATTGATATTGGAAGAACCGAACCATGTTTTATGACATCCCCAATAATATTTGAAACGTTAAATGAGGCTGCACCAATAAAATGATTCGATATGACCGTATCATCGCCATATCCAAAATTTTGTAGTATTGCTGAGATAGTACTTGCTTTGCCCGGACAAATTGTTCCGAATTCTGATAGGATGGGAGGAATATTTGCTCGCTCCCTGACACCGTGAACAGCAAATCTTGTAACAAAACATCCGCTATCATACAAATTAATTCGCCCTTGTTCTAATGTGCCCAATTGTTTCGGCATGAAGCGAACAGAGATCTCTTGGCTCTGATTGCTTGTCATTTTAAATGGCAACGAGGGATCGATGATGGAGAAGTTTTGTGATCCTTCAATTTTAGACTCGGTAACGGTAATTTCTTTTCCGGTTTGGTTTGTGATTGTGAGCTTTTTTAAACCCGGTGTAAAATCACAGCCATTGCCGAAATCCAAACTTGAATCGCTAAGAGCGATCTGACCGATTCCCAGAAGTCCTTGCAAAGTAAGATCAGCTTCACCGCAGGGTGAAAGAGGGAAACGAGCATGCACGATATATGAGCCCGGCTCTGAAGGAGCAAAATGGATCGTAAGAGAAACGGAATCATTGGGAAAAAGTGATCTTGGAAATACTGCGTTGATCAGAGAAAAAATATTATCTTTGGCAAAAACAGGTTTGCCGAGAATTACTTCTCTTCCGCTTTTATTGACAAGCGTTATTGTCGTATCATGTGTTCCGCAACTTGCTCCAAGATCGAACGTGGAGCTTCCTCCGGAAACATCGGGACCAAGAACCGTAATCGAAATAGGAATCAACGTATCAATAGAGCAATTGATTTGATCCTGAAAATGCAGGGCTGTTTCGAATGTTCCGCAATCGCTTGTTTTGAATTGAATCTTAATAGCAAGGCTGGAATCCGGTTTTACAGATGCCAGGCCCGATTGCGGAGAAAGTAATCTGAATCCTGATCCTCCGAGCAAAGACAGTGCAGGATTCATAGAAAGAACGGAAGTGCCGGTGTTCTTTAAGAATATCGTCGTATCGATAGTGATGCTCGATGGCGGTAAATGTATTGTTGAAAACTGTATGATGTTCGGGATAGTGAATTGTGTAATAATTCGATTGCCTTGGAATACGATCTTAGTACTAAACGAGCATTCTTTAGTGTTCGCGATCAGTGTCGTATTTATCGGACCCGGAGTTCCGGGAAGCACAGTAAATATAATCGGAATACTTTTTCCGGAATCAATCGTAAACGGTGCAATGGGACTTATGATTTTTATACCTGAAGTTACGGAAAATTGTAGTGAATTTATTATTACGGCTTTTGTGCCTATATTATATAAAGTTGTTTGTCCGGGCAGATTAAGCGGCAGATCACAAGGCAGGAGATTACCGAGTTTGAAGATGCTATCCTGAAATGCAACAGAGACCTTCTGAACACGCAGTTCAACAGGTATACGAAGGATTCCTCCGCAAACAGTAGTGCTTGGGACAAGCAATACATCTCGATAGAAGCCCGGTTTTATAGGTGAGGCATGAATATTAATGATGCCGATATGCGTTGAGTCTGGCGGCAGGGGGAAACCTGTAGTTGTTGCGCTAAAGATCGTACCACTTGCAAAAGATACAGGATCTATAACCACTTGTTCGGAGCCCCGATTAAAAATATGAATGTTGGTATCAGCTGATGTTGAGCAGACAAGATCGGGAAAGATTATTTTTAATTCTTTCGAAGCGAGCATGTAGCTTGCCGTTGTTCCGGTAACCGGAGATGTTGAAATTGTAAGAACTGCAGAGGAAACTAGATTGCCTTCGCTGCCTCCTCCGGAAAAATCATGAATAGTATGCACCGTCGTATCATCATCGAAGCTGTAGTATGCTTTTAAGCCTGATTCTTTTCCGGTAAGTACCGTTTTCCATGAGCTAAGAATTTCAGCAGATGTTCTGGCGCTGCTCCAGAAACGTAATTCATCGATGTTTCCTATAAAGGTTACGCCACTGAGATTGCTATGACCGATAAGCACGGAATCTGCAGAAACAATAAGCTTTGCAGCTTTTGTTTTTTGTGATATTTTCAGGGAGCCGTTCACATAAATACGTATGCTGTCATTTGGAGTGAACGAAACGGCAAAGTGATTCCAACTTTGGATGTTGGTAATATTCGAAGTGGTAATATTCACAATTCCATTATTGAGACGCAGTGAGACAGCAATCGAATCACCGGAGGAAAATCCGATGCTGAACGCACCTGTATCGCCCTTATTGACTTGCTCGACTATACCGGAATGCGCAGAGAATGAAGATGATTGCGCCCAAAATTCTATTGTGAAAGCTCCGGGAAGCGAAATACTTTTCGGATTCTGTATTACAGCATAAGAAGAAGTATTGGGAATAGAGAGCATATTCTTCCCGCAATCCTGTGCGAAGACTTCACTTGTCAAAACAAGGGGGGAAAGCAGAAGAAAATATGTCAAGAATCTTTTCATTTATTTCAAGTCCCTTTCGATCGTGATGCGAACGGTACGGGAAAGAAATCTGCCTTCTGCATTTGAATTATCGAAAAGAATATCTTTTGCGCCGCGGGCTTCAAGATTAAATGTCGGAGCGAGTCGACCGAGTTTATGCAAACGTGACGAAAGCAAAAGAGATGCACGGCTTGCACGGTCATACGATAGATGTTCATTGTAGTTCGGATCGCCCGTGATATCCGTATGACCGATCAATGAAACCCGCGAATCCGGCGTAATCGAACTTGCAATGCGTTCGAAAATTTCATCGGAGATATTGCTTAATTCCGCAGAAGAACTATAATCGAAAAGCAAAAGGTGAAATCTCTCTAAACTTTTATCAGCAGTCGTATCGCTTGCATACCGCGATCTGTTCTGTACTTCTTTTTTGATCTTGATATTTCCTGCAACCGATGCCGTTGCACCGGAAGAATCTTCGACATCCATCTGCCACGTTACTGAGTCATTACTGCCGACAACATTTCCTTCGGCAATATCCCATAGCAATTCGCCGCCGGGATTAGTGGAAAGTCCGTCGATCGTCTTTATAATCTTTCCGCCTTGTTTGATCGTGATGATCTGACTTTTAAGCCCGTTGAAATTCGAAACGATATTTGATTTGAATACAATATTCGGTGGTGTTGCAGTGCGCTCCAAGCGATGCGTTTCGATCGGCTCAATAAGCGAGGGAGTGTTCGTTGTAATTTCGATTCGACGGTTTTCAGCTTGACCTGTTACAGCATTTTCATCGGATGCTTGTTCGGGAAGCGAACGGGATCTGATCCGAATTCTCGATGGTGCAATAGCCCAAACATCCTGCAAATATTTTGCAGTATGCTCAGCGCGCAGAAGAGATATTTCCGATGCAGCTACAGAATCACCACTTGAATGCAGACTTCTCGTTCCGGTTATCGTTATTCTCGATGCTGGCTTTTGCTGCATACGCTTGCCAAGAATATTAAGTACTTCATAATGGATGCCAAGTGCGTCGAGTTTATATAATGACGCCGGGTCGAATGATTTTGTTTGGCGCATATCCGAAAATGAATGATAGCGTTTCGGAATATCGGATGAGCCATCATCAAAGAAAACATAATTCAATGTTGGAGCCACATCCGTAACGCGGACGTTTTGGATTGCGATGATCGGCTCCTGGACTTCGTCGCCTGATTCTGTCTTTCCTACTGCCTTTACTGAAACTCGTAATACACTTTTCATAGGAGCAGGTTCTTCTTTTCTCGTTTCGGCAACAGGCGGTGGAGGTTCAATATGTTGAGGCGGAAGATATTCAACCGGTGCAGAAATAGGTAGTGCATACATCAAAGAAATTACTCCGCCGATAGACCATGCGCGGTAATTCGATCCATTACCTAAAACAATAGGTGAAAGAGGTAAACTTCCACGGACTTCGGGACTAAGAGTTAGGTTTGGTCGGATTGCTATATCATAGCCTGCTCCAAACTCCAATGTTGCAGCCAAAGTGTTTGCATCAAGTGCTCCACTGGATACGGTGCGAGTCGAGAGAGAATTCTCTGTATAGACATATTTTGAGGGAAGATTTTCAGTTTGATCATAGGTATGGTGAACCAATATTGCAAACCCTGCACCTGCTTCCAGATGCAGCCTTGAAAAAGGCCTCCAGGCAAGAAGCGCCTCAAGAGAAATAGTTTTTAGATTAGCCGAATAGTTACGTGTCCGAAAAACCTGAACAGTATCATTTGAAAGATCGTAGGAATGCTCGATATTAAAAGGACTCGTAACGAAGGAAGATGAAAGATCATGGTAACCGATCTGCGGCATCAAAGAAAAATTTTCAAAGGGCAATGGAATTTCCATTCTGCCAAAGAACGATGCACCGGGCGCGGTGCCATCTTTAAAAACTCCGCAAAGAACATCTCCTGTATATGCTTCAATAAAGGTACGGGTTATATTTGAGCCGAATCCTCCACCGATCCCAATTTGAATGGGACGCTCATCGGTTTGAGCTTTTAGTACGAAAGGGAAAAGAAATACTATAAAAAGCCCTGTCCGAACCAGATTGGTTATCTTCGGAGATCCAATTACCTTGAGGACTTCATGTCCTTGTTTCATGAAAAATTTTGGGACGTATATACTTAATCCCACTAACTTAACCTCATTTTCTTGCTATAAAGACGGCATACATCTTCCGGTGCAACCCTGAATTTCGTGCCATGATTACGTAAACCAACGCTTCCCGGCTTCATTTCACGTGCATCAAAATCTATAGCGATAGTACCCTTTACAATGCTTTCAATGAAGCCCATTAGGTATAAATCTTCAAAGCAATCAACTCTTTTGAATGTCACTTTTTGGAGCTTCCTAACGCCCTTTACAAGCATTAAGCGACGAAGTTTAGCACCCGCCGAACCGAGAATGTCATCGTAAGTCCATGACGGAACCACACCGTTACCACCAATACGGCGAACAATAATCTTTTCGGAGTCTGCCTTAACCTCAAACCGATCTGTTTTACCTTTGATAGTATGCCGGAAACTCAATCTTCCTAACTTATCCTTCCACCCCCACTTACTTACCATGAATCGGACGGCTTTTTCAGGGGAAGGCTCTTTGTGGAACAAGGTAATAAGGCTTGTTTGAGCGGTAAACCACTTCACTTCCCAACCGATACTATCCGGTATATCCATGTTGCCAGACCTAAGACCAATCAAATCTTCTAAAAAATCGCCGGGTGCGCCATGCCCGTTGTACTCGGCGGACATTGTATATTCTCCGTGTTCTATTACAGCTAAAATGCGATCAAATAATTCTTTTTTATTTTTTGGCGGGCTTATCTTTTGAAGTTTCATTTCTTCATTTGCTTCTTGGCAATTTGTATGCGTTCACGCGCAAGTTTGCAGTATTCATTTGAGATGTCAATTCCAACCCATTGCCTACCGCTTGCTTCCGCCGCTATTGCAGTTGAACCCGAACCGATGAAAGGATCGAGAACAATTTTTGCCGTTGTGGATTCGATACAATTTTGAGCCAACTCAACCGGAAAAGGCGCAGGATGAATGTTGTTTCTCTCTTGTGGAATCTCCCAAACATCCCCTCTCGCATTTGCTTTCGGAGCGAGTTTGAAATCCGGTTTAGAGATGAGGTAAATAACCTCATACGTTGGCAAAAAGTACCCGGCATTAAAGTTAATTCCGCCGTTTCTTTTCCAAATAATTATTTGACGAACGGGGAAGCCATCAACGATGTCCGAACGTTCTTGCAATAGTCCGCCCTGCACTCTCCATTTGTGATTATAGAAAATCGCACCGTCGTTTTTCAGAACTCTCATCATGGCAGTAAGACAGTTGCGTTGCCATGCCACATATAGTTCGTGCGGCATGTCGTCCGTGCTTCCATGATAACCTTTTATGAGTTCGGCATTCTCCCATTTTCCACCGGAGCCGTTCTTCATTCCATTTCCGGTACTGTTGCGAAGATTGTAAGGCGGTGAGGTTACTATTAGATCAATGGATTCAACGGGCATAGTATTCATAAGCTCTATGCAATCGCCACAATGAACTTTATTAATCCACTGAATCATTGAACGATAATTCAATGCCGCCGACAATAAGTTATCGGGTGAAGTTGGGATGTATAGGGATGTTTCGTTCATGGTTTGATTAAGTCTGCATAAGTGAGACGTAACCCTGATGCAGATTCCAACATAGAATCTAATCTTTGAGTTTGGGGAAGTTGTCCCATGTTCCAACGCATAGAGAATTCAGCAACGTAACGGTTAATATGCTTCGCTGAAAAATAATGGAATACTCCGAAGTAACCGCGCTTTAGTAAAGCCCAATAGGATTCAATTCCGTTGGTATGGCAGTCCCCGCGCACGTACTCGCCGTTCGTGTGATTTACTGATTCATGCGAATAGGATTTGATTCCTCTGTACGCTCTTGCATTATCGGTATAGACTGTTGAACCCAAAGAAATGTTTTCCTGAATGAAAGTGTGCAACGCTTCTTTTGTAGGACTATCAATGGCAACTGCCTTTACTCTTCCGGTGCGCGACTTCGCACCGATGACAGCTTGCTTGCCAACGATACCACTTCCGGCATTCAATTTTTTATCCGCGTGTTTGTTTTTCTCTTTGCCACCAAAATAACTTTCGTCCACTTCGGATGTTCCGGCCAGTGTTCCACCGAAGTTGTTCATGGATTCAGCGACTAAGCGAATGCGCCCCAAGAGGAACCATGCTGTTTTTTGAGTCACGCCGATTTCTCTTGCGAGTTGGCAACTGTTAATGCCTTTTCTGTTTGAGGTCATTAACCAAAAAGCGGCGAACCATTTTTGCAATGGCAAGCGGCTTTCCTCAAAAATTGTGCCTTTACGAACCGAGAATGATTTCAGGCAATCAGAACACTTATATTTTGAATCCCTTGTGAGTCTGTGGAATTTACCCATACAGCCGCAAACAGGGCATACCATACCCGCCGACCAACGCTGTTTTTCGAGGTGTAAAACACACGCTTTTTCGTCTGGAAAGGCTTTCAACAGGTCTAAAAGGCTCTTGTAATCGTTTAATTTCAACATTTTAATACTTTATGCTACTGAATTCCACTATACAACGGTGGCATTAAGTATATAGTTCCCAAAATTTTTCGTGTATCATTTCAGGCCAACTATCCGGCAATATCCCCTTATAAAAAGGCTGGGAGAGGTAAGAAAGTTCGCAGGATTATTTCTTTCGGGAATTGGGTAGCCTATGTGGTTTCTTTACCCTGAACTTTGCAGGTTAAAGCCTGCGGCTACCGTGAAGAGATAAAAGAAAAAGGGGACACGTATACATCCCTTTTTTCTTTTTATCCTTGGGAGGTATATTTACTTTTTCTGAGCATCTTCAGGTTTTTGAATGCTATTATCTACACCAACCTTGCCCGGTTTATTATTATTTATGACCGGAGTGCTTGGTAGTTGATGGTTTCTATCAGTATTTTGAGCATTATGTGAGACCGAAGCTCTCGTAGTGTGTTTCGGCTGGTCTTTTGTTGGCTCAACCGTGACAGGAGCGGATATAATTTTTTCCGGAACAGGTACAACAGGAGAAGAAATGACGGGCGATGAAGTTCTGCTCGCATCATGTGACGGATTTACATTCGATGGCATTAAGAAAGCGGTACTCAATATTCCTGCTAATAATCCTGCAGTGATAGAGATCGCAGGACGCCTGAACGCCGAGCCGATATTTTGCAATAAAGATGTAGGGACTATAGAGGCTTCAACTTCCTGTTCCTTCAGCGATGAAGGGACTAAAGCTCCGCCCAAGCCAAGCGCTGTAAGCGTTTTAGACCTTGCGAACATGGGACTTCCCGATGCATCTTTATCCTCGCGGACAGCTTTCAGGAGTTCAAGTTGCGAACGGAATGCCAGGCGCATATCGTCGCGGGCCGCGACATTGATCAGGAAATTCTGTTCCTGAGCACTGCTCATTTGGCGTTCGAAATATTGCTGTAATTGTTCTTCGTCTTTAATATTCATTGGGGTAACGTACTATGTAATGCTATTAATGTTCTTTTGATAAATATGGCAACTTAATTGAGCCGTCATCTTCTTCGGTCAAACCGAGCCAGCCTGCGATCAATTTGCGCAATCTGATCCGGGCGCGGAATGCTATGGTCTTGGTATTGTTTTCCGTTCTTCCAAGCAGAATACCGATATCTCCATAGCTGAATCCGGAATACTCATGCAGGACGAATACTTCGCGTTGCTCGATCGGCAATTTTGCTAATGCCTGCGAGATCAGCGTTCTGATTTCTTCCTGCTCATTTTGACTTTCTAATGTAACACTTGCTAATGAGCTATTTAGTTCGACCTTGCCCCGGGAGCGGATCCATTCCCGGCGTGCTGCATTTAGACACGTATTACGTGCCGTACGGAAGAGAAGCGATTGGAACCTGCCGACCTCGGTCCGTTTCACGCGAAGCTCAAATATTGCCGTCCAAATCTCTTGGAAGGCATCTTCGGCAACACGTTGATCCGGGCACATCTTCCTGCAATAATGCAGCAGGGGCGCTTCGTACTTAGCATAAAGTGTTAAGAAGGCTTCATCGCGTCCGCCGATAAAATCACGAACCAGAGCCAGATCGAGCCTGTCATCATCAGATAGCGGAATTGCTGCTTGTACCACCTCAGGGAGTGGTGCGAAAGCCTCTTCCGTTAGTTCGGATTGCTCTTCAAATGTTTCGATGATCTCTTTTTCCACCGTAGATTTTTTGACTTTGTGCTTCTCTCCTACTTTAAAAGACACTTGAGATGTCATTTGGTTACAAAAAATTATGAGAAATTTTTGCAATATGCCGTTTTTAGCCTAAAATCGACGATTTAAGGAGGGGATTAATTCATGACCTATGGATAAATCTCAGTTTTACAACTGGCTATCGCCTTCTTTTAGCTTTCGTTAATCAAACGAATTTGAGTTGCGAACCTTAGATGCTGGTAATAATAATTTAACACCAATATAACCGTCGTGTTATTCTCCCTAATTTATTCATTTCGTAACATTAGGATACTAATTTGGAAACATCTGATACGTAATTTTGTGGTCAGATATTCATACTGTAAGATATATTATGAAGATAGCCTATTTTGCCGGGTCAATGAAACCAGATCACGATGGTGTGACGAGAGTTCTCTACCGTCTTAGCTCGTATTTGAAAGAGCAGCAAACCGAGCACATTTTTTTCTCAGCGATAACCCCTCCGGAGAGTCAGCAAGATGTGCCAATGTATAACATTCCTTCCGTTCAATTTCCCTTGCATAATGATTACCGCCTTTGTTTGCCGGGGCAAAAACTTATTGAGGAGCGTCTTGCTCAATTCAGACCAGATATTTTACATATCAATAGTCCATGTTCGCTCGGGTTTGCCGCAATCAAATATGGGGAAAAACATCACATCCCTGTTGTAGCAACATACCATACTCATTTTGCGAGTTATGCTATGTATTACCGCATAAAATTACTGGAGTGTTTTAGCTGGTCATACTTCCGTAAAATATACAATGATTGCGAGAAGGTTCATGTCCCTTCCCAACCCATTTTGGATGAACTGCATAGTCATAGAATAAATAATCTTGAGTTCATACCGCACGGAGTGGATACAAGTCTTTTCCATCCTCTGCATCGAAATACGGAATGGAAAAAACAGAATGGCATTGAAAATACATACGCCTTATTATTTGCAGGAAGACTTGTCTGGGAAAAAGATCTTAAGACCTTAGCAGCAACATACCATTTAGTTATGTCCAGACGCAGCGATGCAATCTTCGTTATCGCAGGAGATTGACCCGTGCGCAAAGAACTCGAGGAATTAATGCCGCGGGCAATTTTTCTGGGTCAACTGAAGGGGAAACAGCTTTCGGAGGCGTACGCATCGAGCGATCTCTTTGTCTTCCCTTCGACTACGGAAACATTCGGCAACGTTACGCTTGAAGCAATGGCGTCGGGCATTCCGCCTGTATGCGCCAATAAAGGCGGAGCAAGTGGATTTATTCAAGAGCACATCACCGGATTACTCGCAAAACCGCGTGATGCTGAGGATCTTGCGGAGAAGATCGAATTCCTCCTCGATCACCCGGAACAAAGGGAGGAAATGGCAAAGCAGGCTTTCATCTATTCACAGGAGCAGACGTGGGAAAAAAGCTTTGAAAAAATTCTATTGAGTTATAAAGAAGTTTGCCAGAATTATGCTTCGAAACAATCTGCCAACACCATGAAGCCAAAAAGAAGAATTTCTCAATTTAATTTCAGAAAAGCAAGCGCAAGACTCAGAGTTCTTCGCTTATATCGTTAATAATACTCGATTGTCCCTGCCTAAAGATTCGTGATGAACCACGTAGCCGCCACGGATCTTTTTTATCACGACTCGTCTAAATATCTTGTAATCCACTCCGTAAACTCCTCTTATATCACAGGAGATGAGAACCTATTTTATCTTTAAAATGAATAATGCCAGTGTCCCCGAATCCGGCATTATTCATGTCTTTTTGCTATTGCTCTCCCTTCATTGCCCGCAGAATAGATCAACACTTTTTTATTCGTGATCGTATTTTTAGAATGATTTCCCGCAACCGATAGATGTACTCCGTTTGCGTTATGGCCTCCTCCCTTAAAGATACTTCGTCCGCTATCGTCTACCTGATCGAAAGAAAATGTAGTCATTAATCCTGATTTGAGGATAATGTTGATATAAATGCTGTCGAGAGCCTCTGCCGACTGCACGTTCGGCTGATTCTTTACCCAATTTGTTGTTAGCATAATTGCCTGCCACGGATTACCGTTTGTCGTATCGGCGTATTGCAGAAACTTTGCATTCGTTGCTAGTAATATTTGCTGTACCTCCAGCAGCGAAGGCTGTGTGCTCTGCGTCGCCTGCGGCGGCGCAGGCAAAGTCAATGTGCAGGATATTAGCTTCCGTTGCGATGCATCGAAGGTCAGAAAATCGGGCAGCGGCGGACAAGAAATCTATCAGACCGTCGTACTCGAAAATGTAATGATCTCAAGCATGAGTATGCCATCAGGTCAGGTCAGCAATATGAAAGTAGGCAGCTGGGACTTAAAGTCGAATACGAAATAAACATTTCGGGTGCACGGGCTCAGCTCTGACATCAGTTCTTAGTTTGGAAAAACCGCTCTCATATTGGGGGCGGTTTTGTTTTGTGTGATAGCTTAGACGTGGCATACTTTTGCACATCGCATTCATCCGTAATGGAGTCACCATACTTTTGATAACGGTAATCATCGGCACCAAAATGACTTCTCAACTGCAATCAATATATATAAACACACTATTATCGTTTAGGGATCTTTCACACAGCGACATGACATACTGACATTTTCCTTCGCGCCTGGCTGTGCGATCTCTCCACCATCATTGTGTAATTGATGTAAATGGCGGTTGCGTCATTGTCGCTGACCAAAACCATGCGGCAGTGCCGAGCATCTGGAAAGCGTTAGTATTATTAGTGAGCGTGATGCAATCTCCGCCGGGCAAGGCTGAAAATCCGCTGCTGTTGGTTGCATTATTATTCGGTGAATCCCAGCCAGTGAGAGATTTCATTGCTCCTCCGGCGACGGCAGGTCCACCAAGAAAATTGATCAACTGATCAAACTCAGCTTGACTTGGTATGTGCCATTCTTTCGGGCAAATCCCTCTGACACCGCTCGGATTTGCAGTTGACGAACTTGCTCCCTCCATAAGCTCGCTCCAATGATAGAGCCTTCCGTATTTTGCTGCATACTGTGGATCGTTATCGTTCGTAATACTGCCCGCAGTCGCATAATTCAGATTTTGCGCCATCCAATTTTATTTACCTATACAGACAGCTTTATATTTTTGTCCATCACGAGCATCAGTGAAAGTATCGACACAGGTTTTTTCGTAGCTATAATCGTTCGATGCAAAATGTTTGAAGTACAGATCCCCTTCAAGATGGTCAATCGGACTTGCTTTTTCGAATTGCTCTTTGTCATTATTAGCATCTAAATGCGATTTCTCTGTGCTATCACCATTCATTAACCTTGTAACCAAAGTCTTTTCACAGGTTAATGCAAAACCATCAGTTACCGGTCGAGATTCACCGGCGGGTGTATTCTTTGCAAAGCCATAGTAACTGATCGGATTCTTTTTGAGGAAGGCTGTTGCAATACCGTTTACAGCAACAACTGTATCAGGTAAATTTACGGATTTACCATTGGGAAGATCTAGAGTTCTTCCCTTGACTGTCATTGTCGGTGAAGTCCAGCCACTATAGCACATATTCCCCAAAACCACCGTGTTCGGCATTTGAGGTGTCTCATCAAGATACTTCGTTGTATAGAATAATTTCCTACTTCTTTCCATCGCAATAATTTTCTGCCAATCAGGCTTACCCGCTTTCACTTTTACAGTGGCAGCAAGCTCCAAACTTCCCGAAGCAAGCTTCGCTCCAGTCAATGGTCCGTACTCTTTGCTGAGAAGTGCAATAATGTCTTGTTCACTGAGTGATTTGTAGTTAAGAAACGTAGGAGTTCCAACAAGAAAGGCATCCGGAAGTCCGTGAGTATCTATAATAACGAGTCCATAATCCTTAAATGTATTAACGGCTTCGTAGCTCGCATCTCTCTGGATCAAGACCCTCACATCCAATCCTACGTTTGCATTTTCTATGAGCTTTTTGGTGATGGGAATTTGCTGGGTTACACCAGGAAGTGTACCATCCTCGGCAGCAAAAATGAGCACATGTTTATTCGTGATCTTGTTTTTCGATGCTATTGCATTTCCTGAGAGAGGGACTACGTTGGGGGTTAGTGCTTCAACGATATTTGTCGTCTCATTATTTTCTCCTCCCCCTCCCCCTCTGAATTTGCTGTACCCGCTGTCGTTCACTTCATCGAAAATAAACGTCGTCTTTAAGCCGGAGCGCAATACGATTTTGATATAGGAATCCCCAAACACATACGCCGTTTCGACAGTGGGTTGTTGTCTGAGCCAATAGGCGGTAAGGTCAATTGCTTTCCAGGGATCACCGTTCGTGAATTGCGCGTATTCGATAAACTTGGATTCAGCAGAATCAAGAACTGTAGCAACTTCAAGAATGGAAGGCTGAGCAGTCTGCACCGCAGTCGGCGATTTGCAACGCGAAAATGTAAATGCTAATGCGACGAGCGCGATGAGTTTAAGTGTTTTCATGATGGGTTCAGGAATGATGAAAGCTGAATTTTTCTGTGCGTGGCAGTTCCAGAGTCCGCTGCAGCGGATTTGATAACAAAGTAAATACTGCGGATATAGACATAGTTCCCGCTCATGAATTCCTTTTCTCAGGCATTCTTTTCACCGTAATTTTGTAGCATTACTTCAATTATCCATTAATTCATTAATCATATCTTTCAATATCATGAAAATTAGCTTACTATTTTTTGTTCTTGCACTTGCTGCAGGATGCTCTTCGTCGCCAAAATCAAATATCATTAAAACCACTACGGTGATCACACATGAGCCAACGATGATCACGACGGCTTCAGGACTTCAGTATGTGGAGTATAAGATTGGTACCGGTGCGATGCCAACGCAGGGGCAGACGATCACCGTAAATTATACAGGCATGCTTACCGATTCATCGAAATTCGATTCAAATGTCGATCCGAAGTTCGGTCATGTGCAGCCTTTCATGTTTGCAGTCGGCACACATCAGGTGATCACAGGCTGGGACGAAGGTTTGATGTCGATGAGGGTTGGCGGTAAGCGCAAACTTATTATCCCTTACCAGCTTGCCTATGGTGAAGCAGGTCATCCGCCTGTCATTCCAGCCAAAGCAACATTGATCTTTGATGTTGAGCTTGTGGGCATAAAATAATGGTGCATACGCACCATCACCACGAGCATCATTTCACTGCCGGTGAAATGGTACGCGATATCGTCATCGGCATGTCCGATGGCTTGACGGTTCCTTTCGCTCTTGCAGCGGGATTGACGGGTGCAATCGATATGTCTTCAATAATTATTACTGCTGGTCTTGCTGAAATAGCCGCCGGTTCCATTGCAATGGGGCTTGGCGGCTATCTTGCAGCAAAAAGCGATGCCGAGCATTATGTCAGCGAACGCAAACGCGAAGAACAGGAAATTATTAATGTTCCGCAGATCGAAAAAAATGAAGTCATAGAAATTTTCGAAAAATACGGTCTCACAAAAAAAGACAGTACGTTAGTTACCGAAAGTCTTGCCTCGAATCCGAAACAATGGGTTGATTTCATGATGCAATTCGAACTTGGTTTAGATAAGTCCGATCCCAAACGCGCCAGAACAAGTGCATTTACTATTGCAGGTTCCTATATTGCAGGAGGCTTTATTCCTCTTTCCCCTTATCTTTTTATGCCAAGTGCTCGATCGGCGCTAAATGTTTCTGTGATCGTCACACTTTTTGCTTTATTAATATTCGGATATATCAAAGGTCGGTTCACAGGCTCCCATCCCATTCGCAGCGGCTTGCAGACCATGCTTATCGGAGGCTTAGCAGCAGGTGCAGCGTTTTTATTGGCGAGATTGATTTCGTAATTATCTGATTTCCTGTGGGGCGGACTCTCAGTCCACCCGTCTTTTGTTTCTTTGACTGGCAGACTAAGAGTCCGCCCCACTGAAGAGTAACCTGTCACGAGAAAATGAATTTCCCCCCCACACTTGAAAACCTTCTTATCTTTGCATATTAACCTTTATCTCTGAATCCTATGAAAAACTTCTTGAAGTGGGGAATTTACATCACAGCTCTTAATATCGTATTTATGCTTGTTGGATATGCTGCCGGCTGGACTACTCAGCCAATGGGTCGCACGATGGGCTGGATATCGATGGCAGCAGCCTTAGTGCTGCTATTTATGGGTATAAAAGAACGCAAAATGCAGGATCCTGCAGATTTTACTTTCGGCAGAGGGTGGGTTGAGGGTACACTCATTTCGCTTGTTGCTGCCGTCCTTTTTGCAGCGTTCTTTTATATCTTTGCGGAATTTATCAATCCGGAAATGATCGACTTTGCACGCTCTGAAGGTGCAAAGCAGATGGCTTCACAAAGTATGCCTGCCGATCAGGCAGCACAAGCAAGGAAGATGATGGATTTCTTTATATCACCGACAGGATATGCGATCGGCACGCTCTTAATGTACACGATCGGCGGAATGATCATGTCCCTGATCTTCACTCCGATCATCAGAAGCATGGGCGGTAATAGCTCTCAAGCAGAAACGGTATAAGGTACCTGTCATTCTGAGCTAAGCGAAGAATCTGAGATTTAGGATGTCTGAAAGCTCAGATTCTTCGTTCCGCTTCTGCTCCTGTGGTCGCAGAAGAATGCTCCACTCAGGATGACAATTCAAATTGAGCCACTACTTATTATTGTTGCCTAAACCCAAAGCGCTGGTTTTGTTGTTTGCCTTAGTACAATTATGAAAAACAAAATTCTCATATTTTCATGGGCAGTACTGCCTGTATTTATTTTAACAGGTTCTGTTTTAGCGCAAGACGCCGATAAAGTTCTGAGTGCTCGTTTTACACTTGTAGGCAAACGCGTTTGCGAAGAGATCAATCGGGGGGATTTTGCTGCACTTGAATCTGAGTTCGATGCGAATTTGCAAAGGGAGATGCCGCTGGAGAAATTGAAACCTCTGCTGAGCAATCTCATCGAGGGCACGGGAAAGATAAAACAGATGGGCACACCGATCCTGAAATGGAAAAATGTTGCCGTTATTCCGATAGAGTTCTATGCAGGTATTCTCGATCTTCGTCTCGATCTGGATACGACAAGCGATAAGATAGACGGATTTTATTTTCAACCGCATATCGAAGAACTTCCTGTACCGGAAAAAAATCTGACCTATCTTGCCCTTCCGTTCAAAGATGAATGGGCAGTGATGTGGGGCGGCGATACGAAAGAGTTAAATCCGCATCACGATATAAAGAACGAACGATTCGCTTTCGATTTTAATTTACTGCAAGGATTTGGAAAAAGTCACGATTCGACCGGAAAGCGGAATGAAGATTATTTTGCTTTTGGTAAAGAGATACTCTCCCCTGCTAATGGCAGAGTAGTGGAGGTGATCGAAGGAGTACATGATAATACACCGTTCATACCGAATCCGTATTCTGCTCTTGGAAATTGTGTTATTATCCGGCACAAAGAAAATGAATTTTCCGTTCTCTCGCATTTAAAAAAAGGAAGCACGGCGGTTAAGGTCGGAGACACCGTCGAGCACGGACAAGTGATCGGCTTATGCGGCAACTCAGGAAATTCCTCCGAACCTGAACTTGAATACCATCTGCAAAATACCGGCAACATCGAAGAAGCAACTGGAATAAAAGTATATTTCGATGATCTCCATATCCGCCATAAAAAAGAAGAGAGGGAAGCAAAACAGTATTCGCCGGTACGTGAAGATAGAGTGAAGGAAGAGTGAGGGAATTAGTGCCGAATTAAAAGGAAATGTTGAAATTTTTCATTTCTCTCTACGTCTGCGGGTAGGGCGCGATACCGCTCCTGTGGTCGCGTCATCTGTTCGAAATGACACGTTCTGGAATCGATCGTGAAAGCGTCTCGCAATGGAACGTCCCGTTTTTCCGTACTTTTGTATTCCGATTTATCGCACTATTCTATAAAATCTATTCATGCGCCATATTTCTTATTCTATTATCGCACTGTTTCTTTTCTCCTCTGCTATCCCTGCCATAGCCCAGCCGCCGGTGCTTTATACGGAGACACATCTTGTTGAACCTGCTGAACGCGCGCCGCGTGAGCATCCGGTTGATATGCTGCGCATGAAGATCGAAGTTTCCTTCGATTGCCCGAAAGGCATTGTCTATGGGAAAGTAACGCATTATTTTGCTCCGCTTCGGTCTCATGTTGATTCGATCTTCTTCGATGGTCCGGGAATCAAGATCAAGGAAGCGATGCTTAATGGCAGCTCTCTTAAATTTACTACAAGCGCCGAAGGTGTTACCGTTTTTCCGAGCAGTCCGTTAACATGGGGAAAAGATGATAGTATTAGCTTTGTTTATGAAGCAACGCCGCGTAAGGGAATTTATTTCATAGGCTGGAATGATCCGCGCAACATGAGCCGAAAGCAGATCTGGACACAAGGCGAAGGCACGGATAATCGCTACTGGATCCCCTGTTATGATGATTGGGATGATAAGCTTATTACGGAGACGATCGTAAAATTCGATAAAGACTACAAAGTACTTTCCAACGGCACAAAGCTTGCTGAAAAAGATAACGGTGACGGCACAAAGACATGGCATTACAAAATGATGCATCGCCACTCAGCATATCTGGTCATGCTTGGTATCGGTAAATACGGGATAGAAGAGCGCAAAACGAAAGCCGGAGTACCGGTGCATGATTATTATTATCCTGAGCATCCTGAATATGTTACTCCTACCTATAAATATTCAACGGAATGTATTGATTTTGTTGCAAAGTGGACAGGCATTCCGTATCCGTGGGAATCGTATTCGAATATTCCGGTGCAGGATTTTATTTACGGAGCGATGGAGAATACGACGGCAACCATCTACGGCGATTTCTTTTTGAACGATCCGCGCGGTACGCTTGACCGTGGGTATTTCGGAGTTGATGTTCATGAACTGACACATCAATGGTTCGGCGATTTCATTACGATCCGTAACGGACCGCAGATGTGGCTGCATGAATCACATGCAACATTTTTTCCGAAATTATTTACGCGCGAAGTGTATGGCGAAGATGCATACGAGTGGAATCGCCGCGGAGAGCATAATGCAATGGTCGCTGCAAATGAAGCTGATCGTTATCCTATCGTGCATACAAAAGCCGGAGGTTCGCGTATTTATCCGAGCGGCTCGGCTGTGATCGGAATGATGCTCTATGCATTTGGCGAAGAAGAAATGCGCCATGTCTATCATTATTATCTTTCGCATCATGCGTATTCAAATGTTGAAACGAATGACCTCTACCAAGCCTTTCAGGATACGCTCGGACTTTCGCCCGATTGGTTTTTCGAGGAGTGGCTCTATCGCGGTGGTGTTCCGACCTATGATGTAAGTTACAAGGGTATGCCGAACGAAACGCAGATCAGTGTTGCACAAACGCATCATGTCGATGAACTTACAAAATTGTTTAAAATGCCGATCGTCTTTGAAGTGCATTATAGCGACGGCACGATGGATTCCAAACGCGAATGGATCGATAAGCAAACATCAATGGTACTCATACCTAATTCAAACGGTAAGCAGATCGCGTATGTGCTCTTCGATCCGGGCGATGAAGTAGTGAAGAAAGTAAATTTCAAAAAATCTTTTGCGGAATTAAAAGCGCAAGCGCTTGGCGCTCCGAAGATGCTTGATCGGTATGATGCCGTCGTTGCATTAAAAAGCGACTCTTCTTCGATGAATGATAAGCGTTTCGTACTTATTCAGGTTTTTAATCAGGAAAAATATCAAGCCATTCGCGCTGAAGTTGTTTCACAATTAGCAAGCGATAACGTCACGGATTCGCGCGGCATCATTCGTCGCGCCCTCAATGATACAACGCTTGAAGTTCGTCAAGCTGCGTTGAATGCCTATCGGTTTATTCCTGAAGATCTTGAAGTGCCGGTGATGCAGCGACTAAAAGATTCGTCCTATACTATGATCAGCACGGCGCTCGATAAGCTTTCCGAAAGTTTCCCTCAGAACACTGCGAAATATCTCGATCTGACCAAGGATGAAATGGGTATGTCACATAAGGTGCATATCAAATGGCTGGAGATCAAAGCAACTTCGACCGGAGATGCTGCTGCAATAAAGGAGCTCGTCGATTATACAAGTGTCTCCTACGAATTCATTACACGCCAAACAGCAATGGATGCCTTAGTGCGATTGAATTATATCGATAACGATCTCATTGCAAATCTTATTGATGCATTGCTCAGCACCAACAACCGGCTTGCCGGATCAGCCAACGGAATCCTCACAAAATATTACGGTCAGACAAAAGATAAAGAAATGATGATAGCATATTACAGATCCAAAACCTGGGAGCCATGGCAGAAGGAGATCGTTGAGAAGATTATAAAGTAGGGGCACACCGCGTGTGCCCTTCCCCAGCATTTCTCCAAACCTCATGAAGGCACGCGCGGCGTGCCCCTACGGCAGGTCACAAATTTCTGCCCCATCAATTATTTGGAAAACGTCACGGAATTGCGTATGTTTGTGGGATGAAAAAACAAAGCATATCTATTTTTTCTTTCTTCTTTGCTGTATTGACTGTTTTGAGTACAGAAAACATTTTTGGTCAAGACAAATTAGAGATAATCCAAATGGACATACGAATCCCTGTACTGATTAATTATCATTCCTATTACACAGCTCCTGCCAGTGCCGGTGGCTATGATAGACGCAGTACCAAATCTATGATCTTAGATATGGGTATCAATGGCAACCTATCCTCATACTCAAGAGATAGTAATTTATTCACCTATAATTATTATTATATAAACGGGTTGCCGGAATATACCACAATAAGTTTTATTCTTGATAGTGTAGGAAAAAAGATAAGAAATTTATCTTATTCCTACAAAAAAGATATTGCTCGTGGTAAAGCACTAAATGGGGCAAACTTTAGCTCAATTGATATTAGTTTTCATGGTGATAGTGTAATTAGTATAGGTGATTCTGGCATTTCTTGCATGAAAAACTTCCTTTCAGCAAATTATATTTTCCAGAGCCAAAGTGTGCCAGGTCCAGCAATTTCCGGTGAAGATGATATTTTGGATTCCGTAGAAACTTTCGACACAGCATCTTTCAAATGCCTTTTAACTTTCAAAATAATAAAACCGGTTAATTCTGTAAATATAATACAAAAGGAAAACTTTCTTAAAATATCATCCGTCAGGTCAACAAAGTCAATCAATTTCACCCTTCCCTCATCCGATCATCCGCAAACTCTTTTCATCTACGATATCCTCGGAAGGGAAGCGGCACGGGAAGAGATTTCTCCGGGTATGGCACAGTATAGCCTCCCATCATCGAAGTTTCGAAGCGGATATTATTTTGCGCGGCTTGGGAGTTTGAGCGGACATTTTGAGGTGTATTAAAAAATTCAAGTCCGCCCACCATTGAAATGGTAGGCTACGTAGTTGCCATCGGTTTCACCGATTCCAAGAGCGTCGCCTTCAGGCGACTGAAACATTATAGCCCACGCTTTCAACCGTGGGCGAGCGTTCGGATGGCAGAATTTTCCCAGGTCATTGCAGCTTACTTTTCTCCTCTAATCTTTGTTTACCGGATTTCATAATTTCTCTTGCGTTTTCAGAAATTCATGCGATCCATTCGGTCATTTGTTATTACAGCGTTAGTCGGAATAATAGGCGGAGCTGCGCTTCCGATCTATTTCTATGGCTATAATGCTCAAACGATCGCGAACGGCATGGTCGTCGGAATATTTATCAGCTTCACGATCACGTTTCTGGAGACAAGTGTTCTCCACGAACCCCTGCGCCGTATGCGTTTCTCATCTGCGCTGCTGGTGCGTACAGCAATGCAGCTTGTTGTAATTCTTTTCTACGTTATCGGAGGCATTATCCTCTATAAGAAAATGGCTTCAGGCAAGTCATTTTCCGAAGTGCTCGAAATGCCAAGTCTCAGGCAATTTCTCTATGGAGGTGAATTACTTACTATCGTTTTATATTCCCTGACGCTTTCATTCTTTTTAAATATGATCCGCCAGATGAGCCGCATGTTGGGGCAGAACGTGCTGATGAATATGGTGATCGGTAAATACAGTAAACCAATAGAAGAAGAACGTATTTTCATGTTCCTGGATATGAATGCTTCGACAACAATTGCCGAACGTCTTGGGAATATTCGTTATCATGAATTGCTCGATGATTATGTTTATGATATTACCAAGCCTATTCTTGAATCCAATGGCGAGATCTATCAATATGTCGGCGATGAAGTAGTGGTTACCTGGCGTAATGGAGGTTCGATAAATCTCGATTGCCTCGATTGTTTTTTTCGCATCAGTGAAACGATCGAGCGCCTTGCTCCGAAATATCAGGAAAAATATGGCTTTGTTCCGGGATTTAAGGCAGGCTTCCATTGCGGAACAGTTGTAACCGGACAAATAGGCGATATAAAAAAAGAAATTGTCTTTCAGGGAGATGTCGTCAATACGGCTTCGCGCATTAAGGAAATATGCAGTTCGCTCGGAGCAAAGATTTTAATATCAAGAGCGTTGCTTGATGAATTGCCAATAAGAAATTCACACTATAAATCGTTACGGGTAGGTTCATTTCTCCTCAAAGGTAAAGAGCACGAAGTGGAGTTATTCAGCGTAGCGAAGGACGGGTGAGTTATGACATGGTTTCGCAAAATGGATTCTCTTAATACACATGAATATTTGCTGTGCTTACTCCGTGGCAGCTATTGCAAGACCCATTAGTTACCACACCTTCCATTGACCTTCTGTATCCCTGTGAAGAAGTTACCCTCGGATAAACGCCCTGGCTCAGATCTATAGAATGTGTCGTATAGAAATTTCCGATTCCATCGACTTCAATTTTAGCAACGACTGTATCTCCCAATTTTCCAAGACTATCAGGAGGCTGGCTATAAAGCTCGACATATCCATTTGGATACCTCGTTATACTATCAGATTGAAACAGTGTTCCTGCAACGGTAAACCCGCCCTGTGTTGCTCCTTTTTGATGGCAATCCATGCAGTTATCTTTCATCGAGCTTCCGGCCATCGAACCATTTGAACTCACGTACGTGCCGCTGACATGAGAACAGGAATATATTGCTATTGAGGCAAAAGCAAAAAAAATAACGATTTTGAGTATTCTCTTCATGGAATGTATTGAATGTATTTTTTTTAGATTCAAAACTACAATACAATTTACGGATCAGGATGTAACTATTTTACTCCATTGTTCCATAAGTTTGCAAGCAATAATGTCTGTCGAAGAAGTCTAACGAACGCGCTTCTCATATCTGTTAAACGGAAATCTATTTGTATGATTCAGGACAGGGGTTATTGTTTCATGAGTTATTTTTCATGAAACAAAGCTTTAAGCACTCGTATCTATTAGGAAAGACATTAGCATGATGGCATAAATATTTTTCAAAGAAAAATGGAAAAGTGTGTCGCAACACACATCGCTTCTGTATCTTTTAGGTAAGAACTATAATAAACATGAAAATCAGCGGAATATTATTTCTCACATTCACCTGCATTTTAGTTGCCGGTTGCTATTATGACACGCAGGAATCTCTTTACGGACTTCCACAGAACATTCCGTGCGATACAACCAATATCACGTATTCCGGCAGGATCGAAAAGATCATTAAAAATAATTGCAGTTCATGCCATAGCAGTACGACAGGCCAGCAATATGGCAATGGTATTATTATCGATAATTTCGACGGATTTCAGAAACAGGTACTCTCCGCAAAGTTACTTGATGAGATTAACCAAGTGCCTGGCTCTAATCCTATGCCTAAAGACGGAACGAAACTTAATTCTTGTGACCTTCTCGCTATTCAACTTTGGGTAAACAAGGGCACACTCCAAAATTAACTATGAGGCTAAAAAAAGGACTCGCAATATTCTCATCGCAATCGGACTCATTGGACTGATCGGTGCTATTTATGGTTATACCGAGTATAACAGAAAACCTGCTGATCTTTCCGGCAAAAAAGCTGATATTTCTATAAGTGCAACTCAACTTTTAGGTGAATATTCGAAAGATGAAAAAGCAGCAAATCAAAAATATCTCAATAAAATTCTCAGCGTTCAAGGCATTTTGAAATCGATCGATAAGGATCATACCGGCTCGATCAGCCTTGCGATAGATGCAGGTGATCCGCTTGGCGGAGTATCATGCGAACTCGATGCGCGCCACATTGCAGATGCAGGACAGGTACATGTTGGAGATACCGTAAACGTTACCGGAATATGCACAGGAATGCTTACCGATGTCGTGCTTGTCCGATGTTCCGCTCATAAGAATTAATTTTTATTTATATCTATGCAAAGAAAATTATGAAAAACTTTCGATCAGTAACATTCTCCCTTATCGCACTTGCCCTGATGGCGACATGCGGATTTTCGCAAAGTAAATATTTTACTAAGTACGGATCAGTGACTTTTGATGCTTCCGGCGCAATGGAAGATATTAAAGCGGAAAACAAAAAAGCAACGTTTGTCCTTGATGCAACATCGGGAGCCATTGAACTTGCCGTTCTCTTAAAAGCGTTCACATTTGAGCGGGCGCTGATGCAGGAGCATTTCAACGAAAATTATGTTGAAAGCGATAAGTATCCGAAATCAACATATAAAGGAAAGATCAGCAATTTTTCTGAAGTCGATCTTTCTCATGATGGGTCTTATCCGGTAAAAATTTCCGGGAAGCTTACAATGCATGGTGACACAAAAGAGATCCCTGCAAAAGGCATATTCACTGTCAAAGATGGTAAAGTGAGCGGCACAGCTTCGTTTACGATTACGCTTTCGGATTTTGATATTGACATACCTGCTGTTGTTAAGGATAAAATTTCAAAAACCGTAAACATTCACGTTGCCCTCTGGCTCGATCCGCTTCCATGAAAAAGTATAGTTTTCTTCTTCTTACCGGTATTATGCTATCGTGGGCTGCGCCTACTCGTATATTTTCCCAAGATTCAACGAGCACTCTGAGCATGCTTGATCTTGTGAAAGATTCGACGGAGCAAACGGAATATGTAAAGAATGCATTTAAATCCACGCGCATAGTAAACGGGCAATCAATAGAAATGTTAGGGGCGGGATCGCTCGATTTTCGTATTCTACACCGTTTCGGTCCACTCAATCTGGGAGCCTCGCAGCTTTTCGGAATTGATCAGGCAACAACAAGATTTGGTTTTGATTATGCCCCTTGTAATGATTTGCTAATTGGCATCGGACGCAGCTCTGCAAAAAAGGAACTCGACGGTTTTATTAAATACCGTCTTCTTCAGCAATCAAGAGGAGCAAGGAATATGCCGCTTACAATAGTCCTTCTTGCCGGTGCTACATGCTGGACAGGTCCGTATCATGACCCTAATGTGGCAAATTATTTTTCTTCTCGACTTGCATATTTCCAGCAAATACTCATCGGATCGAAGATCAGTAATACTTTTACAATTCAACTGACGCCAACACTCGTCCATCAAAACTTTGTAGATCTGAAAACGGATCCGCACGATATTTATGCCCTTGGAGTAGGCGGAAGGATCAGGCTTAGTAATCGTATCTCTCTTACTATCGATTGGTATCATTACTTCAACGGACAGAAATATTTTGTAAGTGATGGTTTTAAAAATCCCCTAAATTTTGATCCTCTTGCGATCGGAGTAGATATCGAAACCGGAGGCCACGTATTCCAAATTCATCTTTCAAACTCCGTAGGATTGAATGAACGCGCATTTATTCTTGAAACCTATAATAACTGGCTCAAAGGCGGAATTCAATTAGGGTTCAATATCTCCAGAGTATTTCAGCTCTAATCTTACCGACCTAAGACTTTATTAATGATCTAAAACAGCTATTCGTCTGTGAAATGTTTGTTAAAGTCCGTTTTCCAAAAAATTCCGTAAATAATATCTGAAAGACCAATAAAGCTAAGACACTTTCTTCAGGAGTGACTTCGTTATTAGACTCGGCAGAAAAAAAACTAAAAAAAGTAGGAAAAGAATTTAAAAAGACAGAAAAGAAAGCAAGCAGTGTTGCGAAAAAAACGAAGAAATCAACGCCTAAAAAGAAAAAGAAATAAAGCAGACTGATTATTTTAATGATAGCCCGCCCGGTATATCCGGGTGGGCTTTGATTTTAGTTAAGTACTCTTTGTAACGGACTCTTCGAAGAGTTAGTAAGATATACATTTAGAACCCATTATTTTCTGCAGTTTTTATGCTAATTAGGTTGTAGTTAATTTGGATTGTTCTAAAGTTAAAATTAATGTGCTTTCAGTCGCTGTTTGAGAACCTGAATTACATCATTCAATGTAAAATCTTTTGCTTGGAGAAGTACTAAATAGTGGAATAAAAGATCTGCTGCTTCCCCCAGAAACAATTCGTTGTTGGTATCCTTGGACTCAATGATTAGCTCGACCGATTCTTCTCCAACCTTTTGTGCAATTTTATTTATACCTTTTTTAAAAAGTGATGACGTATAGGATGTTCCATTACTGTCTTTTTTTCGTGAAGAGATAATATCTTCAAGTACCGATAAAAAATCATCGCTACTATTAATTTCATTAAAGCATGTATCGCAACCGGTATGACAAACGGGTCCCATAGGTTTAGCCTTGACAAGGATAGTATCATTATCGCAATCGAGAGTGATCGAATCGACATTGAGGTAATTCCCACTTTCTTCACCTTTCGTCCATAACCGATTCTTGGATCGACTATAAAATGTCACTCTATTTTCAAGAGTTGTTTTTTCAAAAGCTTCCTCATTCATGTAACCCAGCATAAGAACAAACTTTGTTCTCGAATCCTGGATAATAGCAGGAATAAGTTTGGATTTATTAAAATCAGGTTTCATCGTTTTATAATCGTATCGGTATATTTTGTTGAATTAAATACTGTTTCAGGGAAGGGATAGTCATTTCCTGAAGGTGAAAGAGACTTGCCGCCAAAGCGGCATCTGCTTTCCCATTGATAAATACATCTGAGAAATGACTCATAGCACCGGCGCCGCCGGATGCAATAACGGGTATATTCACTGCTTCAGCTACCTGTCGTGTAATATCGATCGCAAATCCTTTCTTTGTTCCGTCGTGATTCATCGAAGTTAATAATACCTCTCCTGCCCCTCGTTGTGCTGCTTCAACAACCCAGGCGAGAGTCGTTGTTTGTGTTGGAATACGTCCGCCATTGAGAGAGACATACCATGCACCATTTTCAAAACGAGTATCTACGGCAATAACAAGACACTGACTGCCAAACTGCTCTGCAATTTCTTCAAGAAGCTCAGGACGTTTTATAGCAGCACTATTAACCGAAATTTTATCGCAACCAGAATCAAGGAGTATAGCAACATCTTCTATAGAACTAATACCTCCGCCAACAGTAAAAGGAATATTGATGTGTTTTGCTATCCGAGTTACTAAAACGCTCAGAGCCTTTCTTTTTTCATGAGTAGCGGTTATATCTAGAAATACCAGCTCATCGGCTCCTTCATCGACGTACCTGATTGCAAGTTCAACAGGATCGCCGACATCCTTTAAATTGACGAACTCAATACCTTTGACAGTTCTCCCATCGCGAATATCAAGACACGGAATAATACGTTTAGTAAGCACGTTCAGTGTAAATATGGTTTTAACTGTTTGAGCGTAATTCTTCCTTCATATAAAGCTTTTCCGATGATCACTCCGCTGCATCCGATTTTTTCCAACTTGGCAATATCCTCAATATCTGTTACGCCGCCGCTTGCAATGATTTTCATTTCAGGAAAAGAGATGACGAGCCGTTCATAAAGATCAAACGATGGTCCTGCCAACCGCCCATCTTTATGAATATCTGTACAAAAAAGCTGCAATCCAGGTTGACTATATTGCTGCAAATAATCGAAGATGTTGCGTGAAGTGATCTCCTGCCAGCCCGCAATTGCTAAGAGATCATTCTTCACATCTGCAGCAAGCAACATTCGAGCTGATGAATACTTTGCAATCCACTCTAAGAATTTTTCAGGCTCTTTGATTGCAACACTGCCTATCGTTGCAATGTCTGCTCCTGCATTATAGACTGCATTCATATCTTCATCGGAAGTAATACCTCCTCCGAAATCAATCATCAAAGAAGTCTGAGAAGCAATGGATTCCAAAATGCTCAGATTTATTATTTTTCCTGTTTTTGCTCCGTCAAGATCGACAAGATGAAGTCTCCGAATACCGGTATCTTGAAATACTTTTGCAACTTCTACCGGGTCTTTGGAATAAACGGTTTTCTGTTCATAATCTCCCTTCACGAGACGAACACAATCACCGCCAATGAGGTCAATCGCCGGAATTATTTCGATCATAGCGTAAGAAAATTTTTGATAATCTGCTCTCCGCTTTTTCCGGATTTTTCCGGATGAAATTGTACTCCATAAAAATTATCTTTTTTGAAGGCAGAGCTAAACAGGGTGGCATATTGAGTTTCAGAAATTGTATCTCCACTAATACCGATATAATAGCTATGTACAAAATACATAAAAGAATGTTCGGGGATACCTGCAAACAATGGTCCTTTCATATTGTAAAGTGTATTCCAGCCGATCTGGGGTACTTTCCCCGGCTGAGTAAATTTTATAACATCCAGGTCAAAAATATTCAGACAATCTGTTTTACCTTCTTCTGAATAGCGGCACATAAGCTGCATGCCCAGACAAATTCCGAGAACCGGCTGCTCCAGATCTTTAATGAGTATATCCAAGCCTTTTTCCTTCAGGTATGCCATTGCAGAACCTGCCTCCCCGACACCAGGAAGAATCACCTTGTCCGCACTTCGGATTTCTTTCATATCATCGGTAATACATGAATGTATTCCTAATCTTTCGAGTGCAAAAAAAACTGAGCGAGTATTTCCAGCGTTGTAGTTAATTATTGCAACGTTCATAGTGATCCTTTCGTAGTAGGAATTTGATCATCATCAAGATTACGTTTCATTGCGATTTTAATTGATTTTGCAAATGCCTTAAAAATGGATTCAATTTTATGATGTTCATTCTCACCTTCGGCTTTGATATTGAGGTTGCATTTGGCAGCGTCGGAAAAAGATTTAAAGAAGTGAAAGAACATTTCTGTCGGCATTTCCCCAATCTTCTCACGTTTGAACTCTGTGCTCCATACGATCCAGTTTCGTCCGCCGAAATCCAGTGCAACCTGCGCCAGACAATCATCCATCGGCAAAGAGAAGCCATATCGTTCGATACCTTTTTTATCCCCAAGCGCTTTTCTAAAGGCTTCACCTAATGCAATGCCGGTATCCTCGATGGTATGATGTTCGTCGATGTGCAGATCTCCCGAAACATTTATAACCATATCGACTCCTGAATGTTTAGCTATTTGCTCTAGCATGTGATCGAAAAAACCAAGGCCGGTCTTAATATCAGCTTTCCCCTTACCATCGAGATTTATCTCTACACTAATTTTCGTCTCATTTGTCAAACGGGAAATTGAGACAATTCGAGGTGGCAACTTGAGAAAATAATACACTTGTTCCCAATTTTCTGCGATCAATGCAATATCACTGAGATAACTTTGCGGGTCGTCAGAACTCTTGAAAAAAATAGCTCTGCTGCCTAAGTTTTGTGCTAGCTTTACATCAGTAATTCGATCACCAATAACAAAGGATCGCGACAAGTCATAATTTACATTCATATAATGTGTTAGCATTCCGATTTCGGGTTTACGAGTCGTAAGTTTTTCATGTTCGAACGACCGGTCAATGCAAACTTCCGTAAAGTGGATCCCTTCACTTTCAAAAACATTCATCATAAAGTTTTGTACTTTCCAAAATGCTTCCTCCGGAAAAGTTGGTGTTCCCATTCCGTCTTGATTTGTTACCATGACCAGTTCGTAATCAAGCTCTCTGGAGATTTTTCCCAGCGAGGTTATCACGCCAGGAAGGAAACGAAATTTTTCAAAACTATCGACTTGAAAAGTATCCGGTGGTTCAACGATCACCGTACCGTCCCTATCAATAAATAAGATCTTTTTCATGGCATGTAATTTTTTAACGACGTTATGAGATTTCTGTTTTCTTCCGGAGTCCCTATGGTAATGCGCAGGCAGCCTTCGCATTGACTTATGGTATTCCTATTTCGAACAATAATATTTTCAGTAAGAAGATACCTATAAATACGTTCGGCGTTTCCTACTTTCACCAGTAAGAAATTCGCTTCGCTAGGATATATCTCCACTACAAAAGCAAGTTGCTCTAATTCTACTACAAGCATCTTGCGCTCTTCAATAGTTTGCGACATCCAGCTCCTGATCTTCTGAGAATTCTCAAGTGCCGAAAGAGCAAGTTCTTGTGAAACGGTACTGATATTATAAGGGGGCTTAACTTTATTTAATTCATCGATGATCTGCTCAGAAGCAAATGCCATTCCAATCCTCAACCCTGCAAGCCCCCATGCTTTTGAAAATGTCTGAAGCACCACAATATTATTGTGTTGTGATAATTCATTTGTAAAAGATGGTTGGTCTGAATACTCTATGTAGGCTTCATCTATGACTACGATACCATTAAAGTGCCTAATTACACTCAATATTCCATTTCGGTCAAAAGTATTTCCCGAAGGATTATTTGGCGAGCAGATAAAGATCAGCTTCGAGTTCCTGTCACACTTATTTTTTATACCTTCTACATCTAACTGAAATGCTGATGTTAACGGCACAATATTAACGGCAACATCATTTATCTTTGCGCAGACTTCATACATGCCGTAGGTTGGGGGGCAAATAATGACCGTATCCTTTCCCGGTTCACAAAAGCATCGGAATAAGAGATCAATTGCCTCATCGCTTCCGTTGCCAAGAAATATGTTCTGAGAGCTGATCCCTTTCATGGAGGAGATCTTTCTTTTTAATTCAATTTGCAGTGGATCGGGGTATCGGTTATACTTTTCGGGCAAGGGCGATCCGAAGCTATTCTCATTCGCATTTAAGAAAATACCGTCTGTTCCGTTAAACTCTCTTCTGGCAGAAGAATACGGGATCAATTCTCTAATATTATTTCGTAATATCTTTGAAATATCAATATGCATACTGGTATTATGATAATCGAATACGTACAGCATTTTTGTGAGCGTCAAGGCCTTCTGCTTGAGCCATCAGTTCAACTGTTTCCCCAATGTTCTTTAATCCATCTTTCGTAATTTTTTGAAAAGTAATATTTTTCAAAAAACTGTCTACAGAAACACCGCTATATGCATTGGCGCATCCATTGGTTGGCAATGTATGATTTGTTCCTGATGCATAATCTCCTGCGCTTTCCGGCGAATAATTTCCTAGAAAAACCGAGCCTGCATTTATCACTTTTTCTGCTATTTCTTCATCATTGCGACAAGAAATAATAAGATGTTCCGGAGCATACAAGTTGATCAGATCCATGCCCTCATCAATAGTTTTGACGAGGAATACCTTGCTGTTTTTCAAAACTTTTGCAGCAATTTCGCGCCGTGATAATTTTGCAAGTTGTTTCTCAAGAGCCAACATCACCTGTTGAATCACATTCTCATAATCAGTGACCAGGATGAGGTGGCTATCAATTCCGTGCTCTGCCTGTGAAAGAAGATCGGCGGCGACAAATTCCGGATTGCAACTTTCATCAGCTATCACCGCTAATTCGGAAGGTCCGGCGGGTAAGTCTATTGCAATACCTTCCTTACTTACTAATTGTTTTGCGCAGGTAACATATTGATTACCGGGTCCAAATATTTTATCTACTTTTGGTATTTCAGTTGTCCCATATGCCATCGAACCAATTGCTTGTATGCCTCCGACAGCAAATATTTTTTCTATTCCTATTAACTCTGCAGCATAGGCAATAGCAGGATGAATGCTATGATCGTTATTCGGGGGCGTGCAAAGGATAATTTCTTTGCAGCCGGCGATTTTCGCAGGAATGCCAAGCATTAATACCGTCGAAAAAAGAGGTGCAGTCCCTCCGGGAATATACATTCCTATTCGTTCAATAGCTATACCTTTACGCCAGCAAAGAACACCAGGCATTGTTTCAATAAATGTGGTTTCATGTAACTGGGCTTTGTGAAATACCTCGATATTCGAGTAAGCAGTGTTTATAGCTTCTGCTAACTTAGAATCTACTTCCCTAGCTTTGGTGCGAAGATCTTCTGCCTCGATTTGAAACTTTCCTAACGAAACAACATCAAAAATCGATGCATATCGGCGTACTGCTTCATTCCCGTTCTGTTTGATATCGAGAAGTATTTTAGCAACTTCAGGTTCGATCAGTGCATTCTCGATGGATGGACGCAGCATCAGTTCTTTCCACTGTTCTCTTTTTGGATAACGAAAAATTGCTATCATAATATCATTTTTTCAATTGGAACAACTAAAATACCTTGAGCTCCATTTTCTTTAAGCTTCTCAATTACTTCCCAAAAATCGTTTTCATTGACGACAGAGTGCAGGGAACTCCAGCCTTTCCGCGCGAGCGGAATAATGGTAGGGCTGTTCATACCGGGAATCAGTGCAGAGATGATCTCCAATTTATCATCCGGTGCATTCAGTAGAATATATTTGTTCTTCTTTGCTTTATGGAGGGAATCGAAACGGAAAAGTAATTTTTGAAGGATCTGTTCTTTTTCGGAAGTAAGGTCATTATTCCGGATCAATACAGCTTCCGAGCGAAGAATAACTTCTGTTTCTTTCAAGCCATTCATAAACAGCGTACTTCCCGAACTGACAAGATCGCAGATTGCCTCGGCAAGACCTATTTCCGGAGCTATTTCCACCGAACCACTGATCTGATGAATTTCTGCTTTGATCTTCTTCTCTTGTAAATATTGGGAGAGAATATGAGGATAGCAAGTGGCAATGCGCATACCTTCAAGGTCTTTTATTCCATTTATAACTTTATCCTTCGGAACAGCAATAGCTAACCTGCATTTTCCAAAACCCAGACGAGAGACCATTGAAACCGCTTTATTTTTTTCTAAGAAGACATTTTCTCCTACGATCCCTACATCAGCGACATTATCTTCGACATATTGCGGAATGTCGTCATCTCTGAGAAAATAGATCTCAACGGGAAAATTATAGGCTTCACTCTTTAATTTATTAAGACCGTTACTGATCTCTATTCCACTCTCCTTCAGAAGATTCAGAGAGTCCTCTGCCAAACGGCCCGATCGCTGGATCGCAATTGTTAGTTTCATTACAATTTGATGTTTAAAAATAAAAAAGGGCTTATCGTTTCCGATAAGCCCTGATGAAAAGATTTTCTTAAAATCTACATAACATCATCCTGCTTACCGTTCGGCAAGTTATGATGATGATGGTTATGGAAGAATAGGTTCATTCGTGTATCATTTCAAACTATGAGCCGATTAAATAAGTTCGCAATACAACGCAAAAGTGATGGCTCAATTTGAATTGTCATCCTGAGTGGAGCAAAGCGGAACGAAGAATCTGAGCTTTCAGACATCCTAAATCTCAGATTCTTCGCTGTCACTTCTGTGGGCGCGCAAGATATTTAGCCTACTGCAAACTCGGAAATTACAGGTATTCGGCTGCATTGGAATAAGTTATCTAGTCTTAATACTCATTACGATAGAGGTTCATTGAATACAAAGAATACAAAAAAAAACCGCCTGAACTAATCTGACGGTTTTTTAATAATGCTCTGCGAGGGCACTATTATTCTGTGCTCCCTGCGGGACTCGAACCCGCGACCCAATGATTAAGAGTCATTTGGTTGCCCCTTATTTTATAAGGCTTTCAAGGAAGGTGACGAAGAAATGACGAAGATTTTACCAGAAAAGCTTTAATAAGTATTCCGGTAAATCCGGTAGTCCGCTCACTTTTGTCTCACTTTCGTCTCACCCGAAAACAGGATACCTCCTGTTGTCTGGGTATGAAAGCAAATAAACGCACGACTGCAAAGCCCGAATTCATCCTAATAGGAGAATGCGACATGCTGCGTAAATTTGCAAACAATCCATCAAAACGTAAAGGATCAAAGTACTACTGTTTCCCATTTACTTTCAGAGACCCCATAACTGATAAGTGTAAACATTCACAGATCACTACCGGAGAGTCGGACTATGAGAGAGCCAAAAAAAGGCGGGATGAGCTTAAAGACGAAGTGCGAAAAAATCTATCCCGTGAAGAGGTCTCTCATTCCGATAAACAACCGATTGGTGAATTCTTCGATTACTTCCTGAAGGTGAAGGGACAGGATGGGCTTCAGAAAAATACTCTCTATGATTACAGTCTCAAAATACAGACTTTCGTAAAGTGGGCAGACCCCGACCTCCCGTTATGTAAAGTAACCCCTTACATTCTAAGAAATTTCTTTGCCCAGATCGAATCTGAAAGTTTACGATCACTTATCAGACGGATCCTTAATTCTGCTTTTAACTTCGCAATATTAGAGGAGAAACTTGATAAAAACCCTCTACTAAATGTTCGACGCTTGAAGCAAACAGAAATAATACCCGAATATCTTCCCGAGCCAGAGTTCATCAAACTATACAGAAGAATGCCGGAAGATACTTATATTCAGAAATCATCGAAATTCGCATCTTTGCTTTCCATTGCAACAGGAGTTCGCATTGGGGAATTATGCCATATACGACTAAATGCGATTCGTTGGGACAATAAAGAACTTTACATCAAGAACAGTGAGATATTTCGAACAAAAAATGGTAGCGAGCGCATTCTGCCAATTACACCTCGTGTCAGGGAAGCATTACAAAGGCAGCTGCAAAATAAGGCTCAACATCCACTCGAATTAGTAAGAGAGTCACCCTATCTGTTTGCAAACGAAGTAGGGAAGGCTTATATGGGAGAGAAACATAAAAGCTGTAAACTTTCGAAGCTCTTCAAAGAAATTGCACGTGAAGTATTTCCGGACCGTCCGAAGTTACACTTCCATTCTCTCAGACATTCCTTTGGTCAGAATGCCTATAATGTCGGAATGCCGCTTGTGCAAATATCAAAAATTATGGGTCATAAGAGTTTGGCTGTCACAGCCAAATATTATGCAAGGCATAGTGAATACAAAAAATTTGATGAATTGTATAGCTATCTTGAAAACCAACCATCGCTTTCTGAGTCTCATTTCTTAGATGAAGTGGATGGTAGGCAGATCGCTGGAAATTTAACGGCAAACGAATTAGAACAATGCGCTCACTTGGCTACGACAATATAACGTTTATCATTCATCTCTCATCATCTGAGAGAAAGGAAATTCAGAAATTACGGTGGGATAATAAAACACGTGCCTTCGAATTTATATCAGAAAAGATTTATTTTGAGCCTAAAGGAAGCTCGACTTTCCTTTGCAATATTAATGCCCCAAAACTTATAAACGATCATAATATTACTCTGGCAACTCCCGAAATTTTAGTGGAAGCAATTAAGAAATGCAAACGCCTTTCACCTGTACCTCTTGATCTTTTAAATGCTCCGGTTCAAGCAGTCCATTTCACCTATATACAGGATACCCCTCTTACATTCGCCTCTTGGAGTAATATCCTCACTAAACCTAAATATGGGAAGTGGGATATACAAGAGCTGCCTAACGGCATCTACTTTAACGGCTCACGTCAGAGAACTCTTTTTTACTTAAAAGATGAACAGTTAAATAACAAGGGGAGACTTCTTCCCCGGTCCGTGACTTCACAGTGCGAATATGAACATCTTATCCGTGCAGAAATACGTTTTGATAGATCCGTTAGGAAACAGCTATCAGAAAGGGGATTATGCCCTCATAAATCACTTATAGGCTCTGATCTATGCAGTCCCGAAGGTTTCCTTGCATTTGTAGAATATTTCCAATGGCGAGTTCTTCATTGTATTAAAGACCCCAAGGAAAAGCACCAACATTCCCTTTCCGGTTTGGAACAGTTAGCCCTTTTATCACCGAAAGATTTCATTAAGTTTTGTGACCGACAACTCAAAAATGGAAAAGTAGATGAACTCATTATCGCATTAGCGAAAGACGAAATAATAGCTCTCGAAATAAATGCCGGACCAAAACAATTAATTTTCGGTATTCGGAAAGAATACAATTATGCTGTAGAACGTTATAGCATAAGAAATCCAATCATTGGAGAGTTAAAAGAAGTAGAACTAAAAGTCTATGCTGGAAGCTAATTACAGTTGGAATAATAAAGCAATTACTTTATTTAGGGAAACCCTTACCGAGAGTGATAAGACTCGTCTTAACAGGGAGTTGGATTCCTATGCGAAGGAATTAACTTCTGCTATGCTTTTTCAAACAGACTACGAAGAACTCAAGAAAATGCTTTCTGAGGGTGAAATATCCCCTCTTCTTTTCCAGTGGTCACTTGCTATACGTGAAGGTATGGGTCCGGGAAGTGAAATTGTGGTATAATGAAAGTATTTAATTGCTTTTAACGTAAAGGTTACATTCCCGTTTCCTTTTTATAGTGTTACCTTTGTTACCTATGCCCATATTGGTTTTTCAGAAAAGGTAACAATTCGGACCCGATCTTAGCTATAATTCAATTTCTTCAAATCGCTTTAATGCTATCCTTTAATTTTTCCATCAGAACCGGATAGCAGTGTACTATCCGGTTCTGAATGGAAATACTATTTTACAAGCTCTATCTTCCGTGTCACAACTTCATTTCCGCTTTGCACTCGTACCAAGTAAGAACCCGTTGAAAGCATAGCAGCTTCGAACCTTACTTCAATAGGTGAGGCAGGGAAATTATCATTATAGAGATCGGTAATCTTTTTGCCGAGCAGATCGAAGACCTCAACATGAGTCGGTAATCCTTCCGTCGATTTAATTTTCACCGTCGTGGATTGATTAAAAGGATTTGGAATGACACTTATTTTCAACATTGAAATTGACGGCTGCGCTTGTGGGCTACCGCCGGATTTTTTGTAAGATGATGTCTGATCGGAGTCATCAATTAGTAATTCTATATAGCTTCGATGCAACGTATTCGCTGTATCTCCTCGTAAAAAATCGAGGGCTATAAATGCCGTGTCAGTAGAAGCACCAGTGGGATATTTATATTTGGCGTATCCGGCATTAAGCGTTAATCCCGGCAGTAAGGCAGTATCTTTCGTTATAAGCATACTATCTATCGTTGCGATGTAAGACGAATCTTTCCACCTTAACAATCTCGCTCGTGCTATGAAAAAATCAAAATGTGATGTTAATGCATTTTGAACCGAGGCCAAATCCATCGTATCCAATGTCCGATACATTACAACAGTATCCTGCGCATGAATTGTAAACGAATCACTATGAATTTCAACCTTTGTCAGTGGAGTAGCAGGCCAAGAATCCGGTACGGCCTGACCTTCACCAATATCAACGGGTGTCCAAGACATGAACGAAGGATTGCCAATAGGCCGAATAATACTTAGGCGTCCAAAATCTATTTTACCAGTTACAGGTTTGCAAAACATTGTATCGATCGGAGTAACAGTGATCGTGAAGGAGCTCTGGACTCTTGCCGGAGCTACTGTCCCTATTTTAGGAATAAATCCATTGGTGATTCGTACTTCATTATTAGTAGTATTCGGGAATGTACTAATAAAAGCAACCGAAGCCGGTACTGTAGCACCGGCTTTCCAATAGGTTACGCTATCTGTTGCTAATGCTAAAGACGGGTAATAGCCGGTTTCTAAAAGTGAAGTATTATACCACGGACCAAGATAATGAGCAAATTCAATTTTATTCATCGGAAAATCATGCCATGCGATACGAACATAATCGTGATATACTCCAAAAGAATCTATTCGTGACTTACCCTTTGTAAAGTAATTCGTGTCTACTACCGCTGCCGCAGTTACGATCGGATAATGATACAACAAAGACGTTGTATCCGGTTTGAATACTTGAAATGCACTCCATGATCCGCCTCCGCTGAGATATTCTTCAGACCGCGTTCTCATAACCGGCCAGAATTTACCTCTACTATTTATCTTCCCCGCTACACCTCCGGGAGTTAGTATGCTTTCCCAAACAACATAATCATTGAATCGCTTCAATAACCTTATTCCCGCAGGTTGAACACCACCCTGTACAATATTTTTCAAAGGGATTAATGATACAGCATTCAAAGCGATCGAAGGATGCTTGCTGTTACATTGGACATTTAAGCCATATGAGATCATCTGTGCTTTTCCTTCGTCAACCATGGTACCAGCTCCAGTTTGCTTGTACCTGTTATAGTAGATATTATAATTTCTCTGCCATGCAAGCCGGACAGGAAATAAAGTATCCTCCATTGGTCTGCTTGCAATGGTCGGGAAGAAATCTCTCAATTGATTTGCCGGTCGGATGGTATCCTTATAGAAATAATTCAAAGGATCAGAGTAAAACTGGATCGATCCATCAGGAAAAACTTTAAAGCGTGTTGCAATGATACCGGGTGCAGCAGTAGCATTTCCCCAGAATCCCGCAGCTACCCACCATGAAGTATCCGAATGGGGAGTCAGAACGGGTGTTACTCCCGAACCATCTGTGGTGGAGTCGGGTATATCTACTCCGAAGTAGGTGGCAAAGTGCCATGGACTTGATGGCGATTTTTGATAGGCAGCCTTCAGCCTATGTGATGTGTCTGTTTTTGTCCAATAAATAATCGCAACGGCAAGGTCATTTTGTGCAACGCAGATTGAGGGACGTCGGCAGTAGACTGAACTATCCAGGCATTCTTCAAATCCAGAAGCGATGTTATCACCGGCAGAAAGCTCATTGTATCCTTCGAATGTACTGCCTTTTGCAGCATGGCTAACATACAGTCTATTATCTCTTGTATAGGTGACGACCGAACGCGTACCTTTCATCCGTTCGGCAACACGCCGTCCATTGTTGAATGTAAACTCCGTTTGAGGGCTGAAGGCTGTTGCAGAAGCGCGAATGGAAATTCCTTTTTCAATGTAGAGGAATTTTGCATCACCAGGCTTAATATAAATTGCAAAATTGGAATCACATTTTACAAGAAAAGTCGTATCAGGATGCCAAAGATCACGAACTACGTAATATTGAGCGCGGAATGATGCATCCATCACAGATGTATCGATCTTGAACCAGACTTTACGGGTGTCGATATCGCCATAAATAGAACGGCATCGCTGAATGGAATCCTTAGGGGCTTCAAATCCTTTGTTGTAATATCCGCTGTCATCGGCATCTCGGAGTGATGGATACAT
>JBBQGG010000004.1:0-87868 GCA_038322815.1 Kapaibacterium sp. (SeqCode)
TATCTCCTTGGGATTGACGATAACAATGATAATGATATCATTACCTACACTGAAGGAAAATCTGCACCTCATATCGAAGCTCTCTTCAAGGGTGTACCTGATCATGCAGCAACAATTTTAATGTGCCATAAACCTTATCGCATTGATGAATTCTCTAAGACACATATCGGGCTTATGCTATCCGGTCATACTCATGGCGGACAGATCGTTTTTGGTAAAATCGGTGGGACCGTGCTTTCACTAAGTTCAATGGCTTCGAAATATGTCGAAGGTCATTACGAAATAATCAGCGGCACTAAACGCACTCAAATGTATGTCTCGCGCGGACTAGGAACTGTAGCACTTCCCATCCGCTTCAATTGCCCACCGGAGATCACGCAGATCACCTTAGTGTAGCAATTATATACTCTGTAATTTCTATTCGGTAATTTTCCTCGCCAACATTATTTAATAATAAGATAATATCAAAAACAAACTTGTTCACACAGTGCAATTGTTTTATCTGGCGTGAAACAACGAGTATTTGCTCTGCCGTCTCTTAGCTATCACTCACCGCACCGGCGACCGGCGCGGCGATCTTTCACCCCCCTCAGTGGTCTTAAAATTCTAATCTCCGAAGGGCTGACATTTTGTCAGCCCTTCTTTTTTGCTTTATTCACAGAACATCCTTATCATGAATACCAATCAACTCGTTACTATTACCGAAGGTGAACCGCTCCAACAAGTTTTCTCCCGACGTACACTTCTTAAAGGCGGCATGCTCGCAATGGGTGGACTTGCTTTGGCAAGTTGCAGCGGTCGTTCAGTTGCATCGAAAGAGATCGTCGAAATAACGCAGGAGGACATAATTATTCCGCATCTTCCTGCACAATTCGAAGGCATGACGGTAACGCTTGCAAGCGATTTCCATTCGAGTCCGTATATGCTGCCCAAAGATCTAAAAAATATTGTCAGCAGAATTAATGAATTAAAAAGTGATGTCATACTGCTTCCAGGAGATTTCGTCACGTCAAATATCGAAGAGCTTCCGCCCATCATCGAAGCCTTCAGCGAACTCCGCGCAAAACACGGCGTTTATGCTTCGACGGGCAATCACGATCATGATGTAGATTGTGAAGCGATCTCTCAGGGCTTGGAAGATATTGGAATTACGATGCTACGCAATGAGAACCGTGCCATCACCATCGGCGGCGAGAAACTCCATCTTCTCGGAGTTGATGATGATGCTTCCGAATCCATTCTCGATTTCGCAAAAGGAAAATACGCCCCACATATTGATGCAACATTTAAGGGACTTCCTGAAAATGCGGCAACGATCCTGCTTTGCTACCGTCCATATCATTTCGATGCATTTGCACAGACGAAGATAGGCATAATGCTTTCAGGCCATACTCATGGCGGGCAGATCGTCCTAGCTCGTATCGGAAGAAATGTTATTAGTCTCTGCTCACTCGCTTCGAATTTTGTTGATGGATTTTATGATGCAAAATCAGTCGGAAGTCATTCGCGCATGTATGTTTCGCGCGGACTCGGAGTAGTTGATATTCCCTATCGGTTGAATTGTCCTCCGGAAATCACACAATTCACGCTTCACTCCCCAATGATGGCAAAGGCGATGAAGGGGTGAAGAATTTTTAAAAGGGATCAATGCACCAGCCGTAACTGATACCAACCGAATGAAAAACTTCGTGTAAATCAAAAAAAAGGTGTATATCCGATCCGAAGTATATGATTTTGTTGGAATGGTTGATAGCGCAAGCCAAGAAAAACAGTGAGCTTGAATCTGCTGTAATTATTATCCAATATAGCTCCACGATATTTGGAGGTAATATCTGTGATCATTCCAATACCTGCTTCCATTTGGCAAGCCGTATTAAAGAAAAGGTAGTTCAGCATGGTCACAATTCCACCGCTTGTTAAAATGCGGTTTGGGTCAATAGTGTTATTGGATATTATGTATAATGCCAAGTCAACTCTGAAAGCATAATGCGACTTGTATCTGAAATCCAGATTTAGAGAAAGCAATCGTCCGTTACCACCCAGCTCTGCGAAAAAAGCATTGTTTTGCACACTAACTTCATTTTTACTTTGGACTGAATCGACCTTAGAAATAGAATCCCTTCGAGAAAATTGTGCGAAGGAATCTGACACTAATCCGAAAATAAGGATCACACAGATATAATGATATTTCATCATTAATTATCTTAACGAGATGATACTTCGAAACAGTTCGTATTTTTGTAGTTTAATACTCAATCAATTTTTGTCAAACGAATCAGCTCGCCCTAATATTACGATCTTCACTGATGGTGCCTGCTCCGGGAATCCCGGTCCCGGCGGCTACGGAGTAATCCTGCGCGATGAGCAGGGCAACGAGCGCGAGCTATCGGATGGTTTTCGGAAGACGACCAATAATCGCATGGAGCTGCGCGGAGTGATCGAAGGCTTGGAAGCATTGAAAATGCAATGCGATGTAACAATCTATTGCGATTCGCAATATGTAGTTAAAGCGATCGAGGATCGCTGGCTTGCCAATTGGATCAAGCGCGGCTGGAAAAAATCAGATAAATCTCCGGTGATGAATGTTGACTTGTGGAAGCGATTATTGCCAATGCTCGAAAAACATAAAGTAAAATTCATCTGGACAAAAGGGCATGCCGGACATCCGGAAAATGAACGCTGCGATGTGCTTGCAGTGGCAGCTTCGAGGGGCTCGGGTCTGAAGGAGGATGCTCAGGAGTTAGGAGTTAGGAATTCAAAATGGCAAAACAAGGGTATCGGGATCTGAGAGCCTGGCAACTCGGAATGGAAATTGCAGAGGAAGTTATTCTGCTAACAGATAATTTTCCTAAGCGCTTCCAATTTTCATTAGTAAATCAAATTGAACGAGCATCTGTTTCTATTCCTTCAAACATCGCAGAAGGATATAGTCGGAGAACGGCTAAAGACCAAGTACATTTTTATTATATAGCGCTTGGCTCTCTTTCCGAATTAGAAACCCAACTTGTCCTTTCGACAAGATGTAAATATATTGAGAGAAACATTATGGAGCAACTTTGGAATAAACTTATAGAACTCAGAAAAATCATTCATGGACTAATACGCTCTACATCCTGATTCCTCCTAACTACTTTCTACTCACTACTAAATGATCATCCGATTCATCATAGGACTCATCTTCACTGCACTCCTGCTGATCGGCGGCTTGCTGCTTTTCGGCAAACATGTCGAAGACCGCTCTTTGCCAAAATACGAAGGTGAAATAAAGATCGAAGGATTAAAAAATCCTATCGAAATTTATCGCGATAGTTTTGCGATCGCTCATATCTCAGCAGTCAATGATGAAGATGCGTATTATGCGCTCGGATATGTTCATGCCCAAGAGCGTATGTTCCAAATGGATTTTACTCGACGCATCGGCAGAGGTTTATTATCAGAAGTTCTCGGAGAAAAAAGCCTGATCATTGATAAATGGGCGCGCATTCTTGGCTTTTCGCGCATCGCACAATATATGTGGGATAAGGCATCTAACGATACAAAAAAATATCTATCTTCTTATTCAAACGGCGTAAATGCTTTTATTTCTACTCATAAGGGAAAATTTGGTATCGAGTTCGATGCACTTTCCTATGAACCTGAACTATGGAAACCTACCGATTGCATGATCATCGGCAGACTGCTCTCATGGGAAATGAATTTTTCCTATTGGACTGATGCAGCATTTAGTGATATTGCATTGGCAATTGACTCAGCACACCTGGCTTCGCTTTATCCAGGGTATCCGACAACATCGCCTACAGTGATCGAAGGATATAGTGCGGTCGGAAATCGTTCTTCGTCATTCGTCAATAGTCCGCATGATAGTTTGAAAACATCGACTGACGAACGACGAAAGACGAATGACAAAACACTGAAAGAATTCTACGCAGGCGGCGGTGCGCTGCATTCTGCTCTTCAAAATGTACTTGGTCTTGGGGGTATCGGTGGTGGGTCGAATTCAGTTGCAATATCCGGCAAGCGCACTGCTTCAGGCGGAGCAATACTTGAAAATGACATGCACCTTGCAATAGGCGCACCTGCCAGATGGTATCTTGTTCACCTTCAATCCAAAGCAGGTCTGAATGTTGCAGGTTTTACCGTGCCCGGAATACCACTTGTCTTGAGTGGAAGAAATCAGACACTAAGTTGGGGTTTGACCAATGGAATGATCGATGAATGTGATTATTTTATTTTAAAACCTGATTCAAGCAAAGAAAATTATTATACTCCGAACGGATTAAAACCAATCACCACAATTATTTCACCAATTCCTGTCCGCACATTTGATGGGTCAGGAAAGCGATACGAAAAAATAGAAATTAAGTTAACGGACAATGGACCTATCGTCAGCGATCTTAATACATTTAAACTTGCAAGAACCTTTGTTTCGGATAAACAGACGCAACATTTACTTTCACAAAATGAAACCGTCCTTGGCAATCATCCTCTTATCGCAATCGAATGGAATGGAAATTTTGCAACGACAGATGAACTTGGATGTTTTTTCGCTCTTCATCATGCAAAAAACATTGCAGAAGCTCGAAATTCATTAGCTGATTTTTCTACTCCATGTTTAAATCTCACGCTTGCCGAATCGAAAACAGGTCAAGTGGCCTACCAACTTATCGGACGTATACCTATTCGTTATGGTTCCGAAGAGCGAGCAATGCTGCCGCGCTACGCTGAAAGCTCTAATGATGCATGGCAAGGATTCATCACTACATTAAATCTTCCACATGCAAGTGATCCTTTATCAGGTTATTTTGTAAGTGCGAATAACCCATCGACAGCCTATCGCACGATTCCCCATTCAGAGAATTGGGAGCCGTCCGGCCGTGCTGAAAGATTGACACAACTTTTAGAGGGCATAAAAAAAATTGATCTTCCGAAAATGAGACAGGTTATGACCGATACGGTAAGTCCGTTCGAAAAAAGTCTTGCTTCGCACCTTATTCGCATCTATCGAAGTGCGAATCCTGATACAACTCACAAAAATAATGTGCTTTTTAATGCTGCCCTTGATTATATAGAAAACTGGGATGGTGTTCAGGGAAGAGAAGATATAAGTACTACAATAATAAATGCTTTTCTTCTGCGTTTGATCACCGATGCTCTTTCCGATGAACTTGGAACTGATCGTCTCGCAGAATTTGCTTATCTCAACAATATACCTGTTCGAACTATTGGACATTTACTTACTGATCCTGAAAATATTTGGTGGGATGATATTCGCTCACCTCAAATTGAGAAGCGCGATGATATTATTAAACAAGCGTTCACTGAGGCGCTTGAATATTTATCGCATAAGCTTGGCAATGATATCCGAAGGTGGAATTGGGGTAAACTCCATTGGTTGACATACAAACATCCCTTCGCTGATGAATCAAAAGAAATTGCAGCACTCGGAAATATTGATATTGGTTATGCGCCCGGCGGATTTACGACCGTTATTCAATCGAGTTATGGATTCTGGAATCCATTCGTCATGAGAGTTGGTCCTTCAATGCGTTCAGTTGCCGATATGAAAACAGATATACTTTGGGCTGCATTGCCTACGGGAAACTCCGGCAATATGTTCAATCCGCATTATCGGGACATGACTGCTCTTTTTCATCGCGGGGAGTTAATTGAAGTACCACTTATTCGGAAGGATCCTTCGTGGAAGAAATTAACACTAACACCCAAATGAGAATCGACATCATTTCTGCCGTGCCGCCATTGCTGGAAAGTCCTTTGAATGAGAGCTTGATCAAACGCGCGCGTGATAAAGGGATCGTCGAGATCGTTATTCACAATCTTCGCGATTATGGTTTAGGAAAATATCATCAGATCGATGATGATCCTTTCGGCGGAGGCGCGGGAATGGTATTGCGCGTTGAACCAATATTCGAGCTTATCCGCAAATTACAATCGGAAAGAACGTATGATGAAATAATTTTTCTTACTCCGGACGGCAAAACTTTCATGCAAGGTGATGCGAATGAACTTTCACTAAAAAATAATCTTCTTCTGCTTTGTGGAAGATATAAAGGAATTGATGAAAGAATCAGACAAACATTTATTACAAAAGAAATTTCAATTGGTGATTATGTTCTCACCGGCGGAGAACTTCCTGCTTTAGTAGTGATAGATGCTATTGTACGCCTGCTTCCCGGCACTATACACGATAGCGAAAGCGCAATGCTGGATTCTTTCCAGACTGGTCTGCTCGATGCGCCGCTCTATACGCGTCCAGCAGAATTTGAAGGAATGAAAGTACCGGAAATTTTACAATCGGGCGATCATGAAAAAATCCGAACGTGGCGGAATGAAGAAGCTACGAAACGAACGCAGGAGCGGCGACCTGATCTTTTAGAATAGATGAAAGTTCTACTCCAAATACTTTTGTGAATGCATCCAAATAGTATTTCTTCACTTCTCTCATCTCTATTTTCTTTCCTAAAATTTTAGAAAGGCTTGTCACTTTTTTATCTGCAATTCCGCAAGGAATAATTCTTTCGAAATACGAAAGATCCGTATTGATATTAAACGCGAAACCATGCATTGTAGACCAACGCGAGACTTTAATACCGATGGCACATATTTTTTCTTCATTTCCTGCTTCGCCAACCCACACGCCGGTTTTCCCAGGAATACGAAAACCTTTTACTCCATAATTTTCTAATGTTAGAATTATCGCCTCTTCAAGTGCACGAAGATACCAGCCAAGATCTTCTTTGAAATGTGAAAGAATCAGTAGCGGATAACCGACAAGTTGGCCGGGACCATGGAAAGTGACATCTCCGCCACGCTCGATCTCGAATTTTTCTGCACCTATCTTTATTAATTCTTCATTGCTGAAAAGAATGTTTGCTGCTTCTGTGACTCTTCCAAGAGTATAGACCGGCGGATGTTCACAGAGGATCAGCGTATCTTCGGTTTCGTTTTGCAGTAAACCATTAAAAATTGATCGCTGCAAATCCCATACTTCGGAGTACGGAGTTATAGGCAGCGAAAGTAGTCTCACTTTTTTTGAATATAATGCTTTATTTCCCAAGAGATTTAAAACAAAAAAAATAGTGAGGAAGTTGAATTGTTATTCCACCACAACCATCCGTGATTCCTTCCAAGTATTTGTTGATAGACGGCAAAAATAAATGCCCCTTGGAAGATCATTAACGAGTAATGTAAAAATGGATTTTCCGGTTTCTTCTAAGGAAAAAACATCTTTTTTTATAGTTACGCCTAAGATGTCGATCACTTCAACAGTAATTACAGGATCTTTTAAATTGTTTGCATACTCTATCGCAATCGTTGACTTTGCAGGATTCGGATAGACTGAGATATGTGAATGGACCGGAGAAAATGTACTGATCGAAGCCTGTGTGGCAAGTTTGACGATAAAGGCATCCTTCAGATGATTGCTGATCAACGAGAATGAACCAAAAAATGAAGTGTCGCTGAATGCACCCCCGAGAAAAACATTTCCGGTGCCATCAAGAGCAAGTGAAGTACCATAATCATCACCTGTACTGCCGGCATGATCAGTCCACTGTGCAACACCATCTGAGTTAAACTTTACAATGAATGCATCTATCAATCCTGAGTTCAGTATTTTTCCTGATCCAAAATTTATTGTAAAGTCATATCCTCCTGTAACATAAATATAGCCACTGCTATCGACAGCTATTGCATCACCACTCTCTTCACCGCCATTTCCGGCACATTTCATCCATTGTTTGACTCCCGTTTTACTATATTTGGCAATATAAATATTTCCAATTCCATCGCAGCCGGGAACGACACCGGGAGTATTAAAATAAAATCGCCCTGTTACATAAATATTCCCGGTATTATCCGTCACTATTGCAGGTTTATCACCATACGCTGTATCCCCTGCCTGCTGAACCCACTGAAGATCACCTTCGGAATTATATTTTGCTATAAAAATATCTGTTCTTCCTTTTGCAATAAGTTTTTTTCCTCCAAAATTCGCTGTATCGCTAAAAGCACCCGTAAGAACAACATCACCGGTGTTACTGCATGTGACACCGAATCCTGCATCATCTTTTGCCGACCCGAAATTTTTTGCCCATAACACCGAGCCGGATGGATCATAAGAAATCAAAAAGATATCATCACCGCCTACAGTTTTGACCTCTTTGCTGCCGAAATGTGCTGTGCCAGAAAAACTTCCGGTAATGTAAATGTTACCTGATATTTTGTCAACTGAAACAGAACGTGATAAGTTAGAGCCGGTTCCACCTCCACTCACTGCCCATTGAATGCCGCCGTTAAGATCATATTTTGTAAGAAAGACATCTTGATTGCCTATGGAGGTAAGAACCGTTTTCTCAAGGAGGAGGGTATCAAAAAAATATCCTTTAATATAAAGATAGTCATCTTTACCAATAATTATACCTGTTCCCTGTGATTGACCGGCTGCAATCCCGGTAGTTTTTATCCACAAAAGTATTCCGTCTTTTGAATATTTCGCAAGAAAGAAGTGGTTGCCATTTCTTGATCCAACAGAAACATCGGAGAATACGGCGGAATCATTATAATATCCGGTTACAAATAGATTGCCTGCACTATCAGCAGCGATCGAGGAGGTCTGATCGGCACCTCTTCCGCCGCCGCTATGCGCCCAAAACCAATGTTGTGGTTGTGCCCACAGAGAATTCTCCGTGAGCATTCCTAAAAAAATAAGTATGCCGAAACAGTACTTCATCAGATTCTATTTCGTTACCGTCATCCAATGGCTTACTTCATCATTGCCGGATTGGAGAACGATCATATATTTTCCGTTGGAGACCATCTTCGATGCATCAAAAGATACCGTGTGCTTTCCTGCTTCGAGAGAACTGTTCAGAACAACTTGTATCAACCTGCCCATTACATCATAAACGGATATTTTTATAAGACCGGAATGCGGCACATCAAAACTGATCTGCGTTGATGTTGTAAATGGGTTCGGATAATTTATCGGTTCGCTAATAGTGGGAGATAGAGGGTTTCTGGGTACAGCGTTCCAGAAGGTAGCAAGATCTGATGTACCAATAAATACACTCGCTCCCCGCGAGTTTGCATAATACAATCCGCTATTCTTATCTTGTATGATCTGTGAACAATTCAATGGTCTCGTGGCATAATAATCATCGCCGTCAAATCCTGAGCTGACATTTTCCCATTCAGTAAAGTCTTTATTCTTCGACCGATAGATTCCGCTATCCACAGTACAGATCAGAATTTTTCCTGACCTATCAAGGAGCAGTGGCATAACGGCTAGAGAAAAGTAATTTATTGAATCAACAAAATTTTGATCAAGAGTCGGAAAAACTCTCGTCCAATCCTTACCACCGTTTATTGACCGGTACAGCCCACCTGAAAGTACACCGCTATCACCCGATTGACCTACTTTACCCGGCGCGCCGCTCTGAAGGCGAAAAACAGATCCATCAGGATGACCGATGAATTGTATTATTCCGTTTCCTTCAGTATTAATAACATCCCAGTTTATACCGCTATTGATCGAACGATAAATATTGTTGGTGTTGCCGGAAACATAGATCGTATCATCTACTTTAGGGTTTGTACCGGCAGAAAATCCAAAGGCATCAACTTCAAGGTACGTAGGGATGCCATAGTTCGGTGATGTATTCACCCTTGTCCACGTTGTACCGTGATCTTTTGAACGTGCAAACCATGGCTCAGATCCCTCTCCATTAGGATCGTGTTGAATAGATGCCCAGAGCTCATCCATCGGACTAACAGACATGTACGTTACCTGATTTGTGGGATGCTGCGCAGTATTCTTCTTTACAACATTCTCAAACGTATCACGATTCGGCGGCCAACGGAACAAGCCATCAAATGTATTATAATAAAAATAATCTTCCTTATCACAGACTATAAGAGGAAATTGTGCTTCATCAAGTTCAGCCGGGGAACGCCAATAATTTCCCTGATCGACGGTATAGTATAAATTAAATTGCGACATCGTTAGAACATCGCCCTTCGAATCAATAGCAATTCCTCCATCAAGATGCTGCACTAACATAGTCGAATCATTAATAAATGTTAAGCCGCTGTCAACGGAAGTATATACTCCATCAGGAATTGCGCATTGAAAAAGCCTTTCCGAACTATCTGCCACAAGAGTGAAAGTTTCCTCACCGGTTTTATTAGGATTTCGGAGATTCCACGTCGCACCGTTATCTGTTGAACGATAGGTGGGTCCGTGCGCATTAATATAAAGATCTTTACCATTTACCGAATGAATTAAAGCATCAACACTTTTATTATGTGCGATCGGAAGCCAGAACACCGGTTTCCATGTTTGCCCCATATCCGTAGAGCGGGAGGCGCGAATACTGTCAGTATTATTAACTCTGTAACCTACGACGATTGATCCGTCATCGGCGATAACAATAGTAGAGATATATAACGGGTTGGTCGGAACACCGGCCATTCTGCTCCAGGTCGTACCATCATCTGTGGAACGAGATAAATGCACGGTCCACTTCGCCGGCTCCGGTTGTCTAAATGTATTACCCTCTGAAATTGCATACAGGTCTCCTGTGCGCCGGTCAACGGTCATACAGACAACAAAACTATCTGGAGTAGGAGCTTTCAGATTCGCCGGTTGATCAAAATGCAATCCATTATCTCGTGAGCGAAGAATCCCAAAACTTGCTGTTGCAAGATATAAATAGCCTTTGAGATTAGTAAGCATTTGCGTAATATCAAGAGTCGAGCTTCCGCCGATGATCGAATCGAGATATTCCCATTGGTTATCGGAGCTTTGCGTATTAAATACACGCCGCATTAATTCTTTCTTATGTGAGAGACCAAATACATACGCTCCGCCTGCTATCGAACTGGACTCCAGCCATTTCATAGGTAATTGACGGATCCCTTTATTATATCCGTGCCATGAAGCACCGTGATCTGTGCTTCGAAGAACTCCGTCACCTCCGGTACATACGTACACATTTTGGCTTGAGTCGATAGTCAGGCTGTTCGTCGAGCCGTTTCGCGGTCCTCCGTTTGCATGTTTCCACAATACCTGGCTTGAAACAGTGCCAGATGCGAAAACGACAAATATACCAATGATGACAATTTTTTTCATAATAAATAGTCCGTTACCAAATGAACATTTCATAATGACGAATGCATTGCATTTCTGAAAAACACCGTTTCAGAAATGCAATGCTTTTACGTCTTCTGTCTATAAGTACTTACTTCTGTATAATGAAGTCGTGCGACTCTATTGAGTTTGGAGTCGTGATGCGAAGTACGTACATTCCACTTGGAAGACTCTTCACACCGAGCGGTAAAATATACTGCCCCACTTCGTGCGGTACATTCTTTTCGATAATGCGAATACGCTCACCAAGTGCATCATATAGCTCGATCGTTAATGGTATTTTGGCAACCTTTACATCATAGGTAACGATCGGAACCCTGCCTTCGGTCGATGGATTCGGCGTAACAGAAATGATCTTCGTAGGCAGAAATCCATAGAGGTAATGTCTGAGAACGGAATCCCCGCAGGTTGGATTCGGAGCGAACGGTGTCGTACCCAATGCAGTGATCACATAACAAAGTGAATCTGAAGGATTTGCACCCCAATAATAGGCATTGGAAACGGCAATCGGTGTACTATAATCCTTTGCTACCATAATTTGGAATTGAAGAGTAGCAGCCGTCATCTTTTTCGTGATCGGACCTGTGTTGCTCTGCAAGACAAACGTTACAGTTTCATTTCCATTTCCATCGGAAACAGGAATTGGATTCGAGCCGATGAGTGAAAGTGACGGGTCAAATTTTACTGACGAAACATTATAATTCAGTAAATCCCTTCGATATGTTACTGAAAATGTCATGCCCATCGCCTGTATATCAGCAGGAACAGCTTCCGGATTGGTCAGAATATTACCGTTCACAATGCTATCTCTCCAGAATCCGCCAAAATTAACCTGCACATCAATTCCTGATCCTGTCGTCCAGTTCGGAGCTTGCGACGGAGTCGTTATCACAGGTGTCAACGTATCACGTTCTACTCTTCCAATACCTGAAAGAATATTAGTAGAAAGTATCGTTCTCTTAAGCTTGCCGTCTGTTCCTAAACTATCCCATGTTACCTGAACAGTTGCCGAAACAGGTCCTTCGATAGTCGGAGCATACAGTATAGGATAAAATAATCGTGTGCCCGGTCTATAGACTTTATTAACCACCAATGTTTGTGGAGTCGGTCCGCTCACAAAGGAGAACTGCGGCGTCCCTGCCGGAACCTGATTGATAATATCGATCTGACGAAGTGTCAGGTTCGTTGTTCCGACATTAATTGCCTGAATACTATCGAGCTGGTTCCTGCAATTAAGAAAGGTCGGAGTATATGGATGCCCGGTATTTGTCGGATTGATATACGACGCTGCAATATGAAGCGTCTCAGGTATTGTCTGCGGGCAGCTTGTCTTATATGTTACATAGAGAATAACGGTTGTATCAGTATAATTATTAAGTACCATATCGACAGTTACGATCTTCCCATTCGTCTGACCTGGAAAAATAGTATCTCCGGGCGCAAGACCAACTCCTATTACCGGAGAAGTTATAGGTGTGATCGACTCAACAATAAGAGGCGCAGTACCTGTATCTGTTAGATAAAAGCTATGCGTATTTTTTTTGCCTAAAGCAACAATTCCATACTCAAGATATGTCGGCGCTAAATTTGGCGTTGCATAGAGCACATGACCGGTAAAGCCGATTTTTTGATCTTTTTGAATGGCTACATCATTTACTGAATCCGAAGCGACAAGATCAGCATGACGATCATCATATTTAGCTGGTATCGGTTTTGCAAGATTCGCTTTAAAGACAACATCAACCCAAATAGAATCACCAGCCTTGAGATCGAAGTTGCCAAAGACTCCACTTCCTGAATATCGTTGGTTTGCAAGAATATAGAATTCCGATTTATCAGGACCCGCAAAACGCACGGAGTCAACATGTGCTGCCGGTCCGCCAGGTGCATTGTTATTTTTTAAGTAAACTCGTACAATATTGGTATCGTCACAAATTACCGTTTGTTCTTGGATTACACGATCCCAAATAAATCCGGATTTTACACCGACACCGATCAATATTGAAGTATCTTTCTTTGTATGCTTGTAAGGCTCATTCAACGTTGTTCCCCAATTTTGCACAGTAGTATCTGTTCTTTCGGCATAAGGAGTATAACAGAAGTGTAAATAAACTACCTGCCCGGGTAAAAGCACCATTGGAAGCAAACTGGAATCCTTAAACTCGAAGTTAAAGTAATTATGAAGAACCCATTGTGTCGTAAGAGTAAATGGGGCATCTCCAATATTTCTTACACTAACAGTATCACATTTCGTAGAGTCGACTATAATTGATCCGAAATCTCGATTACCTGCGACGATGATCGGAATTGCAGGTTTGCCAATAAGATCGATCGGCAAAGGTAAACAATCATAGTTACCAAAAAGAATCGTATCCCGTTTAGTTGATGTATCCGCAACTACCGTAAAGCATGCAGTAATAACCAGCGAATCTCCCGGTTTTATGGATGTCGGAAGAGGGGGAACAATACTCAAAATTCTGAAATTTTTCCCGAGTTGTAATTTTACGAATGCAATATCAAAAGGAGCTCCGCGATGAACTATCGAATCCTTGCCGGCTTTTGTCGTATCGCCCTTTTGATGTTTTGTATCTCCGATATTGTAGAATACAAATCGTGAACATGAATCGCTTGGAAGTGGGACTTTAAGAAATTTTCCACTGCTTGGCGTTATTTTGAACAGAGGGGCTTTGTATTTAAGTTGAACGAGAATAGCACCTCCCTGATCGTCAACGATGAAAAGCGGTGCATAGGCACTATCCAACGGATTATTCACTAATACCTTAAAGCAGACATCGGAATCATCACCCGTAAAATTGATCTCGTTCGTACGATCAGGGTCAAGTGAATCATCAAGTCGCGTATTCCTGAAGATATAACCGGGCTTGAGAATATCACCAGTTGAATCTTCCAGAAGAGTTACACTCTTTATACCTTGGTTATAAAGTCCAAAAGTCGAATCATGCACACAGACATTCCAATATGAACAGAATGTATCTACCATTACTCTGATATGCGGTTCGCCGCCGATCTTCATTCCGACCGGAAGACCATACGAGAAAAAGAAATCATCACCGTCAAGATCACCAAGATCGAAGTTCGGATCAAGAGCACGGAAACCGTAGTTATAAACCATGAACGGACGCGGACCAACAGCATAATAACTTCCCGGTCCTAATTGGAATCTCTGTCCCATCAGATTAGGATAATTCGGAATACTATTAAACGCTGTTTGAGGAGCGATGACCTGTTTGATCGGCCTGATCACACCTCCGTTAAAAGAGCCTTTGATCGCTCCGTCAAGATCTCCTTTTTGGCAAAGAATATTAACATAATAGCCCTGTAAAGTTTCAAATTTATTTGCAGGAACATACCATAAGAACGATGTTCTCCATCTGGAAATAGGAACAACGGAGATCATGCTTGGTCCGGGATAAGGGGCTGCAGTTGCGAAATTACGCTGATCGTACATCATTGCAGTGAATTTTTTCCCATTCGTAGATTCAATATCTATCGGGCAAAGAACTCCGAATCTTTCCGGAGGAGGTTGTTGAAGTCTGCCTGCCGTCATAGCTATTGGACCACTTACGCAAAGATCAAAAAAGTTAATGGTCGAACCGATCGTATCGTATGAAAAGACCCGGTAATTTTCGCCGGTTCCTTCATACTGATTAGGATCCGGAGGTCGTGAATCTATCAGTGGAACCATCACATATCCGGTCGTATCCCACATATTATAAGGATACATCTGCTCTACCATGAAATCACGTCCTTCAAGCGAACGATTACTGACGCCTCCTAAAGCAGCATTTTCATGTCCGGCTATAACGGCAATCGGCTTATCAGATTCTACGATCGATCCTGAGATATCGTCATCTTCCTCATCGGAAGCCGACTTTACTAAATAGCATTGTCCTCTGCGCAATCCAACAAAATACGCCGGCTCAGTAGGGAAAGTACTTCCCTTTCCGCTATGAAAGCCGGAATGGCCACCGAGCGTAGTTGAGTTAGGAATGATCTTTACGGTCGTACCGTCGAATGGAGCGATGATCTCAAAAAATCCATGGGATACTTCAAGTTCTCTTGGTCCTAAAAAACCTCCCTGAAGTCCGAGATTACCGGGGTTATTACCATAGCTTTGAATAACGTATCTTTTTCCCAAAGCAGCAGTCGTTATAGGAAGAAAGCTGCCTCCCGAACAAGCACCGGTACTGAAGAACTGGACATTGATCGCCCTATCTGCTGTAACATGACAGGCAGCAAATTCAGGAACATCTCCGGAATCTGCCATTTTAACCTGTGAAAGATCCAATTGAATCTGAATGCCGGTTCGTGCTGGTATAGTATATCGTCTACCTTGTACTTCAACTCCGGTCTGTCTATCAAAATAGGATACTGTAACGTGATTATCGGTATAGCTTGATACGAGAATGTAGGCACCATAAAAACCATCGGTAGAAGAATTTCCAACTTTATTATAGCTTGGGTACATGAAACCTACGAAAAAGTCCTTACCATCGGTAGGCAGAGAGAGGCTCTGCGAACGGACTACAGTTTGCGCTGCTACAACGATAAGCAGAGCTACAATAAAAGATTTCCAGATGTGTTTCATGATTACTAATAAATATCGAAAAAGTCGCCGTGGGAATATGAGATTCTGTCTCATTACAACACCTCGTACTAATAGTAAAACTATCAAGGAAGTGCAAAGTTACAAAGAGATGCACACAATCCTTAAGAAAAGTATATTAATACAGGAAAAGTTCTCTTTTAGACTTAAAAGTGAGTATTAAACATTGGGAACGAGCATACTCTAAAGGGAGTTTTCAAACCTCGAATAAGTAGCAATACTAAACGAGGAGATCATAATCCTCAGTATTACGGAAAAAGGAGGGGTGGCCGAGTGGCTGAAGGCAACGGTTTGCTAAACCGTCATAGTGTGTATAACGCTATCGGGGGTTCGAATCCCCCCCCCTCCGCATTGCGAAAGAGCGTCAACTACTTTCAGCGCCTCAACCGTTTGCTTCACGTCATGCGTCCGAATAATTTTTGCTCCGTTGATCACACCGTAAGCTGCTGCTGCAATACTTCCATTAATTCTTTCTAACGGAGGCACTCCGTCAAGAATCTTTCCAATTGTTGATTTACGCGAAACTCCCAGTAGCAAAGGAACACCAAGCTCGGAAAATCTTTTATGATGACTGAGCAACGTGATATTGTCGTGCGTTTTTTTTGCAAAACCAAAACCGATGTCTGCAAGAATAATATCAATCCCTGCTCCCCTAGCAAGATCAATTCTTTTATTCAACCAATCAAAAACTTCATCAACGACATTCTTATAATTATAATCTTCTATCTTCGCTTTAGAAAATTCCGGACCATAGCCATGCATTAAAATGATTGGTGCATTTTTTGCTTTTGCAAGATCGAGCATCGCTGCATCTTCGGTTGCACCGCTGACATCATTGATGATCGTCGCTCCTGAATCCAATGCTTGCCGCGCAACTTCAGATTTTGTTGTATCAATTGAAATTACTATATCGGAGTGTAACGCAACAAGATTAGTAATAACCGGAAGTGTACGATTCAATTCTTCTTCCAGAGTAATATTTTCTGCCCCTTTACCATATGCATCTCCGGGCGGGCGAGTTGACTGACCCCCTATGTCAATTATGTCAGCGCCATCAGCAAGCATTTGGGCTGCATGTTTTACAGCAACTTCTGCTAGTAAAAAAGCTCCTCCGTCGGAAAAAGAATCGGGCGTGACATTAAGTACGCCCATAACAAGGGTTCTTTTTTCTTTCAGGAACGATTGGAATCTTGTCGTATTCATTTTTAATAAAAAATGCGACGGGCACGAAGAGTGTCCGCCGCATTGCGTAGAATAATTAAAGCTCTTATTTTGCTTTCTTCTTACCTTTTGCGGCTTCTTTACCGGCTTTAGCTTTTGCTTTCACGCGATTTTCTGCCTTCGTATGTTTTTTTGCCACTTTCTTTCCTTTTTTATTCATTGATAGTATTTATTATTAAAAATTTCTTTTGTCACTCTGAGCATTCTGGATCCGCTTCGCTCCACTCAGAATGACACCTTTGGGATACAAATTTACGACATTATTTCTTCTTGTTCCAAGTAACGATGTATCCGTCATTTCGGATAAGGTCATTGATCGTCTCAATTTCCTTCACGCGCGGAAGAAGTTGAGCAAGAAAATTTTTCAGTATCGAAAGCCTTTCGTTCTCGCTGGTGATCGAAAGCAGTGCCTGCCTTTGATCAGCTTCAAGCCCTGATTTCTGAGCAATTGCAAAGGAAGGAAGCTTATCTGTCCCCTGCCACATTGATGCGTCAAGCGCATCTATTGTACCTTTATAAGCAATTTCGCATAACTCATTAAAGAGTTCTATCGCCTCATCAGCGAGAGAGTTATCCCTCTCTTCGGGAATATCTTCGATCCATCTTATACGGGCGTATGAAATATCATTCTCCGCGCCTTGCTCGAACTTCACGATCTCATAGCGCCTCACCCCTTCGGTTATAACGTCGAGTTTACCATCGGGATATCGCTGAATAACATCCGCGATCTGCGCTGTACAGCCGATAGAATGAAGCTTTTCTTCTTCGACATAATTTATTCCAAAGGTCGTGTGATTCTTTAAACTTTCTTCACACAATTTTTTATACCGCTCTTCAAAAATATGCAGAGGCACTTTCGACGTCGGAAAAAGTACGACGCCAAGCGGAAAAAGCGGTATGCGAGTATTAGTGCTTGCCATTATCCTCCATGTTCATCGTTCCAAAGTTCGTACCATTCCATCTGTATAGCTTCGAGCTTTGCTTCATTCGATAAATGAATATCATCATCCCATTCCGGAAGCAATGCGATCCAATCGCGTAGCTGAGTAAACCGAACCGTTAACGGATCGATCTCCGGATGTGCAGCCATCAAAGCTTCAGCGATGTCCTCAATATCGTGCCAAGTCATTGGTATTGTTAATGCGCTCCTTCATGAAATAATTTCGCGATCGCAGGATTTAATTGCGGAATTTCAACGACCAGATCCACATCTTCGGTTATCTTTGACTGACATCCAAGTCTGGAATCAAGCGTCAATCCTTCAGCTTCATCAAGTTGATCGCCTTCATCATCTCCCATTTCGGTCAGGGATTTCGACCCTTGTTTAACGATAACATGACATGTCGAACAAGCGCAGACTCCGCCGCAATTATGCTGCAGATCTATCCCATTTGCAAGTGCAACTTCTAAGATATTATCACCAACGAGAGCTTCGCAAGTGACGTTCATAGGAAAATATGTGATCGTAGCCATAAAAATTAATATCCGGATTGGTTTAGGAGTTTATACTGCTTCCAAAGCCTTTCCGCTAAGAGCTTCTGAAACGGATGCATTCATAATTTCGTGCGCCAAAGGTTCGGTTGCAGTTTCGAGGGCATTGAGATTATCCTGAATTTCTTTGGCATTCTCAGTACCGAGCGATTTTTTAAGTGCATATAATGTATCAATAATATTATTGACATTCATTGTCTGTAATTTATCAGGTGCAAGTTGAACCTCATTCCTGCGAATTTGCCCAAGCACTTTTTCTGTTGCAGCGACGACGCGTTCTGCTTCGGTCTTTGCTTCACCAATTTTACGTGCAGCAATATCTTCTTTTGCAAATGTTATGCTTTCGCGAAGCATCCGTTCGATCTCCTCATCGGTCAAACCATATGATGGTTTCACTTCGATCTGCGTTTCGATCCCGGTATGAACCTCCTTGGCATTGACATGTAAAATGCCATCGGCATCAATGAGGAAATTCACATCTACTTTCGCTGCTCCGGCAGGAAGAGGCGGAATACCTTTTAGCGTAAATGATGCAAGATGCCTGTTGTCTTTTATCAAATCACGCTCGCCCTGATAAACATTGATCTCAACACCCGTTTGATTATCAGCGAATGTTGTATAACTTTCATGCGCTTTCGTCGGAATCGTTGTATTCCTACCGATGATCGTACTCATCATTCCGCCAATGGTCTCAATGCCAAGCGAAAGCGGAGTAACATCAAGCAGCAAAATATCACTTGCGCCACCGCCAAGAATATTTGCCTGAATTGCTGCACCGAGTGCAACAGCTTCATCAGGATTCAGTGAATCGTGCGGCTTCCTCTTAAATAACTCCTGCACTAATTCTTTTACTGCAGGCATACGTGTAGCCCCGCCGACAAGTACAACTTCTTCAATATCTTTGGGTGAAAGTCCGGCATCTTTCATCGCATCAAGACACGGCTTTTTCGTCCGCTCTAAAACCGGACGCGCAACCATTTCTACTTCTGCACGTGTCAGATTGCGTTTATAGATAATATTTTTCTGTGAGAAATTCAGATCAACAGTAAAAGATTGAGCATTTGTAAGAGCGATCTTTGCACGCTCTGCTTCAGAACGAATTTGTTGAAGCTCTTCAGGACTTGGCATGAAGCCGGGTTCAATTCTCGAAATCTGAGAAAGGAAAAGCTCCATCAAACGACGGTCAATGTCATCGCCGCCGAGATAGGTATCGCCGTTCGTTGCAAGTACTTCAAAAACGCCATCGGTCAGTTTCAAAATTGAAACATCAAACGTGCCGCCACCAAGATCATAGATGACAAAGATGCCGTTCCTTTTTCTATCGAGTCCGTATGCAAGCGCAGCTGCTGTTGGTTCATTGATAATACGAAGCACATCAAGCCCTGCAAGCCGTCCGGCATCTTTCGTTGCCTGGCGCTGCGCATCATTAAAATACGCAGGGACTGTTATGACAGCTTTTGTAACAGGTTCTTCGAAATATTTTTCGGCTCTTTCTTTTAATTCGCGTAAAACAAAACTTGATAATTCTATCGGAGTATATTCCTTATCACCGATATTAATGCGAACAAGTCCTTCTTCGCGTGGAACAAGCTTATAGGAGAGCATTCCCGATTCTTTTTGTACATCGGAATATGATTTGCCCATCAATCGCTTCACCGAATACACCGTATGACCTGCATCAATGAGCGCACGCTTTTTTGCAGCAACGCCGACTGCCACAACACTTCCATCATCACCAAGTGTAACGACTGAAGGAACAAGACCTCCGTCTCGCCCGGGAATGACTTTCGCTTCGCCGAATTCGACATAGGCAACGAGCGAATTCGTCGTGCCAAGATCGATTCCGACAACTTTGCCACCAATGTTCTGCCCGGGTAATGTAATTTGAAGTGGCAACGATTTAATTAAAAATTAAAAATGCAAAATTAAAAATTTTAAGAGTATAATTCCGGAAATAACTTCCGTTCCGTACATTCGATCACGATATGAATGATCTTGATATGCAATTCCTGAATACGGTCAGTTGTCTTGCCGGGGACGATGATCGGAATATCGCAAAGTGATTTCATGTTGCCACCGTCTTTGCCGAGAAGGCCCACAACTTTCATCCCTTTTTTCTTAGCTGCTTCGGCAGCAAGAAGAATATTCGGGCTATTGCCTGATGTCGTAATACCAAGAAAAATATCGTCTTTCGCTCCGAATGCTTCCACCATCCGCTCAAAGATATGTTCAAATCCGAAATCATTCGAAACACAGCTCATGTGTGATGGGTCGGCGAAGGCTAATGCAGGAAGCGGCTTTCTATCTTTACGATAACGACCTGTCCATTCCTCTGCAAAGTGCATTGCATCACAATGACTGCCTCCATTGCCGGCAGAATAAATTTTATTGCCGCAGTTGAACGTCGTTGTAAGAAGCTCGATAAATTGATCTACTTTTCCGAGCAGATCTTTATCCGCTAAAAATAGTGCAAGCGCATCTTGCGCTTCGTGAAGAGATGATTGAATATTATCTATTGTGGGCATATCCATTCTTTTGTTGGGGCACACCGCGTGTGCCCTTTTCAATTTTGCAAAAACGTGAAGGCACGCGCGGCGCGTGCCCCCTACGAAAAAGTTTTCAGTGCTTCAACACCAGCGACTCCCCTTTGCTTGCAGCAGTAAGTGAATCAAGAAGTGTTGTGATGTATGCTCGCGCTGCAAGCTGCTTTGCAATTTGTTGTAAAATCTTTTTCTCTCCTTCGCCTAATTCTCCGGCAGGTTCAGCATGATTAGGAATTGCATCCCATTCAGATCGCAATGTATCACAACTACTATCTATCGAGGTTCTACGATCTTTAAGTTCTCCAAGAACAGGTTCGATGCTTTTCACAATAGAAACCTTTGAATTATCATTTGCAAATTCCAACTCAGCCACTTTCTCCTGCACGTTCATTACTAATTCCAAAAGATCCATCGGAACTTGCTTGGATTGCTCGACTGAAAATTCGTACAGAGCCAGCAGATGCTTTGTGCGTCGTAATGGATCACGAAGAGTTCTGTATGCTTCGTTAATATCGCTTGAGCGGTCAAGAGCCGAATCAATTATTCCTGCAGCCTCTCCTGAAAAACGATCCGGATGAGAGCTGCGCTGTAAATTATGAAAACGCCGCTCAAGGGCGGCGTTATCAAAACCAAATGTGCGCTCTACGCCAAGCGTAAGAAAGAAGTCCTGCATAAATATGTGTCATTGCGAGGAGGGCTTTAGCCCGACGAAGCAATCCCCTAAATTTGCCTGTCATTCCGAACGTAGTCCGTTATTGCGACAGCAGTAATGGACGTAGTGAGGAATCCCCTGATAGTTTGTAGCCCCTAAGTCTCTACCACAATTTAAGGGATTCCTCACATCGTTTTTCCTGCTTCGCAAGAAAAATCTCCGTTCGGAATGACACTTAAACTTGGGATTGCTTCGTCGCTGCTACGCGACTCCTCGCAATGACACCAAGTTGTTAAACTCCAAATGAGCTTCCGCAGCCGCAGGATTTGCTGGCATTCGGATTGTTGAATACGAATCCTTTGCCATTCAAGCCGTCAGTGTAATCCAACTGTGTGCCTGATAGATAAAAGAGCGACTTCGGATCGACGAAAATATTTACGCCGTCGATCGTGATCTTCTTATCGCCATCATGTGCTTCTTTATCGAAGCCAAGCGAATACGAAAGCCCGGAACATCCGCCGCCTTTTACGCCAACGCGCAAGCCGTAAGTCTCCGGAATATTATTCGCAGCCATGATCTTTGCGATCTCAGTGCGAGCCTTTTCCGTCAGGTTGATCTCTTCATCAATATTGGCAAAAGCCTTTTCAACTGTCGTCTCTTCTAAAGACGGAGCTGTCATTACTTCATTTTCCATTAACATAGTTTATCCTTTCAATCAAATTTTTTCTTGTCTTTGTGTCATTGCGTGGAGGGCTTCAGCCCGACGACGCAATCTCCTCGGCAGTTTGTAGAGACTTAAAGTCTGCCACGATTTAGGGGATTCCTCACATCGTTTTTTTCGCTTTGCGAAAAAAAACTCTGTTCGGAATGACACTCAAATTATGCAGTCTGCAACGCTGCATGCTTTTTCTTGTAATCTGAGATCGCCGCTTTGATCGCATCTTCGGCAAGCACTGAACAGTGGATCTTCACCGGAGGAAGATTCAATTCCTTTACGATCTCCGTATTCTTTAGTGCATACGCTTCTTCGATCGAACGTCCTTTAATTACTTCTGTTGCGAACGAACTTGAAGCAATGGCGCTTCCGCAGCCAAATGTTTTGAACTTTGCATCTTCAATGATGCCATCGTCATTGATCTTGAGCTGCAAGCGCATCACGTCACCGCATTCCGGTGCGCCCACTAATCCCGTTCCGACATTCGGATCGTTCGGGTCCATTGTTCCGACATTACGCGGATTCGAATAGTGATCTAAAACCTTTTCTGAGTAAGCCATAATTTTCTTTCCTGATTTTCTACTTTATTATACGTTATCAAATTCTTTTTGATTCAACTTTCATGCCAAAACTGTGTCATTGCGAGGAGGGCTTTCGCCCGACGAAGCAATCTCCTCGGTAAATTGTATATCGTAACGTTCTGCCACGATTTAGGGGATTGCTTCGTCGTCGCTACGCGACTCCTCTCGCAATGACACCTAATTTACTTCTTCAGCCACGGTGGCGGAGCTTTTGCTCCTGCCGGTGCGGCTCCTGTTGCAGTCGGTGCTGCTGCGGGTTTCGCTTCAGTTGGTGCTGCGGCTGGTTTTGCTGCTGCTGCCGGAGCCGCGGATTTCGCCACCGGCGCAGGCGCTGCTGCTTTTGACGGCGGCATCTGATCGGGTAATTCCCCTTGCATTCCGCCACGAGTATTGCCCGTTTTGCTGGCAACAAGCTCAGGATAATTCAGTGTATAACCTTGCGGATTCACCTTCCGAAAAATTCCTTTGCGCTCATACGCGCGCGAAACTTCCTCTGCCATCTGCAATGCAACAGTATCTCGGATCGTCTTGCCTTCTTTATCCTCGAAGTAATCCTGAATGGAATACTGCAAGTCGCGCAGGAAAACATTCGAGTTATGAAATACGGGTTTATGAATCTCCCGCATGTAGCTAAAAAGCTCGTACGGATAGTCGATAAATATGTCTGCGTTTGGCATTGGTTAGTTGTTAGTCTTTAGTCTTTAGTCGTTAGCAGAAGTCGTTTGCTAACGACTAAAGACTAACAACTGACGACTAATTAATGTGCTGCCCACTCTACTGATTTCAGATCTATTCCCATTTTCGCCATTTCATAAAGCGGCGACATTTCGCGCAGATGAAGCACGGCTTTGATTACATCTTTTGCAGTGTACTCGATCTCTTCATCCGTATTGAATCTTCCGATCCCAAAACGGATAGATGTATGCGCTAAGTCTTCACCGACTCCGAGCGCCTTTAAAATATAACTTGGTTCAAGACTTGCCGATGTACACGCTGAGCCTGAACTGACAGCAATATCCTTAATCCCCATCATCATCGCCTCGCCTTCGACGAATGCAAAGCTGACATTCAAGTTTCCCGGCAAGCGCAATTCAGGATTCTTCAATGGATCGGGTCCATTGATATACAATTCATCAAGCTCGGCATTCAGCAAATTCCAAAGCTTATCACGCATGCCCTGAATGCGCGGCACTTCGACTGACATATCCGTCATACATATTTCAAGCGCTTTTGCAAGTCCGACTATACCCGGCACATTTAGCGTACCCGAACGCATTCCGCGTTCATGTCCGCCGCCATCCATTTGCGAAGTAAGCTTCACGCGAGGACTTTTTTTGCGTACATATAATGCTCCAACACCTTTTGGTCCGTACATTTTATGTGCTGACATTGATGCAAGATCAACATTCATTCTCTGAACATCGAAAGGTACTTTTCCAATAGATTGTGTTGCATCGGTATGAAAGAGCACACCTTTTTCATGACAAATTTTTCCGATGGCTTCGATATCTTGTATCACGCCAATCTCGTTATTGGCATGCATGATCGTGACAAGCACCGTCTGATCTGTTATCGCAGCGCGAAGTTCATCGAGATTAATAAAGCCTTCTTTATTCACCGTCAGATACGTTACGCGCGAACCCTTGCGCTCCAATGCTTTGCAGGTATCGAGCACAGCTTTATGCTCAGTCGTGCACGTAATGATGTGATTGCCTTTTGAGGCATACATCTCGGCAACGCCTTTGATGGCAAGATTATTTGCTTCGGTCGAACCGGAAGTGAAGACGATTTCCTTTTCGTCCGCGCCAATATATTTGGCGATCGTATTACGTGCCCAATCAACTCCTTCTTCTGCCGACCAACCAAAGCTATGATTACGGCTTGCAGCATTACCGAACTTCTCGGTAAAATACGGCATCATCGCCTCAAGCACGCGAGGGTCTAACGGCGTTGTAGCATTATTATCTAAGTATATCGGTATCTTTACCATTTGTATCGTTTCCTTTTTCAATTTCTTTTTTGTGTCATTGCGAGGAAGGAGCAATAGCGACTGACGAAGCAAACTCCTCAATGTATTATAGAATCTTACTTTCTACCAATCCTCAGGGGATTGCTTCGTCGTTTTCTTTTCCTTCGGAAAAGAAAAGCTCCTCGCAATGACACCTAAAAACAAAATCAAAGCAATTCAGCTATCGTCATCTTCCCCATGGATTCCTCCATACGAAGCTGGAGTTTATTCATTGGTTCTTTGATCGTGCAGGTATCGAACATATCACATGCTCCATGCTCGCCTGATGGCGAGATGCATTCGGTGATCGTCGTATGCTCATCGAGTGCGCGGACGACGCGCGACAAATTTATTGATTCCGGCGAGAAGAGCAGCGCATATCCGCCGCGCACTCCCCGGTACGAATCAATGATGCCTTCGGATTTCAATGACTGCATCACTTTAGCGAGTAGTTCGTACGGAATATTCTTCGACGCAGATATTTCCCGCGTCGTCGCAACCGTACCGGATTTCGCCAGATACTGAAGCGCCATAAGCCCATATTCCACACGTTTTGATAACCGAAGCATTCTCTTAACTTTCCCAAGTACGACTAATTTAGTCCTACTTTGTAACTTAATTAAAGGCTCGTTTTAAGAGCCTGAGAGTATAACGGATTTTTTGGGGGGAAGGTTCGGTTTAGTCCGCGATTGTTATGCGTTCGGAAGGTAATCCTGATAAAGATCTTCCTTGGCATCATCCCAGAAATCGAATCCACCCGATAGAGATTCATGCAATTCCTTGATGATCTCCTCTGCAATCTGAGGTTTTAATTCTCCTCTATCATATGCTGCAAGGCCTTCCCGCACACCTTGGATAAATTCCTCTCTTCTTGCTTGGAGTTGTCTGTTGCGGACAATCTCCACAAGCATATCCCTCTGCTCTGATTCAAGGAGCATCACTTTGTCAAGTACGGAATCTAATGTAACTGTATGCATACATTAAGAAACAATTGGGGCAAAAAATGATTCAATGCTCTTCTGCAATCTCGAAGCAGGATTCTCGAAACACAACCACTACTTTGTAAATTAAATTAAAGGCTCGTTTTAGGAGCCTGAGAGTATAGCGGATTTTGAGGGGTGGGAGGTTCAGGTAATTCAATAAAGATACCACTGTGACAATTTATAAGAAAAACAGATTTTGTGGAAAACTTCCGTATTGTTTCATATATTAGATGCGTTGATGATAGGCACCATCTTATGGAAATTCAAACCGATTTATATCTTGGCGATAGCAGAGAAGAACTGAAAAAGATAGACGACAATACTGTTGATCTTATTGTTACTTCACCGCCATATGCTGACCAGAGAAAGACTACGTATGGTGGAATCCATCCTGATCACTATGTTGATTGGTTTCTTCCAATTGCTGAACAGATGTTTCGTGTCCTTAAACCTACAGGGACTTTCATATTAAACATCAAAGAGAAAGTCGTTGATGGAGAGAGGAGCACGTATGTGATGGAGTTAATCTTGGCAATGAGGAAGCAGGGGTGGCTTTGGACAGAAGAATTTATCTGGCATAAGAAGAACAGTTATCCTGGAAAATGGCCAAATCGTTTTCGCGATTCATGGGAACGGCTTCTACAATTCAATAAGGACAAAAGATTTCACATGTATCAAGAAGAGGTAATGGTGCCGATGGGAAATTGGGCAAAAGCGAGACTTAAGAATTTGAGCGAGACCGATAAGATAAGAGACAATTCAAAGGTTGGGAGCGGATTTGGAAAAAACATTTCAAACTGGTTAGAAAGAGAGAAGGCCTACCCATCAAATGTGCTTCATCTCGCGACAGAATGTAATAACAAGAACCATAGTGCAGCATTTCCTGAGGAATTACCGGAATGGTTTATTAAACTTTTTACCAAAGAAGCCGACGTTGTTCTTGATCCATTTATGGGTTCAGGAACAACAATTGTTGTTGCTAGCAGAATGAGAAGAAATACAATCGGTATTGACATTGTACCCGAATATGTTGAGATGGTCAAGCAACAAATCAACCCTTCACAGTTTTATCTTTTAGAACCGAGTATTAAATATGCAGGAGTTGACACTAACTGAAATCGTTGAATATGTTGAAAACAACATAGGAATCTTCCATCAAAAGAGAATCCAAAGCCTCGATGGACTAAAACTCAATGACGTCCTCCAACGCAAAAACCCGTATCTGTTCAAAGCGAAATATTTACTCACAGCTGAAGAAATTATTAAGGGGTTCGCAGATGCACACATCTCTTCAAATGAGGAAACTATCTTCGGTGATTGGCTGGAAAACCTAGCAATATTCATCAACTCGAAAGTTTACAATGGTAGGAAGTCAGGTATTATTGGTATTGATCTTGAGTTTGACAAGGATGCAATTCGTTACATAGTCACCATAAAATCCGGACCGAATTGGGGTAATAGTGGACAAATCTTGAAGATGATAGAAAATTTTAAGACCGCTCAGCGTACACTAAGAACAAGCAACTCAAAAATGCATACCATTCCCGTTAATGGATGTTGTTATGGAAAAGACAATCGACCAGACAAAGGAGATTATCAAAAACTCTGTGGGCAAAGGTTTTGGGAGTTCATTTCGGGCGACAAAGACCTTTATCTTAAAATTATAGAACCTCTGGGTCATAAAGCAAAGGAAAAGAATGACGATTTTATGCTTTCATATTCCCAAATGCTGAATCGATTTACCAGAAAATTTGCAAATTCTTTTTGTTTAGATAATGGTTCTATTGACTGGGAAAAACTTGTAAAATTTAATTCTGCTCAATCCTAACTATTGCCAATGACATACTTAAAAAAATCTTCTTATCATTTCTGAAACAGGCAAATGATTGGTGAAGACAAGCAAAGTTTCATCAGAATCAATTTCGATTCCAGAGTGGAATACACCGATGAGTTCGCGATCGTGTTTATGAGTCAGGAAAGACTCAATACTTATGTGAGACAACAAAAACAGTCCCGATCCACTCATGCCGTGCATTGAAGGAAAAGTCATTTTTTCTCCTGTATCCTTAACCAACTGACTTTTTCTGAAAGACATCACGTAATGAGTAGACGGAGAAATTCCTCTTATTTTATCGAATATGCCACCCTTTATCATTTGCTCAAGTTGGTTATCGTGAACGAGATTCGATCTGAATGAGTACGGTTTCGGCTTAACCTTACCTACGTATCCTCTATTGTGAGTAAATGGAAATCCCAAAAAACAAACCATGAAATTATCGGCTTCAAATCTCGTATCTCGTTCTCTGTCGTACCCCAAGAACTGATGATCCGTAGTTTCAATTTTCTTAGCGGTATCCGAATTGACTTCAATAACACAGATGTCGAATGGGTCATCAATATGCGGAGCATGTTTATCGGCACTAATTTGTGCCGGTGATTCAATCGGAGCTATTCCCTTGATCGACGGGACGTAAAGTGTGCGCTTTTCTTTAATATGAATATCTTTAATTACGTGTCCGGCAGTCACGATAAACTTTCGTGATGAGGTCTCAATCAAATTTCCGCTTCCTACACAGACAGGAACATCCTTCTGGTTAGGTGCGTAAATTGGGATTACATAGTTTTGAAGTTGAGCAGTTCGCTCGGATAAGATTTCACTGTATGCTTCATACGTATCCTTAATCAACGAGACACTCCCAGTAACTTCAATCTTTTCTTCATTCGCTAATGTCTGCATAGCCTATTAAAAAAAATCTCCGTCTACTTCGTTCCTTGAGAACTTTGGCTTTCCCCTGATGCAGCGAACTGCGACATTTCGGTGCATTTCCCTCAGTCATGATGTTTTATACGCACGAGAGCCTATAGAAGCCGGTGCATCGTTCTGCTTATTTTTCTTGTCCTTGCGCCGTGGGCAGTCGTTTGTTTTTAGTCGTTAGTCTTTAGCAGAAGGTCGCACATGGGGCATCCATCAGAGATTATCGCCGAGTGTACCGGAAAAATCATTCTCAATCTCTTCGATATCCTGCAGGTACAGAGGATCGTTTGCTGCCTTAGCGATAAGGGCAAGTTTTTCAGCGCGGGTTTTCTCCCCTTTTTTCGAATAAATATAAACCTCTACCTCTTCGCCGTTCGGAACGTCAGGGACGTTCAGGCGCACAATATGATCTTGCGGAACAGTTATCGTTTGATGCAATTGTAGCATAGATAATCCAACTATCATTCACCTGCCAAAGTTTCATCTCGGAGCATTTCCACCAAGCATGATGTTTTATGCGCATGAGAGCCTTTAGAAGCTGGTGCGTCGTTCTGCTTATTTTTCTTGTCCTTGCGCCGTGGGCAGTCGTTAGTTTTTAGTCGTTAGCAGAAGGGGAGAACCAAAAGCAAAATAATGATCAGCCATGATGAAGCGAAGAAGTATTATAAACCGTGTTTGGTTTGTAAGCCGGATAGCTTGGGCAGTCGTTAGTTGTTAGTCGTTAGTTGTTAGTCGTTAGTTGTTAGTCGTTAGTCGTTAGCAGAAGTCGGGGTGCTGTAATCAGCCGAATAATTTCTCTATTAGTTCTTTTCTGGTAATCTTGAGATGGTCTGCAACGTCGCTGAGTATTCCCATGAGTGTGCCGAGTTTGAGAGGGTCATGCAGTGGGACGGCGATATGATGCTCGTTCTCGTGCTTTGCCGTTAAATAGACATGGCTTCCTTTTTGGCGGGTCGATATTATAGCCTAATTGTGAAGCACTTTAATGAGTTCTTTGCCGGAAATATCGCGCGGCGCTTTCATGCAGCGAGGACTTCTTCGCGGACAAAATGCAGGCGAATGATCTTCGGAGCGGCATTGTCACCATAAAAAACATCCACAGCTTCGCGGACGTTAATGCGTAATTCTTCTTCAGAATCAGACTGTGTAAAGATAGATACACCGAGTGCCTTGGCAGTATATCCGCCTTCGATAGCATCTTCAACGAGGAAAATTATTTCATTCATGTTCTAAAAAACAAACTATTGTTATGATGGTTCACCGGACAGCCGCTCATCAAGGAGCATCACTTCGTCAAGAACTGAATCTAATGTTATAGTATGCATATACAAAAGAACAATCTGTAAGAAGAAAAAATCCATCCCATTGCTCCGCCCTCACCCCTGCCCCTCTTCAGGAGTATCGGGCGAGGGATTCTATAAAAATGTTTAATATTCTGAAAGTGAATTTTTGTTGCGTGCAAATTCCTCGCTCATAATTATTGTAAAGTGTTTGTAACTACCTTTAGGCTTCCTGCAAAGCAAGCAATTTTATTGCTGAATTATAGACCATATCAACTTCAATATTCCTCATGCACAAAAAATGCTCTTCCGGGCTGCGATAGCAGGTCAGCGGTTTCGGTGAGTAATAAAAACATGGGCGGCATTCGATACCGGTGTGGACGATCTCGTATTTTGTTTTCCAGGGATGGACGTATGTTTCGTTCGTTGGACCGAAGATGGCTACCGTCGGCAGATCGAGCGCTCCGGCAATATGCATCAGCGCCGAATCATTGGAAACGAAAAGCGACATCTTTTTCATGATAGCTACAGAGTCCATAATAGACTTCGTCTTTACTTCTATAATATCATCACCGCATAGCTGCATGATGATCTCATTCGGTTGGGTATCATCGGGCCCGCCGAAGAGAAAAATTGTTGCGCCGAGTTCATGTTTTAATTTTTTTGCAAGCTCTGCAAATTTCTCAGGTGCCCAACGGCGGCGGATGTGGTTTTTGAAAAGAGCTGTGCCGGCATGAAAACCGATGAGTAGCTCCCCAGCCTTTTCAAGGCGGGGGCTGGGGGGTGGTTGATTCAGATTCTTCTGTAACTCCGGATCAACCACCCCAACCCCTCCTTGAAAAGTAGGGGCTTTTAGTGTCATCCATTCTTCACCAAAGATGATATGCTCAGGCAGCAAATGCAATTCGAGATTCGGAAGAGATTCTTCTTGAAGTTCAGGCTCGATTCCAAGCGCGGAAAGAAGTCTGACATTTTCTTCAACACAATGGTAAGAATCATCTTCTAAAATACGATCAGTATTGAGCCAATTCAAATTCCGCCAATTACGATGGCCATAGTGAATTCCGATCCTTTTTTTTGCTGCGAGAAGATAGGAAAATAAATTATATTCACGCCTGTTTTCAGGATAAATATTTATGGATATATCAAAGGAAAGTTTGCGAAGATGTAAGAGATAAAGAAAACCTTCGAATTTATTTGTATTTATAAAATCAAAATAATGAATATGATCGAGATTCGGATTTGTCAGAAATAACTCGCGCGTTGCTGCAAACATCACCAGCGCATGGATCTCCGCATCAGGTTTTGCCCTGCGTAAAAGAGCAAGCATCGGAGTGGACATCAGCGCATCGCCGAGACCAGGAAGCGCGATGATGAGAATTTTTTCTTTATGTATGCTCACGATTTTTTCTTAGCGAAAGCAAATACGCCAAGCGCTGCTATTGATATTCCAAGTGTAGCAATTGTTACCATCGAACCTGTTTTGAAGGCATCCGATTCATATTTCATAATGATCGTATGATCCCCTTTCGGTACTTCAACAGCTCGAAGCGATGTGAATGCCCGATAGAGCTTCGTTTCCTTTCCATCTATATATGCATGCCATGCAGGGTAATACACTTCAGAGAAAAAGAGCATTCCATTTTCTTTCGTCGAAACTTTCGCTTCGATCTCATTTTCTTCAAAGCGGGTCACATGAGCCTCCTGCTCCCCCGCGTTTTCAAGGCGGAGCCTGGGGGGTGGTTGATGCTGATTTGTGTGCAATATGGAATCAACTACCACATCCCCTCCTTGAAAAGGAGGGGCTATCGCAATACTCGGTTTTTCTTCAAGCAAAATAATATTTCTATAGTCAAAAGCCGAATCTGTTCGTAATATTTTTTTTGCTTCTTCATCAGGATGAATTGAAGTTTTATAATACATTTTTACACGAGGCAAATACGAAGCTCTTTCAACAAACCCTGCGCTTCCACCTTTTTCTTCGACAGTCCATTTGATGTTTAGCAAGTCAGCAGTTATATCAGGATTCACACATTCCGGTGAACTCCGAGCAAGGACTAGCGGATTGTATCCTTCAAGCAATTGTATTCTATCGTATGCGCCGTCATTTCGTTTCAGTAGCATTGCATGTTGAGACCTGATTCTTGCGCGCGATAATTCTTTAGTCTGGTCTTGCTTGATCTGCGCAACAAGCTGCGGCTGCTCGGAATATGCAGCGCGCGGATCTTCCTTCGATGCATTAAGCCCCATTCCGTAATTAAATAATTCAATAATGGTCAGAGCGATCGCGCCAAGAGCGAGCGGCATTCCCACTACCTTTTTTTGTATGAGAATAAACCCGATCACAAGCATACTTAGTACCGGCAATGCGGCAAGCCCTGCTGCCCATGAGATAGACTGCCCCATCTCCGGTGTTGCGCCTGCCATAAATGATTGCGGCGTGAACATCCCGGCAAGTGCAGCGATCCAGATGAATCCGAAAACTCCCATGCATCCATAAATTATTTTTCGAGTTCGATCAGGTAATTCTCTTCTGATCGCCTGCGATAATCCAACTCCGGAAAGCGCGCTCATTGCAAAAGTAAATACCATCATCATTCTCGCAGGGGTACGAAGTTTACTAAAGAGCGGAAGCTGGAAAAATATTTTATAAAGGAAGAAATGATCGCCCAGCGAAAAGAGTACGGCGAATAAACTCATCCCTGCAAAAAAAGCAATATATTTTTTCTTGCCGCCGAATACTGCGACAATTGCAAAGAGAAGCGGAAGAACTCCGATATAGCACATCGTCTCCCAAGATAAATAATAAGGTCCATTCCAATATTGCACTTTCGCTTCGCGCAGTGCATCAGTCACTCCAAAGAGTCGCGGCAGAATAAGCGTTGCAAGATGCCCAAAACTCAGAGAACCTTCAACAGATTTTTCAAATGTGATCACATCGCGGCGTGAAAGAGCAGCAAGCTCTTGCGATGGAAGAAGCTGAATTGCAAAAAGTCCGACAGCAATTATTGCAGGCACTGCCATTCGCAAAAATACCATTGCCGAAAATGCTTCCGCATCTTTATTTCGGATGCGATACACAATTTCATACACTGCAAGCAGACCAAGAAAGAATGTGAGATAGAGCGATGTCTGCGGATGACCGGCAAGATACATTGCACCGAGAACAAGACCAGCTCCGATCGAATGCTTCCACGAATCGCAACCTTTCAAAAATAACAAGACGACGAACGGAAAAAGCGCAAGCTGATAGACGATCATTTGATGCATCGGCTGTGCCGTCAGGTAGCCGCTAAAAGCATAAACTATTGCGGCGAAAAGTGCTGACCAGTCATCGATCTTGAAAATTTGCTTCACCAGATAAAACATTCCTGCCGCCGCAACAAAATAATGAAGAATGATAAACCATTGCATGACCACAGGAGAAAGATGGCCATCGGATACAAAAAACGATTGCACCATATTTATAGGATACCAGAACGCAACCTGAATATCGGCGATAAAAGGCATACCCGAAAAAACATACGGATTCCATTGCGGAATATGCCCTGCGGCAAGACTTGAAGCGGCAAGGGTACGGAATGGAAATTCTTGCTCGACGAAATCCTCCCATAAAAATTTTCCGCCAAATAGGATCGGATAATAAAAGATAAGCACCAGCCCAAGTAATATGCCAAGCGCGGCAAGCGGCGCTATCTTTGCAAGTGTAATAGGAGCAGAAGACTTCCGCGATGTCTCAGTAACTTTCGTTTTTATGGTTACAGTTTGTTTTGCCATGAATATTAAACAAAATGAATTTAGGCAAAATTACGACATGGAAGTGGATTAATTATGATAATGGGGTAATATTCTGTTGCTTGTTAAGCCCGAAGAATCAGTTCAGCTTGATCAAATTCAGTTGCGTATCTGGAGAACTTAAAACCGCTTGAATATAAAGAACTAAGAATATTTAAAAGGCACCCATGTAAATTTTCGTTTTAAAAAAAATATTTGGCGAAAGGCACCTATGTTTTGGGGAATTCCAAAAAAAATCTTCGCTGGGCACCTTGACAAAATGATTTTTATTCCGTATATTTGTATTCGTTCGTTCATCCACCCCTATGCAGCTTCCTTATTCGTAACAACTCTAAAAACATTTGGGCTGAATCGCTTAAGGCACCAACGGTTGTGCGTTCGTCGTTATACCATTCGACGGCAACTTCTTTTACTTTATAGCCTGCTTTTTTTGCAAGGTAGAGTATCTCCACATCAAACGAGAATCCCATGACCTTCTGCGCCGTAAATAATTTTTCGGCTGCTTCACCGCGGAATCCCTTGAATCCGCATTGTGTATCTCTTATTCCACGGAGGACAAAAATTTGGACCAACATATTAAAAAACCTGCCCATCATCTCGCGGTAGATCGGCTGATGAACTTTCACAAGTGTTCTGCCTTCAAGCGCGCGGCTTCCGACGACGACGTCGTAGTGTTCCTTTTCTATCGCCTGAATAACTTTTTCAATTTCATGAATAGGAGTGGATAGATCGGCATCGGTGAATATTCGGATCGCGCCTTTTGCCTCAAGCATTCCGGCTTGTACTGCAGCGCCTTTGCCTGCATTCGTGCCTAATTCGATGAGCCGTGTCTGGATCGATGGATTACGACCACTTCCCACCGGATGAAGTGGTTTTGCAAATGCCGCACGTACTACTTCGACGGAATTATCGGGAGATCCGTCATCGACCACGATGACTTCAGAATCATACGGAGCATTTGCAAGATAGAGAAATATTTTATCAAGCGAAGCCTCAATACGGCTCGCCTCTTTATAAGCAGGAATGATAAGCGATAAGTACATCAGAATTGAAAATGTAGAATTGAGAATTGAGAAGGAGAGTTTTTCTCAATTCTCAATTCACAATTCCCAATTCATTTTATTTTTTCACCGGATTCTTTTTCATCGCGCCGCTATCAGGCGGTGCTGTTTCCATTCCGAGCGAATGCTTGAGCGAATCAACATGCTGCTGCAACCCTTCGAACTCGAGCGCCAGACTTGTGCCGGCAAGATCTCTTCCGTAACGTTTGAAGAACTCATCATAGAGCGCTACAGCCTTTTGTTTGTCTCCTCTTTTCTCAGCCATCATAGCCTCGACTTCGAGGATTCGGAATTGGAATCTGCCCTGATCCTGAGGATTTTTGACAACCTGCGCCAAATGCTGCAAGATCGTTTGAGCCTTTTCAATATCACCGCTGGCGATCAATCCCTCAGCATAAAGCACATGGCCTTGCATCTCTCGTCCGGTTAATTGAGGAAGATTTGCCGTTTCGTTATATTGATTTTGAAGATCGACCAATGCATACTTCTGGAATTTCTTTGCTTTTTCCGCATATCCGATCCGGTTAGCAAGCTGCGCAGTAAGCGGCATGATCTGATCGTCATAGTGTACTCGTTCAGGTGGAATAACACTATCGAGCATGTCAAGCGCCTTCTTGGCTTCGGTGATCTTCCCGACGTTTGCAAAATGATCTGCCAGAGAATAATATGTCTGCTGGAATGAGAAGAACGGTGCGAAGTTCGTACGGTCTTCATTGCTCCAGCGTGCCTGCGGATCGCGGAAAGTATTCAGAAGATATCCGCGATGCGGTGTTAGCACCGGAGTCGTCACAAGATTAAATGCTGCTTCTGCGCAGACATCTTCTCGGAGTCCTCTGCCGCCGGATTGCATAATAGGTGTTACGCGCTGCGACATACCTTCGGATACAATAAATGGACGTAAGCCGACAAGATAATTATCCTGAACGAACGGAGCAAAATAGATCGGGCGAACATTGATATTCGCCTGGACTATCGAGCGAACAAGTTGATCGGCTACCATGACGATATAATCATCTTTTCCTCGCTGCATCTCGCCTCGGAAATTCCATGTCATTACCCCATCAGTTGCATTCGGATTTCCGGTAAATTGCTGCATGGTTGCCGCGGTTATTTTTACGGATTCCGGCTTCAGCTTATCCTGATAATAATGAACACCAAATTCCGAATCATCAGGAGCATCAAGTACTTTATCCTCAAAGCCCGGAAGATCAACTTTCTTCCCGACTCCCCAGACATCTTTTTTAAGCTGCTTAATATACCAGCTCATATTACCGAGTGAAAGATTGACAATGCGCACATCACGACGAATGCCATAGACATCCTGTGCGCACCAGAGCGGGAATGTATCGTTATCTCCGGCAGTGAAAAGAATAGCATCTTTATCACAGCTTTGCAATACGTTATACGCGTATTCGAGTGGAATATTATTATGCGATCGGGAATATTCCCTCCACTTCGAAGATTGATCGAATGTCTTGCCTGTCATCATTCCTGCAAGACCGATGCATTGATTCAGCGGAATTAAGATCATCGCAGCGGCGAATGTTCCGCCAATGAGGGCGATACTTCCCTGATTTCCTGTTGCGATCGGTGTATCGATATTTTCATCATCGCCCGAACTTAATTTTTTCGCGCGCAGCATTTCCATGATGCCCGTTGCACCGATGCCTATCCACATGGCATAGAGATAGAATGCTCCAACGTAAAAATAATCACGTTCGCGTGGCTGCGGGTCCTGCTGGTTCTGATACCATGCCGTTGCCCAGCCGAAGAGAATGAACGCTGCTAATATCGTGAGCGCTCGTTTCGGGTCTCGCTTGAAATGCCAATAGAGACCGACGAGTCCTAAGATGAATGGCAAGCCCCATGTCTTCGACCAATCAACTCCCGAGCCATCGGCTTGATTTACTCTGCCCACAAAATTCCAGAGGAGATAGCGATTGTACATTTCATTGGTTTGGTATTTCAAAAAGAAATCCCAGTTGCCTGTATAATTCGAAAAAGTCGGATCCTCTTCATGAGGACGTTCCTGATCGCCAACCTGACGAGGCCATGGCGGACGGTAGCCGTACTGATCGCGATTAATAAATTCGGTGATGGATTTGAAACTGCTTGCATGATGCTGATTCATCGGTGGCTCCTGACCTGCACGAACGATGATCATGTAATATGTTGAGTAACCGAAGAAAAGCAGGAACACTGACCATAAGCATAAATTCAGCAATGCTTTTTTCTCGCGCTGAGAATAAATTATGCCGATCACCGTTCCGACGATCAGTGCATATCCTGTGAGCTGCGAGATCATTGCATTCGGACTCGGAGCCATTTTTCCGGCAATATAGCCGATGATGTATCGAGCAAGAAATGCCAAGCCAATCTGCGTATAGGTTCGCTTGGAAACTCCAAAATATCCTTTATCTTTTGTTGCAGTGGCTTTCGTCGAAGCATTATATATCCAGACAACAATTGCTGCGCCTATAACTCCGTATGCCGTAGTGATCGCACCGCCTCCGAGCAATTCTACAAGTTCGGATAGAACGAGTTTGAATGCGATGACAAATGCAACGCATGATGCAAGTACCATTGCAAACCACGAAGCAACGGTCGTATCTTTTCTGCGGCGGTAATAGATCAGCATGAAGCATGGGAACACTGCAAGCAATGCTAATTGATGCACGCCGAGCGAAAGTCCGATCACATACGAAACAAGCAGCAGATATTTTTCCGAATGCTCTTCTTCTGCATGATCGTACCAGACGAGCATTAGCCACGGAATGATGGAAATAAAGAGCGAGCCGAATGCATAAACTTCGCATTCGAGGGCATTGAACCAGAAGCTATCGGTGAAACAATAGGTCAACGCAGCAATTAGTGCGCCGCCATAAACGGTCATCTCATCAAGAAAAGATTTCGGTTCGCCGCGCCAGAGCTTGATAAGGCGCGCCGTCGTAAGATAGAGCAGTAATATCGAAAGTGCCGATACAAGTACTGAGAAAAGATTATACCGCGCAACAGGATCGCTAAATGTCGGCAGCATCATGGCAAAGCGCCCCAGTATCGTCCAGAGCGGCGAGCCCGGCGGATGCCCGACTTGTAAGCCGACTGCTGCAGCGGCAAATTCACCGCAATCCCAAAATGAAATGGAAGGCTGCATCGTCAGCAAATACGTGAAAAATGCGACGAAGAACGCTATTCCTGCGAATATATAATGATTCCGTTTAGATACCATCAGAGATAAATTATAAAAATTTCAAGCACTATTAAACCCATTTTAGGCTAAGAGCAATCCCTTAGATCTGGGATTATTATCATATTAATGCTCGTTCAATCTATTATGATAGCGCAGCTATTTTGTAGGCTGTTCTACTCCATAATTAAGAATGAAATTTTTAAGCTTTCAAATCATCATCCTGTCGCTTTTGCTCCTTCTTTCATTGCAAGGAGCGAAAGCGCAGTATGTTTGGACGATGACTCATCCTGATACCGCTTCCGGAAATACTTACTATTTTACAGCGCTTTCATGTTCGGGTGACAACTGCACTGCAGGCGGAATATATACGGACGGTGGTTTCAATTTTAAACACGCTTTTTTTGCATTTTGGCGAAGCACTGATGCCGGCATAAGTTGGGTTATGCAGGATCCGGGATTTGGAAACATTGGAGCAGCACAAGGGTACCAGATCACTGCCATTCAGCAAATTGATTCATTGAATATCGTTGCATCGAGCGATTCAGGCTTTCTCTTTCATAGTTTTGACGCAGGTAAAACATGGAATATTCAACATTGCAATACTATTTGGGGTCTTTTTGATGTTCATTTCTCAGATTCTCTTACCGGTATCGTCATAAGCGGAGGTCCTACCCCTATTCATACGACGACAGACGGCGGAAGGCATTGGGTTGACGCACAATATCAAATATGACGCAGGATATGCAAATGGAATATGCTGGGCTTCAAATGGTCAACTCGTTGCAGCATATCAGAACTTTGAGGATCGAGGCTCGGCAGGAATACTCATCAAAGGAGACCAAATCAGGTCTCGGGTAGAAGCTTACGAACATATTGTTTGGAATACATTTCTTTATCCAAATCCTGCATCTAAAGAGTTAAAAATTCTCTCAGTAGATGCATCAAGACCCATCAGCATTTATGACATGCTCGGGCGCGAAATGCTAAAGGGGTATACAGATTCCAAAGGAAAACTTCTAATGGATATTTCATCTCTTTCAAGAGGAATTTATTTCGTAATGCTTGATCACTATGGAAAAATCCTCCCGATTGGTAAGGTTGCTGTAATTAGATAATTATCAACCCTACTCAAACACATGCGGAATAAATCTTGAGGTGTTCGTCGTGATAAGGCTATCGGATTCGCGAATGCCTATTCCTGCGGGCTGCTGACCGATGATCCAGCTTCCGATGACGGGATAATTTCCATCAAAATTCGGAAGAGGGCAAAGTTCTTGGACGATATATCCTTCCTTGCCGTAATCACCGGGAGTTTTCGCATCTATGCCCGAACCTTTGAGAGTAATATTTGCACCTTCGCGGGAGAAAAGCGGTTTGATAGCGCATTTATCCGCTAATTTTATTATTGCATCGTCGCCACTGAAATACGCCGGGAGCAGATTTTTATGACCGGGATAAAGCTTCCATAAGATCGGAAGAATACCTTTGTTCGAAAGCAGCATTTTAAATGGCGGCTCAAGCCAGCAAGTGCTTGTATTCACGGTCAAGAATTTACTGAACTCTTCATTATCAGCAGTCATCCATTCCCAGGGATAGAGTTTGAAAAGATTTTTAATTTCATTTCCATCCAGATCAGCCCAGAGATTTCGTTCGTGATCCCATCCGATATCGGACATATCCATGAAGAACGTTTTATATCCGGCTTGCTCGGCAGTATCGCGCATATATTGCACCGTTACGCTATCTTCAATGCTTGACTGCATACAGGCAAAATGGATCGTGTTCGGATCTTTTAAGTAGGGGCGCAGAAAAGTCCAATACGCAATAAGTTTTTCGTGAATGGAATTGAACTGATCTTTTGATTTATCGAATTCCTGAAGCCAATACCATTGAATAACGCTTGCTTCGAGCAGACTTGTCGGAGTGTCGCCATTGAATTCATAAAGCTTTGCCGGAGATTTTCCATCATAGCGCAGATCGAACCTGCCGTAAAGTGCAGGATCTTCATTATCCCATGAGTTGATAATGTAGTCTTTCCATTTATCGGCAATACCCAATTGCGCAAAAAGATTATTATCGATCACATGCTGCGCGGCGGCAAGGCACATATCGTAAAGCTCGGAGGTTACGGCTTCAAGTTCATCAACTTCACGCGAAGAAAATTTATAGTATGCGCGTTCATCCCAATAAATTGTATCGAGGCTATGATAGAGAAAACCTAACTCTTCAACTTTTTTTACCCAATCGGTACGAGGTTCGATCTTAATTCGCTGCATAATATTATATTTTTCGTCATTCTCAGTGGAACGAAGCGGATCGAAGAATCTGAGCTTTCATTGAATCAAGCTCCGACTCCATGTGCCATTCCGTTGCCGCCGAAACCCCCTCTGCCGATCGAGCCATGTGCCGAAGCATGCCCTTGACCATATCCGCCATAACCGCTATACATACCGTAACCCATGCCTCCGCCATAATATCTGTGATAACCAAATCCATCAAACATCCGGCTGATCAGATAATACCGTAAAAAACCGTGATCATAATGCGTGTACATCATTCCTGAATCACGACTTGTGCCTGCCCAGCTATACTCATCGTATGGATTCGGCTTGTGTTCCTCTTTGCCGCCACATGCGCCAAGCGCAATAGCAGAGAGAAGTGTCAGAGCGATCGCTTTGCTTTTTTTCATTCAGTTTCTCAAAGAATCGACCTTGAAAAGAATATCGTATTGTTTATTTACTTGGTTGTACCCTGCTTCTTCTTCTTCTTCATCGGCAACGTTCACAACTTCCGTTCCGAGACTTGGCAATGTGTCGGAGGAAACAATAAGATGCTGATCCTGCTTATTTTTTAGAAAAATATTTTTCTCTAATTGAAAGACGGTGCGCCCATCAGGAAGAGTTTTTGTATGAAGCAAAAGCTCGACTGCATTTTCCTTGAATACTTGCGGCGGCTTATTTTGATTAGGATCTTCTTTTTTTGCGCAGCCTGAAAATATTGCAGCGAAAAAAAATGATAGGAGTATAAAAGTTTTCATTTCAATGAAAGTGTGAACAAAATGTTTTAGTATGTAGCTTACTTCAATTCATCTCTTTTCTGAACTAAATATTTATACTCCGGCGGCAACTGATCTTCAGGAACGCCGAGCATCTTGATCGCTTCGTCATATTTTGCTGCGGCACTAGCTTTATTACCTGACCGCACAAGTTTCAAAGCCTGAGCTTCTGCCGTTTTGACTCCGAATGTTCTCGTGTCGTTAGTCGCTTTAGCCAGTAGAGAATAAAGACTGATGGCTTCATCATATCTTCCGATGATAATATCAAGACCTGCGCGCATAAATTGCAATTGTAAATGAGTGCGTTCTTGGGCTTCACTGCCTCCGGCAGTATATTTACTGTCGCGCTCATCAAGATTTTTCATTGCAAAATTTGCATACCGTATTGCCTTTACCGAGTCACCGCACTTCATGAAATCTTCAGCAACGATATCGAAAAGGATGTCGTCAGTATTCACGATCTCCGGCGGCAGCAGATTATCCATTCTATTGAGTGCATGCAATGCTTCCGCTTTATCCCCTTTCTGAAGTTCGAATGTTACGAGCTTTAAGAAAGCCAGATAATAACTTTGCGAATACGCCCCATCGAGATAACTATGATGCGCTTTCGGATCGTTATATGTCCGGATCAGCATTCCTTTATGCGGCTCCTGATACGGTGTTGAGGGCGGATTATAAAAATACTGCTTCAAGCGATCTTCAAATACCGGACCGCCGTAATCGGAGCGGTACTCCGGATGAGGGTCAGGTGTAACTCGTAATGCCATGCCTTCGGAGACAAGATATGGATCAAGACCTGAGCGATAATTATCCGGAACTGAGGTTGAAAAATAGATCGGCCTGTCATTAATATTATTTTTCAAAATATCGACGATAAGCTGATCGCTGACTGTGAAAATATAATTCTTCCCGTCACCGAATGTGCCGGTTTGATTCCAGTTCAGAGTTGCAGCACCTCGACTTGAATCTCCGGTTATATAGCGCACTGCATCGGCGCTGATCGGCACGGTCTGATTCTTTGGTGTACCTTGATCGTAATGTGGTGCAAGGGGTGAATCCTGCGATAATTGCAATGATGCATCGGTAAATGAAGTGAGCGCAATTTTCTTTGCACCCCATGGTGATTGATTTTTTAACGCATCGATATACCATCCGATATTCGAAAGGGAAAGCTGAACAATACGCACATCACGCCGGATAGAATACACATCCTGCAAACACCAGAGAGGAAAGGTATCATTATCGCCGAAGGTAAAGAGAATCGCATCTTTCTCGCAGCTTTGCAAAATATTATATCCGTAATCGAACGGAATATAATTTCCCTGCCTCGAATACTCTGCCCATTTCGAACTCTGCTCGAAACTCTTGCCCATAGCAAGCCCTGCAAGCCCAACGCATTGGTTCAGAGGTACAAGAACAAGCGCTGCAAGAAATACTGCGCCAAGCATTGCCGTATTTCCTTCGCCTGTTGCCACGAGAATTGTTTTAGGGTTTTCCTCATCTGCACCCGATTTTTTCTTTGCGCGAAGAATTTCCATCACACCCGTTGCGCCGATGCCTATCCACATTGCATAGACATAGAATGCTCCCACATAAAAATAATCGCGTTCGCGCGGCTGCGGATCTTGTTGATTCTGATACCATGCCGTCAACCATCCCAGCATAATAAATGCTGCAAGAAGCGTTAGTGCTCGTTTTTTATCTCGTCTGAAATGCCAATAACATCCGAAAAGCCCGAGTAGAAATGGAATCCCAAAAGTTTTTGACCAATCAACTCCCGCATCTTGCTTATCATTTTCACGACCGATGAAATTCCATTCGAGATAGCGGTTATACATGTGGTCAGTCTGGTAGCGCCAGAAGAAATCCAGATCACTTGTATAATTCGTCCAGGTCGCACCTGCTTTTTGTCCTTCATCGTTCACAGCTCTGCGTGGAAATGGCGGGCGGTAGCCGTATTGATCACGGTTGATAAAACTCGTCAGGCGCGCAAGGGTCTTCGGTGCATTTTCATTCATCGGCGGATTCTGGTTTGCCCGTACGACCATCATTAAGTATGTTGAATATCCGATGAATAAAAGGATACAAGCCCAGAAGCTGAGATTCAGAAGAGGTTTTTTCTTTTTCTGCGAATACCAGATTCCATAGATCGAGCCGCCAAGAAGGGCGATGGCAATAATTTTGCCAAATCCATCAGATCCAAGCCATTCGATGATCTGCGAAAGTACGATCTTATAAGCAATAAAAAATGCTGCAATTGATGCAGCAACCATGCCAAGCCAGGAAGCCGTCGTAACCTGAAAGCGTCTTCTATAATAGATCAGCATGAAGCACGGAAAGATCGTGATCAGCGCAAGTTGATGGACACCCATTGATAGCCCGATAACGTATGCCACAAGCAGCAGATATTTTTCCGAATGCTCTTCATCTGCATGATCGTACCAGATGAACATCAGCCATGGAATCAGCGCAATAAAAAAAGTGCCAAAGGAATAGACTTCGCATTCCAGCGCATTGAACCAGAAGCTATCGGTGAAGCAATATGCAAGTGCGCCGATGAGTGCGCCGCCAAAATGCGTGAGGATATCAGCCGTGGATTTCGGTTCGCCGCGCCAAAGTTTGATGATGCGCACAAGCGTTAAATAAAGCAGAGTCACCGTTCCGGCAGAGGCAAGGACGGCAAAAAGATTGTAGCGGGCAACGGGATCAGCCATAGTCGGCAAAATCATCGCTATGCGCCCGACGATAGTCCATAACGGCGAACCAGGTGGATGCGGAATTTGCATTGCCCATGCAGCCGCGGCGAATTCCCCGCAATCCCAAAAAGGAATCGTCGGCTGCATCGTAATAAAGAAAGTCAGAAAGGCTACGAGAAAGGCGAAGCCTGCAAAAAGATAATGGGTTCGTTTCAGATTCATTAATATAGATGAATTTAGAACTTCAAAAATACGATGAAGAGTCGAGGAGGTTACAGAAAAGGGGTTTGTGGAAGAACTGCCAACGGTGTCATTTCGAACGGACTCTGACACGCCCGAAGGGAGTGGCAGAGGTAGAGAGAAATCTATAAATAAAAATAATACCATACTTCCGTGAAGAAATAATAAGGATTTTATCTTTACTAAAGATTTCTTACTCCGGCTACGCCTCCGTTCGAAATGACATATTCGGAATTTTCGCATTATACGTAACAACATCTAATGTTTATACGTATATTTGAATTATGGAAATCGGCAAAGAAATAAAACAGAGCAAATTCAGCAGTGAGTTTCAGAAGCTCATGATCAATCTTGGCTTCACTGCAAGCTGGGCGGAACGTATTACGTCGTCCAAGCTGAAAAGCTTTAAGCTGACACCACAGCAATTTAACATTCTGCGGATTCTGCGCGGACAGCACGGCAATCCGGCAACAATAAATTTGCTGACGGAGCGGATGATCGATAAAAGCTCGAATGCTTCGAGGCTTGTCGATAAGCTTATCGCAAAAGATCTCGTCAGCCGCCGAGAATGTCCTTCAGATAGAAGGCAAGTCGATGTTTCTATCACAAAGAAAGGGCTTGATCTTCTTGCAAAGATCGATAAAGAGCAGGAAGAATGGGTAAAAGAATTCAAAGGACTTTCCGTTGCCGAGGCAAAAGAGCTGAACAAATTGCTCGATAAATTGCGGGGATGATTTTTTATGTATAGGCGCAGTTGCAATTTTTGCATCTGCATGAATTAACCATATTATATAGGAGAGCTACGTATGAAACTATTGACAACAACGATTGCGCGTATTATTTTTGCAATTCCATTTGCAATATTTGGTATAATGCATTTGACCAATGCCGATAAAATGGCAGGATATGTTCCTATTCCCGGCGGAGCGTTCTGGGTTTCATCCGCTTGTTATGCCATGGATTACACCCGAAGCATCTACGACTGACCAAATAATTGAGCAAGGAAGTAAATGCCCGTCAGGTGCGCTTACCTACTTTATGAATAGCGAAAAACCGGAAGAACAACGGTAGCCGCAGACTTTAGCCTGCGCTCCCAAAATAAAGTTGAAGCAATGCCGTATGGCACACGTGAACTGTCGATGATGGATGATGAATAGGTGAAGAAAGCAGTTCACGCTTCTAAAGGCGGTGCGGAGCGATCCGCACCGTTTTTAATTTTTATTCATTAACCGTAATACCACGGCATCACAGAACCGATAACCTTTTTTGCTCAGGCGTAAATAATTACCGGCATACTCAACCATGCCCTCCTCTATTAACATCGGAAGTTCTTTATGAGTGAGAAGGTCTTCACCGAATACTTTTTTGAATGAGGGAAGATCGATACCTGTTGCTCGAAGCTGGACGAAGAGAATTTCCGTTCTTCTTTTTTCGATAGAAAGTTTTTCGGAATTAATACGTGGCAGTTTTTCTTCGACGATCATTGCTCCATACTGATCAAGCGATGAGATATTCCATGCACGCATCCCTCCAAGGAATTCATGCGCCGAAGGACCGAAGGACACGTAATCTTTATTGCCATCCCAATACACAAGATTATGATGCGCTCGTTTTTCGTGACTCATTGCATAATTGGAAATCTCGTATTGCTCATATCCAGCTTCAGCAAGCCTTGTCTGAACCATCTCGAATAATTCTGCCGCTTCTTCCTGCTGCATTTCGCCAACTTGACCGAGCTTTACCAATCTATTGAGCGGTGTTCCCTCTTCGACGGTGAGATTATAGGCACTTATATGATCAGTGTCAAGAGCGAGCGCTTCATCAATCGAGTATGAAAGCTTTTCTTTCGTCTGATTCGGTAATGCAAACATTAGATCAAGGCTGACATTTTCGAATCCTGCTTGCCGTGCAAGCTTGATCGCAACCCGCGCTTCATCGGCATTATGAATGCGCGATAGCCATTTCAATTCATCTTCATTAAAAGATTGAACTCCAAAGCTGAGGCGGTTCACGCCAAGTTTTTTATAAGCCGAAAGTTTTTCTAATGTAACTGTTCCGGGATTACATTCAAGAGTAAATTCAAGATCCTCAGCAATAACAAAATATTTTTTTATCTGTACGATGATGGAGGATAATTCTTTTGGAGAGAGCAATGAAGGCGTGCCCCCTCCAAAGAAAATAGTTTTAAGATTGCGACCTTCGAGTTCAGGATGTACCTTTATTTTCAGATCGACCTCTTTATTGAGTAAGTCGACAAATTTACTTTGCGAGCTTCTGTCCTCAATAGAATAGAAATCACAATAGACACATTTTGTATCACAGAACGGAATGTGGAAATATGCGGATAAATCTGAATTCATAATTCTAAGCAGTGGAGCGGACCCTTAGTCCGCCAGCAAAGAAGACGAGCGAACTAAGAGTCCGCCCCACTGAAGTTTAGTGAACTCCGTTAAGAATTCTTCCCCACCGGATATTAAATTTTTGGATTTCATCGGGGTCACCTTCGCCGGGTGAGTATGGCGGATTGAACATTGACCAGTAAATAAAGAGCGCATTGCCGACAACATTATCAACAGGAGCAAAACCCCAATACCGTGAATCGAGTGAGTTATCACGGTTATCGCCCATCATCCAAAGATAATCGCGTTCAATGGTATAACTTTTCACCGGTTTTTCATCAATGAGAAATGTTCCATTTTCTCCAAGGCGAATCGCATGTCCTTCGCGCTGAATGATCACAGCCCAAGCATCATAGGTTTGTGCATCAAGATTAATAACATCGCCTTTTTTTGGAATGCGGATCGGTCCGTAATTATCGCGATTCCATCCGTTATTCCCTCTTGGGAAAAGATTACCTCCGGGCTCTACCATTCCCTTGCGCATCGTATCGTTGCTTGCTATCATGTTCTCCGGATTTTTCATCGGTGTACTGTTTACATATACCTGCTTATTCCGGACTTCGATCGTATCTCCGGGAATGCCAATACAACGCTTAATATAATTTACATTTTTCTCAGGAGTCGTGAAAGTCACTTGATCACGGTTGCCGGGAAATTCAAATACGACAACGTCGCCGCGGCTGACGTGGAATGTATTAACTCCGATATGCGGTATTTCAATATTTGTAAAAGGCAGATATTTCGGTGTCTTAAAACTATAGGCAAGTTTATTAACGAAAAGATAATCGCCGACAAGAAGTGAGTTTTTCATCGAACCTGTTGGAATGCGAAAGGCTTCGACGAAGAACGAGCGAATACCAATGGCGATAAGTGCTGCAATAAGTATCGATCTCCAGAATCCGTCTTTTTTCTTTATCGGTTTCTTCGTTTTAGATATAGATACGCTTCCACCATCTTTACGAATTTCCTCTAACGTTCTTGTTCTCGACTCGTTTTTTGCCATAAGTATTTGTTACTTGTTTTTAGAGTGTCATTGCGAGGAGTCCGCCTGCGGACGACGAAGCAATCTCCTAAATCGTGGTAGAGCTTAACATGCTACAATCTATTAGGGGATTGCTTCGCCGGGTTAAAGCCCTTCTCGCAATGACACCAAATTCTAATCTGAAATTTGTAAAATCGCAAGGAAAGCTTCCTGAGGCACTTCGATTCTTCCGACTTGCTTCATACGCTTCTTGCCTTCTTTCTGTTTCTCCAGAAGTTTTCTCTTGCGCGATATATCACCGCCATAACATTTCGCCGTTACGTCTTTGCGAAGTGCCTTCACGCTTTCACGTGCAATGATCTTTGCACCGATAGCAGCTTGGATCGCAACTTCGAACATATGACGTGGGATCAGCTCACGAAGTTTCGTGCATAATTTTTTGCCCCATTCAAATGCCTTGTCTCTGTGAACTATTGTGCTGAATGCATCAACCGGATCACCATTGAGCAATATATCAAGTTTTACAAGATCGGACTGGCGATACTCTAAAAATTCATAATCAAGCGAAGCATAGCCGCGCGAAATTGATTTTAGCTTATCGTAAAAATCAAAAATAATTTCTGATAATGGGAATTCATACTGAATATCAGCACGTGTTGCATCGAGATAGGTTGTCGTTTTATAGACGGCGCGGCGCTCAGTTGCAAGTTTCATTATCGCTCCGACATATTCACTCGGCACGATGATCTGCGCTTTGACAAACGGTTCTTCTATATATTCTATATGTCCGGGAGGAGGCATTGCAGATGGATTATCAACGTTGATGATCTCATTCGATGTCGTCATCACTTTATACTCTACATTCGGAACAGTGGTGACAAGGCTCTGATTAAACTCGCGCTCCAATCTCTCCTGAATGATTTCCATGTGGAGCAATCCGAGAAAGCCGCAGCGAAATCCAAAGCCAAGAGCAACGGAGGTTTCCGGTTCGAATTGAAGTGACGAATCATTAAGGGTAAGCTTATCCAATGAATCGCGAAGCTCAGTATATGCTTCGGCATTCTGCGGATAAAGTCCGGCAAAAACCATCGGCTTCGATTCTTTGAAACCGGATATCGCCTCAGGCGCCGGATTGCGGAATGAAGTGATCGTATCACCAACTCGCGTTTCTTTGACATTCTTTACTCCGGCAATTAAGTAACCTACATCTCCGGCTGAAAGAGATTTTTTCTGCTCTCTGCCAAGACGTAATGTTCCAACTTCTTCCACGCGATATTTCATGCGGCTGTGCATGAACATGATCTCATCGCCTTCGGAAATCGTGCCATCGAAGACGCGCATATAGACAATAGACCCACGATAGGAATCGAAGAGAGAATCGAAGATCAGGCAGCGAAGTGTACCGGCAGGATCGCCTTGCGGAGCCGGAATCCGTTTATGGATTTCTTCTAAAATTCCTGCAATGCCGATTCCGGCTTTTGCGCTGGCAAGCAAGATGTCTTCTTTCTTGCAGCCGATTAGTTCGATGATCTGATTCGAAACTTCATCGATCATCGCCGATTGCAGATCTACTTTATTTAGAACCGGAATGATCTCAAGACCTGCATCAATAGCAAGATAGAGATTCGTGATCGTCTGGGCCTCGACACCTTGCGTAGCATCGACTACGAGAATCGCTCCTTCGCAAGCAGCAAGCGATCGGGAAACTTCATAAGTAAAATCAACGTGCCCGGGAGTATCGACCATGTTATATGTGTACTCTTTACCATTGAGAGCTTTATACTTCATCATGATGGCATGAAGCTTGATCGTAATGCCGCGCTCCTGCTCGAGATCCATATCGTCTAAGACCTGGTTATATTCCATCTCGCGCGCTGCTATGGTATGCGTTTCAAGCAGCATCTTATCGGCAAGTGTGGACTTCCCGTGATCAATATGCGCGATAATGCAAAAATTCCTTATATGGTCGAGCGTCATGAGTTAATCTTAAGTCGTTAGTCTTTTGTCGTTAGCGGAAATAGATGAACTAACGGGCAACGACTGAAATTTTAGTTAGCGAGGTTAAACACGCAGGAAGGGGAAAATGCTCCGAAGGAAGGGGAAGTTAAAGAGTGAGTAGGCGAGGACAGATTATTGAATTGACCTCAAAATTGTTGTTTGATACCAAACACCAAGAAAACCATCATTGGATATTGGATCACTGCCATACACGATGTTTCTCTCGTCCGGCGACCATTCAGGGAATACACAAATAGCTGATGGAAAACCGGAGTACGGATTCGTAGTCAGAATTGATTTTACAAGTGTACTCCTTTCAATGATTCCAATTTCACTATTGTCGTATGCATTGCCCCCAGTTTGCAAAGAGTAACGGGGGTATGAACTATACAGGATTCTTGAACCATCATGATTATAGTGCAAGAACAGACACCAAACGTATGGTAGAGGTATTAAAAGTTATAGGGATCGTATCCTGTTTTCTCGTAGTGATATTGAATTCAAATACGATCGGTGCTCTGTTAACACCTACTGACGGTACAAGAAGACTCCTGTGATCAGGATGAATATCGAAACCGTTCTGTATTTCACCAGGTCCAAGCGATGAAATATGATGCAATAAAAATTGTTTCACTCCCGAACTCCGAACATACAAATAATATCCTGCATCTTCTGGATCGGTATTCGCTTGTGAATAACTCCCATAAGAATAATAGATGATAGAATCATTACTAAGATAGACAGCGCTAGAAATGCTGTTTGCTGAGTTCAACAACTCAGTGTTCGACAAAGTGTTGAGATCAATTTCCTGGAGATTGCCGATGGAGACATCTCTATGGAGAGATTTTATACAAAGCAATTTAGATTTTTCTTGGTTAAATCGCATTGCAATAATTCCAAAAAACGTATTCCCTGAACCCGAGGCATTAGGATCAAAAAGTAATACCGAATCATGTACTACATGGAAACTATCGTCGAGGTCATAATAACGCAAAGGATTCGCGGCATAAATTCGATGGTCGTCCCAAAGTGCAGTAGTATAATTTCCGGTACGCAATGCTGTACCATTCTGGGTAAAATCGTATTCTGCAGGAAGTAAAACCATTGTTGAACAAGTTGGCGGATTATTCAGTGTTCAGTTGGTGTTTTGCAACCAAAGACAAAACATGGAGCGAGCAAAGCAATGGAAATATACCTAAAACTTTGCGATAAAAAAATTTTCATTCTCTTGAATACCGGTTTTTGAGCTAACACGTTCGCGGTTTGTTGAGTCGGAGAACGTTTTTGGGTTCGATTATGAAAGATTCTTCACAAATATACAAAATAAAAATGTGATTTCCAAACCTCTTTTCATTTTTTTTTAAAAAAATATCTATTTTACAACTTCCAGTTTAGCTCCGATTGCTCCGCCTATTGAAGAAATACGAACATAATACAAACCGGGACATATACTTAAAAGTGGGATCCGTACTTGTTTGATTCCTGCTAAAACATCTTGCCTATATACTTCTCTTCCCAGCACATCAAAAACAGCAAGCGTTGAATTGATCTCAGGCGGATTAGAGAAAGAACAAACTGCTGTATTTCCTGATGCTGGATTCGGACGAATGGAAAATGATTGCTGAGACATATCAGAGGTTTGCACAGAGTTAACTTCAACCGGAATTCCTTTTCCGCGCAGCATAGAAAATTTTTTGAAAGCATCAGAATAAATGGCATTGATATCCGTCTCCCAATCAAGGCGTGCACTATCTTTCCCCTCTGATCTCGGATGAAAGCAAATCTTCATAGAAATACTCTTGCCTGGTGTGATCTGAATCGGAAGTAATGCAGCAGATTGCAGATCAAGGGAGAAATTCGCAGTGTCGGATAACAGCCATGATTTCATTATTGTAAAGGGGGCAAGACCGGCATTATGAATAAGTAAATTTTTGCACGATTCGGTACCCACCGTTATAGAATCAAAATCCAAATTATCGGCATTGATAAGCCCGGTCTCACTATGGGCGTCGAGTGAGATTGCAATCTCGAAACAATCGGTGCTAACAATTAGCGAGTCCTTATGGCGCAAAGAATCTTTTGCATCATAGCATAACTCGATCTTGAATGAATCTTGGGACACGACTCCGTATGGAAGCTGCGGTGTAATAGAGTTGATAGTGAATGCCGCGTCACCTTTCTTTAATTTTGCAGAAGTAAAATCTAAGGGTGTACTTCCAATGATACCGGTATTCTTGAAAACGAATGTCGTGCATATCCGGCTTCCGACGATTTGCTGAGGAAAGAATATACTATCTGGCCGAATCGAGCCGATAGGAATGGTCTTTAAACTATATTGAGGAGCGTTGCGTGATAATCGAAGAAGAACTCCATTACCGTTATTATCAATAATGCCGATCGGTGCGGATGTCGATGCAAGACGGTTCGAAATCTTCACAGTGAAACAATATGACTGCGACGAATGCCATTGGGGGAGAAGTTCACCCCTATAAAGATCAAGCGACGCCGAATCAAAGGTTACATTATGATATTTAGTGCCGATTTTTCCGTAATACACTCCTTCTGAATCATCCACTAATGAGACTACTCTGATACCGGGATCATTCTTATTTGAATCACTTACACATATATTCCAGCCCATGCAATTCGGCAACGTATCAATTGCAACCGAAAATGCCGGCGCAACACCGGAATTCAGTTGCATTCCGGCAGGTGCAGCAGATTCTGATTCGAATTGCTCATAGACTTTGTCACCGAAGTACCAGTACTCACCCATACCATAACTATAAACGGCGAACGGAAAATCCGAATGCATATAGTACGGACCTGATCCAATACGATAACGTGCACCTTTTACACCAGGATAATTTTTTGAGACTACATTTACCGACCCCGCGCTTGGAAGAGCTGTAATAATGGGATGCTCGATCGCACCGTTTGCGGAGACCATTATCGCAGAAAGACTATCGGCGATCACATCAATGAATTGGTCGCCAACTACTCCATGATCGGTAGGAGGGGTCAGAACGGAAAAATTATATGTTTTTCGCCATCTCGAATGCGGTACGATCGTCATCATACTGGGAGCAGTGTAAGGCTTGTTTGTCGGCTGCGCTCGTTCGTCGTATTGCATGATGTAGATCTTGTGTCCGTTCGTCGAATAGAAATCGACCGGTGAGGTTACATCGAATTTTTCCGGAGTAGGGGCTGCAAGTCTTGATGCATTCAACGCATAGCCTCCGCCAATACCGATAACATCAGCCTGGACTTTCACTCCTACAGTATCAAATGTATAGACACGATAATTATCTCCGTGTCCTTCAGATGCAGTAGGTGTTCCTTCAATGAACGGAATCGATAAATATCCTGCTGTATCCCAAACTTCAACAGGAGTCATCTGTTCGATCATAAAATCTCGTGCATCGAACAATTGCCCTGCTACACCGCCAAGAGTTGCATTTTCCGCACCTCCGAGGACGACAACAGGTTTCGAACTTTCAACAAGAGAACCCGAAATATCCTGGGTAGCATCTTTTCCATTGGAGCGTACAAGATAACATTGACCTCTTGAAAGTGATGTGCTATAGGGAATGATTTTCCCTTTGGCTCCCGCGCCGGTATGCACGCCTGTATGACCTCCGGTTGTTGTAGAATTCGGAGTGATCTTTACCATAGTGTTATCTTCAGTAGCAATCACCATAAAGATACCTCCGGCAACATCGATGATCGCAGGGTAGCCGTATGAAGTACCCGATAATGCTCCGTTGGTTGCATCGTCAAAGTAATTTGACACAACATAATTTTTTCCGAGTCCCTGAACTGGAAGTGCCAAATATCCTCCGCCTGAATTAGCACCGACAGATACATATTGAACGCTTACCGGATATTTTGAAGTGATATGACATGACCGCGGCATCGGAATTTCCGGAAAGGAATCCATTCGCATTCCCGCAATATTCAAAGGAATTTGCAGAGTGCCTCGGGCAGGTATTTTCGACATTTTTGGAAATTGTTCATTTCCTGAACCATCGAAATAAGAAACATTTACTGTATTACTATAATATGTCGTGATGAGTGCAAAGACCTTATAATATGGCGCCGTTTGATTTTGAACCACATTATTGAATGTAGGATAGAGCAAGCCGAGGTAAAATTCACGCCCTTCATTAGTCAGGCTTCCATGCGAAAGACGAACTCCAGTGAAACTTCCCTTCATGCCAAGTGAAGCATATACTTTATTTTGATAAGAATATGTACCTGCCACCTCAACTATATATGTATAGGATGTTCCCGAATTTACTGGTCCCAAAGGAAGCGCCCCAGCAGGAGAAGAAATAGATACCAATGGATATGTTAGGAAATCCCCACGAAAGACAATAGTATCGCCGATTTCAAATGTCAATGCACTTGGTGAATAATGATACCCCAAGGTACCACCAAAATCGACATTATGGGTCGTAGGGGTGAGCGCCAATACATCCGAAGAGGTCAGAAGGATAAAGAAATTTGCATATCCGAATAAAAATAATAACGGAATGCAACCGCTCAACTTAAAGAGTCGGGGAATAATGCTCATAATGAAGAAAGTATATCCGATCAAGAAAAACAAAACAATCAACTAAACTGACAATCTTTCCTGCTTCTTAGTGCCCGCTTTATACTTCGACCCTCTCTATCGCCACGCCAAGCCCCCGGAGTTTTTGCTCAATGTGTTCATATCCTCGCAGAACGTGATGAATTCCCGTTATCGTGCTTTCGCCCTGAGCTAAGGCAGCAGCAATGAGATAGACAAATCCGGCGCGAAGATCGGGAATCTCGATGTTGGCACCTTTTAATTTACTCGGGCCGAAAATGACGGCGGAATGCGGGTTGGCAAGAGTTGAGAAGCGACACTCTGAACCACCGAGACATGAATTATACAGTTCTATGTGAGCGCCCATCTTCTGAAGTTCTTTTACATAACCAAAACGATTCTCATAAACCGTTTCATGCACGACCGACAACCCCTCTGCCTGCGTCATCATTAATACCCATGGTTGCTGCCAGTCAGTCATGAAACCAGGATGCACATCGGTTTCAATTGCTGCAGCGTGAAGTTTTCCTTTATAATAAAATCTGATGCCTCCATCAAGAATATCAAAATCCGCACCTGCTCTTCGCATAGTATTTAAAAAGGTCAGCATTGCTGATTGATCAGCCTCTTCAATAAAAACGTCTCCCTTCGATGCAACGGCTGCGCAGGCAAAAGATGCAGCTTCAATACGGTCAGGTATAACGTGATGCTCCGCTCCGTGAAGTGAGTTAACACCTTCGATCACAATGCGACGATTCGTATCGAGCTCGATGATCGCGCCCATTTTCTGCAAATACTTCACTAGCTCCGTGATCTCAGGTTCGACCGCTGCATTCTCGATGATCGTTGTTCCGCTTGCAAGCGCCGCAGCTATGATGATATTTTCTGTAGCTCCTACACTGGGAAAAGGAAGTACGATATGCTGACCTTTGAGTCCGTCGGTAACACAGTGATAGAAATGCCCTTTCAATTCAATATGCGCTCCCATTTTTTTAAGCGCCTCTATATGGAAATCCACGGGGCGCGCACCGATCTTATCGCCGCCGGGTAGCGGAACATCTGCTTTACCTGTGCGGTGAAGAAGCGGCCCGATGAGAAGGATCGGAATACGGTTAAGCATTGCAAAATGCTCAGGTACTTTAGACGTTGAAAATTTTGAAGTATGGACAAGCATCGTCCCATCTTCACTTTCTTTTACCGTGGCGCCGAGCGAATGAATAATTTCTCGTGTGATCTCCGTCTCTCCTAAATGAAACGGCGCATTGGTAAAAACACTTTCGGATTCCGAGAGCGTCGAAGCCACCATTAATTTCGAGATGAGGTTCTTCGTGCCACTAACGCGAACCTTGCCGTGAAGCGGTTTACCGCCGATGATGCGAAATGCTTCCATTCTTTGTGAGAGAAATTATTTAATGTTGGATATTTCTTTCGATGTCTTCTTTGCAATATCATAAAGATAAAGTTTTCTGTCATTAGCAAAAAGAACGGACGCTTCTTTTGGTCCAATGATAAGATCATAAGCATCTTCAGGTAACGGGAGCTGAGTATTTGTTGCTAATTCGATGATCCTTTCATCGTGCCTGGGGATATGGACATATTTTTGATTTAATGAAAGATTGCCCTTATTGCTTAATTTAAATCCCTTAAATGCAACGTCATTTGTATCGGTTACCTGCTTATCGGTCGATTCAATACTGTATCTATAAAGAGTTTGCTTCGCAAGGTCCAACAATAGCAACTGAGTTTGGTCATGACTCCATGCTAATGTCCAATAATCTTTATCATTTGCCAGTGCAAGCTCGGTAATATATTGCGTAGCATCATATCGATACGTATCGATCTTTGAACCTGCACCTCGGTCTGATAAATAATAGACGTACCTTCCGTTATCTGCCATGCCTAAAATCTTTTTTGATGATGAGCAATCCTTCGGAGTAAAATCAACAGGCGGATCTGTTGTCAAAACATTTATCCGATAGAGATGAACATCATCCCCTTTCGTACTTGCAGCACGCGAATAAACGACGGCAGGTGATTTTCCAAAGAGTACGATACCGCTAAGTACCGGGCGCTCGGTAAAGTTCGTGACGGGAGTTACGGCATTCGTCTTTAACTCTACTTTATAAATATTATCAATTCCTGCATCATTTTTTTGAATGAAGAATGCCCACTTTTCATCGGATGATAATCCGAGTGTAATGTTATGCTTTTTCTGCCAGACGCTCCAATATTGGGCATGGACGGAATTTGCAAAGACGAATAGAAGAAAAAATGAGAAAACGAATTTGATTGTCTTCATAATAAAACAAAAGTTTAAATGGTGTCATTGCGAGGGTATGCGACGATTAGGAAGCATAGGCTTTAGCCCGACGAAGCAATCTCCGAAAAGTATTGGTAAGAGTAAAGGTTTACCACGATTTAGGGGATTGCTTCGTCGTCGCTTCGCGACTCCTCGCAATGACACTCAGTAATAGTGAACGCGAATCACGCCTGCAAAGTTATAGGATTCCTTGATGAATAATAAAAAAGTATATATTGAGACCTATGGCTGCCAGATGAATGTCGCAGATACGGAAGTCGTGCTTTCCGTGCTGCATAAGGCAGGTTATACGCCTACGACCGTTTTAGCCGAAGCCGATCTGGCATTTATGAATACCTGTGCAATCCGCGAAAACGCAGAAGATAAAGTTTGGAACCGCTTACGTCACTGGAGAGGTGCGAAGCGTCGTAAACCTAAAATGGTCATGGGTTTGCTTGGCTGTATGGCTGAGCATTTACGTAAAGACCTCCTCCAAAGCAAAGATAATATTATTGATCTTGTCGTCGGACCCGATGAATACCGAAAACTTCCGGCACTTGTTGAAGCGACACGCGATTCCGGAGAGAACGGTATAGCGGTCAAACTTTCGCGAACTGAAACCTACGACGACATTCTACCCTTCCGAGCCGAAGGGATCATTGCATATATTTCCGTGATGCGCGGCTGTGATAAATTCTGCACATTCTGCGTCGTGCCATTTACGCGAGGCAGAGAGCGCTCACGAACATTGAGTTCTATTGCCGATGAGTGCAAACAACTTGAGCAGCAGGGTTTCAAAGAGATCACCTTGCTTGGTCAGAATGTAAATTCTTATGAAGATGAAGGAAAAGATTTTTCCGATCTGCTTGCCGCATGTGCCCGAGCTGTTCCGAAAGTCCGCCTTCGTTATACGACAAGCCATCCTCAGGATTTCGATCAGAAGCTTACTGATACGATAGCAAGCCATGATAATATTTGTAAGTCTATTCATCTGCCATTGCAATCAGGATCTGATCGCATTCTGAAATTGATGAACCGCACGTATACGCGCGCTCATTATATGAGCATCATCGAGATGATCAAGAAAGCAATGCCCGAATCGACGCTATCGACAGATATTATCGTTGGTTTTTGTACCGAGACTCTTGAAGATCATTTAGATACAATGTCCGTTATGCGCGAGGTGGAATATGAAGGCGCATATACGTTCAACTATTCACCCCGCCCTAATACGAAAGCATTTGATACCCTACCTGACGACGTACCTTCACATGAGAAATCAAGGCGTTTAAGTCAGATCATCGCGATGCAAAATGAAATTGCGGCTCGAAAGAATTTAATGGAAACCGGGAAAGAACATACCATACTCATTGAAGGACGCTCAAAGAAGAACGAGGCTGAATGGAAAGGTCGAACCGATACGAATAAAATGGTCGTCTTCCCGCGCATCGATGCCGAAGTAGGCGAATACCGCAAAGTAAAGATCCTTCGCTCGAACTCCGCTACACTTCTCGGTGAACTTATTGACGTGAAAGAAACAAAGAGCATCCTCCATACAAGCCAGGATCGCGGCGACGTGATCTATGATCTGACCCCTCTGGTAATTTCATCAGTGAATGAGGATGAGCATTCGGGGATCGAGCAGCCTGCAGTGATGCTGCCGATTTACTGAGATGAAAGCCCTGATTCTTGCTTGAAAATAAGGGAATTCCATTCCAAAATCATTGTTAGCAGTTACTTCACAAAATCAGCATCACTATGAGTATCCCTAAAAACCGTTATTTTATTTTTGCAATTATTGCGACAGTATTCTGTACTGTCCTCACACTTTCTTCATGTAATACAGCAAGCACTGTTGTTCCTCCCGCACCTGCTGCCACTCCGCTCGATCCACCGGCTACAGGAACAGGATTTCAGATTAGTTCAGGTAAGTTTGATATTGCTCCGAATTTCGAGCGGGAAATTTTTATTTATCGCGATCTCGGTAATTCGGCGCCGATCTTTATCAATCGCATCCATTCGAAGTTACTTCCGAATAGTCATCACATGGTAATGTATTTGTTTGATCCAAGTACTCCATCTACAGATTTGCCGGGATTTAATGTTATGCGTGATCTTCGCAATCCTGATGGTACGTATAATTTTTCAACCGAAAGCCAAATGAATTGGCATGTATTTCTCGGAGGTTCGATGATCGAAGAAGATGATTATAATTTTCCTCCTGGTGTTGCGCTCCAGCTTCCGGCTCATATTGGTATAGATATGAATACACATTTCATCAATGACGGAACGTCCACTATTTCCGGCGCTTGTTATGCAAATCTCTATACCGTACCGGCATCCGCAGTTCAACATTCAGCGCAAACTATTTTTCAACCGAAAACAGACTTCACATTACCGCCTCATAAGCAAACGGTTGTTATTGATTCCCTAATAAATACATTTCCTTACGCAGCAAGTATTTTCACGCTCACTTCCCATTGCCATGCTCACGGTCAAAAATTTCAGATATTCATCTCCGGCGGTCCGCGTAACGGAGAATTAATTTATGAAAGCACAGATTGGTCACATCCTTTAGTAAAAACGTATAATCCGCCCATCATTGTGAATCAAGGCGAAGGGATTAAAACAATTGTTACGTATAATAACACGACGAATAACGTGATCACCTTTGGCTTAAAGAGCACCGATGAGATGGACGTTGTGTATGGCTATTTCTATTAAGCCAGTGCTTTACTGAGAGTTTCAGAAATTTTCCATTGTTTTTTTTGTGAATTCGGGCTTTTGCTGCATGTAACTTAAGCGGACTATTATGATCGCGAAAACAGGATAAAATCTGATCTTCTTGGTTCGATTTTCCGCGTAACAAAGCTGTTCCCGGTACCGTACCATCGCTAAATCATACCATCATCCAAGCACATTAAAATATCTTTCCCATTAAAACGTCTTATAAGAGGATGATTCGACAAATTCTTGCATTTTTTCTATTTTTTTTATGCCTTATTGCGTCAAAAGATAGTTTAGCATCGACATTTCTTACTCCGTCTGATTCAGCAGATGCGATAATTTCAGGCTATATCAAAGATTCACTTTCCGGTGAGACGATCATCGGCGCGACGATCCGTGTCCGTTCTCTTAAGCGCGGTGCCATCAGCAACAGAAGCGGATATTTTGCTCTGCATCTTCCCAGCGAGACCGATCTTGTGCTTGAAGTCAGTTCATTAGGCTATAGATCGTTAAAGAAAAATATTCGACTATCGCAGGGTCAGCAAATGACAGAAAATTTTATTTTAGTAACAGAAAGTATTCAAGGCAGCGAGATCACAGTTGAAACCGATAAAGAAAAAGATGAGCGCGAAGCGCCGCAAGTTTCTCGCGTTGAAATAAACCCTTCACAAGTTGCTAATTTGCCAAAAGCGGGCGAATCTGATATTTTCAGAATATTGCAGCTTATTCCCGGCGTACAGACGATAAGTGAAATTTCTGCCGGCCTTTACGTACGGGGTGGCTCACCCGATCAGAACCTTATCTTGCTTGATGGCAGTACGCTCTATAACCCCAGCCATTTTTTCGGATTCTTTTCTACATTCAACTCTGATGCGATCAAAGATGTCGAGTTGATCAAAGGCGGCTTTCCTGCGGAGTATGGAGGCAGGCTATCAGCAGTATTGAATGTCACCGATAAAGATGGTGATCTTTATAAAACCAATGCCAAGCTTACTCTCGGTCTTATATCAAGTCGCGGTACGATCGAAACACCGCTCGGCGATGGAGCTTTAACCCTTTCAGCCAGACGAACATACATTGATGTAATTTTGAATGCAACCGGGTTGACGCAAAGCCTTAATATCCCAAATTATCATTTCTACGATCTGAACGGAAAATTTACACAGAGCCTGGGGCAAAGTGATAAGATCGCTGTATCAGGTTATGGAGGATCCGACAATTTAACGTTCGAGAACGGCAAATCTGCTTCATCAGTAGGATTGAATTGGGGTAATCAATCAGCAAATGCAAGCTGGACGCACCTCTTTTCGAATGCCCTTTTCATGAAAGTAAATTTTAACGGAAGTCATTATTTTTCACTGCTAAATTTCGGACTTGGTACGAACTCCTTCAATTTTAATAATCAGATATATGACTACTCTCTGCATGGGGATCTGGAATATTTTCTTGGCAGCCAACATGAAATAAAGACCGGTTTCCAACTTTCGCAATATCATTTTCGTCTGCTCATAACACAGGCAAGTAACCCGCCAAATTCAAATATTGACTTGACACCTCTTTACTATGCCGGATATATTTCTGATGAATGGAAGCCTGATGAACGCTGGGCGTTAACGACAGGCTTGCGCATCGATGGAATTTCTTCCCGCAAGGAGATCGGAATTGATCCGCGCATTGCTATTCGTTATATCGTCAATCCCGATATTACACTTAAAGCAAGTTATGGAATTTATCATCAGTATTTAAAGCTGTCATCGAATCCTCTTTTTACCGCTTCTGATATTTGGCTTCCCGTCGATTCAACACAAGCAGCTTCGGCTGCCAATCAATATGTACTCGGTATTTCGACAGCGCCGTTCGAAGGTTTTACATTCGATGTTGAAACCTATTATAAAACATATACAAATCTGGTAGAACTTAAGCCAAATATACTTGGCGGCAGTAAATTGAGTGACGTCTTTTTTGTCGGAAACGGATTTTCTTATGGAGTTGAATTCTTCCTTCAAAAACGTGTCGGCAATTGGACGGGCTGGCTGGGGTATACACTTGCATATACCCGAAGGAAGTTTCCGGAGATTGATAATGGAAATACTTTTCCGCCGACCTACGACAGGAGAAATGATCTGAATCTTGTTATTACTTATCGCGTCAACGACAGATGGACACTCGGCTCGACATTTGTGTATGCCACCGGTCAGGCTTATTCGCAAACTACTGCACTCTATAATGCAGGAGAACCTGATTATAACGGAAAACTTATTCCAATCGATGGCACAAAGAATGGCTTACGTCTGGAGCCATACAACAGGCTTGATGTTTCAGCAACATACTCGTTCTGCCTATTGAGCGAGAAGCGAAATGCCGAACTGAATTTTGATATTTACAATGTTTATAATCATCGTAACGTATGGTTCAGACGAATTGATACCGGCAGCAACCCCGCAACAAGTGAAGACGTGAGGCTGCTACCCATATTGCCGACATTCGGTTTACAAATAAAATTTTAGAAAACATAATTGGTGGGACGGACGAAAGTCCTACCCACTAATGCAAAAAACTTTAGACATTAGATGAAACAAAACATTATATTTTTTCTTGCACTTTTTATTGCAGCACTTAATGGATGCGATGGTGCGATCACGTCGCAATACAAAGAACAAGTAGTGGTCGAAGGATTTATTTATCCCGGCAGAGGGATCGATTCCGTTATTCTGCATTACTCAACACCCTTCACAGATTTATATACCGATTCTTCCTATGCTATTACGGGTGCAGATGTTCGCGTTTCTGAAGGCGGAAAAGAATACATTCTTTTACCTTCTGCGGCAAAGGGAAGGTACTATCTTCCTTCATCGACCCTTATAATAGAAGGTGGAAAAACATATACGCTTACTGTGAGAATAAAAGATCATGTAGTCACTGCAACTACGACAGTACCAATGCCGATTCAATATATCAATGTAGACAGCACCTTCCCAAAGGATCGAATTCTGTTTCTCGATACTACGAATGCCTCGACGTTCACCTACACACTTTTAGCCGGACCTGTTGACGCTCAGACACGAAGATATATGCTTGAAGTCAGCGCATTAGATACGAATTTCGGGAAAGTATCAACTAATCTTTTCGGACCACCGGTTGATACCTCGGCATATGTGCGATATTCATTTATACAAACGGCGCCACGGATTATTATCTATTCACGTCTCTTCGGTTGGTTCGGTCCAAACCTATTAAGCTTTCTTGCTCTTGATTCAAATTGGGTTGATTATAAACGTCAGGTTGGCTACGGGCAAAATGCACAGATACATTATCAATCTTCCCTCAACCATATTACTGGCGGAATAGGTATATGGGCAAGTGCAGCAAAGGATACAGTCACCGTATTTATTAAACCAAAGTCATAAGAGAGTCCCATTAACGGGAGCTAAGGTTAGATTAGAATGGTTGAAGTATTCAAAAGAAATCTTGCCCCGAAGAATATTATTATTCATCATTCAATTATTTTTTTTCGCAGCGCTCGAAGGTTCACTCCATGCGCAAATTTTTCCTGAGCGCCTCTGGTGGACACCCGGTTCGATCTCCTCGCTTCCAGGTATAGATTCCCTGTTTACATTAAACCCCATAAGTTACACTGCCTTTGATTTCATACACACCCTATCGCTTTATACATGGAGTTCGAGTTTACGATTATCTTCGAATACATTTATCATTGCTGATTCACTGACTCCGCATTTTTTTATCAGCGGCGAAGGGCGCTCACGGCTCCGTGAAGATACACGCGTCCGTACAAGCGAGGCAAATGCCCTCATCAATGCGGATTACCCATTCGATGCAAAACGGAATGGATTGACAATATCTTTTTTTGGTTCAACGTACTCGCTCCGTTCTGGAACTGAGCAAGCAGTTTCGCAGCTCGGAACACTTGCAAATGTTACCGATGGATATGGTGTCCTGGGCGGAAAATATTTTCCTGCTTCGCCGATAGAAATCACCGCCGGCGCCGGCATCGCTCGCAAATCTTTCGCGATTGGAACATTCTCAGGCACGATCATTCACGCAGGAATTACAACATCTCCAATTCAGTTGTCCGATGAGAATATATTTGATGGAAGTGTGGCTCTCGATGAACGGCACTTCGGGGCTTGGAGTGTTCAATCGTTATCTGATACTCTTTTCCATGAAGTATCACGAAACGATAATATCCAAGTGCATCTTCTTTCGAATTTCGGCGAAAGTGGAAATAACGATGCCTCTGGCGGAGTAGCTGTCAAACGCCGGGATTTTTTTTTCTCGAAAGATACGTCAGGAGTATTAGCAAAACAAGAACGCTCAGAAGTAGATTATGAACTTCACGAAGCATTACAATACCCATTTATTAAAAGACGCCTCATCGGAAATTTTCGCATTGATATTCTCCCGCAACAGATAACCCGTCGAACACCGAGCGTTGATATTACCTCTCTTCCGACGACAACACTTATTTCCTCTACTTTCCTGGTGCCTTCAACGACAAACGCGCTCGACGCCGCATTTTCAGGAAGATTCGATTTTTTGCTCGGTGACGCTAGTGATGCAATACGTACCACACAACTCTCAATGGAAATAAAATTCGATGAGCGAAATGAGACTAGCGATATATTGCAGGGAGAAACCGGTACACTATCCGCACTTGCGGTAAAAAAGCTCACCGATGCCCTTGGAGCTACAAGTTTCGACGGAAAGGTAACATCACTTCAGTTTACCGCCAACCTCCCTCTAGCTGAGCGCGATGCACTAAACGCAAATTTTAGTTCGCGGATCTACCGTTACGATACTCCAAGTACTGAGAATCATGATGATCGCGACGAACTGAATCTTGGGGGTACGCTTCAATATGATCATTTTTTTTCGTCTTCACTGGAAATGTCAAATGAAATTCGTCTGGCAAGAAGTCATCTTGTCTATCTTGGAAGTGACAGGAGCTTACAGAATTATGTCAGTAAGACGATTGCATTCACATCACAAGTTATCTTTCGCACTCCATCTTTCCAGCATCAAATTCGCGGCGAAGTTTTTGCAAATTATTCTGTCTATGATTTTTCAGCACCTATTGCGGGTTCAACCACAGCTCGTGACTACCTAATACGTGGCGTCAATGGCTCTGATAGCATTCGAATTTCGTTGGGAAGACTACCCATTATCTGGGATGCTCTATCAGCAATCGAAGGTATTTTTGATTTACGTCTATACGAACGTGGTGCATATAATGTCGCAGCATTCACTGAGCGTCCAATTCTCCGCACATCGGAATTTTCCGGAGATTTAACCCTAAATCTTATGGATAAAAACTCACGTTCACCGATATTAGTAAAACTTGGTGCAAGAGCATTTATTATGCGCCGGTTTGCACCGATTGCAACTTCATCACAGACTTCACTTTCATTGCAGGAAAGTCTCGACCGAATTGGTCCGCTCCTTACTATTACGATAGACCAATTAGCGGTAAAAGGACCCAGACTGTATAGTTCGATCTGGTATAGCTTCGTCAGCCATCAAACATTTGATTCGAACACTTCTAATTCTTCAAGACAGATCGAAGCGCGATTGGCAGCACAATGGAGTTTTTAAATTACTTTATCTCTTCAAATTCCGCATCCTGAATTTCCTTCTGTTCAATGTGTTTACTGTTTTTTTTCGTTGAAGCCGAAGTAAATTCCGAGCTTTGCGCAGTCCTTGTTTGATTATTAGGTTTCCTCTTTCCGCTTATCCCTTCAATAAATGGCCTGATTAGTCTGCGATAGATCGTTAATAGGGCAAAGAAGAGAATAAATAATTCAATAAAGATCCGCATGAGCGCAGGTTAGTTATTAATTAATTCAAAAAATGGTTCGCCTTTTGAAAGATATTCTACCGGTGGATACGGACTGCGCAAGATCGTACTTACAAGTCTTTGAAAATGTTCAGGCATCCGCAAGAAGTCAAAGTCGTCACAGCTTGCAACGATCAGGCGTGTATCACGGTAGTGAAAGAAAAAATCGTTATAGGCACTGACGATCTGCTCCAGATATTCGCGGTTCATATTTTTTTCAAAGTTACGTCCGCGTTTTTTTATGTTTTGCTGCAGCAAACTTACACTTCCCTGCAAATAGATCACGACATCCGGCATCGGCACCGTTTTATCTAATGCAGAAGTCACCTCTTCATAAAGCTTTAACTCGTCCCGAGTCAGGTTTACCTCGGCAAAAATCCGGTCTTTTGAAAAAAGATAATCGCTGACGCAGCTCTCATAGAAAAGATCGGTATGGATAAGCTCCTGCTGCTGTCTGTAGCGCGAAAGTAAAAAGAAAAGCTGGGTCTGAAACGCAGTACGGCGACGATCGTCATAAAATGTTTGCAGGAATGGATTTTCTTCATAGCGTTCTAAAATCAAACGTGCTCTAAAGTGGTGGGCAAGCATATCTGCAAGAGTTGATTTCCCAACGCCAATAGGACCTTCAACAGCTATATAACGAATAGGCAGCACTTCCTGCTTCATAGAGCGGGATAGTGCATATGCGACGTCATTTGTTACTGACATTTTATTCACGCGTTGACCAAGTGAATGCTATTTTTATCGTAATGAAATTGCTCTAAAAGCGATGCAATATTTTTTTTCAGTACTGGATGAATAAAATCAGCAGCAATCTCATTCATCGGTACAAGTACAAAACTCCTGTTTTGCAACTCTTTATGCGGCACGGTTAATGATGGTGAATCCATAACAACATCATCATAAAATAAAATATCAAAGTCTATTTCGCGCTCATGCCACCTTTCACGCTCTGAACGGCCCAATTCACTTTCCAGAATTTTTAAAGAGCGATGCAATGGCTCAAGTTCTAACTCTGTTTGCACAAGAATAACAGTGTTAAGAAAATCTGCCTGTTCCGCATAGCCATACGGGGCAGTTTCGTATATAGAGCTCTTCTTTTCTATCACACAGAATTGCGATAATGTATTAAATGCCTCTTGGATACGCTTCAAGCGCGGCTCAATATTCGTACCAATTGCAATGTAGACTCTATGCATATTTTGGCTACTCACCACTACGGCATTTGTACTCTACTTCAACGGATTTGAGCTTTCCTCCGACAGGTGCATTCATCTTTCGGACTTTTACACCGACACTGCGCACCTCTGAGAATGTATCTGATATCACCATACAAATATCGCTGGCAAAAGCTTCGAGCAAGTTGTATCTTTTGTTTTCCGAGACTTTTACGACTGTAGTATATAATTTGGTATAATCAAGTGCATCGGCAAGATCATCAGTCCTCGCTCCGGAAGTATCTGCGACTTCAACTTCCAAATCGATCTCAAAATGATTGCCATTCCTGATCTCTTCTTCATAAACACCATGATGAGCAAAGATCTCTATAGAATTGAGTCTGATGAACATTTAAATTATCGCTTATATCGTTTCATCCATGTCGCTTGCCGCTTTGCATATTGACGGGTGCGAATAATGATCTCTTCTCGTGCTGCCTCAAGGGGTTTCTCACCGCGCACAACTTGAGCAAGTTCTCTATAACCGATCGCATTCATAGCAGGCATCGTCTCCGTTACACCACTTTGAAGCAATTTTTCAACTTCTTTCAACCACCCGGCAGCAAGCATATCATCAATACGAGCTACGATTTTTTCCTGAAGTTTCTCTCGATCAACTTCGATAAGTGTAAACGATGGTTGGAATTCAAAAGGCTCCGCCTTTTCTTTACGCGCTTCACCAAGCGGGATTCCTGTTGCATAAAAGAATTCCCATGCACGCTCTAATCTTCTCGGGTTGCGCTCGCGCGCTATTTGCTCATAGAGTACCGGATCGACTTCCTGTAGCCGTTCGTGCATTTTATCGAATCCCATTTCTTTCATTTCTTTGGCAACTCCGGAACGAGCTACCGCTAATTTTTTTTCGTCAGCCTCAAAAGGCGTAATACCGAAGAACAGAGCGTCAATATAAAACCCCGTTCCTCCTACTATAAGCGGTGTTTTTCCATTTGCGGATATTCTTCTTATTATATCCCGAGCCGCTTTGGAATAATCCGAAGCATTAAAGCGCTCATTCGGTTTCAAAATATCAATAAGATGATGTGGTATCAGTTTTCGAATTTCTATCGAAGGTTTTGCAGTTCCTATCTCAAAACCATAATATAATAGCGATGCATCAGCGTTGACGATTTCAATACTCCGATTCGATTCGAAGCGCTGCAAAGCAAGAGCCGTCTTGCCTGAAGCAGTTGGTCCGGTAATGACTTCAATCTGTCTCATTTAAGCGCGCTCTTCCTGATCCCAGCCTTCTTTTCCGACAAGAGGCACAAATTTGAACTCCGGTAACTCTTCGACAGCAAGTTTACCCAGCAGATTTTTTACAAGATACATTCGCTGAATATCGAGCGAACCGACAGGAACAAGAAGTCTGCCCCCATTTAGATCAAGCTGTTTTGTAAGCGTCTCGGGCACATCAGGCGCTCCTGCCGTTACGATGATCGCATCGAACGGCGCATATTCCGGCCATCCTCGTGACCCATCCCCAGACCTTGAAATAATATCATGATAGCCAAGAGCATCAAATCGCTTACGCGCAATTTGCAAAAGCGACTGGTGCCTCTCGATAGTAAATACCTTGCATCCTAATTCAGCTAGCACCGCTGCCTGATAACCGGAACCGGTGCCGATCTCCAAAACTTTTTCACCGGTTTTTAATTGAAGAGCTTGTGTCATATAGGCAACAGTATATGGCTGGGATATCGTTTGCCCCGATCCAATGGGCAACGCTGAATCCTCATAGGCGCGGCGAGCAAAGTTCTTTTCCAAAAATTGTTCTCTGGGTATTTTCCCCATTGCCCGAAGCACCGAAGCATTAGAAATTCCCCGGGATCGAAGAAATTCCAGCAAATGAGAACGTTCGTGAGAAAAATTATTTTGAGCGGAATGAAGCATGGAGAGTTTTTAATTACCTGTCAGTTCCTTCTCTTGATTCAAGTGCATAATCCTTTGAAGTACCTGTCAGATGAATATTTGTAGTTACAACGATGGGTCCTGTGATGGCCGACGTGATCTTCTCGCGAAGCTCTTCGCCTGAAAGATTGAGAGAAAGTTTTCCGGATTTTGCAAAAGCAAATTCTCCCGTTTCTTCCGAAAGCACGAGGGCAACGACATCTGCCTGTTCGGAAATTCCGAGCGCAGCGCGGTGACGTGTACCTAGCATTTTTTCTCCGATCGCTTCAACTCCCGATAGGGGCAAGGTACATCGTGCAGCTTCGATGTAGCGATCTTTAATAATAACTGCACCGTCATGAAGTGGGCTTCGTTTATTAAAGATTGTCACTAAAAGCTCCTTGGATATGTGTGCATGGAGCGGCAATCCCGTATCAACAAAAAGTTTTATATCAGTTGTACGAATAATTATTATAAGTGCTCCTTCATGGCGTTGTCGCAATTCCTCAAATGCCCTGACGATGATATCGGCATATTCTTTTACATCAGTGCGAATAAAAAATTTGACAATAGGATTTCTTCCTAGATAGAGCAATAGTCTGCGCAGTTCAGGTTGAAACAGAACGATAAGTGCTATAACCCAAATATCGGTAAGTGTCTTTAAAATCCAAGACAAGGCTTTCATATCCACAGCCCGTGCAATGATCGAACCGATTATCACGAGCATTAACCCTAGAAAAACCTGCGCTGCAATAGTACCGCGCATTGCAACGTAAATCCTGTAAAATAGAAAAGTAACCAAAAGAATATCGAGAATATCGACCCAGGTAATCGTTATAAATCCTATGGTGAAGACATCCATTTGATGTACTATTTCTTTTCTTCTTTGCTTCCGTTAGTTGTAAGTGTCAGTTCAACACCTTTATTATTATAATTTTCATACGCTTCGATGATCTCGCGAACTAACTTGTGCCGCATAACATCGGCTTTATTAAAATACACCATTGAAATTCCTTCTACACCCTGAAGTATCTCCTGAATCTGTATTAATCCTGATTGCGTACGCGACGGAAGATCAATCTGTGTCATATCGCCGGTAACAATCACTTTCGATCCGATTCCGATTCTCGTTAAAAACATTTTCATTTGCATTGTGGTCGCATTCTGTGCTTCATCGAGAATCACGAAGGCATTATTGAGCGTTCTTCCCCGCATATAAGCAAGTGGCACAACTTCGACAGTACCTCGCTCTATGTACCCCTTAAGTTTCTCAGCTGTCATCATTTCTTCTGCAGCATCATATAGAGGTCTTAGGTACGGATCAACTTTCTGTGATAGATCGCCGGGTAAAAAACCCAGGCTTTCTCCTGCCTCAACGGCCGGCCTGGCAAGAATAATTTTTGCTACTTCGCGTGTCTTCAGTGCCGAGATCGCCATTGCAACCGCTAAATATGTTTTACCGGTACCTGCAGGACCGATTGCAAAAACAATATCATTCTTCTTAACAGCTTTGTAATATTCAATCTGTGTCGGTGTCTTGACTCTGATCGGTTGATTGTGCGTAAAAAGAACGATCGATTCCAGTTCAGCAAAATTCTGCGCTACTTCTTTTCCTGCAGAGACAATGTCTATAACAGTTGTTACATCTGTTTTTGATAAGTGCCCGGCTTTCGCAAGGAGAAAGGATAATTCACTAAATACTTTTTCGATAGATGTTACTTCCTGCAATGATCCTTGCAATAAGATCACATCGCCTCTTGCAATGATCCTTGCATCGAACCGCTGTTCGATAAGTCGAAGATATTGATCTTGCGGACCGAAAAGCAAAACTGCTTCAGTCGGCGCTACTCGTATTTTTCGTTCTACTACTTCCATACTCTATATAACCAAGAAAGATGATAAAAAGTGAAAGACCGTTCTTCCTTTCGGAAAAACGGTCTTTCAAATCTAATTACGTTTTAATAAGCGTTTTACTTTCGTAGCTGCGAATTAATGTTTGCGATGACGATATCCCGTCATATCTTTATCTTCTACCGTGACTGCAGTTTTCATGATTGTAAGCTGCTGGCCTGGATAGATGAGATCAGGATTCTTGATCTGATCACTATTGGTATGCCAGATCTTCGGCCATGCAAAAGGATCGTTATAGATATCCGGTTTTTTTGCAATGTTCCAAAGACAATCGCGGTCTTTACGCCATGTGCCAACGGTATAAACCATATTCGGCGGTACCATTCCATGCCTCATTTGCATATAGGTATTCGACATTGCCATCACACGGCTGTGATGATCCGGAATAAGTACAAGCTTATCACCGCGTAAAGTGCGGATCTCGCTCTCAAGAGCTTGAACTCTCGGCTTATTCTGATTCAACTGATCCGGAGAAAGTGAGCGAAGCGAATTCAACTCCTGCTCATCTTTTGCCAAGCGCTCACGATAGGCATTATATCCATTACGATCTGTGCCACAGAGAGCATATAGCTCGTTCTTGCACTTATCGTTATCTGCCATTCTCTGTTGAAGATCGGCGCTTGCTCTCGTGCCGGCGTCCGTTGTAGTTCTTAGTTGGTCACGAAGATTATTGATCTCGCTGGTGCGATATGAAATCGTAGAATCAGCCTGTTCTTTCGTGAAATCTTCGGGATAATTCGAGTTATATTTATTTCTCTCCTGTGCCGAAGAAATTCCGGCAAGTGATAGCACCATAAGTGCTGTGAGTAAAATTGAAGTTTTTTTCATTTTTTAGTCTCCTGTATTTATGGTGAGAGATTAGCGATGTTTCTTTTTAGCTGGTGCAGTCATCGGAGGTGGCGGTGGAGGTGCCATGCGCCACTCTACACTATCTGCCCAAATGTTCGGCCAATTTACAAGTCCGGCGCGAACAGCAGCTGTCTGAGCACTGCAATCTGCCATATCTCTATCCTGTGCAGCGAGTTTTCCCTGAACGTCGCTCAGATTACCCTTTGCACGCTCAAGATCCATTTTCAAGCCGTCACGGCTTTGATCCAGGTCGCGAATTTTTTTCATTTGCTCTTCCGTCGCTTTATTCGAGCAACTCGAAAGCGCCACCATCGCAATGCATGCGATAGCTAAGACTCGAGAAAACATGTGTGGTGATTTCATTTTACCAAGACTCCTTTATAGATTAAAAAAAGTTACAAGTCGCAATGTTGCAATCCTTTAGCGTACAAAAATACGACAAAATTGTGACCTCGAACAAATATACGCAAATTTAATGCCAGAGGATTCCTTTAAGGTACTCCAACTTTGAACCCGTCAAACGATCAATTCCGCTCATTATGCAGAATTTGACGGCGTAAAAAGAACCGCAACTTGTTTATTTCTAACAAAATGGCTCAAATGCCACTACTCCCATTCAATGGTTGCAGGAGGCTTCGAACTAATATCATAGACTACCCTTGAAATTCCACGGACTTCATTAGCAATTCTGTTGGAGACACTTGCAAGAAATTCGTGAGGGAATCGAGACCAATCGGCTGTCATACCGTCAACGCTGGATACAGCGCGGAGAGCGCAAACATTATCATACGTCCGTTCATCGCCCATTACACCGACCGTCCTGACTGGAAGCAGCACAGCAAATGCCTGCCATGTGGTATGATAGAGATTCGATGCGCGAAGCTCTTCGATGAAGATCGAATCGGCGGAACGAAGCAAGTCGAGTTTTTCTTTCGTGATGTCGCCGATGACTCTGATCGAAAGTCCCGGTCCCGGAAAAGGATGGCGGTCAATAAAATGTTCAGGAATGCCAAGTGCTCTGCCCACATTGCGGACTTCATCTTTGAATAATTCGCGTAATGGCTCGATCAGATCAAGCTCCATTAGTTCAGGCAAACCGCCGACATTATGATGCGATTTAATTGTTGCCGATGGACCTTTGAAGGAAACCGATTCGATCACATCGGGGTAGATCGTACCTTGTACGAGAAATTTCGCATCCGAAAATTTTTTTGCTTCTTCAGCAAGTACATCAATGAATGCTTTACCGATAATTTTTCTTTTTTGTTCGGGATCGGTAATATCTTTTAAGCGAGTCAGAAACATTTCGGATGAGTCGGCGAAATCGAGATCAATTCCGAAATGATCGCGGAAGGTATGTAGCACTTCTGCGCTTTCGCCGCGGCGCATTAAGCCGTTATCAACATGAATACATTTAAGCTGATTGCCGATGGCGCGATGAACCAGCACTGCTGCAACGGCAGAATCTACACCTCCTGATAGCGCGCAAATTACGGTTTTATCACCGACCTTCACTTTTATTTCGGCAACTGTTGCTTCGATAAAATTCTGTGAATTCCATCCACCTTTTACTCCGGCAATATCAAAGAGAAAATTTCCGAGTAATTGCGCACCGCCAACCGTATGCACAACTTCAGGATGAAATTGAATTGCATATATTTTTTTCTCGTCATTAGCAATTGCAGAGATCGGCGAATTTTTTGAATGCGCAACGATGCGAAACCCCGTCGGCATTTTCGTCACTTTATCGCCATGCGACATCCAGACTGTCGTACGCTCGGCAATGTCAGCAAAAAGTTTGCAGTCCTTATCATCAATGATAAGCTCGGCTCTGCCGTATTCTTTTTTTGCGCTGTTATCGACTTCGCCGCCCATATCATAAGCGATCATCTGCAAGCCGTAACAGATACCGAGGATCGGTTTGCCCATCGTGAATACGGCTGAATCACAGCGCGGGGCGCCTTCGGCATAAATGCTGGAAGGTCCGCCTGAAAGAATAATGGCTGATAGATTAAATTCTTTTATCTCAGCAAGCGGAGCGTTACATGGAAGTATCTCAGCATAAACGCCATGCTCGCGGACGCGGCGGGCAATGAGTTGAGTATATTGTGAACCAAAATCTAAAATGAGAACAGAATCGCCTGAATGTGCCATGAGTACAAAAAAAAAACGTTCTTCTTGTGAGTCTATTGTTGACTACAAAAAAAAAACGTTCTCTTTTCAGCCGTCTGTGCCGACTGAATTCAGTTGTAAAATTTCGAAGCGTTGAAAAGGATTTTCGTGGGGAATTGGTTCCGCTTTGTTACAGTTCTTATTGCAGCTTCAATTCATCTTATTTTGAACGAATGGTATGAAAGTCTTCATCATAGCTTCACTCCTCGCCTGCTTTGCAGTAACAGGATATTCTCAGGGTGTGCCGTCAAGTTGCACAGCGCCTGATTCTATAGTTAACCTATTTGCTGAAGATGCTGCAAGAATAACCCTTGACCTAATGATTGAAAGAAACCCTACATATACTGACAGTACGAACATTCCTCAAGCACTTCAAGATACTTTCCTTAGAACACTTATTGCAGTATATAATTCTGGGTTACGAGCGACGGATACAATTATGGGACGAGTAAATCTTTATAGCCAATATTATAGTGACATTCGAGGTCCTATTTTTATCCATGCACGTTTTCTTAAAGATTATAGCTCCTTTTCACTAAAGAAAAATCATCTTGAACATAGATACTACTATTCCTTGGAAAAATTATTTAGCAAAAAAAACAATTCCTACCGGGAATGGTAAGATTGACAGCATGATTCATACTTTCGGAATCATTGTTGATTCTGTTTCACTCGGTTATAAACAAAATAAAACGATTTACCTCCATACTCCAATTTTTCAAAATATCTTGGCGTTGACGAAAGAGTGGAATATGTTAAGCAATGATCCCACAGATGCTAGACCCGATCCCATAGGTGCAGGTGATGGTGATCAGATACTACAGAAAACCTCAGATACTGCAATAACTCTTAACTACAAGTTTGGGTGGAATGATTGCCCTTCAGGATGTATTGGAAGGCATTATTGGGTTTTTACTATTTACCCCGATTGTTCTGTAAGATATAATAATTCTTACGGCGATGATTTATTTCTAGCAGAGGTTAAAGCCGAGTCAAATGCAAACTCTAACCTTTCTCTCTATCCTGATCCAACTTCAAATAAAATTACCATCGAAAACCGAATTGGAAATACTATTGAGATTGTTGATATTAACGAACAAATTCTTGAAAAGATATTAATAAATTCAGATCAAGAAGAAGTAGATGTATCGAGACTTCCCAAAGGAATGTATTTCGTAAAAGCAACAGATAAAAAAGGCACTATCAGCACAGCAAAATTCGTAAAAGAGTAAATCCCGCCCACTGTTGAAACCGTGGGCTAATCTGTTTTCATCGCCGTCAGCGATTTGGGTATAGGCTTGGGTTTCAAGGCAGCAGGGTCGGGCAATGGTTATCTTTGCAACGAAGCAAGCTTACTCTCTTTTAATTTTTCGGCGAAGTATTTTTTTATCTGCTCGTAGCTCATACCTTCGATTTCTTTTGAAATCTGCTCTTTCACGTTTCGGAAGAAATCAACGGCGTGAAAATCTGTCAGTACAGTAGTCGGCATCGTTTGTATTTGTTCGTTAGTCTTCATATCTTATTAACTCCTTTGGTGCACGAATATCAATAACAGGATAGCCGAGCTTCATATTTACTCCATTAAACAATAAAATTTTGTCAAGATTCACGATATGCCTGAAGTTCCAACTTACTAAAACGTCAATGCGGTTTACGGTAGCGATAGCAATATGATAAGCATCGTTCAAACTTGCCTTGCCTAAAATCTTTTCGTCAACGTACTGATTCGCAAGTTCCTGTGCTTCGTTCGAAAAGTCAACGATGACTAAACAATCTGTCGGAATGGAATCGGCGAGGTCTTTAACATATTGTGGTGCAGGCAATAATTCGATATTACTTATTTCCGAAAGGTAAATATCATACTCCTTTGCAAATACTCTCTTGAAAAACAGTTTTGTATCAACTTCAAACTCTTTATCAAAGTATCCGCCAAGCATAGAAGAATCAATGTAAATTCGCTGCCGCATTGTGTTACATTTCGGCCAGGACTTCTTGGAGAGTTTTCAGTTTTTTCTTTCCTTGTTTGTACAAGGCAATTTCATCGAGTGAGGATACAACATCCTTGCGAAGTTTCAAAAGGAATTCCGCTTCAAGTAATTTCTTTTCAATTTTTTTCCAATCTGATAATAGCATCTGCACTAACCGATGCTTGCTCTTGGAATCGTTAATATATTTCAGGCTGTACGTCATAGATATAAAAACTACGAATGGTGAGGAATTATTCCACCTCGGATCCCCCCTACTGCCCGATCAGCGCCTTATACTCCCCTACTCCCATAGTATGTGATTTTATTTCACCGGGATCGCTCATCTCCACTTTCAGCAGCCAGCCTGTTGCGTAGGGATCTTTATTCACCATTTCAGGAGTATCGATGATCGCAGTATTCACTTCGGTGATCTTGCCCGAGATCGGTGTATAGATATCGCTGACAGTCTTCACCGCTTCGACAGTACCAACGGATTCACCAGCCTTTACATCTTTGCCGCTTGGGATATCAAGATAGATCACATCACCAAGTTCGCCTTGTGCAAAATCGGTGATGCCAATGATTGCAGTGTTGCCTTCAACACGAATCCATTCGTGTTCTTTAGTGTAGGTTAGGTTTTCTGGGAAAATCATTTTTTAAAGTTTTTTAGTTTATATTTTTTTTAGAGGTCTTATTTCTTCCACTGGAAAGTCTCCAGGAAATGCGTATCAAAATCCCCTGCTCTGAAACGCTCATCGCGCATCAGGGCTTTGTGGAATGGAATCGTGGTATGAATTCCTTCGATCACAAATTCTTCGAGTGCCGATTGCATTCTGTCGATTGCCTCTCTGCGGTCTGCGCCGAAAGTAATAAGTTTTCCTATCAATGAATCGTAATACGGTGGGATCGCATAGCCGCTATAAACGTGAGAATCAAGTCTGACACCATATCCACCCGGAGCGTGAAAACTTTTGATCATTCCAGGTGATGGCCGGAAATCATGATCTGTATCTTCTGCATTGATTCGGCATTCGATCGCATGACCTTGCGGTTTGCGCGGTTTCTTTGAAATTTTTCCGCCGCTTGCAACATGTAGCTGCTGTTTGATAAGATCAAGCCCGATCACTTGTTCGGTTACGCAATGCTCGACCTGAATGCGCGTATTCATTTCCATGAAATAGAAATTACTATCGGCATCAAGCAAAAATTCTATCGTACCGGCTCCGACATATCCAACACTTGCAGCACCTTTGACGGCTGCGTCACCCATCTTCTTACGCAACGCCTCTGATACAACAGGCGATGGAGATTCTTCAACAAGTTTCTGATGACGGCGTTGAATAGAACATTCGCGCTCGTTATAATGAACAACGGTTCCGAATGTATCGCCGAAAACCTGAATCTCAATGTGACGTGGTTTTGAAACATAACGTTCAATATATACTGCGCCATTTCCGAATGCACCGACCGCTTCAGTTTGCGCCATCTGCACATTTACTTCAAGATCTTCTTCTTTGGTGACGACACGCATTCCGCGACCGCCGCCGCCTGCAACTGCTTTGATAATGACAGGAAAACCGATCTGCTTTGCAACATCCATTGCTTCCTCAAGAGATTCGACTACTCCATCGGTGCCTGGGACAACAGGCACACCGGCTTTTTTCATCGTCTCTTTTGCATGGGCTTTATCACCCATTGATTGGATCATCTCCGGAGTTGGACCGATAAACGTAAAACCCGAAGCCATGCAAATGTCTGCGAACTCTGCATTCTCTGCTAAAAATCCATAACCGGGATGAATAGCTTCAACATTGGTAAGATGTGCAGCACTAATTATCTGAGGAATATTAAGATAACTGAGCTTTCCTGCAGGCGGACCAATACATACCGCTTCATCAGCGAATCGAACATGCAACGAATGTTTATCAGCTTCTGAATAAACGGCAACCGTCTTCACACCCATCTCGCGGCAAGTGCGAATAATACGCAATGCTATCTCGCCTCGGTTGGCTATTAATATTTTGTGAAACATTAGATGAAATCCTATAGTAACTGTGTCATAGCGAGGAGGGCTTTAGCCCGAATGAAGCAATGACATTACTTGAAGTTTATTGAATATTTTAAGCTGTCTCTAAAATAAATAACGTCTGCCCGTACTCAACTGGCTGGCCGTTCTCGACAAGGATCTTGATGATCTTTCCTGAAGCATCACTCTCGATCTCGTTCATCAGCTTCATTGCTTCAATGATACAGAGCGTTGTGCCGGCTTCGACATTTTGTCCAAGCTGTACATACTGATCTGCATCAGGAGAAGGGGCGCGGTAGAGCGTTCCGACAATTGGCGATTTTACTTCATGTGTCTTGGCTGATGTGGCAGATGCCTCACCACTTGATGCGATAGGTGCTGAAGGAGCTGATGAAGTTGGTGCCGGTCCATAACCATACGATGGCGGCGGAGCATACATCATCTGTGCAGCAGGTTCTTTCTGCCGAGCTAATCTGATCTGTGAACCCTCTTCTTCGATCTGCAGCTCAGTGAGAGTACTATCATCGAAAATTTTTAAGATTTTTTCTAAGTAAGTTAGATCCATCGTGGCTCCTTTGAATATTTATTTCTCATTGTGTCATTGTGATGAGGGCTTTAGCCCGACGAAGCAATCCCCTGATAGATTGTAGCGACTGAGCGTCTACCACAATGGAGGGGATTGCTTCGTCGTCGCTAACGCGACTCCTCGCAATGACCCGTAATTTTATTTTTTTACACGCTCCATGTACTGCCCCGTGCGCGTATCGACTTTTACCATATCACCTTCGTTTAAGAAAAGCGGTACGTTTACCATTGCTCCCGTTTCGAGTTTTGCCGACTTTGTGCCGCCCGTTGCAGTATCGCCTTTCATTCCTGGATCGGTCTGTACGATAGTGAGATTTACAGCCGCCGGAACTTCGACAGCAACTATTGTCCCGTCTTCAGCAAAAATAATATCGGCATTATCTGATTCACGGATGAATTTCGCAATGGTACCTACGACGATCGAAGGGACATTAATCTGCTCATACGATTCAGTGTTCATAAATACGAAATCATCGCCATCCTTATAAAGGTACTGAAATGTTTTCTTTTCCATGCGTACCATCTCGACTGATTCGCCGGAGCGATAGCGCATTTCTTTCAAATTACCTGTACGAAGTGAACGAAGTTTTGCCTGAACAAATGCGCGGAGATTACCCGGAGTCCTGTGTTCATATTCTTCAATTCGATAGAGTTCGCCATCCATTTTCAAGACTGCGCCGTTACGAAAATCATTTGTAGATGCCATAAAAGTGGTTTTAAGGTAGTATTGTAGCCTTAGATTTGCAAAATTACGGAATAATAGCCCCGTTTTCAGGAATTCCGCTTCTGATAGCCCAAACCTAACACCAAATCCACCTTAATTCTTCCTGATAACGACAAATTTTCCGTTGTCGCGGATACCATCAACTTTGAGAGAATAATAGTAAACTCCGCTCGGAGCGAGTCTGCCCGTATCATCTTTTCCATCCCATTCCACATACCACGAACCTCCGAAAGGATCGGCTGCTATGACCTGATGATTCACTTTAAGCGATCTATCGAAATGTCGGATAAGGGCATTATCTAACGAGTAAATATTAAGACTAACATCGGTGGGAGATTGTGTCTTGGTTGATGCAAGGATATTAAGGAGAGGCTGATCAGTGGATGATAAAGAAATGATATATGGTTGGGGGAAAATTTTCGTAGCGATATGGATCGGCAAGATTATGGTATCGCAAAATGTTTCGGGGAATTGATATTTCGCTTCAAAACTCAATACACTTTTACTGGCAATTGAGGCTTCGGATACAAACGCCCGATCGACGGATCGGGAAATTACAATTACCGATGTATCTTTCCCATAACCACAGAGAAAAACATGAAGAGATGCATCGAGAGCTTGGAATGTATCCGTTATTTGGGGCTGTAAAATAGTTTTTTGAATGGCATCACTATTAAATTTTCTCGCATCAGGAAAAATGCTTGCTCCCTGAAAATTCCTGCCGGTATAATAAACTGCAGTTCCGAAGCGTTTATATTCTGAGCAAAAATCCGCATTTTCTTTTTTAAGAATACTATCGAAGCATAAAAGGAAATCAGGAAGTTTAGCTGAATAAAGATCCCAGACATTTTTTAAAATATCATCACCAAATTTTTTACTGAGATATTGCATCCAGATGCATTGCCCATAATATCCAATACCATCAATATGGTCAAAAGATCCATCAAAATGCAATGTATACAACGGAAGATATTGTAAGTAATCCGGTACAGATGGAGTGCTTCTCATCTCTAACCAAACAGCCATCATTTCTCGAAATGCTACGTCGTTCAAGTTTGTACCATAACTTCCGTACTGTATTACATGATGAAATTCATGAAAGATCGTTATGCGTGCAGCATCTAAGCCCGTAGTTGTATAGCCTGTACTAAAGCTATTATCAATAGTTATGGAAGAATAGTATTTGCTCAAACCCGAAGGTGAAGAAGTAAAAGCGTTGCCTATAGAATTCGTAACTCCATAAAATCCTGCACCTAAATGCTGAAGTACGATACGCCAGGTTGAATCTGCGGATGAAAACGGCGGCTTCGGATACCCGAGTTCGATAATTTCTAATTCGTATGCTTCATCGGCAAAATGCGCGACGCTATCTACATATTCAGCACTGGCAGAATCCACGCCTGCTTTTGAATAATATATCGTGAATTTTCCGGAAGGAGATTTTATCGAATCAGAAAACGATGCAACTGATTCGATAACAGCTTCCCGAAGGGGCTTACTAATCCTTTCTTTAATTCGTGCTGCTTCGAATGCTAACTCAGAACCGCATTTCCCGTATGGGTTTGGTAAAGGCGGCAGCGACCTAAACAAACCCTTCATTTGTCCGTATGATATGAAAACAGAATCAATATATGATAACTGCAAACCAATTCGTACTAAATTTTCGTATTCGGAAAGGGTTTGAGCTTGCGAGGCTAAGGGGATGGATTTTTGAGCATAGGCCTGCGAAGAAAATAATACTGTCATTGCGAAGAGGACTGTAGTCCGGTTCCGAAGGATCGAGGAAAGAAATCTCCTGAGGATATGCGGCAGTTCTGCCGCGATTTTGGGGATTGCTTCGTCGTCGCTAAAGCGACTCCTCGCGATGACACTATTAAAACGAACTACGCCACTATGCATTCTGTTTTATTATCAGAGCTTAAAATGAAACAAAACTCATTTACTTGTATGAAACAAAGATGCGTTAAGTTTCGTCATAATAAGTAATAAACTCATAAATTGTTACACTTGAACTATGGCACAAGAAGGAAATTTTTCTAACCGGGTACAGGATGTGATCCGCCTGTCACGCGAAGAGGCTATTCGCTTAGGTCATGATTATATCGGTACCGAGCATTTATTACTCGGCATTATTCGCGAAGGCGAAGGTATTGCTGTGAAGATTCTCCGGAATCTCGGAGTCGATCTCTATAAAATTAAAAAGGCGATTGAAGATACAGTGCGCTCCGGCGGAGCGACGTTGACGATCGGCAACATTCCGCTTACCAAACAAGCGGAAAAAGTGCTGAAGATCACCTATCTCGAAGCGAAACTGTATAAGAGCGAAGTGATCGGCACCGAGCATTTGCTCCTCTCGCTGCTTCGCGATGAAGATAATATCGCTGCGCAGATCCTTAATCAATTTAATTGTACCTACGACGGCATCCGTGCCGAGCTTGATAATATCATCTCCGGCAGAGCCACTCCTGCTCCGAAACAACAAGCTCCGGGTGAGAAAAAACATGAGAAGACGAAAACTCCGGTGCTTGATAATTTCGGTCGCGACTTAACAAAATATGCTTCCGAAGATAAACTCGATCCTATCGTAGGAAGAGAAAAAGAAATTCAGCGCGTTGCACAAATTCTTTCTCGCCGCAAAAAGAATAATCCTGTTCTTATCGGAGAACCCGGCGTAGGCAAAACTGCAATTGCCGAAGGTTTGGCTCTACGTATAGTACAGAAAAAAGTACCGCGTGTACTTTTTGATAAACGTGTAGTAACGCTCGATCTTGCGGCACTCGTTGCAGGTACAAAATACCGAGGGCAGTTTGAAGAGCGGATGAAAGCTGTGATGAACGAACTTGAAAAGGCGAAGGACGTTATTCTGTTTATTGATGAGCTTCATACAATAGTCGGTGCAGGTGGCGCATCCGGTTCACTTGATGCTTCGAATATGTTTAAACCTGCTCTTGCCCGAGGTGATATCCAATGCATTGGAGCAACGACACTCGATGAATACCGCCAATTTATTGAAAAAGATGGAGCGCTTGACCGCAGATTCCAAAAAATTCTCGTTGATCCGCCTTCTGTAGATGAAGCGATCCAAATTTTAACGAACATCGCATCGAAATACGAAGAGCATCATAGCGTTCGCTATTCAGCGAAGGCTATCGAAGCTGCTGTAAAACTCAGCGACCGTTATATCACTGATCGCTTTTTGCCGGATAAAGCAATTGACGTGATGGATGAAGCGGGTTCTCGCGTACATTTAGCAAACGTACATGCTCCGCAAAATGTCGAAGATCTTGAAAAGAAGATCGAAGATATTAAGGTGCAAAAAAATCTTGTCGTCAAAACACAAAACTTCGAAGAAGCAGCAAGACTTCGTGATCTCGAAAAGAAATATCAGCAAGAACTCGAAACAGCTATTAATGCTTGGGAAGAAGAGATCGGTACCCAAGTATATGACGTATCCGAAGATGATATCGCCGATGTTGTTGCAATGATGACAGGAATCCCTGTTAATAAAGTTGCACAGAGCGAGAGCATCAAACTCTTGAAGATGAGCGAGGCCTTACAAGGCGTTATCGTAGGACAGGAAGAAGCTATTGATAAACTGACGAAAGCTATTCGCCGAACTCGCGCCGGACTTAAAGATCCCGCCCGCCCTATCGGAAGTTTTATTTTCTTAGGACCTACCGGCGTTGGAAAAACGGAACTTGCAAAATCGCTTGCCCGCTATCTGTTTGAATCGGAGGATAATCTGATTCGTATTGACATGTCTGAATATATGGAGAAGTTCTCCGTATCTCGTCTTGTCGGTGCACCTCCGGGTTATGTCGGCTATGAAGAAGGTGGTCAACTTACCGAGAAGGTACGCCGTAAACCATATTCTGTCGTGCTTCTTGATGAGATCGAGAAAGCGCATCCTGATGTCTTCAATATTTTATTACAGGTATTGGACGATGGGACACTGACCGATTCACTCGGACGTAAAGTGGATTTTAAAAATACGATCATTATCATGACTTCAAATGTCGGCACACGCGATATTAAGAAGCAGCCTCGCATCGGCTTCGGTGAATCCGTCGGCGGTGATGAGCATGATAAAATGAGAGGTCAGATCGATGAGTCAATGAAACGGCTTTTCAATCCGGAATTTTTGAATCGCGTCGATGAGACCATAGTCTTCCGTTCTCTTACGAAAGAAGATATTGTGCAGATCATTCAGATCTCGCTCAAAAAACTTCTCTCCAGAGTTGAAGCAATGGGAGTCAAGGTTGAGCTTTCACCGAAAGCGTTGGAATTTGTTGCCGAAAAAGGCTTCGATAAACAATATGGTGCGCGGCCATTACGCAGAGCGATGCAGAAATACATTGAAGATCCGATCGCAGAAGAGATCCTCAAAGGCACAGTCAAAGATGGCTCTATTGTCAAGGTCGATATTGCCGGGAATGACGCCGAGCTACTCTTTCAGATCGAAACGATGGGCGAAACCTCAACAACAACCGTTCATCATGCCACTATCGAAGAAGTGATGAAAGAAGCAGGAATCACTCATGCTGAAGATGTTGAGGAAGAAGGCAGTGATGCAGTGAGCGAAGAGAAGAAATAAACTGCTTTAACTTACTAAATAAAAAGCCGCCGACAATTAGTCTGCGGCTTTTTATTTGAATTAATAAAGTAATTATTTTTTTGTTCCGTAGATCATCATCCAAAATCCTGACCATGGAGCAAGGAGAGATTGATTAATGGTATTTAAAAACTTTGGATATTTACGGCGGTAAGAATCGCACATCGTAAAATGAACGCCCTTGAATTTATGAAACATCCTTCTTGCATCACTACGGGAATAAGCTTTTCCTAAAGGATTGCTTCCACCGTCATAGACTCGTACCCAATCTTTATAGCCATGTACTCTTCCTTTTAATAATCCGCTTAAGAAAAAAAGAGGTACACCAATCCAGGTATGAAGTGAATGTTTATGATAAAGCATAATTACGATCTCACCTCCAGGCTTCAATACCCGATAAACTTCATCGATAGCTTTTTGCGTATCAGGTGTATGATGGAGAACTCCGAAAGAATAGACAACATCGAATGTTGCGTCTTCAAAAGGAAGATTTTCTGCATCGGCTGATAGAAACTCTCCCTGCAGCCCCTCCATATTGAATCTTTGCTGAGCAAGGCGCGGTCCTTCTTCAGTAAGATCAATTCCTGTTACAATAGCTCCGTTGCGAGCGAATTGTAAACTATCTGTTCCTAATCCACATCCGATCTCTAATAATTTTTTGCCTCGATATTTTTTAAAGCCGCAAAGTTTTTCCATGAACGGCTGCGTAGCATAACGGAACCGTTCGACTTCGTCGTAAAAAGCTTTCGTGCCGGGAGGCAGATCAGTGAACTGCGTACCGCAGGGCTGAACATTCCAGTAATCATGTACTTCAGCTTTCAGCGCAGCGTCGTGTTGGGTTTGCATGAATTCTTGATTTTAGTTTGTCATTCTGATTGGAGCGAAGCGGAACGAAGAATCTGAGCTTTCAATAATCCCGAAATCTCAGATTCTTCGCTTCGCTCAGAATGACAAAGAATTAAACTGCCATTACTTCTTTCTCTTTAGAAGCAACCAAGGCATCAATATCTTTAACTTTTTGATCGGTCTTTTTCTGAACGTCGTCTTCCCCGCGTTTACGTTCATCCTCGGAAAAATGCTCGTCCTTTTCGGCCTTTTTCAAATGCTCCATTGCATCACGGCGCACATTGCGAATAGAAATTTTTGCTTCTTCACCAAGTTTCTTTACGATCTTGGTAATTTCTTTGCGACGCTCTTCTGTCATTGGCGGCATTGGCACACGGACAAATGTACCATCAGACGAAGGATTCAACCCAAGATTGGCATCGCGGATTGCCTTTTCGATAGCTCCGCTCAAACCTCGGTCCCATGGTTGAATGGCTATTGAATGCGCATCAGGCACGGAAAGATTTGCAACTTGATTCAATGTCATCATTGTGCCATAGGCATCAACTTTCACTGTATCGAGAAGCCCCGTTGAGGCGCGCCCTGTGCGGATCTTGCTCAATTCATTGTTGAAAGATTCCAGAGCCTTTGCCATGCGATGATCGCAATCGGTGATAATTTCTTTTGTAGTATTCATAAAATTGAATTGTGAATTTTGAATTGAGAATTATGAAAAGAGAATTGAGAATTGAAAAATACCAAAAAATATTTCTCAATTCACAATCCTTAATTCACAATTCAGGGGATCACTTTCGATCCTACTCCCTCTTCCGTCAGTACCCGAAGCAGATTCCCTTTCTGATTCATATTAAACACGATTATTGGCAGCTTGTTCTCCTGACACATCGTGATCGCTGTCATATCCATAATACGCAATCCTTTGGAAAGAACATCTGCATAACTTATTTCAGGAATGCGAATAGCGTTCGGATTTTTTTCGGGGTCGGAATCGTAAATGCCATCAACTCGTGTGCCTTTGAGAACTGCTTCAGCATCGATCTCCGAAGCGCGAAGAGCTGCGGCTGTATCCGTTGTAAAATACGGATTACCGGTTCCGCTTCCGAAAATCACTACCCTACCTTTTTCAAGATGGCGGATAGCTTTGCGCCGAATAAATGGTTCAGCAATTGCCGTCATTGTGATCGCTGACATCAGCCGTGTATCAACACCTTTGGCTTCAAGTGTATTTTGGAGAGCAAGACAATTGATCATCGTTGCAAGCATTCCCATATAATCGCCTTGCACTTTTTGGACACCATCAACACTGGATTTGACACCGCGATAAATATTTCCGCCTCCTACCACAACACCGACTTCACAGCCTATATTATGGGCAGCGATAAGATCATCGGCAAACTGATTCACAACTTTAGGATCAATACCGAACTCCTCAGTTCCCATGAGCGACTCACCTGAGAGTTTTAGTAAGATGCGTTTATACGTGGGTGTAATTGACATTATCTGTGCAAAAATACGATTTATTGCCACCTTCAAACAAACTTTCTACCTCTTTTGATACCATCAAAGGATACTAATTTATTCTCAAAAAAACTCGTCAAAAATTTATTTTATTAAAAAAGCCCGGCAATTTACCGGGCTTTTAAATACAGAATGATTATATTAGATTACGCCTCTGCCATTGCTGGCTCATGATGTCCTTTACTGTGATCTCAATCTCGCAAGTTATCCCTTCAAGCAAAAGTTTTTGCAGTAACCTGTTCTTTTACAAACATTGCTGCTACAATTCCGAAAACGATGTGTCCAATGGCACTGCCAACCATTATTAACATCATGCTGCCTTCCATTGGCGGCATTCCGCCCATCATAACACCCATAATTCCAATTGCAATTTGGGCAAATATAAAAACTACAAAGCCAAAGATTGCCCCTTTCAAAATATTACTATCTACTTTTTTTACGACTTTAATAAAGAAGAAAGCGTAAGCCATTGCGAAAATTATTCCTATCATAAAGTGCATGAGCCAACCAACTACGATTGGTACACCCATCATCATAGAAAGCATCGCAGGCGGACTCATTTTTGGCATTCCCATCATGGGAGCAATCATCATGACTATTGTCATTACAGCAGTAGCAACAATGCCACCGATAATTGCTTGTGTGAGTTTGTTAAACATCGTTTTATTTTTTATTTGTTTGGAAATTAAATCGGAGACTATTGTTGATATAGTCCCCGATTTAAATGAATTACATTTTCTTATACATTGGGCATTCAGTACCGCAAACATGTCCTTTCTGTCCATGAGGAATCATCACAACCTTGCCATTCTTCTCAATCTCATAACCATTCATCAGTTTCATGGTAGAGCCATCGGGTTTTGTAACTATACCGTCTGTTGAAACTTTACACCCATCTGAGCAGGAGTAAGTTTTAGTAAGCGGAGTGCATTTGCTTTTGGTGCACAACATAGCTTTGTTGTCCATCATCATCACCCCAGCTTTCATTCCCATTTTGTGTTTTTCTTTCATCCCCATTTTAGGAGATGTCTTAGCATGTGATACTGCTGAAATGCCAATAATAATGGCAAGCGCTAAAATTAATTTTTTCATTCCTATGATTGTTAATTGTTAAAAAATTTGAATTACATACGAATAGTCGGGGCAAATTCCAAATCCTGACAACTTAATTGATAAATATTTTTGGAGCGTTTTTACTGCTTAGAACGGCATTTTACTTTCCATAACTGCAATAAATGCAACAATCGTTTTCTTAGGGTCTTAAAACAGCGTATTACAAATTCAGCGATAAACAGGCCGATTGTTCCAATTTTATCGAAGCTAACTTAAGACTTCCCCCATTTGAGAGGACACTGAACGGTGTGGTATATTTGCAGAAAGGACTATACCACCATGACAGAGAATCAGGATCAATTATCGACACCTCAGAACGTCGGAGAACGAAAGCGTTACCGTCAGTATGACGAGCAGTTTAAGCGCGAAGCGGTGAGTTTGCTTGCGACATCGGGCAGAAGCGCGAGTTCGGTAGCCAGGAGCTTGGGGATTCATTCGAACTTGCTTCATACCTGGCGTAAACAGTATGGAAGTAAGCAAGCGGCGAAGGCACAGGCTTCGGCTCCGGCAGCGATGCCATCGCTGGTAGAGATGGAATTGCGGAAGAAGCTTCGCGAAGCGGAGATGGAACGGGACATTTTAAAAAAAGCAATTTCCGTCTTCTCACGTCCGCAGCCATGAAATACGATTTCATCACGCAGGAACGTCCGCAGTATCCGGTGCATCTGTTATGCCGCGTACTCGCGGTATCGCGGAGCGGCTACTATCGCCATCTGAGCCGCCCATCCGAAGGCAAGCGTGCATCGGCCAATCGTGAGTTAGTCGCAGAGATCCGTGAGATCGTGACAACGCATAAGCGTCGCTACGGCAGTCCGCGGGTAACGGCGGAGTTGAAGCGTCGCCGCAGGCGGTGCTCACGTAACCGCGTCGCTCGTCTGATGCACAGCTATGATCTCTTGGCACGACAGAAGAAGCGGTACCGGATCACCACCCTCAATGTAATAGCCCCCACCGCCGTCACGTTCCGTCACCCAATATTCTTGCCAAGCAGTTTCGAGCCGATGCGCCGAACCAGAAATGGCTGAGTGATATTACCTATATCGCCACAGCCGAAGGATGGATGTTCCTGACGGTTGTCATGGACATGGCTTCGAGAAGAGTCGTCGGACGTTCGCTCTGTCTGAGTCTCGAACAAGAGACGACGCTTCGCGCGATGACGCAAGCCCTCGGCAGGAGAAAACCTGCAAGCGGATTGATCGTGCACTCTGACCGAGGATCGCAGTATACCGCGCATGCCTTTCGCCAATTACTCGGCGAGCATGGCATACGCCAAAGTATGAGCGGTACTGGCAACTGTTACGATAATGCCCCCATGGAATCCTTCTTCAAAACATTGAAGAGAGAACTCGTCGATTGGGAAAACTATCAGACCAGAGACCAGGCAAAAAAGAGTATCATCGAATACATCGAACTCTATTACAATAACGAACGATTACACTCAGCGCTCGGATATAAAACCCCGAACGAATGGGAAGAAATGCAAAGGAAAAAAATACAATCAACCATAAACAAAATCACACTGGGCAGTGTCTACTAAATCGGGGCAAGTCCA
>JBBQGG010000005.1:0-87463 GCA_038322815.1 Kapaibacterium sp. (SeqCode)
CGGTTGTCCAGGTCGGTGTAGATCCTGCTCCGGCACTGGTTAAGAATTGACCCGTTGTTCCTGATGAGCCATTTAGTTGTAATGCGCTCGATACACCACTGAGATTGGTACCGGCTTTCACAGTTACTAAACCTGCAGAACTAGAAGTTACATTCGATGTCTCTATCCATGAAGTACCATTCCAACGGAGAGTATTATCTGTCGCTGTACCGTTATTCAGTAAACTTCCCGTTGTCCAGGTCGGTGTAGCACCTGCTCCGGCACTGGTTAAGAATTGACCCGTTGTTCCTGATGAACCATTTAGTTGTAATGGACTTGATGTTGTATTTAAATTCACGCCGGCATTTGCTGTTACCTGTCCTGCTGAACTTGACTTTACATTCGATGTCTCTACCCATGAAGTACCGTTCCAACGGAGAGTATTATCTATGGTTGTGCCTGCTGGTAAGATATTAATGGTGTTCCATGATGGTGCATTTGTTGCGCCATTACTCGAAAGAACCTGCCCCGAAGTACCGCCACCAAATTCTATGATAGCACCATTATTGGAAATCATCAGTTTATTTCCAAGTAAAAGCGTCCCCGAATTTGTGCCGCCCTTTTGTATTGGTAATATTCCCGCGACTTCAGCTGTTGCCAGATCAACAGCGTTTGTTATCGAGCCTGAACCGATGAATTGATTTGCCGTCACTATACCTGTGCCTATAGGCGCTAAGAGAGAGCCGTTTCCAACCGTTAAGTTCTGTCCTTGATTTATGCCGCTTGTTATTTGATCAAATGGTACCTGCATCGGAAATGAAGTTGACCAATTCAACATTCCGCTATTATCAACGGTGAGTAAGGCAAGTGAGGAAGGAAGTGAAGCAGGCAGAGTATAGATTATATCAGACGATTGAGGCTGAGCTTTAAAAGCAGTAAAGTTCAATCCAGAGCCGTTCGGTTCATAAAAGCGGACTTCACTTGCCTGTCCATTATTCGTTAATATAACATTATTATTTATCGTCGTAAGCCCGGATGTAGTACTTTGAAAGTTTGTGTTTTCTACCCAATTCGTACCCGACCATCTGAGTGTACTGTTATTAACGGTTCCGATGGGAAGCGGAGTAGTAACAGATATTGTATCTCCTGTTATAGTAATATCTTTACCCGCAACAGGGATAAAGTTAAGATCTTCAGAAGGAAACCATGTTATACCATTCCATTTCAGAAGTTGTCCATTCGTAGCACCGGATTGATTTATTTTGTCGGGAGTAACTGCACGGTCAATAATTTTTCTTGTCGAGATAGCATTATTTGCAACTCCGATTTTTGTATCCGGACCATTAGGGTTGGAAATAGAAACGGTATTTTCCGTATCAGATATCGAACGAATTCCAGGTTCATGCAGAATTATTGCATGAAGCTGAATTATTTTTCCTGTATGAGTAACAGAAATAGAGCTATCGCCTGCAATAACGATTGGTCCTGAAAGTTCATCGATACTTGTCACTACACCCTTTGCACCGGCTGCAACAGATTTCGCATAGTCGGCAACATCAGCATGAATCGCAGTAGGAACTGAGATCAGAGGAGTGCGAGGTGACATTTCATTTCCATCATCAACTATAATGCCAAGGTATAGTCTGTGATCAAATGTTATCGTTGCCGGAATTGGAATTGTAGATCCGATTTCAACGGCAAACAATCCTGCTTTTATCTCCGTGATAATAGATTCAGTAAAAAGAGAAAATCCACCCACCACACTATCATAAAACGAAATTTTCAGAATGTGATTTCCGTCTTTGATCGGACTTCCATTTGAAGTCTCGATAAGACCTTGATAGCTTATCGTGCGAGAATTCTGCCCAAAAGCCTGAGAATTTAGTAACAAAACACAACAAAAAAGGAGCGCATAAACTCTTGCTATACGTAAACTCAAGAATCTGAATATGTTCATAGTATATACCCTAATAACTTGCAACACAACCACGAATATCATTAATGATTACATAACAATCTGAGATTCAATTCCATGCTATTCTTAAGGGATAAAAATTCAGTATCCGTTAGGATATAACAAAATCATACAAACTACCTCAAAATTGACCAAATTTGAACCAACATAGGTATATATAACGTTGCACTACTGCCCTCATAATCTCACTATCTTTAATAATTAAGGCATCGGGAGTGGCTCAGAGCATAGACGAAATATTAACACCTGAAAAAGGAAGCATCCTGCGAAAAGCACGGGAAGCCCGTGGTTTGAGCATTAATGATGTAGCCGCGCGATTACGACTTAACCTACATTATATTGAAGCAATGGAAGCTGGCGATATCCGTCCGCTTCCACCAGGTCCTTACCGCAAGGCATTTCTCACAGAGTATGCCAAATTCCTTAATATAAAACTGGAGATGCTTCAACCCGAAGCTATTGTCGAAGAAAAGGATAATATTCTTGCTTCAGCAGTTTCTGCAATGCCGGGTGTAGCAAAAAAAATGACGAAGTCGGCAGTAAAGACAACAGAATCCGTTGTGAAGAAAGTTGAAGAAGGAGTTAAAGATGCCGTCGAAGAAATTACTGCACGCGATCTGTGGGAAGAAGCTGACCAAGTGCGTGAAGAACGATTGGGCATAACAAAAAGAAAAGGCGAAGAGAGGATGATGGCTATCCGGAAAAAAGATGAGGCTCCGGTTCCAAGAAGTACTTTTCGTAGACAGGAGCGAGAGTTCATTCCGGAAAGTCCGCAACATTCAGAAGAACCTGAACCCCTTTTAAGCGAACCCGTACGCTCGAGACGCTTAGAAACGCAAGAAAACATTTCCGAAGGAAAGTATCCGCCTCCCTATAAACGAGTTGAAGAAAAAGAAATTCGTGGAGGAATGTCAAGAGCAACTAAAACGATCGTAGGCTTACTGGTCATCATTGCCGCCATTGTTGCATATTCGATATTTACAAAAAAACAAAATCCATCTGCAATACTCAGCAACCCAGAAGAAAAAACTGTTGCAAAACAGCCTGAGCAAAAACCAAAGCCCATTGTACCATTTAAGAAAGATTCAGCTGCTGTTATTGCATCCTCCAATGATTCTCTGATCTTTACTATCAGCGCGAAAGATTCTGTCTGGGTTTCGGTTTCTCCTGATATCGGCAATGGATTCAGGGGAAAACTTGGTAAAGGTGAGGTAAGAAGATTTTCTGCAAAAGAAAAATATTTACTTTTCCTTGGTAATCAGAAATCTGTTTCAATGATACTTGACGGCAAACCACTTGCAAATCTTCCGACGGTTCCGGGATCGAATATAGTTGTTCGAAACGCTATCCTAACACGAAATAGAATATCTGTTTTACCTTCTGAAGAGCATAAACTTGAATCCAAAAAGGAAATTCTGCCAAAGAAAAGAATTACTATCCCCGTAAAAAAGAAGCCGCTGCCGATTCCCAAAAAAAAAGCTGCAAAGACTCCTGCTATTAAAATGCGTATACCTTCAGTCAAGCCTGTTCTGCCTGGCTAAATCCTGATGAAAGCAAGTAGATCCATCGGTGATAGAATAGAACTGCTCCGAAAAGAGTTAGATGAGCATAATTATAGTTATTACGTTCTTGCTCAACCAACGATCAGCGATCGCGAATTTGACAGTACGATGAAAGAGCTTGAATCGCTCGAAGCAAACTATCCTGAATTTGGCTCATCTGATTCTCCTACTTCACGTGTTTCAGGCGAGCCAACAAAACTTTTTCCTCCGGCAATTCATGCCATTCCGATGCTTTCTCTTGCCAATACGTATAACAAGGAAGAAGTGCTCGAATTCGAACGACGCATTATTGATCTCCTCGGACATTCACCGAAAGATGGATACACCTGCGAATTGAAATTTGATGGCGTGGCAATGAGCCTGACATATGAAAACGGAAAACTTGTTCGCGGAGCGACTCGTGGAGATGGAGTTACAGGCGATGATGTAACTCCGAATGTACGAACCATTCGTTCTATTCCCCTTGCAATTCGTGATGTAAAGAAGTATTCGTATCTGAATTTCGAAGTTCGCGGAGAAGTCTTTATGAGCCTGGAAGGATTTCGAAAGATGAATGCTGATCGCGAAGAACTGGGAGAGCCGCCCTTCGCAAACCCTCGCAACTCTACTGCGGGTACTCTAAAGACCCTTGACCCAAAAGAGGTTGCAAAGCGTCCACTTTCATTTACAGCGTATCAACTACAATTTATCGGAAAAGAAGAACTTGACCTTCCGACACAAACATCACGCCTTAAATTTTTAAAAGAACTTGGCTTTCCCATCTCGCAATATACTTGTCACGTTAAAACAATTGACGAAGTAATGGATTTTGCAATGAAATGGCAGGAAGAGCGTGACTCTTTGCCTTTTGAAATTGACGGAGCAGTAGTAAAGGTCAATTCGCTGCGTGAACAAGACGAACTAGGCAAGATTGCAAAATCCCCGCGCTGGGCAATTGCTTATAAATTTGAAGCGAGGCAGGCAAAAACCATCTTAAATGATATTACTTTACAAGTCGGAAGAATGGGCACGATCACTCCCGTTGCCGAACTAGAACCTGTAGCACTTACCGGTATTACTATACGACGCGCAACACTTCATAATTCAGATGAGATCGAGCGTAAGGATATTCGTATCGGCGATACAGTAATAATTGAGCGAGGTGGCGACGTAATTCCTAAAGTGGCAGGAGTTGATCACTCAAAACGCCCGAAAAATTCAAAGCCGTTTTATTATCCAAAAAATTGTCCGGCATGCGATTCCCCTCTCATTCATCCCGAAGGCGAAGTGAATTGGTATTGCGAAAATCCTGAATGCTCGCCGCAAGTTGTTGCCCGCATTACACATTTTGCTTCGCGTGGCGCTATGGATATTGCAGGACTTGGTGAGCAGTCCGTCGAGCAATTTGTAACCTCGCGATTACTTACAACGATAGATGATATATATACTCTTGCCGATAAGAGAGAAACACTTCTTGCTCTTGAACGCATGGGTGAAAAGAAATTAGAAAACCTATTTGCAGGTATCGAGAAAAGTAAGACGCAGTCTCCGGAAAAACTGCTATTTGGTCTCGGCATTCGTCATGTCGGCACTAATATTGCAAAGCTGCTAATCCGAGCATTCGGTTCTATCAATGCAGTCAGTGAGGCAAGTTTGGAACAGATCGATGAAGTAGAAGCTATCGGACCTGAAATAGCCTCCAGCGTTTATCAATATTTCAGAAACCCTAATTTCAAGTCCATCCTCGTTAACCTGAACAAGGCAGGTCTTCCTTTCAGCGGAGAAAAAAATAAACGTGAAGTTATCGAATCAGAATTCTTCGAAAGTAAAACATTTGTCCTGACCGGTACGCTTTCTTCGATGACTCGAGACGAAGCTAAAGATAAAATAGAAGCTCGGAGAGGTAAAGTAACGGGTTCAGTGAGCAAAAAGACTGATTATGTCCTGGCTGGTGTTGAAGCAGGCTCAAAACTCGAGAAAGCAAATGAACTCGGTGTTCGGGTGTTAAGCGAAGAAGAATTTTTAAAAGAATTATAAATTATGATCCCATCGCGTCCACTTGATTTTAGTGGTATTATTAGAGAATCTATCCGCATTGTAAAGCGAACATATTGGTGCGCTGCTTTCCTATTTGTCATATTTACAACGCCAGGGATCCTTGTTATGCATTATGGTCTTGATAATGCTCTGGATGGAGGACAGATAATCCTTCAAAAATTTACTGCCGCATCTCCTAAGACTCCTGAATTAATTCGGGATTATCTTGTAAGTTCTAATACGAAGGGCAACACGTTTTTAATGTATCGGTTTACATACTCCAAACTCTTTCACGTTATTGACAGTGTTAACGAAAAGGTAAAGTTAGAGTACCCTGATTCAGCGCATTCAAAAATTTTCGCACGGCTCGATAGTATTGCCGATATCGTGGATATGCAAACAGGAAAATCTGTCGGAGACGCGATATTATCTGAAGTCGGTGGAGGGCTTTTTATTTTACTTTCCGGTTTATTTCTTTTGTTACTCGGTTTCGTTGCATCCTCAGGAGCGCTTTATGATCTTGCGAGCAGGGCATATGAAGAACGGACATTTCCTCTAGGTTCTATCCTTCGATTATCACTAACTCAATCCATGTGGCTGATTCTTTTTCAGTATGTACTGATCTTTCTTGCAATGATGATGGGGCTGGGTTTAGTAGTTACAATTTCTGTAGCCATTTCTCCCATACTAGGTGCATTAGGACTATTTATTTCAATCTTCTTGTTAATTTATGCTATCTTAAGGATACTTTTTTGCAGGGCGGCTTTAGTAAGTGAGGAATTAGGCCCTATTATGTCAATTAAGAGAAGTCTGGACCTTACGAAGGGGAATTTCTGGCGAATTTTTGGAATATCTCTACTTGTCGGACTTATTATCTATATTGCCTATGCAGTTATCCAAACTCCCCTCTCGCTTGTGATCTCATCGGATCTGAAATGGATGACAGAATTCATTCGCGGCAATACAAATATTTCCTTGCTTTTCAGAGGAATAAAAAGCGATATTCTTAATATTGAATTGGTGTATTTCATTTCCTCAGCACTAACCGTTACATTTGTGCCGGCCTTCCTCACCACGCTTTATTACGATCTGCGCACCCGCAGAGAAGGAGAGTTGGAATATCCAGAGAATACAGTACTCTCGATTGAGAATTCAGAAAACCCAACGAAAGAATAATCTGTTATATGATTACCTGCATGGCTTGAGGATTATTTTCCTCCGCGAGCCTTGTGGGCATTTTGTGTTTTTAAAATTTTATGACAGCTTTTTATAAAAGTCTTTCGCATATTCTTCAGGGCATGCCTGCAATGCCGGAACTTCGACGTGCTATTTCTGAACCGGGTACTAAGTTCTCACTCTCTAACTTGCCCCCATCACTCGATACTTTAGCATTTGCGCAGATATTTATTCAGAAAAACCGTAATATTCTTCTCATTTTCGAAGAGGCCAAAGAGACTGAACGCGCATTTGACGATCTCGCAAAACTTCTCGGCGAAGAAAAACTTGTCCTCTTTTCGCAGGTAACGCATCAATCATCCATTAAGCAAGAACTTCGGAAAAATACAACTGCGACCGAAAATTTTGGACAAATACTTGAGGCACTCGAAAAACTTACCCAGGCAAAGGAATCACTCGTAGTTCTTGCTGATGCCGATTCTCTCCTAATCCCGCTTCCAGCCTCTGAAATATTTACGAAAGAGACACTGAAACTCTCCGTGGGAGAAACTCTTGGGTATGATTTTTTATCCTGGTGGCTTCGCGAGCATAGATTCGAAGAAAAACAATTTGTCGAGACTTCCGGTGATTACGCAATTCGCGGTGGAATTATCGACATCTTTCCTTTCACTGATACTGTACCATTTCGAATAGAATTTTTCGGAGACACTATCGAATCCATCCGTGAATTTGATTCCATCAGCCAACGATCGATTGCACATCGCCAGGAATTAGCACTTGTGCCAAATGCTCTGGAAGCTGATGGCATTTTACGAACAACTTCCCTCTTCGATTATCTTTCTGAAAAAACTATCATAGCTGAATTTGAGCCTCAACGCATACGAAGTGTATTAGAGAAAGCAAGTGGTGCGAAAATAATTTCCTCACTTGAAGAAAGAACAAATATCTTTATTACAAATTTTCCTGAGCCGAGATCCTCGGTTATTGATTTTAATGCAAAAGGTCAACCGGCTTTTAATGCAAATCTGAAAATAATTCGTGAGAAAATTCATGAATTTGTCGAAGAAGATTATGAAGTTGTTATCCTTGCCGAATCAAAAGACCTCATTAAGCGCATGGAAGATCTTTTGGAAGCCGGTGAGACCATTGACGATCCATATTCAGATGATTATCAAACTATAGACAGTTCATTAGAGCCAGAAGCAATTCTTACAAAGAAAGGCAGAATAGTATATTTCAGCCCATCTCTTGCGCATGGTTTTTTGCTTCTTGAAAATAAAAAGAAAGTAGTCCTCACAGAGCATGAGCTCTTCGGCAGACGCCGCGACCGAGGTGCATCCAGCCGTAAACGCGCTTCGCGGGCAAAAGGAATTTCGCTTCGTGAACTTCGAACGCTTAAACGCGGCGATCTCCTTGTGCATGAAGATAAGGGTATCGGAAAATTCATGGGACTTGATACCATTGAGGTTCGTGGAGCGAAGCAGGAAGTCGTGAGACTGCTGTACCGGGATAATGATATACTCTTCGTTAATCTTGATTACATCGCAAAGTTATCACGGTATTCTGCCGTTGAAGTTGCTGAGGATAGCGTTAAGCTTTCAAAACTCGGATCTCCCGCTTGGCAGAAAACCAAAGAAAAAACGAAACGCAGGCTCAAAGATATTGCACGTAGTCTCATTTCTATCTACGCCAAAAGAAAAAAACAGGAAGGCTTTGCTTTTTCAAAAGATGACATTATTCAGCGTGAGATGGAATCTGCATTCCTTTACGAAGATACGCCCGATCAAGCAAAGGCAACGGAAGATCTAAAACGTGATATGGAAATAAGCGCACCGATGGATAGGCTGATCTGCGGAGATGTAGGATATGGAAAAACAGAAATTGCTATGCGTGCGGCGATGAAAGCAACACTTGATAAAAAGCAGGTTGCTGTACTTGTTCCAACAACGATCCTGACGGAGCAGCATGAACGATCGTTCAAAGATAGATTAGAGCGATTCGGAGTAGCTGTAGCATCTATCTCACGATTTAAGACAACAAAAGAGCAAAAAGAAGTACTGGAAAAACTTGCCGAAGGCAATGTCGATGTTCTTATCGGCACTCATCGTTTACTTTCAAAAGATGTAATATTTAAGGACATTGGTTTGCTTATTATTGATGAAGAACATCGATTCGGAGTTGCTGCCAAAGAAAAATTACGAGAACTTCGTGCAACCGTTGATACGCTCACGCTTACGGCAACTCCGATTCCGCGTACATTAAATTTTTCTCTTCTTGGAGCACGTGATCTTTCTGTTATCGAAACACCTCCCAAGAATCGCTTACCAATAAATACGGAAATTCTGACCGATCTTCATTCTGATACTATTCGACAGGCACTCCGCAGGGAGATGGAGCGTGGAGGACAAATCTATGCCATTAACGATAAGGTTATGGATATTGAAGTCTATGCATTAAAGTTAAAAGAACTTGCACCAAGGGCTCGGACGGGTATTGTTCACGGGCAATTATCTTCTACAGCAATCGAGAAAGTGATGCGTGATTTCTTAGAGCGCAAGATTGATATTCTTTGTGCCACGAAGATCGTCGAATCAGGGCTCGATGTGCCGAATGCAAACACGATCATCATTAATCATGCACATAATTTCGGCCTTGCAGAGTTGTATCAATTGCGGGGTAGAGTCGGCAGATCTAATGAACAGGCCTATTGCTATCTTGTTACTCCACCGATAAAACAGCTTTCGAAAGATTCTCTCCGCAGACTTGAAGCGATGGAAGAATTTTCCGATCTTGGTGCCGGCTTCCAACTTGCCATGCGTGATATGGAAATCCGTGGGGCAGGAAATCTTTTAGGGGCAGAGCAATCCGGTTTCATCAATGAGATCGGGTTCGATCTGTTCCAGAAAACACTTGCAGAAGCCGTTGATGAATTAAAGGAAGAAGAATTTAAAGATCTATTCAAAGATCAGCCTGTGAATACATCGCGCAATGCATTTATTCGGAGGAAGAAAGATGATACAGAAGGAACAAGCATTTCTCTGGGAGTTGACGCACTTATCCCTGACCATTATATCGAAGATGATGCTGAGCGTTTCAGTTTCTATCAACGATTTGCTTTGGCAACATCAAAGTTGGAGATCGATGAGATTGTAAAGGAATTACAAGATCGTTTCGGCAGCGTACCAGAAGAAACGAGCAACTTAAGCAATATAGCTCAAGCCAGACTTCTTGCAGTAAAACTTGGATTCAAAAGTGTTACCTTCGACCAAGCAACGCGTTCACTCCGCATCTCACTTCCGTTAGAGGATCAATCGGAATATTATCAGCAATTTTTCCCGCTGATCATTGATAAATTCTCAGCAATAGGGCAGTCGAAGATTCGTTTAATAACCGAAGGGAAGAAATTACGAGTTGTGATTCGCTTGGAAGCAAAAGATATGAGCGAAAGATGGAAGGAAATTGAGGGAATTTTGACTGCCCTACAGCCATAGTTCGAGCTACTCTTTGCTGTAAAGATTTTTTTCTTTAATATACTCCCTCACTGAATCAGGCAGAAGGTAACGTATACTATTTCCATCGGCAACTAATTCACGAATCTCTGTTGAGGATATTTCGATGATCGGGCTATCGAGAATAGTGATCTTTTCTAATATTGAAGGTGAAAGAACATAATCGTCATTGGTCATTCTCGAGAGAACAACAACAGTACATGAATTCAATATCTCATCGATTCTATGCCATTGCGAAAATATTTCAACGTTATCAATACCGACCAAAAGAAATAATTCAGTCGGTGTATAAGTTTTTTTTACATATTCAATAGTGTTGATGGTATACGACTTCCCTTCACGTTTTATCTCTATGTCCGATATTTCAAAGTGAGGATTTCCTGCAATTGCAAGTCGCGTCATTTCATAGCGATCTTCCGCTGATGACATTACCGTATGGGATTTCAGCGGGTGTTCTCCGGTCGGAATAAAGAAAAGTTTATCTAAGCCAAGTTCCTCAAGAGCGAATTCCGCTTCAATTAAATGCCCAATGTGCGGAGGGTCAAATGTACCTCCAAAGATACCAAGTTTCATGCTTGTGATTTATAGATTAGCTTCGGCTGATAATGCGGAATTCAGTACGGCGGTTCCTTTGCCTTCCCTCTTCCGTATCGTTGGGAGCAACAGGTTTTGCGGCCCCGTATCCCTTTGCAGTAACACGAGTCACATGAATGCCATGTGAACTGAGATATTCACGGACGGCTTCTGCACGCTCCTGAGAAAGTTTGCGATTAGCTTCATTGGTACCAACGCTATCAGTATGGCCGGATATTTCAACTTTCAGCTTTGGATATTCTTGCATAAATTTTATCATCTGCCGTAATTCTGTAATTGACTCTTTGCGTAGAGTTGCTTTATTAAAATCGAAGAATATATTATTTAATGCTACGACAGTGGTATCAGTCTCATGTGCGAGATTCAAACTATCATTCGGACTTTTTATTGCAATTATCGGTGTATCTATATCAATACGTGTAAGAGCTATCTCATAGTGAATTTCTTTGTACTCTGCAGAATCCGGAACAGAGTAACTATTCGAAAAGAATGCATAATGCGGAGCCGTCGCCGTAATACCGTAATTTTTTCCCGCTGGAAGAGGTATTTGGAATTCTCCTGTTTCGCTGTTTGAATGATATTCCGCCTGAATCTGATCTTTTGTTAGATCGGTGACCTCGATCTTCGCTCCGAGAGGTTTTTTGGTTTTCTTATCGAATACTATACCGGCAACCAATGTTACAGGGAACGGGCGCATATTCAGAGGAAGTATAGCTTCAAAAATATCGAGACTTCCTTTTAAACTATCACGTTGGCTTGCATAATATATTTTATCACCGCGAGCCGGAATTGTCATAAATTCATCGTCACCTGAGGAGTTGATCGGCGAACCAAGATTGAGCGGCTCTGTCCAGGATCCGTCATCATGCTTACGTGTCATAAATAGATCATGCCCGCCAAAACCGGGACGACCGTTCGAGGAAAAATATAGTGTTCTTCCGTCATTAGCAATAAATGGTGAACGTTCACTGCCACCGGTATTCACTTGTGCTCCCAAATTAACAGGTTTTCCCCAACTGCCATCAGTATTTTTATAGGCAACCCAAATATCTTCCGAGCCATCTACTGATCCAATACGACGACTTGAGAAATACATCGTAAATCCATCTGGGGAAATCGAAGGCTGGGAATCCCACTGCGGTGAGTTAAATGAATTGCCCAGATTTTTTGGAGCGCTCCACATGGTACCATGTAATTCAGAATAATAGATATCACAATCTCCTATTCCGTCCGGTCTTCTGCAAAGCGAGTAAAAAACAGTTTGTCCGTCAGCACTGATCGAAACTGCTCCTTCGTCATCTTTCGTATCAATGGGCGAAGGTAATGATAAAGGTTTACTCCATCCATTTGGTGACAAGGTCGAATAAAAAATATCATCTCCAAAATCTTTCGTCTCAGAGTAGATTTTTCTATTTGTCGAGGGTCGGCGCGATGTAAAATACATCGTCTTTCCGTCACTCGTTACAGTCGGGGAATAATCATCGAATGGAGAATTAATCTCGTCTCTTAAAAGAATCGGATCCTGTGTGTTCTTCGGCTTTGCGCGAAGTTGCATACACTGCTCAGTAAAAGTAATAAGCTTAGCAGCATCCCGCATAGCGGAGGAATCTTCCGCAACTATGGGCTTGATCCTGCGCAAAAATGATTTGTAATATATGACAGCGCTATCATTTTTTTGGAGTGCTTTATAGCAAGTAGCGAGATTATAAAAATTATAATCATCAAAATTCGAATCAAGAGCTATGGCTCGATGAAGAAAGATGATAGCTCGGGGGTAATTATGCAAACGTTGGTACATTGCCCCTATCCGCTCCACCGGGTAAGGATATTTGGGGTCAGCCGCAATAGCTTTATTATATTCGCCCAGCGCTTCGGATAATTTGCTCTCCTGCTCGTACTCAAAACCCGCCCGCGATGCTTTTAGGGCATCTTTATTGCTTTGAGAAAAAACAGAGCGTGAGCAAATACAAAGTAAGACGCTGAGTACAATGCAATACCTCATTGATCGCTGCATGGAATAAGGTTTTTCAGTTATTAAGAGGTAGCAAGATCAAACGTTTCGTGTTTCTCCATCTATATTTTTATCTCTTCGATCTTCGAATCTCACGAGTAAAACTTCCTTTGGCGTTCTTTTTAGAACAGTTATAGCCATTCCTCCCGTATCCTGTTCTTCAGCAGCTTGAGGGATATGGCCGAAGAGTTTGGTGACATATCCTCCTACGGAGTCATACTCATCGTTCTCAGGGATACGGAAATCTTCGAAAAAGGATTCGATATGCTCATTTGCATTTTTTGTCGAGAGATTTGCTGCGAGTGTCAGTGCCTTTTGAACAACATCTTTTTGTACCGGAGGCAAATCCTCATCATATTCATCATGGATCTCTCCGACGATCTCTTCGAGGATATCTTCAAGAGTTACAATACCTGCCGTACCGCCGAACTCATCTACTACGATCACCATATGGAATTTCTTCTGCTGTAATTCCCGCAAGAGTTCGGAAATGAGTTTCGTTTCAGGGACAAAAAGTACCGGGCGCGTAATATCATAAAGAATAATAAGATCAGGATGTTCAATCAGAGCAAGAACATCTTTTGAGTATACAACACCGACAATATTATCAAGAGTATCCTGATAGACAGGTAGCCGCGTATATCCTTCACCAATTATTCTGTGAATAACAGATTCCCGTGAGCTTTCAATATCGAGTGCTACGATCTTCGTTCTCGGAACCATGACTTCACGAACTATTTTTTCAGTAAAGTCGAGAATATTTCCTATTAATTCATTCTCCGTTTTATCGAGAACTCCCGTTCTTGCACCCTCCTCGAGCATAACTCGAAATTCCTCTTCAGAAATACGACTTTCGGCAAAACTTGCCTTATCACGAAAGGGCTTTAAAACAATATTGGCAAGCACAACCGGTAAATGAGTAAGCGGTTTGACAAGTCCAAGAGAAGCAAGTATGGCATCTCCAAAAAAAAGTGCTATTGCACGATTGCGATGCAAGCCGATAGATTTTGGGATCAGTCCGCCAAAAGTAAGAAGCAACCATCCGAGTAGGAGAGCTGTGACAATCAATGCAATGACCATACTCGCTGCATTTGAGAGACCAAACCATACAAAAAGTACGCTGTTCAAATCCTCCACAGCAAAAAAACCTGCGAATGTTGCTGCAAAAACAACTGAAAGAATAGAACCACTTTGCATAAATGCAAGAAATTCTTCCGGGCGTGCTTTTATTTTCAAAACACTGCGTGCCTTATGTTTCGCTTTGTCTGTTTCTTCCTCATCTTCAGTAATCTTTTTAAGAGTACTTCGGCGTACGGTCAGGATGCTCGTTTCTATAAGCGAAAAAAACGCAAATAAAACCAGCGCTACAAGGATAAAGAATATTTCGATCGGAAGTGACAACATATCTTACATACTTTCCGGCGCAGTAACGCCTAAAATGGAGCAACCGCTTGCCAAGACTTGTTTTGTTGCCAATGCCAGCGCAAGCCGCGCCGATTGCAACGGCTCCGGCTGCCCAACCATTCGGCAATCATGATAAAATTTATGAAATTGTGCTGCCACTTGCCGCAAGTATTCACATATATGATGAGGTGCAAAAGCTTCAGCAGTCTGCACGATGAGGGATGGGAATCTATGCAGGATCTTGATCAATGACATTTCTTCAGCATGTACCAGTACAGTCAGATCTGCTTTAGTAAGCATTTGCGTATTTATCTCCTGCTGTTCTGCAAAACGCAGAATACTGGCAATTCGTGCATGAGCATATTGCACATAATAGACAGGATTTTTCTCAGACTGTTCCTTGGCAAGTTCTACATCGAACTCCAGATGAGAACCTACGGCTCGCATATTGAAGAAAAACTTTGTTGCATCAGTGCCGACATCATCGATCAGTTCATCAAGCAAATAATTAGATCCGCTACGCTTCGAGAATTTTATTACTTCATTACCGGAAAGAAATGTCACCATCTGATGAATGACAACTTTTACTTTCTCGGAATCAAAACCAAGAGCTTTTACTGCAGCAAGCACATCGGGAATCGTCGCAATATGATCTGCCCCGAAAATATCAATTACAAGATCATAGCCTCGGGATAGTTTATCCTTATGATAGCAAATATCAGGAAGGCGATATGTTGGTTCACCTGTGGATTTAACAATTACCCGGTCCTGCTCCTGACCCATCTCACTGAGTTTGAGCCAAACTGCTCCGTCTTTATCATACGCTAAATCCTTCTCTTTCAACTCTGCAATGATCTTCTCAATTGCACCGGATTCGTAAAGGGTGTTCTCATTAAAATAGATATCGTGATGGATACCCAATCTTGTAAGAGTATTTTTAATTCGGATGAAATTTGCTTCTTCAGCAAATTTCTGAAAATCAGATTGCTCGGCATTTAATAAACTATCACCAAATTTCCTAACTAATTCTTGTGCAATATCAATAATTTCTGCTCCATGATATCCTTCTTCCGTCATGCTTATTTCCTGTCCGAGTTGTTGCAAGTATCTCACCTGAGTCGAGCGGGCAAGATTGCGCATCTGATTACCGGCATTATTAAAGTAATATTCGCGAACTACTTTATAACCTGTCCACTCTAATAAATTAGCGATCGCGGCTCCAAGGCAGACCTGACGCCCATGACCTGCATGAAGATTCCCTGTGGGGTTAGCACTTACCCATTCGAGATTAGTTACCATGCCTTCATATTTTCGCGAATGACCGTATGCATTACCAAGAGAAAGCATTGCGCCGAGAGCATCCTGAAAATATTTACGGCTGAAACGAATATTGATAAATCCGGGACCTGCGATCTCTATAGCTTCAATGAATGCAGAATCTTTACGGAGTTTTTCTACGATTTCATTTGCAAGAATACGAGGAGCTTTTTTTAACTTTTTGGCAAGCAGCATTGCTATATTGGTTGAGAGATCACCATGATCGGGATTCTGCGGCGTCTCAAATTGAATAGCTCCGGAAAATTCCGGAGCGACAGTTCCGACGACTTCAGAAAATATCGGTTGTAAATATTCTTCCATTCTATAATAATGAACTCCAATAGGGCATAATTTTGCCGAGTGGGATAACGCGAAATACTCGTATATGGCTCCGAACACATCACATCAGAGAAATTGTATTCCCGCGAAAACAGATATTTTTTCATCTGCCAATTGAGTAATGTAGTAGGTTTGCAGCACCATCTGTTACATCCGTTATTCGGACAAAATCTCGTTTTTCTTTGGCTTGCCATTTTTTCTTCTTATCTTTGTACTGCGCTCTTCCTTCGGGAAAGCCCGTCAGAGGTGAGTTTCGGAATTTTTACCGTAACAAATCAACAACGGATTTATACCTTAAGGAGAAGTGCAACGGGGAGGAATAAAATCCCCACGTCATTTTTTAAAATTCCTTTCTTTCATGCCCCCATCAAAAGAGTGTGCGAGGGAAAGGATCAAATATTATTCTTCAACTCTCATTACTTAGAACACTCTATGAACAAAACCGAACTCATTGATTCCGTAGCGAAAGCAACGGACCTTTCAAAAGCAGATTCAATTCGCGCTCTTGATGCGATCGTCGAAACGATCACAAAGTCCTTGAAAAAGGGCAATCCAGTTGCATTGGTAGGTTTTGGTACCTTCAAGGTATCGAAGCGCAGCGCACGTATGGGACGTAATCCTCAAACCGGTGCATCGATCAAGATCGCAGCTCGCACAGTTCCTCGCTTCACTGCAGGCAAGGGATTAAAGGATGCTGTTGGAAAGTCAAAATAAGGGAGAAATTCCGATTTAAGAAGTCCGCTTTTTTTTGAAGAGCGGACTTTTTTTTGTTATACAGTCAACTCTTCAGGTCTAAAACCTTTTGTTTTATATGACAAACTACCGGGTTTCCTCCACTTTCATTTCAAAGTCTTTCGTAAATTTTATCCTTTTCCACTGAGGAGCCAAAACCTTCAGTTCACTTCCCGCAAGTGTTTTAAGGGCAATGTCGTCGGACGACTTTCGCTTAGTGTAGCGCTTCAAAACGGTATCACATCCTACTGTCATTTGCAGATAAGCTTCTTCATTATAGATCGTAACATAGACCTGTGAATCCTTTGGAAAACGGAATGCTCGGTTCTCTTCCAGGGTGTGGCCGGCCGAATCCAAACGAACACCACCTGAATTTAAAAATGTCAGCACAAGTCCTGAATCGATAACGCTCTCTTCCAAAACCGGACGCAGCATAAGCTGAAAGCCTTGTCCTCCTGAAAGTGTGAGATAGACTCCGAGTTCATATTGTGTCCATGCAAGCGAGGTTACTTCTACAACCGCTTCCGGATGCATCTGAAATCCATAAAGATTTGAATTTACGGTGTTGTGGTCGGAAAATATTCGGCAATCAACCGGATGCTGCGTTTCGACAGTAAATCGATACGGATTACAGCTGCAAAGAGCAACAAAAAAGAGCAATGTTATGAAAGTGATTGTTTGCCTTACCATTGCACAAGTTTTTCTAGCGCATGAACAAGTTCGGGGGTATTCATCCGGTCCTTAAAATTAAGCGAGATTCCGAGATAAACTGAATTGATAGAAGAATGAATTGCACTCGCTGTTGAAGTAAACACACTAGGGTAGAAAGCCCCTGTTGAGCCATTGGCATATCCTATTAGTAAACCTACTGTCATATCACGGAATGTATTTAAACGTAACCGAGCGCCAAGATTAATAAAGGACGAAGGATAATAATTAACTTCAAGAAATGGCTCTAAGGTTAAATCTTCGGCGAGAAGGTATTGCCTATATCCGACACGCAAAGGCAATACGCTAAGCATTACTTGATTATATCCCAAAGCAAAGAGTTTAAACAGCGAAGTACCTGCCCAGAATTTTCCATCCCAAAGATCAAGCGGAAAATGCGCCGTTGCAAATTGAAGGCCGATTCCCGTTATTGGAAGACTTGTAGTGTTTTTATTAAAAAGATTTGGGTAGCCCGCCAACCCGTCAAGAAGATCAAGATCAATAACACTGACCTCAACTGCTGAATGAAGATATTCTTTCCATTCATGTTCGGTCTCTGAGACCTTATTAATAAAATCCAATGCGCTTACACCAAGACCTATGTACGGGGTTACAATTGTATTGATTGCTGAACCCCAGGTAAATCCCGTCGCAAAACCCGCATACGCACGAATATTGAAGCCTCCGAATGAACCAAAAGTCAGTTCACTTCCGGCATTGATATACGCAGAAGGCAAAAGACTTATTCCAAAGAATGGTGAAGCAAAAAGATATGGTGTTTTCTCTCTGAACCAATATCGTTTGCGAATATAAATATTCGCGCCAACGCTTCGCAGAGAATTAGCTCCATCATCGTCTTTTGCTATATTTTCATATGCATTCCACCCGATCGTCCAATTCGGAGCTTCATTAAACCAATGCAGACGAAATTCAAGAGGTGCAATACGAAATATCTGTCCTTTAAAAATACTATTCTCTTTTGCTTTTATCACATTATTGAAACGGTTAGAATCTAATACTGTATAAATTCCAAAGAGGCCTGTTCCTATACCTGCGTTTGATGATCCGGTAATTAATCCTGCGAACTCAATTCCTCCATAACGCAAAAAAGCAGGGTAGGCTCGCTCGTATGTCGAATCATACGATAAGCTTTCACGTGAAAGCCGCGTTGTTCGAGACGAAGGAAACACGGTTCCATTTTCGCTTCCGGATCCCGGAGCATTGCGGACTCGTTCTCGAACAAGAGAGTCCCGAACTGTTATTGTGTACGTATCATACTCAAAACGCGTCACGCAACTTGTGAAGAGCGCTGAGAAAAAAATTAAAGTCAGGATATACTTCATCGGGTTTTCGATTTAGTAAAAAATTTAACAAATTCGACTCTGCGGCAGCGAAGTTGGAATGTTTCATCGCTCTCTCCTGCTCGGCGCGCAACCGGCATCGTCCTTCCTTTTGAAAAAACAACCAGGAGTTTTGTAGGAATACCGCGAATTTTCAGTTCTTTAGAAACGAAATTTGCACGACGTGTGGCAAGTGTAAAATTATATTCATCTGTTCCGAGAGAATCCGTATGCCCGTAAAGAATGACACTCTCCAAATTTGAAGAGCTATTCTTAATTGATTTCGCAAGCAGATCAAGCGAGCTCTGCCAGCGTGTATCGGTTTTTTGACCGTTATCATCGATGGTAAAGTCGTATGGATGAGAGTCGTCATCGAACGGAAAATTAATTCGCAGAATAAGTGTATCAGGAATTGCAAGCGGCGGCACGATGATGACGCTATCAGCCGGACTGCGCAGATCTACTCGGTGAACATCATAAAATTTATCTTTACGTTCGGAGCCTACGTCATACTCTTTTCCTTTTTCTACATTGAAAGAATAATTTCCTGAAGTATCGGTCTTCTGTCTTGCAATTTCTTTATCCTTTGTCACATCCCGAACAAATACTTCAGGCAGCACAGTGTCTCGAACTACAGGCATCTCCACCTTTCCTTTAAGCAAGATCGTATCAGGTATATTTTTTGCAGGAATGACTGTGTGAGCGATTTTCTCAGTTATCCCGTTTGGCGGAATATACGTTCGACGAAGAACGAAAATGTTCCGACGGCTGAAATTGGCAGGCTGATCGGACGTATAAAAAAATTGTGAGTCACTTAATTGATATGGGAATATTTCATCTGACTTCGTATTAATCGGTGCTCCAATATTTTCTGCCTTGCTCCATAATCCGTTTTCGTATGCTGATGAGAATATATCATATCCTCCGATGGTTTCATGACCATCAGAAGAGAAATACATCTTTTTCCCATCAGCAGAAAATGATGGGGAGAGTTCATCACAAGGAGTATTGATCGTCGCAGGCAGCGGGACTGGCTCGCTCCACGATGTGCTAATCGAATTACGTTTACTATACCAAAGATCGACTCCGCCACTGCCCCCTGCTCTATCAGATGCAAAAACAATAACAAGACCATCCTTTGAGAGTGCAGGCTGTCCATCAAATGAGATAGGCTTATTCAAAACTGAAAGTGCAACAGTATCTTCAAGTGTAAATCCTGAGATGTTTGGCGTAAGCTTTGCACTATAAAGATCGTAATCATTCGGGTCATCGTTATGCGCTTTTGCTGTAAAGTAAAATCTGCCATCTGCCAAGCAGTAATCTGGTGCACCAATATCCGCAAAAGACTCGCAGCCTTTTATCTCAGTCATAGGATCAAAATGAAGATCGGGAAGTAACTTTGAATTAAAAACTCGTTGACCTTCGTCGCCCTTTCGCTCACTACTCAAAAATGCTTCGTTATTTCCTTCATGTAAATAAAAAGTTATCGCATTGTCATTTTCATTAGAATTGACCGGCTTTGGAAGAAGATCAATATGATACTTAAAGTACCCGGGTTGAAGATGTGCTGTGTCAATTCCGGTAACCTTCGAAACACCCGGACTGCATTCAGGGGGCGGAGGAGGAATACAATCTTTATGCGTAAGATCTGGCGGAGGCGCGCAGGAGACTATCACCACGCATAATGAGGACAGAGCCAGAAAAGCAAATTTAATAAATAAATTCATCAATTAATCGGGCGGACTCTTAGTCCGCAAATCTCTTAACGGACGGCCTACGACTCCGTCCCACAATATCATAACAACAATAAAATACCTATGCTATACTTTTTGTCACTAACGAAAAAACGTCTTTTGTACCGATAGTTTCCTGTGTCCAAAACGGTTCGCCGAACTCGGCACCGATGATCATTCCAAAGTGCCGTGCCCGGGCTTCGATCCACTCATAAAATCCTTTTTGCGTCAGGAAGGTATCGAGCTCTTTGCTTTCAAGTTTTCGTCCCGAAGCTCCTCTTCCGAATTGAGAATCATAAGCGTTCATAGCTTTCATTCTCTCTTCGAAAACATCAGAGATATCAATAATAACTTTCGGCTCGAATGTATAGGTCTGCATAAAATGCATTACTAATAACGGACGGTGTGGCTCCTGAGGTTTACCATCATCATCCGTTGTTTCGATCTTTGCAAGCCCGGCATAAAATGATGCTTGATGCGCAAGTTGCGAAGCAGCTTCATGATCGGGATGTCTTTCGAACGTATGAGGCGTTAACATGATAAGAGGTCGAAGTTCACGTATGACTCTGACAACCTTTAGCATATTTTCTCTATTGACAGAAATATTACCGTCACCTAAATTAAGATTCGCCCGCCAATCAAGTTGCAATACCTTCGATGCAGCTTCGGTTTCCTTTATGCGAAGCTCCGGCGTCCCTCTTGTTGAAAGCTCGCCCCTCGTCATATCGAGAATACCTGTTTTTTTTTCTGCACGCTTTGCCATAAGCATTGTTCCGGCGCAGGAAAGTTCAACATCATCCGGATGAGCCGCTATACCTAAGATATCAACTATCGCACCTTGTTTCATTTATTTACTATCTATCCTTTCAACTTTTGGTTTATTCTTCCAAAAATAATAAAACGGAAGCCCTGCTAAAACAAGAGCTAATCCGGTTGCGCTTGAAATTATCGCCTGATTGCCGTTAACATATCCATCAATATCTTTTACAAGGGTCACGATAACATAACACGTTGCAAAGAGTACAAATATAGCAGGTACGATCGGATAGCCCGGCACTTTGAAGGGGCGCACCCGATCTGGCTCACGTCTGCGCAAAATAAAAACTCCGAGCGCCATCATAGCGTAAAGCAGCCAATTCACGAATACATACATATCAAGTATCAACCCGAATGAACCTGAAAATAGAAGTATCAGCGCCCACAACCCTTGTAAAGCAAGTGCTATATGAGGTGTTTGGAATTTTGGATGCACCACTGCTGCTCGTGGAGTAAAAACTTTATCCCGTGCCATTGCAAAGTATACTCTGGCATTTGTCAATATTGTAGAATTTGTCGTATCGAATGTTGAAAGCATGATCAACCCCGCAACAAGAGCGCCCCCAATTCCCCCGATCACGGCTGTAACCATCTCCGAAGCAAGTCTGTCATCAGGAACCGTTGCAAGTTTGCCAATTGGTAAAATGTATAAATATGCGAGATTAATAACGATATAGAGTAAAATAAAAATTATTGTCCCCAAAATAATTGCTCGCGGAAGAGTTTTTTCCGGCTCCTTAACTTCACCTCCGATATATGCAACATTTCCCCATCCGTCATAAGCCCAGAACGCTCCGGTAATCGCAGTGCCGATCGCTCCGATAAGTGACCACCCGCTAAGAGATGCACCGGCATCGGTAACGCCGCTCCAATTTGCAATTGAACCAATATGGGAACCGGCAAAGAATGCAACACCTGTTACAATGAGCAATGCAATCACTTTTGCCGTTGTAGAAATACTCTGCAGATATGCGCCGACTTTTACGCCGCGAATATTGATAATCGTAAGGAATATTATGATGATGGCTGCAATGCACTTTCCTCCCATATTTGCAAACGGAAAAATATCTCCGAGAAGAGGGAGATGCCATGGGATTTTTTCCCATGCTTCACTCAAATGCGGAACCGTCACAAATTCCCCGAAATATTTTGCAAAGATGATTGCAATTGCTGCAATAGCACCCGAACCTGCAATCATGAAATTCGCCCATCCATAGAGGAATCCAAGCTTCTCTCCATAAATTTCGCGGAAGTATTCGTAGAGTCCTCCGGTGCGAGGCATTTGGCCGACAAGCTCACATTGTGTCAGAGCACCCATAAGGGTAATAATACCCGTCACAACCCAAACAAGTAACAAAAGAGGTGCGCTTCCAAGACCTTGCGCCATGCTTACAGGAACGACAAAAATTCCTGAGCCGACAACTGAGCCAATAACAATGGCAGTCGTCGGGTAAAGAGTCAAAGCGCGTTTTAAGTGTGAGTGCGTTTCCATGAAATCAAATTTGAACAGATTCGTGGAACGGACTTAAGTGCGTCCCATTATTTCGCAAAATCACCGTAATTCAAAATTTACTTTCTCCACCGTCCATCTCGGTCTGACATCGATCATATCCGGGTAATCACCGCTCGGAGCGCCGAAGCGAAATGGAATAATTGAGCCTGTATCATATTTTCCTCCTGCATTGGTACTTACCCAACCCCGAACACGATATTTGCCACGCGGCACATGATCAAAGATAAATGACCGCTTGCCTAGCGGCAAAGTTACGGAGCGAAAGGTCGTTTCATTTGAAGTTAGCAATTGAATGGTAATTTTCATACCCGAATCTTTTTTCATGAGGGTATCGGACATGGTGATCTCACCGCTGATCGTGCCGAATTCGCGCTCATCACCGGTAAAAAAACTTCCCTTAAAAACCGTGTCTTTTATTTTCAGAGCATACGACGGAAGCGTTGAACGGACAAGTTTTCCTGCCAAAGTTAATTTATAAAAAGTATTTGGCAGAAGATTCTCTGATGAGAAAATGCGCAGCTTTGTACCATCGACCCATTTAAAAATGAATGGGGTTTCTTTATCGGAAGAATCCGCAAGATGCAAACCTTGCTCAATGGCTGTTGTATCGACTGCATCTGAAAATTGCAGTTCCTGATCGAAACTCTGTGGCACTCCTTTGCTGCTATCAGTAAATTCAAACCCAAAGAATCTTGGAGGAGGAAAAGTATCGCGTATCGTGCCCGAAGAAAAATGAGCGACAGCAGATGAATCACTGAGCGGATTGCCGGCAAGATCATGAGCAATGTTTTTTATGACATCGAGAGAGTAATTTTTATTTGCTTCTAAAGGTTTTGAAGTGAGCAAAATTGCTACACCCGGTTTGCGTACAATATTTTCTCTATATGCTGCTAGTATCGGAATAGTAAAGCCAGCCGTATCTTTTAGAATAAATACTTCAGGTCTGATAGATGCACTATCCATAGCCTCAGTAAATCGTGCGCGGATATGGTATGCATCCGTGATCTCTGCATCCTGAAGCTGCGGCTTAACTGAATCGGATTTTGGAGCCATCCGAATATGGATATCCGTTTTTTCAGGTGTATCAAGTATAACATCTTTATTAGGAACACCAAATGCATCAATTCCAGGATCGAATACTTTATTGCGGAATTCATCGATGAGCGCGAAAATGCGGTAAGAATGTCCAACCTTCATAGCATTGAATTCAAAAAGCCCCTTATTGCTTGGCTGAGTAATAAAATCCGGGCGGGTTTTATCAAACCTCAGCGTATCGATTAAATGCTCCGTAATATCGTAGGCAAAGATCGAAACGTTAGTCAGATCAGTCGGCGCACCTATATTTAAAGGAGGAAGTATTGTTCCCGCTATATGGCCGGTATCTATTATGTTTCCAGTCGAAAGAACAATTTGAAGAGGGACGAGAAGTGGGGATCCTCTTCGTGTTTTTAAATCCTTGCTTAGGCTAACAACATACGTCGTATTTTCTCGAAACTGTTCAGGCAATACAACAACAACTTCGTCATATCCGGACCATTTGTATTTCACAACTCCGCTCATATATGGAATAACCGTGAGGGATGACATGAAACTTGACCGGTCTATATTTTTCTTGAAAATAAAATGAAGTTTCGTATCACGCTCGACATTCAACTGCCGTTGATGAGGCATTGTTGTATCAAGAGTAGGCGGAGTTTTATCTTCAGGGCCCCCTGGCGGCGGCTGAATTGAAGCGCATCCAATGAAGCCGAGAAAAAGTAGAAAGGGAATAAAGCGACTCATTTAACGTGAGCTTTTTTAAAATATTCAACAGTTCGCTCCAACCCATCTTCAAAGTCGGTCTCAGGTTTCCAACCAAGAAGTTTTTCTGCCTTTTCCGGTGTGCAAACGCTTCGTTTCTGCTCACCCTTGCGCGCTTCAGAATAGGATGCCTTGGCTTTCCCATCGGTGATAATTCCTGAAAGGATAGAAAAAAGATTATTTACATTTGTTTCTATACCTGTTGAGATATTGAAAGTTTCGGATTCAATGTTTTTTTCCAGTGCCAAGAGATGTGCTTGCACTACGTCCCCGATATAGACATAATCACGTGTCTGCTCTCCATCTCCGAAAATTACGGATTGTTTTCCTGCAAGTAAGTTATTGGTAAAAATAGAAACAACGCCTGCTTCACCATGAGGATCTTGACGAGGACCAAATACATTTGCATAGCGAAAGATCGTATTTGACAATCCATGTACCGTCAAATAATAATGCAAATACAGTTCGACTGAACGTTTCGCAATCCCGTATGGTGATTCAGGACGCGTCGGATGATTTTCATCTGCTGGAAAATAATCCTGCTCGCCGTAGATAGCTCCGCCGGTCGAAGCAAAGATAAATCGTTTTACAGAATGCTCACGAGAAGCCTCCAATAAATTGATCGAGCCGATAATATTGGTCTCAGCGTCAAATACCGGATCGGTAACGCTTTTTCGCACATCCATTTGTGCAGCATGATGATTTACGACGTCAAACTTATGCTCCTTAAAAAGTCGGCTGATCAGTGAGATATCACGAATATCTCCTTCTACAAAATGAGCCTCGGAGTTAAGATTTTTTATATTCCCGGAAGATAAATTATCCAATACAACAACAGAGTGCCCGCTTTCAATAAGTGCATCAGTGATATGAGAGGCGATGAATCCGGCTCCGCCGGTGACGAGTATTTTCAAATCGAATAAAAAATGAAAGGTTAAGTACTAACTCTAACACCATTCACACCAAAAACTTCCCTTCCATAGGACTTAGTCGATTTCTCTATTGGAATTCTGAAACTTCTTTCCCTCCTTTGTGATTTATATATACGTATGAAAAAGCTGTTTATTTTCGGTTTTTTAGTTATGGCAGTAAGTCTTGCGAATGCTCAGTTTCGCAGCGGTTCCGGCATGAATACTGACGAAAAACCGACAAGCACTTTAGAAGCAATGTCCGGACATGGTGATGATTTTTTCTCGCGATTATTCGATCCTGAGCGGTTTTCTATGCATCAAACTTATACGATGTCTTTTTCTTCCGGAGGGGGTCAATCAACAAGTTTAGGGGTATTTACAAATACATTTGCGTATAAAGCATCCGAAGATCTTTTTATTTCCGCTGATCTTTCTGCAGTGTATTCCCCATACAGTTCACTTGGCTCGGCATTTCAGAAAAGTATCAATGGTGTTTATCTATCCAGTGCGAGGCTTGATTGGAAAATGGGTGAGCATACTTCAATGAGAATAGAATATAATGGAATGCCTTATTCGAATTCATACTTTTCCCCATTCGGATATTACGATTCACCATTTCCGATACGCTAACGTTTTATAACGTATTACTTGGCAAAAATTCCACTATCCTTTCCATTCAAACGCCGTTCAAAACGCAAAGGCAGAACCCGCTCCCAGAAAATCTCATCCCTATTTCTTTGGATCACATTACTTGGCGCAACTTCCGTCGTAGTGCTTTTGGGATGGCAATTTATCAGCCGCATGTGGGTGAAGCCGCCTGTTTCAAGTACCAGAGAGCGAACCGACATGCTGGTAAAAACCGGAGAGCACATCCAGCTTACGGTAATGAATGGCTCCGGCGTGCCAAATACAGCGAGAGTATTTACTGATTTTTTACGAGCAAGAAAATTTGACGTCGTGGAGATGACAAATTATAAAGAAAAAAATGTGGAGCATACATTTATTATTGATAAAGTTTCCGATACTGTTGCAGCGCAAAAAGTGGCGTATGCTCTTGGAATTAGCAATTCGCTCATCATTCATGAGCCTGATTCTAACGCATTCGTCGATGCAGCAGTCGTTATCGGTAAAGATTATTTACACACCAGCCCAATGAAATAGCAGATATGGCAAAAACAGTTACAACAAAGAAGAAAACAGCACCGAAAAAAACAGTCGTTAAGAAAAGTCCCGTAAAGAAAGCCGCCGCTCCGAAAAAAGCAGTTGCCAGAAAACGTCCTGCGCCCAAACCTAAACCGGAGATAAATAAACTGATCGCCCATGCAGCAGCAGAATTTGCTCTTGAAAAGAAAGGGACGAACATTAAAGTGCTCGATGTTCGCGAGATCACTTCATTCACCGATTTTTTTGTTATTGCAACAGGCTCAAGCGATATGCAGGTCAAGGCTATCGCAGAAAATATTTTGAATAAAATGCGCGAAAGCGGTGTCACTCCCTGGAAAAGCGAAGGCTGGGATGCACTGCAATGGGTGATCGTCGATTTCGTTGATGTTGTTGTGCATATTTTTAGTGAGACCGCAAGAGATTTTTATCATCTTGAACGGTTATGGGCAGATGCACCAACGGAGATCATTGAGGATAAGCCTGTTGCGAAGAAACGGAAACCTGCAAAAACAAAAGACTAAACAATGTCATAAAAAAATACATCAATGCTTAACATTCATTTTCTCGGCGCCGCAGGGCAAGTTACAGGCTCAAAATATTTTATTTATTCATCGACATCACGAGGCTTCCTGCTTGATTGCGGACTTTTTCAGGGTCCGCCGGAATTAAGCCAGATGAATCGTATTCCTCTGTCGATCCCCATCGGTGCGATCGGTAATATCCTTATCACCCATGCACATCTCGACCATGTCGGTTATTTGCCCCATATCGTAAGAGATGGATATAGCGGAAATATTTTTGCAACAGAAGCGACGATAGAAATTGCAGGCTATGTGTTGCGTGATTCCGCACATTTACAGGAAGAAGATTCTAAGAATGCAAATAAGCATGGATGGTCGAAGCATAAGCCTGCACTTCCGCTCTATACATCCGAAGATGCTGAGCAAACTATCTCACTTTTCAAACCTATCGAACGCTATCAGAAAAAAATATTACCCGATAATATTTCTGCCGAATACTCAAATGCAGGACATATTCTCGGTTCCTGCTCGATTCGAATAGAAAAACGTTACGATGATCGTGCTCCGATAAGCGTTTTGTTTTCCGGTGATATCGGAAGACGTACTCCGGTCTATTTGAAACCGAAAGACCCGGCACCACAAGCCGATTATGTTGTCTGTGAATCTACCTATGGCGATAGATTGCATAAAGCTATTGATCCGAAAGCTGAGTTACGTGATGTTGTTCTCGAAGCGGTCAAAACCAAATCAATGTTAGTTATTCCCGCTTTTGCAGTTGATCGTTCGCAAGAGCTTCTTTTCTGTCTGAATGCTTTGATGCGCGACGGCGAAATTCCTATGCTCAAAACATATATTGATAGTCCGATGGCAACCGGCGTGACAGATATTTATGATAAATTTACCGACGAGCATATTTTTACGAAAGAAGAATTAGATGAACCGGATAAAAACCCACTTCGCTTTCAATCGTTGAAATTCACAAAGTCACCGAATGAATCGAAGCAACTCAACGATCTTAAAGGTCCAGCCATCATCATCAGCGCAAGTGGGATGGCTACAGGAGGACGTGTCGTTCATCATTTGATCAACCGCCTTCCGAAGACGGATACGATCGTACTTATCACCGGATATCAAGCCGAACAAACCCTCGGCAGGGCACTTGTCGAAGGAGCAAAAAGTGTGTTCATCCACGGTCAGCAGATCGAAGTGAAAGCACAGATCAGAACGCTGAATTCATTTAGCGGTCATGCTGATCAGGGCGAGATCATGGACTGGCTAAAGAGTATGCCGAAACCGCCGAAGAAAATATTCCTAACTCACGGAGAAGATAATGCCAGGATTGCGCTTAAAGCAAAGATCGAACAAGAGCTAAAATGGGAAGTGATGATGCCACACTTAGGAAATTCGTTTGATCTGGAATCAGATTCGAGTTCTTAATTCTTAATTCTTAATTCTTAATTCTTAATTCTTAGTTCTTAGTTCTTATTTTTTTATTAAGAATTAAGCACTAAGAACTAAGAACTTTTACCACGTCCGAATAACCGTATATTCCACTTTCTGCTCACTCCGTGCTTTCACCGGAACATGAAAGACGATCTCATTTGCATTCTTTTTCTCAAAGTCCATTGATTGTTTAATAATCTCCCAATTATTGTACCCCATCGTTTCGAGGGCATCTATCGTCACATCTTCATCTTTCCGATTCTTAAGTGTTATTTGAATTGTTTCTCTCGATGTACGATCACCATTACTCTTTGAATCTATAACCACTCGTTCTCCGATAAGATCGAAAGCATCACCAACTTTTAATGTGATTTTCTCATCGCGTGGCGTATGCTTAATCCTGTCTTCGCCGACAAATTGATACGAACCATCCTTATCTTTTTTCATTACGCGAACGATGCCTTCAGGAAGCGGCATTCCCATATTGTTCTCTTTTGCGTTTTCAAATTTAATTGTAACCTCAGCATTTCTACCGCCTCTAAACGAATAAATCTTTTGTGCTTTTACTTTATCCGCTTCCAAAAGGGATATTTGTTTTACTTCGTTATTCTTGATAGTTACTTGTCTGCCAAGGTCATAAATATGATATTCGAATAATCCGCGCTCTTCAAAAGAGGGCGCCATCATGGCAAGTTTCTCTGCGTTCTGATTTCCGCGACTCCCATGAATAGAGTATCCGTCATTATTATATACTTTGTTAATTGCGCCTGCTACAAGTTTCAGTTTAGCATTCTCAAAAGTTGCTCCGCATTTATTATCAACACTTACCCAACCTGTCAGGTCAAGTGATTTATCATCATCGGCAAGCGAAATGATGTATTCTGCATGCCAGGAAATTCCTGAAGTTTGATACAAGACTTCAAGAGGTTCTTGATTGAGAGTAGAATTTGATGAGACATTCCAAATCAGAGTCGGTCTTGTAATCAGTCCTTCCGGTAAATTCGGAACAGAAATTCTGTACTGTGTTGTGCTTGGGAACATCAGAATGCCCGAAGGCGAAGAGAGAGTTATTTGTCCTCCTTGTGATGAAAGCAGGATGCCCTCAGTCTTATTGCCTTTGTCATCGGTGAGCGAGATTTGTTTATCAATATATTTCTCGAGAAGTTTTTCCTGATTAACAAGATCATATTCGAAGTTCTGCTCCAGAATTTCCACATCTTTCGGATGTTCCGAAGCTGTGATCTTCACTGTTGTCGGGTCAATCAGTGAAGGTACATCGAGTAGTTTTACTTCGCTCTGCCCTTTTTTTAGATCGAAAAGTCGCACATCACGGACGACTCCAAGATTATTATTATACACAGTCAGCGCAATGGATTCCCGCTTTGCATCTTGTGCAAAAAGAGGTGAAGCGCAGAATATAGTGAGAAAGAGGAGATGCTTTTTCATATAGTTGTTAATCAGTGAAAATAAAACTGCTTACTGCGAAATAAACACCTGAGTTTCCGGATAATCCATTAATAATTTTTCACGAGCCACATTTGCTTTATTGTGATCTTTGAAGATCGCAAAGAAAGCCGAGCCGCTGCCGCTCATCAGAGCAAACTCAGATCCATACTTATATAAACACTGCTTAAGAGAAAAAAGCGCAGGGTGAAGGGCGAATGCAACTTCTTCAAAATCGTTAGTGATGATTCCATTCCAAAGGTGAGGCTCTTTTATTGAATTGAATATCTCATTAAAATCAGTTTGCCTTTCTCTCTCTTTGATTCGAAGCATACTATACGCTTTTGCAGTGGAGATAAACGTGTTTTTCAGCTTGATAATAAGAATAGGATAAGAGATATGAAAACTAATTGGTAATAACTTTTCTCCTATCTCGCTTGCAATTGCCGCTTGTGAATGTAAAAGAAAAAATGGAACATCAGCACCAAGTTTTTTGGCGATCTCAAAGACCTGCTCTTCCGATAATTTTGTGCAATACTTTGAAAATATTTTTATTGCCGTCGCAGCATCTGCAGAACCGCCGCCCAATCCTGCCCCACTTGGAATATGCTTGCGTAAATGGATATGAAGTTTTGGCATTTCTATATCGGCAGATTTCGAACAAAGATCAATTGCCTTTACAATAATATTATTTTCATCATTCGGAATATTATGATCGGATGATGAAAAGCGAAAACTCTCAGCTTCTTCAACTAGTAACTCGTCCAGCGGCTCGTTCAGTTTGTAGAAAACGGTGTTGATATTATGGTATCCATCGTCCCGTTTCGAGAGGATTTCCAATCCAAGATTTATTTTACATGGCGAGGGGTAAAGTTCTTGCATTTAATGGTTATTTAGGCTTGTAAACGCATCCCAATCCCTTGTTGTTCTATACATTATGTCAGATAAAAACGTTATTGTAATGGAAAGAAGCGCAGAAATAGGCTCTGAGATTTCTGCTGCACCTTATACTGCTAATCATTCACTTCCTGTTCATATCGAAGCCGGCAAAGTCCATGAGACTCTTGCCAAACATATTTTAGTTGATGGATTCGACCTTGTCGTTGATCTTGAAAAATCCCAAGGCACATGGATCTATGATGCCCGAACCGGAAAACGCTTTCTCGATTTCTTTACTTTTTTCGCTTCAGGTCCCGTCGGACTCAACCATCCGAAAATGCTTGAGCCTGAGTTCAAAGAGCGATTGCTTCATGCTGCTATTAATAAGCCATCAAGTTCGGATGCTTATACGGTGGAGATGGCAGAGTTCGTTGAGACATTCAGCCGTGTTGCAATTCCCGAATATTTGCCTCATCTTTTTCTTATCGAAGGCGGCAGCGCTGCTGTTGAAAATGCGCTGAAGGTTGCATTCGATTGGAAAATCCGAAAGAATTTCGTCAAAGGCTATACTCAGGAGCGCGGTCATCTCGTTATGCATTTCAGATACGGTTTCCATGGCAGAAACGGCTACGGACTTTCACTGACCAATACTGATCCGAATAAAACACTTTATTTCCCGAAATTCAAAGACTGGCCACGTATCGATTCTCCGTATCTGCGTTTCCCTCTTAACGAAGCGAATATGGCGCAAGCTCTGATCGACGAAGATAATGCGATCAAACAGATGAAGGAAGCATTCACAAATTATCCCGATCAGATCGCAGCGATAATCATCGAACCTATTCAAGGCGAAGGCGGCGACAACCATTTCAGCAAACGATTTTTAACGACGCTGCGCAGACTTGCCGATGAGAATGATGCTATTCTTATTTTCGATGAAGTTCAAACCGGCGTTGGTATCACCGGAAAAATGTGGGCACATCAGCATTTTATAAAACCTGATATTATGACGTTTGGCAAAAAGATGCAGGTCTGCGGATTGCTTGCTTCGAAACGGATCGATGAAGTACATGATAATGTTTTTATGAAATCCAGCCGCATCAACTCAACGTGGGGCGGAAACCTTGTCGATATGATTCGCGCACAAAAATACCTGGAGATCGTCGCAGAAGAAAAACTTGTCGATAATGCTAAAGCTCAAGGCGAACATTTGATCAGCGAACTTCGTAAGATAGAGGAAGAATTTCCGAATCTCGTTTCCAATACTCGTGGTTTAGGATTGTTTTGTGCGTTCACAGTTTCCGAAGCTCAGTTGCGCGATGTGCTAAAGCAGAAATGCTATGATGAAGGGCTTATCATCATCGGCTGCGGTGATCGCTCCATCAGATTCCGTCCGGCATTAAATATAACAAAAGATGAGATTGATCTCGGCATAAAAGTTATTCGTGAACAATTAAAAGAATTATCGGTTAGGGATTATTAATAAATAATGTCAGAAAATAAAAATTTAGATCAGGCAATAGCAAGATTGAACGCTCGATATGGCGATAAAGGCGTCGATTACATCGAAGGCGCAGCCATTCGCCGTGAACTTACCTATGATGATTACATTAAAGTTGATACTCTGCTTTCAATTCAACAGCCTCTAACCGATTATCATGATGAGTGGACATTCATGATCTATCATCAGCAAACTGAGCTCTGGTTTCGCCTTGTGCTGCATGAAATGCGATACGGAATCGATCAATTACTTTTAGATCCTCCAAACGTAGCGAAAGCTTCGGAATGTGTTCAAAGAGCCAATAGAATTTATAGTCATCTCACCGATAGTTTTGATGTCCTTATTGAAGGTTTAAGCACCGATCAATTTTTAGAATTCCGAAAGGCATTTGGCACATCGAGCGGTTTTCAATCGGCTCAATTCAGAGCCATCGAGATCCTTGCAGGGCTTGACCGCAAGGCCATCAAAGGACAGGATAATACTTTCTATTGGGAGCGTGCTGCACGAGATAAAGAAACCGGCGAACCGACATTAACTTTGCTAAAGTTCAAAGAGAAGCATCTTTCGTGGTTTAACCAAATGTATGATAAGCGCGAGCCCCATTCGCTTCGCTTTGCATTTGAAAAAGTCATCTCCAATGAATTAAATATTAAGCCAACTAATCCTCAGGAATTTTATAAAAAATTCTGGGATAGTAATAACGATTCCCTTCTGCGATTTGCAAATGAACTTCTTAAATTCGATGAGCTGATCATAGGCTGGAAGATCGCCCACTTAAAATCTGCAGCAAAACATTTAGCGAAAGCTCCCCGCGGAACAGGTGAAACGAACTGGGCTGAATACCTGGCAAAATCTATTTCCGAAGAACGCTGCTTTCCTGAACTCTATCTTGGGAAGAAAGAATTTGAAAACGAAGAAGAATTGGAATCAGTAACCTTAGCTGATGCTTAATTCTCATTGTCATGCGATGAGGACTTTAGTCCGATGCGGCAATCGCTCGCAATAACATCCTATTAGATACTACAAATGATAATTTGGTGATTCCTGCGTAATCGTTACATCATGCGGATGAGATTCTCTCAAACTTGCTGAAGATATCCTTACAAATTTTCCTTTTTGCTGAAGTTCTATAATATTTGCTGATCCTGTATAGCCCATTGCTGATCGTAAGCCGCCCGTCATTTGATAGACAACTTCTGAGAGTGGTCCTTTAAATGGCACTCTTCCTTCGATGCCTTCAGGGACTAATTTCGATAAGCCTTCTTCGACATCCTGGAAATATCTATCTGCCGAGCCTTGCGCCATTGCCGATAGCGACCCCATGCCGCGATACGTTTTATAGGCCCTGCCGTCTAAGAAAATTTTCTCGCCGGGTGATTCTTCCAATCCGGCAAAAAGATTTCCGATCATAACGGTTGAAGCGCCTGCTGCAAGTGCTTTCGGAATATCGCCTGTTTGCTTGATACCGCCATCGGCAATAACGGGTATTCCCTTCTTCATTGCAACTGCTGAGGCTTCCATGATAGCTGTAAGCTGAGGAACGCCTACTCCGGCAACGATGCGTGTCGTGCAGATCGAACCTGGACCAACGCCGACTTTCACGGCATCAGCACCTGCTTCGATCAAGGCTTTCGCTCCTTCGCCTGTTGCAACATTGCCGGCAATAATTTCGAGATCCTTAAATTCTTTTTTTATCTTCTTCACCATATCTATAACGCCTTTGGTATGACCATGCGCCGTATCAATGGAGATCACATCAACATGTGCTTTTACTAAAGCCTCGACTCGCTGCAATGTATCGGCGGAAATTCCGATCGCTGCGCCGCAGACAAGTCTGCCGCTTGAATCTTTGGCAGCATGTGGATGACGCTTTTTCTTTTGAATATCTTTGAAGGTGATAAGTCCTTTCAGTTTTCCGGATTTATCAACGACGGGAAGTTTTTCGATCTTATTATATTGTAAGATCTCTTCAGCTTTTTCAAGAGTCGTGCCAAGCGGCGCGGTGACAAGATCGCGCTTTGTCATGATGCGCTCGATAGGCTGATCCATCTTCGATTCGAAACGCGTATCACGATTGGTCAGCATGCCGACGAGGAAGCCATCTTTATTGACTACTGGAATTCCGGAGATGGAATATTTTTCCATCAGGAATAGCGCATCGCGCAAAGGCTTATCGGCAGTGAGTGTGATCGGCGATTGTATCATTCCGCTTTCCGAGCGCTTAACGCGATCAACTTCTTCCGCTTGACGAGCGATCGAAAGATTTTTATGAATGAAACCTATGCCGCCTTCGCGTGCGATAGCAATTGCCATTGCGGATTCGGTGACGGTATCCATCGCACTCGATACGAATGGCGTGGATAGCCGAATGTTGCGCGTCAGCTGCGTTGCAAGATCGACATCACGAGGCAGAATTTCGGAATAGCCCGGAATGAGCAAAACATCATCATAGGTGATGCCTTCTCCATAAGGAAATTTGGCAGCAAAATTGATAATTCCGTTAGAATTGGGCTTCGAAAGGCGGGTTGGTGTTGTCTTTGGCATGAAAAACTCCTTAGTTTTGGGATGTTTTTCGTACAAATATACGAAAATATTGGAAGTGAAATTTGAAAACTGATTCGGAGCACCCGTAACTACTTAAAAATCAATAGCATAACATTGCACCACACAGGTGTTTCTTCTCTTTATCGTTTTGGTTATGAGTGGCTTCGGATGAAGTTGGTCGGATGGTACGATGTATTGTACGGTGAATTTTTCAAAATGTTTCAAAAGCTTTTTTAAAAATCTCTTTTATTAGTAAAGTCAGCTTTAGCTTTTATTACCTCATTTCTTCACATCCCCTCCATAAATTCTTTCACCGATAAGATCGTGATTTTGGAGCCATCTCCAACTTTTTTGGAAAAGAGGATGTGTCTGCCGCTTGAGCTAAAAACAAAATCATAGAAATCAAACGGTATCTTTTTCATCTTTTTGGTTTTACTATTTCCAATTGTCCTGTAACCGCTTATGGGTTCATATAAATCACAAAGAGTGATGTTAATTTTAGACCGCTTTTTATCGGAATAATCCCTTATCTTCTGAATACTATCTTCATCTTTATTTAACTCCTCTCGCGACATATATCCAACAAATAAGTAGAGATCAGAGTTAGGAATATGATCAACTCTGGAAATCAGCGGTGAAGAAAGCAAAGTATCATATAGCTTATTAAGGAAATTATAGCTTATTACATGATCTGTAATTTCCTGACGTTTTTTATCTCGCTCAATATAAATGAGATCATTTTCACCGCTTCCTTCTTGAACGCGATCCTTAATACTTTCAGGAAGAGTATCCAATACAGTATTCATATCGGGATCGAGAATTATCTCCAGCCTTTTTCGTTTATAGGATATATATGGTGAGGCAATAAATCTATTAGGTCCCAATGCTCCGGTGATTTCATATCCATCCCTCATCTTACCAATATAGCTTATACTATCAGGATAAAGCCTGTATATAATGCTTCCATTAAATCCTGACATTGTATGTCCGACAGCAAAATATCGTTTGTCGTTAGAAATAGCACCAAAGCAGCATGTAGGAAGTTCTTTTATTTTCTTAGAATGTAAATTAAAAAAATATTCATTATTATCGTACCTTCCTTCGTAGAGGATAATCGAATCGTTTAGAAAGAAAAGATGATCGGTATGAATTGAAGTGTCAAGTAAAGAAATTCTTTTGAGAATTCCATTTCTATCAATATTTACTTTAGTGAGCACCCTTGAAGTATCAGTGATCTCATATAGAACTCCATTGAAAGATTCATCCTTATTATCAGGCGTAACGAATTCTTGACCAAAACATCTTGATGAACTGAAAAGCAATATAATTAATACTGCCTGTTTCATCTTCCATTACTTTAACTGTTCCCCCACTTCCCTATTCACTATCTCCTCCACCTGCCGGAAAGATTCTTCAGTACCAAGGATCGGGAATTCGGATTCGAAATTTTTCTTTTTCGATTCATCGAGGCGGAAGGCGATGAGGAGTTCTACGGCTGATTCGAGATGTGCACCCATCAGGTAGAGGGCTTTTGCTCTTCCGAAATGTGCGTCAGCCCATTCGGGTTCGATCAGCGTGGCTTGTTCGTATGCGCGCGATGCTTCGGAGAGGCGGCGCTCTTCGAGGAGGGTCTCGGCATAATCATACCATGCTTCGAAATCTTTCGGAGAAAGCTCTAAGACCATCTTGTAAGCAAGCAGGGCTTCATCCATTCTGCCAAGATTAAAAAGCGCATCGGCTTTGGCATACCAAAGTTCGGCATTTTTATTATTGATCGCAAGCGCAGCGTCGTAATCCTCCAACGCTTTGCGGGGATGATCGAGCGCATCGTAGCAAGAGCCTCTGCCGAAATACGACTCCGAATGCTTCGGATCGTATTTGATCGCCTGCGAAAAACAGCGGACGGCATCGCGGAAGCGCTGAAGCTCTTCATACGCATTGGCAAGATTATGCCATGCACTGACATCTTCGGCTTCATACTTCAAACATTCTTTATACGATTCGATCGCCTCATTCAGCTTGCCAAGATTTGCATACGCATTGCCGCGGTTATACCATGCAGCCGGAAATTTTTCCTTGATCGCAAGCGCCATCTCATAGCTTGAGATAGCCTTGTTGAACATTCCCATCCGGTTATAGACGATGCCATGATTATACCAGCCGTTATGATTATAGGGCTCGAGATCGAGATGCTGTTCGTACGCTTCGAGAGCCTTATTAAAATCTTCGATCGAATCGTAGCAAAAGCCAAGTTCGTAGAGGGCATCCTTGGCAAATTCTTCCTTGCCTGCAAGGTAGCGGAAGATCGAGATAGCATCGTGAAAGCGCTCGGCTTTTTCGAAGCAGATACCCTTGGAAAAAAGTGCATCGTCATTAGCAGGATCGGTCGTCAGAGCACGATCGAAAATTTGCAAGGCTTCTTCTGTTCTGCCAAGAGATTCGAGGACGATTCCGTAATTGACAAGTAGCTCGGCATCAGTGGGATCAAGCGATAATGCGCGCTCGTAGGAGATGAGTGCATCGTCATATTCAGCATGATGCGCTTCGATCATTCCGCGGCGATGCCATGCTTCTGCGGAAAATGGAGCATGCTCGGTCAGCAGTTTCGAAAAATGCAATGCCTCTTCGAACTTATCGTTTTCGATACAATAATCAACGAGGGCTTCTAAAATTTCAGGGTTAAGGAATGCGCGCTGTTTCGGTTCTCTTGGAGTAAAATCACGATTCGAGGAGCGTTTTTCTTCGCTATAGCGGATGAGTTCTTCTTCAAAATATTTACGGCGCGTTTCGGATTCTTCCTTATCTGGTTTCCCCGGAAGATCATCATCACCGTAAGCAAATGGATCGTAATCGTCGTATAGGTTCATGTTATGGCTTTCTATATATAATAAACATTGACCTTTCCCACACCGTTTCACATATTATCGGTGTAAGTTGTTTATGCAAATATACGATGATTTTGGGCTAATTGTGTGGGTAAAAATGGAGAATTTATCCTCATTTTTGGCTTATTTTAACCTTTTTCATTTTGTGGAAGACTTTTATAAGACTTATAGGTCTTATATTCTCTATCGGACCTATATGTGGCATTGATAACTCATAAAGAACTTGTCGGCGTGACCGGATTTGAACCGACGACCCCTACTACCCCAAAGTAGTGCGCTACCAGGCTGCGCTACACGCCGAAATTTTTATGCGCGTGGAAAACAGGACTTCGCAGTTTACAGTTCACAATCCGCAGTTTACAAAAATTGTCAATAACAAATTGAAAGCGATGAATTTCTTTTTCATATTTCATAGTTCATATTTCATATTTCATATTTTCTTATCAGTGCTGATCGAACTTACTCCATCGGGCTTATATTGCGAAGCGGGCGATTTTTATATCGATCCGCAGCTTCCTGTTCGTCGTGCGATCATTACCCATGCGCATACCGATCATGCCAAGCACGGATCGGAAGCATATCTTACTTCCCGATCAGGGAAACCTCTTGTGCAACAGCGAGTAGGTCTTCGAGCAAAAGTAGAATCAATTGAATTCGGCGAAGAGATAGATATGAAAGGCGTGAGGGTTAGCCTTCATCCTGCCGGACATATTCTCGGCTCGGCGCAAGTCCGTGTTGAATACCGGGGCGAAGTTTGGGTAGTCAGTGGTGATTATAAATTAGAACCCGATGCAACCTGCGAAACATTCGAGCCAATAAAATGCCATACCTTCATTACCGAATCAACATTCGCGAAGCCTCATTATAAATGGAAATTGCAAAAATTAATTTTTAATGAATTAAATGATTGGTGGCAGATGAATGCGCTTTGGGGTACGACAAGTATTATCGCTGCTTATTCACTCGGTAAAGCACAACGCATACTCGCAGGTCTTGATCCGAGCATCGGACCTATCATGGTGTATCCGACAGTTGAAAAATTCCTGCCAGCCTATAAAGCAGCCGGCATTATTTTTCCTGAGCATGTTCTTTTTAGTGATGAAAGCATTGCTGAATTAAAAGATAAAAAACCAATTGTCATTGCGCCTCCTCAATTCACGCGAGCCGATGCAGAAAAAAGATTCGGAGCAGTTGCTACAGCTTTTGCGTCAGGTTGGATGTCGAAAGGCGGACTTCATAGCAAGATCCATGACCGAGGCTTCGGCTTAAGCGATCATGCTGATTGGGAAGGTTTATTAACTGCGATCACAGCAACCGGCGCAGAAAATATTTATGTCATGCATGGATTTGTGAATACGCTTGTAAACCATCTTCGCACCATCGGATATAATGCAGATGTCATGAGCGTGCACCAAAAATCTCAAGTAATAAATAGATATTAGCAGTTTGAAGAAGCTCTAGAGCATGACTTCCTGTTTTTTCAAATTCTACAAGTGCCATTTCTATATTTTCCCGTATAAAATATTTCCCGCCAGAATTATCCGTATCTAATAGTAATTCTCTGAACGGACCAATATTTTTCTGCAAAAGGATCTCATACGTTGCAATAGGCCGCCGAAGTGTTAATCGTGGTGATTTTCCGAGCAAAATTACGAGCAATTTTTCCAATGCTTGAGGCGCATAACGAAGCGTACGATAGCCGTAATATGGCACTGCGTACCCTGAATTATCAACCAAAATATTTTTCAACTCCGGTGCGAACCTATTAAACAGATATTTATAGATCATATTTGCTTTCCTTTTTTCCGAAGGAATCTTCGTGGCCCAATCGTATGCCTGCAATGATAAGAGAGGGTGGGATAATCCGATATATTGCAACTGCGTGTTCGATTCAAGTGAATATCTATTTGCGCACATTTCCTCCAGATAAAACAGATCGACTTTATCTCCGGCTTTAAGACCTTCCGGTAATTCAGAAAAATATTTATCTATTCCATCAGCACCTATCTTGCTTGCGATTTCTTTCACATCCGGACGAAGAAATCCTGAGTGCAGGATCGCCGGTGAAAAAAATTTGAAAAAAGTATTAGCAAAATTATTTGATCGCTTCAGAATTCCTTCTCTTGATTTAAATATCTGACGCCGATAAAGGGGACCGCCGTGGCTATCCATCGATACGGAAAATTCCTGTGATTGTTTTTTCCAGGAAAGAATATTGAGAGCATTCTCCAACCCTAAGCCGCCTTCGGAAATCCTTACTACTTCACGCCAATGATGATGTAGCTCAGCAAAGAAATCATTATCGAAAGGAAGTTGCATATGAGGGATATTATAAAGCTTGGATATTTGTGCGGCGATCTTCATATCTCCGCTTTGAGGTAATCCGTGAGTAAATGTGGTGATTCTATCCACTTTACCAAGGCGTTTAATTGCAGCAAGTGTAATTCGCGAATCCAACCCTCCTGTTAACCCGCATATCACGCCTTCCTGCCTTAATCGGATATCTACTGATCTGAGAATAGACTCTTCTATTTTTGGAAGCAGCTCTTTCTTGTTTAGAGTGCTTGATGAATAATCGGATACATAGTATTTATTAATCGTTACCTCGTCTATAACTAACAAGCACGACCCCGGAGGAATACGGTAAATGTTTTCATAAAGGGTTCTTCCGCCAAGCCTTTGCCCGAGACTAAGAACTTCAATAATTGCTTGCTCACTTATTCCCTTTTGTCCTATTGATCGAGCAATTGCCGACTGTCTTGTAGAGAAAAGCAACAGACCTTGATGTGTTGCATAATAAAGTGCAACATTGCCGAATGCATCGGTAATAAGGGAGATGCTGTTTTTGTGTTGATCATAGTATGCTAAAACAAATGCACCATCACATTGGAGGAAGTAATTATTTCCAAGTCGCTCATATCCGATAAGAAATTCCTCTTCAAAATTTTTTGCGGAAAGCAGTTCACCTGAGGGAAGAAACATCTCGCCAAAAAGGAGCAAAGAGAATTGGCTGTCCTTGCTTTGGAGCAATGCGGCTCGACCATCGCCATTGATAGTTCTTTCAAAACCAAGATAGATGTGTTCTGCATTATACGATCCGGATCTGGACTCATCAGAAACACCGTAATTCGAATTTTGCTGCAATATTTGAGAAATCTGCCGAAAATCTCCATCGCCTTTAAATCGAAAACATCCGAAAATACCAGCCATAATGTAATATTAGTGGAACGTGTATGCAAAGAATATCCTTTAAAATACATCAAAATTTATACAACTATGGAAGGTTTACAACTTTTAACATCTTTAGGTACCGATTTCGAGGCAGAGCTGATCAAGCAAAAACTTGCCGAAGCCGGTATCGAATCTTTTCTCCAATCAAGCGACGCCGAGGGAATGCTCCCCTATCTGGAGAATGGTGTCGGCATTTTCGTCGAGCCCTACGATTTCGAAAAAGCTAACTGGCTTATCACCAATGCTAAAGACGATCTCACCGACGATATGGAAATCGGAGTAGGCGATTAAAAATATGAAATTGGAAATATGAACTAGGAGAACTCAGATTTCATAGTTCATATTTCATGTTTCTCCCTGAACCTCCCCGCCTCAATATGCGTTTAGTCCGCGCTTATAAATTTTAATCTTATTTTTCAATGAAAATTACCGTTATCGGCGCCGGCAATGTCGGCGCAACCGTAGCTCAGCGTATCGCTGATAAAGAACTTTGCGAACAAATTGTCTTAGTCGATGTCGTTGACGGCATTCCTCAGGGAAAAGCTCTCGATATGTTCGAATCTGCTCCGGTTCATGGAACAGATACTCGCATCTCAGGAACAAATACGTATGAAGCAACAGAAGGCTCTGAGATCGTCGTTATCACTGCAGGCTTGGCACGCAAGCCGGGCATGAGCCGTGATGATCTATTAGCGAAGAATGCTGAGATCGTTGGCGGATGCGCAGAATCTGCTTTCAAGCATAGCCCGAATGCGATCTTTATTATCGTCTCGAATCCGCTTGATGTGATGACATACGTTGCACTTAAGAAAACAGGTCTTCCGCGTAACAAAGTTATCGGTATGGCAGGTGTTCTGGACTCAGCGCGTTTCCGAAGCTTCATCGCAATGGAACTTGATGTATCAGTTCAGGATGTAACGGCATTCGTTCTTGGAGGTCATGGTGATTCGATGGTGCCCCTTGCACGTTACTCAACAGTTGCAGGCATTCCACTTCCCGAACTTATTCCTGCAGATCGTCTCGAACAAATTCTCCAGCGCACTCGCGATGGCGGCATTGAGATCGTCAATTTCCTGAAAACCGGAAGCGCATATTATGCGCCCGGATCGAGCGCTGCACAGATGGTCGAATCCATCGTTCGTAATAAAAAGCGCATCCTTCCCTGCTCCGTCTGGCTTGAAGGTGAATATGGCTTGAATGATACCGTTGTCGGAGTCCCTGTAAAACTCGGAAAGAACGGCATGGAAAAGATCATGGAGATCAAACTCACCGATTCCGAAGCCGCAGCCCTGAAAAAAAGCTCTGACGATGTGAAGGAAAATATCGCGAAAGTAAAATTATAACAGAATCAGAGCTTGTCAAAAAGAGACGCGAAATCGCGTCTCTTTTTTTTTGATAGTAACTTTTCTCATTGAAAGCCGTTTATATAATAGTACAAGCTCAATTAGACCTTATGAAAAAATTACATATTGCGGTATTCATCACTTTAGCAGCCTCTTCAATCCTTATTTCCTCATGCAGTTATGATCCCGGTCCTAATACCGTACCTGTGGATACGACTCATTATTCAAAGCTAACCTTTAAAAAAGATTTTCATGCGCGTTACGACATCTTTGTTGTCGATACGGCTGATAAGAATGGCAACAACGTCGATCATCGCATCGATAGCACCCGGATAAATGTAGAGGAAATTGTGGTCGATACCGGCATAACCTATAAAGGAAAACCAAAAGTTGCCCGAGTCGTAACGTTTATGGCCGCTCCAAATCGTAACGATACCGCTTATTTTTATCAGGATCCTAATGGAGACTTATATCGCTATAATTATGGATTCAGTATCCTCAATCAATACACTTTTTTGACGCAGGCGATCGGACATGATATTGACGTAGGATGGGTATTAGCGGCTAAACTTCAAGCTCCTTCCGGGACGACATGGATTGCCAAAAGCGATACAGAGCACATTCAGGCGCCGCAGCTCGATGTTTTTCTTACAAGTCAGGCAACGATGAAGAACGACACAAGTATTCTCGTTGGCACAGAGACGATCAAAGCCAGACATGTTCAACATAAAGTAACTGCTTCGACTCCTCCGGGAATATCTGAAACAGGTGAGGTAATTATTGACAGTTATCTGTCTGCAGATTTGAGTGCAGTTCTGATCGACTTTTTCAGACATTCAACACTCCAAGGTCAGTTATCCAACTCTAAGACTCAGGGAAAGATAAAAATTATGACGTCGCATTACTAATAAGACGTCTGGACAGATCCGTTTGTAAAATATTATCAGGATCATATTTCTTTTTTAGCTCGGCAAATTTTTTCATGGTATCATCGCCGAGAAATGCTTTGAAATCCTGAGGGCGAAGCGTTGCATCTTTTGCAAAATAAAATCTTCCCCCATTAGCGAGCACCACATCATTCATCTTAGCACACAGCTTCCAAAGTTCTTCTTTATTCTTTTGCGTCACTTTGAAATCAAGCGCCAGAGAAAATCCGTCTACAGCATGGGTGAATAAAAATTTATCCGGCTTATGTTGTTTGAATACTCCCAGAAATGGCGGCATACCGGCATCCTGACACATTTCGATCTGTTTGCAGAATACTGTTTCTGCATTTTCTTTAGGGACGAATGATTGATACTGAATTAACCCCCCGGCGCCATAAGACTTTTTCCAGCCCGGAACATAGTCGAGCAAGAATGCGAACTCTGCATGTGATTGCTCATAAGCGACTGCTCCGATGATCGGTAATTTGCTAACGAAAATTCGCAAAGCGTTAATAAATTTCATTCCCTTATTATTTGTAAACGGACGAAGCAGCATCCAAACAAATGATTTTGGGAAAATTCCGAGTATTGTGTCAGGGAGCATCTGCTTCGAGACTCTCAATGTCTGCGCAGGATTATGATCTTCGCCGGGTTTGAAATAATTTGCCTGATGTACGATGGATCGTCCGAGTATAGGACCCGATGAAATGCAATCTACCCAGCCGACGAGATAATCGCTTCCCGGGATATGCTTTTCATAAACTTCAAAGAGTTCGTGCAGGTTTTTTGTAGTCCAGGCTTTCACATGCAAAAGACCCGAGTGTACCTTTTTCATCTGCATCGTAATGCTCGTAAAAATTCCAAACATTCCGAAACCCGAGATCACACTGTAAAATAATTCAGGATCGCTGAGAGGAGTTGCCGTTTTTATTTCTCCGCTCGGCAGCATAATATCAAAACTCAGCACATGATCTCCTATAGGACCTGCCTTAAAATTATTCTTGCCGTGAATATTCATCCCTAAACATCCACCGATAGTAGGATACATCGTACCCGGCACCACCGGAGGCCACCAGCCGTCTTCGATGATGTATTGCCATAGCTGTTCGATTGTAACACCCGGCTCCATAGTTATAATACCGGTAGAGGGATCCCAGGAGAGAATACGATTCATACGCGAAGTATCGAGTACAATATTTTCTGCTCCGATTGCTCCGTCACCATAACTTCTACCCGAACCGCGGAAAGTTATGTGACGATTATTTTCTCGCGCAAGTTGAAATACTTCACGCAGACCTTCAATAGTTGTAGGGCGATAAATATACCCGAAGCTTGAAACTGCGCCGCCCCAACCTTCTATCTTCTCTAAATGATCGATAGGAAGAACTGCCATTAGAAATTCAGTTTGCGGAAAATAAAGGATGGAAGAGAATGAAGGACAAAAGAAACGATACGCCATTTCCACGGCACATATTTTACCGTTACGCCGCGTCGGGCTGCTTGAACAATTTCGCGCGCAGTATCTTCAGCGCTATATATCCACATTTTAGTCGGTGCATCTTTCGACATCGGAGTATCGATCACTCCGGGTTTAATTGTCACAACGCTTACGCCATGTTGGGATAATCTATTTCTCAATGATTCAAGATACGTGGTGAGCGCTGCTTTTGAAGTTATATAAGCCGGCATTCCACGGCGTCCGCGTTCACCGGCGATACTTGAGATTCCCACAATCGTCCCGCATCCTGCATTCTGAAATCGCATTGCTGCTTCATTTAACCAGGCAAAAGCGCCAAGAAGATTTGTTTCGATTATGGATCTATCCTTTTCAAAATTATATTCATCTTTAGCAACTGCAGGCATAATACCGGAATTATAGATGATTAGATCCAGTCCGCCAAGCTGTTTCGTTATTTCCTGAAAAAGTACGGGTACTTCTGAGAAGTGCGTGACATCGTGAACGAAAATCGGGAATCGGGTTGCGGGTTGCGGGTTGCGGGTTGCGGAATTACCTTCCGACATCCTTTTCGCAGCTTCTGAGGCAACCCTTTCAAGTTCTTCTTTACGTCTTGCCACTAAAGCTACTGAAATCCCTTGCGAGGCTAATTCATAAACAAGCGCTTCTCCGATTCCGCCGGATGCGCCGATAACGATTGCATGCTTCCATTTCTTTGACATTGGGCATATAAACAGCGATTTTGCAAAGGGGGTTGCGGAAGGTAATGAAGAAGGGAAAATAATTAAACCGATTATGATGTGCTTACTGTTAACTAAGACATGGCTCATACCGGATTTATCCCGTAATCTCCAATGAGACAACCTTCCCCAATTTCCTTTTTATTGTATAGAAAATATGAAAACATTTTTCTCTCATATAGCTTTAGCTTTTTTACTATTATTCGTACTGCATTCAACCTTCGCTCAGAATGCTGTGGCCCAATACCATCTTATAAGCAAAACACCTTTGGGTGGTGAAGGCGGATGGGATTATATCACCTGTGCCGATGCCGCACGCAGACTCTATATTTCTCACTCCACTCATGTGATCGTCTATGATATTGAAGGTGGGAAGATTGCAGGAGATATTGCAAACACAGAAGGAGTGCATGGTATAGCAGTTGCAACGGCGTTCAACCACGGATTTACTTCGAACGGCAAAAGCAATACGGTGACGATGTTCGATCTGAAAACCCTTGATACGCTGATGCGAATCAAGGTCGGCGATAAGCCTGATGCGATCATTTACGAACCGTTTTCAAAATGTATTATTTGCTGCAATGGCAGCAGTGAGAATGCCACGCTCATTGATGCTTTTACAGGAAAAGTAAAAGCTACTATTCCCTTAGGAGGCGGACCGGAATTTGCTGTGTCGGACGAAAAGGGACATGCTTTCATAAACATTGAAGATAAAAATGAAGTGGTCGAAGTGGATATGAAAAAATTCAAAGTTTTGCATCACTGGAAAGTGGGACCCGGCGAAGCGCCAAGTGGAATTGCAATGGATAAAGCGACGCACCGTCTCTTTATTGTCTGTGCAAATAAATGGATGGTCATCGTTAATGCCAATAATGGCAAGATGATGGCTAAACTTCCCATAGGTAAAGGCGTTGATGCCGTTGTCTTTGATGCCGATAAAAAACTTGCTATCAGTTCGAATGGTGAAGGGACAATGACCGTCGTTCACGAAATATCTGCCAATAAGTTTGAAGTATCTGAAACGGTACAAACGCAGGTAGGTGCAAGAACAGAAGCTTTCGATCCGAAAACGCATGATGTCTATCTTCTTTCCTCTGATTTTGGTCCCGCTCCTGAGGCTACAAAAGATCATCCCCATCCCAGACCTGCGATATTGCCAAATACATTCTCACTTCTAAGATTTGGAAAATGAGTAATTAAAGCATAGGTAGACAGAGATTCGGCGGAGTTTTTATTTCGGTACGTAAAGCATGACAATATTTTTGTTGTCTCTAAATATATCGTATCTTTGTCCCTAATTTGACTACATCATTTATACTGCATTCTTGATGGAACGACGTTTTTTTCGGCAATAGGAGTCAGCAGCAGAAAAGCAGACAGCAATAAAGTTGTTGATTCAGTTATGTCAGATGCCGCAGATTCAGCTATTATAAGTTTTCAAAATCAGCTCGTTGAAAAACTTAGCAAAAATAATTCGATGAGAAGATACCTTTCACTTCCCATTTCATCTGATTCCTTCAGCACAACTTTACACCGGCATGGTCTTTATGGAATTGCAACTCAATTTGAATTCGATACTATTTCACATATACTAAAAGCCATTCCTCATATCAAAAGATGGTCGTTTTGGGTCGGAGGTGGAATAAATTTAGATTATTCACCACAAGTTATTGATTGGTCACTTGGAGTAGATCTTCTATTACATTCTGTATTCTCCATCAGAACCGGCATGTTTTTTTACGATTACGAGAGAAGAGGAGATTCTTACTTTTCCTTTAATGAATCAAGGTTTATCACTCCTGAATCTGTAACAATAATTAATTGGGGTATTTTCGCTCAAGCCAGTTATTTGTTTTTCGGCCCACGCTTTTTTGCGGAGGCCGGGGTTGGACTGAAAACAATATTTGGTACAGGATTTACCGGAAGAATAAATATTCCCGGATTTCAGAGATTCCAGCCATCGGGTCTTATTGGTTTAAGATACCAGCCAATTTTTAGCGGGATTGGAATCGGAATAAGCTATTCGCCTTATTTTAACTCCAATGGACTTCAAAACCACATCTCATTTAATGAGGGCTTTACTTTCTAAAAATAATAAAGCCCGAAATTCATCGGGCTTTTCAAAAATCCTTCCAAATCCTATTAATCCAGGTTCAGACTAACTGCGCATTCAATTTCTCTACAAGCTTTTGCTTGCCTACTGCGCCGATGATCATATCAACCATCTTGCCGCCTTTGAAGATCATAAGTGTGGGGACTGATCGGATTCCGAAATTCATCGAAATTTCAGGATTCTCATCCACATCGACTTTGCCGATGACGGCTCTGCCTGCATATTCAGTTGCCATTTCTTCAATGATCGGTGCGATCATGCGGCACGGTCCGCACCATGTTGCTGTAAAATCTACTAATACAGGTTTATCGCTCTTGAGCACATCCTGATCAAATGTTGCGTCCGTTAAGTGTAACGGCCCTGCTACCATTGTTGACATAAGTTTCGTTTCCTTTCTTGGTTTAAAATCTTTCTCATTTATGTCATTGCAAGGAGGCTTTAGTCCGACGAAGCAATCCCCTGCTGATAAAAGAAATCGTTCGGTCTTTCCGAAGAGGATTGCTTCGTCGTCGCTACGCGACTCCTGGCAATGACACGTTTAAATTAACTACAAAATAACAATCTGTTTTTGCCGAAATGTGCTTCGAAATCCGTAATGAAACTATCATCGGCGGCGACGGAAAAACTTTCCGGAAGTTTATATCTTCGTGCCAAAGGATTCATAACATTTTCAACAGCGACATACGTCGTGCAATTCCCGCGATGTTTCAAACACAATGCTTTTAATTCCTGCACTGTTTTTTCAATTTCATCACGGCTTTCAAGTCTTAAGATCACGCCCTTGGCACTTTTCTTTCTGATGCCGGTGATCTCGCTGGCTGTCGTGACAATGAGATTCGGCACATCATTGATTCCGCCTTTGCGCACTTTGCCTTGAATTGCGATTGGCTGCTCGTCAACAACGAGATGCTGATATTCGCGGTAAGCATCGCTCCAGAAAACGCAATCTATCTTTCCTGAAAAATCTTCCAAACTGACAATGGCGAATGCTTTGCCGTTGCGATCGAGTTTACGGGTGATCCCGACTATAACTCCTATTACGAAAACGGTGTCATTCTGTTTCATATCGATCAGTTCGCTGATGCGATGTGAAGCAAAACTGATCACATCAACTCGGAAGCGCTCAAGCGGATGGCCGGATACATAAAAACCAAGCACGGCTTTTTCGCGAGACAGCATTTCGCGCTCGCTCCAAATCGTCGGAGCAGATGTCAGTGGCGGCTCTTTTATCGCCCCTTTTCCTGCGTCACCGCCGAAAAGATTATCCTGACCTGCATCGGATTTTGATGCCATCGAACCATACGCCAACGAATGCTCCACATTTGCAAAAAGATCGGAGCGATACTGCCCCATCGTTCGCGAATCCGGCTTAGTTGAATCAAATGCTCCCGATTCAATGAGACCTTCGACTGCGCGTTTATTAACTAACCGCGTATCCAGTCTTCCCGTAAAACTATAAAGCGATTCGAAGGGACCATTGGCTTCACGTTCTTTGACAATTCCTTCAACAGCTTTTCCGCCGACATTTTTTATTCCGGCAAGTCCGAAACGAATGCCTTCTTTTACTGCAGTAAATTTTAGCTGGCTTGAATTTACATCCGGTGGCAGCGTCGGAATATCGAATTTCTTTGCTTCATCAATAAGCTGCACGATATAATCGGTCGACCCCATTTCATGCGTCATGTTCGCGGCAAGAAATTCCGCTGTATAGTTTGCTTTCAGATATGCTGTTTGATATGCAATAAGCGAATAAGCAAGACTATGCGATTTATTAAAACCGTAGCTCGCAAATTTTGCAAGTCTATCAAAAATATCGCGTGCAATTTTTTCGGAAATTTCATTTGTCAAGCATCCTTCGATAAATGTGGCTTTCATTGCCTCCATTTTTTGCACATCCTTCTTTCCCATTGCGCGGCGCATTTCATCAGCTTTTGCAAGTGAGAAGCCTGCCAGATCGCGCGCAATACGCATCACCTGTTCCTGAACTACGATGACTCCGTATGTTTCAGCAAGGATCGGTTCGAGTTTCGGATGGAGATATTCAACTGCTTTGCGTCCGTGTTTTCGCTCGATAAATTCAGGAATATATTCCATCGGTCCCGGGCGGTAAAGTGCATTCATTGAGGAAAGGTCTTCGATATTTTCCGGCTTCAAGGCGCGCATATAATTCTGCATCGGCGGAGAATCGAATTGGAACACTGCTATCGTATCGCCTCTGCCAAAGAGCTGATACGTTTTTTTATCATCAAGTGGAATGTCATCAATATTAATTCTGACGCCGTGATTTTGCTCGATAAGATCGAGCGCTGTGTCAATGATCGAAAGTGTGCGAAGTCCGAGGAAGTCCATCTTCAGAAGTCCTACATCTTCGACATCCTTCATCGTGTATTGCGTAACGGCTTCTTCGACATTCGGCGCTTTATAGAGCGGCAAATAATTTGAAATATCACCCGGCGCTATCACTACTCCTGCAGCATGTTTCGAAGCAGATCGTGCAAAACCTTCAAGGATGACAGCGTATTCCAACATCTTCTTCACCCGTTCATCCTGCGAATATTTTTTTAAGATGTCTTTCATCTCCGGAAGCTCCATCGCTTCTTTAAGCGGAGTGACACGTCCCATAATAACGGGAATAGAATTAGTCAGCTCACCAATCACGGAAAGCGGCACTCCCATAACTCTTCCGATATCTTTTAGAACTGCACGAGCTGAAAGCGTTGAGAACGTGATGATCTGTGCAACGGATTCCTTGCCGTATTTTTCGCGAACATATTCGATAACTTTCTCGCGTTTATCATCGGAGAAATCAATATCTATATCGGGCATTGAAACGCGTTCGGGGTTGAGAAAGCGTTCGAAGAGAAGATTGTATTTTATCGGATCGACATTGGTAATACCAAGTGCATACGCTACAATCGAACCTGCTGCCGATCCGCGCCCGGGACCAACACTTACGCCCTGCTTCCTTGCCGCTGCAATAAAATCCTGCACAATAAGAAAATATCCGGGATAACCCATTTTCTTGATAACATCAAGCTCAAAGTTCGCCCGCTCTTTTACTTCAGAGTTTACCAACCTATATCGTTTATCAATCCCTTCCCACGTAACTTTTTCAAGGTATTCATCAAGTGTCTTCACTCCTGATCCTTCAGGTATCGGAAAGCTTGGAAGTTTTAATTCTTTACTGATTGTGACATTACATCTCTCAGCGATCTCTAACGTATTTTCAATCGCATCTTCATATTCACCGAAGAGCACCTTCATTTCTTTCGGCGAGCGGAAATAATATTCCGGTGTGCCATATTTTAATTTCAAGACGTCGGGAGGCGAATCCTTATCGGCATCTTTAATATACATCAGCACATTATGTGCTGTTGCATGTTCGGGCAGTGTGTAGTGAACATCGTTGGTGCAGATAAGCTTCAAACCCATTTCCTTGGCAAGTTTAGGCGCGCTTGCCAGAACTTTCTGCTCTATCGGAAGATGATGATTTTGAATTTCAACATAAAAATCCGTATCGAAGATATCTTTATAGAGACCGGCAACTTGCTTCGCTTTATCGTAATCACCAGCGATAAGATACGGCGAGATCACTCCTCCGGCGCAGGCTGACATTGCTATCAAACCATCGCGATGCTCGCGAAGAAGCTCAAGATCGATTCGTGGTTTATAGTAGAAGCCTTCGGTATGACCTTTACTGACAAGTTTCATCAGATTCCGGTAACCGGTTTCATCTTTAGCAAGGAGGATAAGATGATGATATACTTTTCGCTTGCCGCTTGGATCGTTGATCGCTTCGCGGTCATACCGTGAACCTTCAGAAACAATATAAATTTCGCAGCCGATGATAGGCTTGATGCCTGCAGCTTTTGCTGTTTTATAAAAATCATACGCACCGAACATCACGCCATGATCGGTCAGGGCGACGGCAGACATCTCATGCTTCTTTGCGCCATTGACGAGATCTTTAATACTTTGCGCTCCATCTAAGAGCGAAAAATACGTATGATTATGTAGATGAATAAAATCGGATTGCGGCATTAGAAAATAGTAATCGGCAATATACTAATTTTCTAACACGGAGAAGGAGGGAATTAATTGAAAATCTTATTAACAAAATTATCTTCCTCTTTTTTTGGTATAGGCATCAATTGTTGATATTCCTTCAATGCCATCGTAAGATCAGCTAAAGATTATCAACTTTACCCATCTTGGGACCCGCGCCTGCGAAAGATGCCATCGATTTCCACTGCCGATACGGAGTCTTCACTAAGCCAATTAACTGGTGTTATCTGAGCTAGTACAAAGCCCCTTTTACTCATATAGGTAAGTGCCTCGGCAAACGACCATGTATTCTTATAAAGATGCACGACCGGAAGCTCCATCTGCACCCCAACAATCTGCTTCAATGCCTCGGATCCGCCTTCGAGAACCTGCCGTTCGTAACCTTGTGTATCAATCTTCAGGAATACTCTACTGCCCTGAAAGGGAGCAAAAATGTCATCCAAGCGCGCCAATGGAATTTCTTCCTGCCTCATTACAACAGCCGCAGAGTCGAATACTTGCGCCGTTGGCGATTGTTCGAGGATCGAGCTAAAGTCACTTGAGTTACTAACGTTGATTAAGGCGTTTCCTGCGACAGCTCCTAGAGCTAAGTGCGATGCACTTGCCAATTTCTGTCGCGCTTAACCAGTTCATTGAGCCTATGAAACACTTCCTCAATCGGTTCGACGGAAACAATCTCGCCGTGATAACCCCTCTTACGCAATGCCTGTCCGAACTGTCCGACATTAGCTCCGACATCAAGAACAACATTCACTTGCCTATTGACGAGAAAATCGGTTAAATCCGGAGACCATCCTGGACCGACGTGCCGGATATCAACTCCAAATCGACGCAAGTACTTCCTTATTATACTTTTCATAGTCTCTATGTCGCAGATAATATACTCATAAATTTTGTTGAAGAAAATTATCCGCTCCCCAAGTACGCCTTCTTTACTTCGTCATTTTCTGCCAGATCTTTTGCTTCGCCTTCTAAGACGATCTTCCCGGTTTCCAAAACGTAGCCGCGATGGGCTATGGCAAGCGCCATACGTGCATTTTGCTCGACCAGAAGTACGGTGACGCCGAGGTTTTTATTGATCTCAACGATCTTTTCAAAAATTGTACGGACAAGGATGGGAGCGATTCCGAGCGATGGTTCATCAAGTAAAAGCAGACGCGGTTTGGACATCAGCGATCTGCCGATAGCAAGCATTTGCTGCTCTCCACCGGAAAGTGTGCCGCCAGCTTGAGAAATACGTTCTTTCAAACGGGGAAAAATATTGAATACATAATCAAGATCTTTGGCAATACCATCTGTATCTTTACGCAGGTAGGCTCCCATCTTGAGATTTTCATTCACCGAAAGATTTGCAAATATCATGCGCCCTTCGGGAGATTGTGCAATACCTCGCTTAACGATATCATGAGGCGCACAGGAAGTTAATTCTTCGCCGGAAATTTTAATACTGCCGGATTTCGATTTGATAAGACCACTGATCGTGCGCAAGAGCGTCGTCTTGCCTGCGCCATTGGCACCGATAAGCGTGACGATGCATTTATCCGGCACTGAAAGCGAGATGCCTTTGATAGCTTTTATCTGTCCATAAGAAACGTGTAGGTCTTGGATTTCGAGCACTTTTTGAATTTAGAATTGTGAATTGTGAAAATTTTAAGAACTTCGCAATTACATTGTTAACACTTCAAATTTCTGATTTCATATTTTCAAACCTCTTCCACTCCCAAATACGCCTCTATTACTTTTGGATCGCTGCGTATTTCAAGTGGTGTCCCTTCGGCGATCTTTACGCCGTAATCAAGCACGAGAATTCTCTCGCAGACCCCCATCACCAAACTCATATCATGTTCGATGAGAAGGATAGCGATATTGAACTCATCACGTATTTGTTTAATGAGCTTCATGAGATTCTGCTTTTCTGTCGGATTCATTCCGGCAGCAGGTTCATCGAGCAGTAAAAGTTTCGGCTGAGTTGCAAGAGCCCGGATGATTTCTAGCCGGCGCTGATCTCCATATGGCAGGCTCGTTGCAAGTTCATCGCGCATTTCGCGAAGCTTGAAAAATTCGAGAAGCTCATCGATCTTCATGCCGATCTGCTTTTCTTCTTTATAAAATCCACCAAGCCTTGCAAGTGATCCGATAAGACGATTTCTCGATCGCGGAGCAAAGGATACTCTGATATTATCGAAGACCGTCATGCCGCGAAAAAGACGGATATTCTGGAAAGTCCGGGAAATTCCGCATCGCGTAATTTCATTCGGCTTCATTCCTCGAATGCTCTTTCCCTGAAATTTTACATCACCTATTGTCGGTGAATAGACTCCGGTGATAACATTAAATACTGTCGTCTTGCCTGCACCGTTGGGACCGATGAGGCCTATAAGATCGTGCGCTTCGATTGTAGCGCGAAGATCACCGACAGCCGTCAAGCCGCCGAAGCGCATCGTTACGTCCTGAAGTTCAAGTCCTAATGACATTATTTCGTATGCGGTTGAACAAACGGCGGCTTTACTATCTTAGCATTGACTCGTTTGCCGGGTCGAGTTTCTATAATGATATCTGTCCCTTCTTTGGAAAGAGCAGTCGGTACATATCCAAGTCCTATAGCTTTTCCTGTCATCGGCGAAATATTTCCGCTGGTGACTTCTCCGATCTTATTTCCATTTCCATCGATGATCGGATGTCCATGCCTTGCGATCGCACCTCTTTCATCAATAATAAAACCAGATAACTTACGAGTAATTCCCTGCTCTTTTTCTTTTTTGAGCGCGTCTATTGCAAGACATGGCGTCGCTTTATTTAATTTTGTGATCCAGCTAAGTCCTGCTTCAAGCGGATTAGTAGATTCATCGATGTCATTGCCATATAAGCAATAGCCCATTTCAAGCCGAAGAGTATCTCGCGCTCCCAACCCGATCGGAACAATGCCGAATTCTTTCCCTGCTTCAAAGATCGCATCCCAGACTTTCGATACTGTAGCCGGATCGCTTGTAAAATAAATTTCTATTCCCGCTTCACCCGTGTAGCCCGTCCGCGAAATAATCATATCAACTCCGGCAATTTTGCCTTGGACAAAATTATAATACGGAATATCAGCAAGCCTTACATCGGTCAATTTCTGCATTGTTTCGAGAGACTTCGCCCCTTGAATTGCAAGGAGTGATGTTGCATCGGAATCATTGCGAAGTGTGACGTTATATTTTTTTGCCTGTTCGGAAAAATGCGCCCAATCCTTCGGCATTGTTCCGGCATTAACAACTGCCATATAATGATTTTCAGCAAGCATATAGATCAGCAGATCATCAATGATGCCGCCATCATGCAAAGGCATTGCGCTATATTGTGCTTTTCCCGAAGAGAGTGCGGCAGCATCATTTACAGAAATGTATTGTAGGAAATCGAGAGCTTGGGGACCAACAACATCGAATTCGCCCATGTGCGAAACATCGAAAACGCCGACTCCACCTTCCCGGACGGATCTATGCTCGGCGATAATACCACTCGGATATTGTACAGGCATTTCATACCCGCCGAACTCAACGATCTTTGCGCCAAGGGCAACATGCTTATCGAAAAATGGTGTACGCTTCACGTAAAGGTTATATATTATAATTGTTAAACCACAAAAATACGAAGATTAAGCGGTTGCAACGCAGATAGCGTTTAAGAGAGGGATAAATATTCATTTGTTATTGTTAGTATTTTGTAAGTGTCAATTCCCCATTCCACTTTAATTGCCCTCAGAACCGTTTCAAAGAATATATCAAATGAAACGGTCGTATCTTTGTTGTATATTATTCATGGTAAAGAATAGAAACCCTGTTCGATTTCTTGGGAGAAAGATCGTTAACTTCTTAAGTGAGTTCGGCGAAATATCTCGTTTGCTTGAAAGGACTTTCTCCTTCGTGCCGCGATTAGGGCGTGACAGGATATTGCTATTCAATCAAATGGCGCATATCGGTTCGAATTCTCTTCCTCTTGTTGTCATTATCGGCTTTTTTACAGGAATGGTCAGCGCCTGGCAGGCAGCCAGTCAATTTAAGGGCTTGATATCCTTAAGTCTCCTTGGCTCAGCAGTGAGCCGTGCCATCTTCATGGAGTTAGGTCCGGTTCTTACCGCTATCGTCATCGCCGGACGCGTCGGAGCCTCCATCGCAGCCGAACTTGGGACAATGAAGGTAACTGAACAGATCGATGCCTTGGAAAGCCTTGGGATAAGTCCTGTACGTTATCTTTCAACGCCTCGTGTCATCGCTGGCACATTGATGCTACCCATATTGACTATCTTTGCGAATGTTATAGCATTAATAGGAGCGTTTGTTGTTGCAAATTTTTTTCTCGGAATAACTGAGAAAGTTTTTTTCGATAGCGTTAAACGCTTTTTTGATCTGAAGGACGTTTTCGGTGGATTGTTCAAAACTTTCTTTTTCGGAGGCGTTACGGCACTTATTGGAGTACACGTCGGGCTGCGAACTACAAGCGGCGCAGAAGGTGTGGGCAAGTCTAGCGTCCGTGCCTTTGTTCTCTCTGCTTCAATGGTGCTTATTCTTGATTATGTATTATGGACCATCATTTTTTAATGCCCTGTGATAGAAATTCATAATCTAAAAAAATCATTCGACGATAACGAAGTTCTTCGGGGAATCGACATCACCATTCACGACGGCGAAACAGTTGCCATCATCGGCGAATCCGGATGTGGCAAAAGCGTCTTGCTTAAGCATATCATCGGTTTACTCCAACCCGACTCGGGAACAGTGAAAGTAGATGGCATCTCTATTGCCGATGCAAAAGAAGACGTGCTTTATGCATTACGCCGCAGAATTGGTTTTCTTTTCCAAAGTGCCGCGCTTTTCGATTCCATGACCGTCTATGAAAATATTGTGCTCGGTCTTTGGGAAGCGGGTGAAAGAGACGAAGCAAAACTTCGACAGATCGCAACTGAAAAGCTCGGACTGGTTGGCTTAGGAGCTCGCAGCCTTCTGGATTTTAAACCTTCATCCCTTTCTGGCGGTATGAAAAAAAGGGTAGGCTTGGCTCGTGCACTTGCCATGCAGCCGCAGTATATGTTTTACGATGAACCGACAACGGGACTCGACCCTGTAACAAGCGATCAGATTGACTATCTTATCTTAAGCCTTACCGAAAGCTTTTCTACAACGAGCCTCATCATCACGCACGATCTATTTACGGTCAAGCGAATTGCCAAGCGCGTGATCTATCTAAATAAAGGACTGGTCTTTTTCGACGGCACTCCCAAGGAACTTGAACAATCCACCGATAAACAAGTCGTGCAATTTATTGAGAGGTTTGTGAAGTAATAAAAATTAATTTACTCACGCTCAGCCTAACGTTCTTTAAAGACTATAATAAAAAAAGAGGGCACATTAAATGTGCCCTCTGAATACTATACAATCCGCTATATTTAGAAATTCAGTTTCAACACTGGTGAAATGATGAAGAAATCGGTTAACTCCCATTTCTTAGGATCACGGAAGACGACGGCTGCGTATTTAAGTTCAAGATTGAGCCATGTAAAGATCCGGACAAATCCGTCTGCCAAAAGTTCATTGCAGTATTGAACACTCACACCATAATCATATCCGCCTTCGGATTGATGGTTGAATCCGATCTTAATAAGAGGATCGAATTGAGTCAAACTACCGGCTTCATGAAGACTTGCAGTATCCGGAGCTGCATTTCCGACCGTAGAAGCATTTACTCGATGTACACCTGCGCCGAGTTGAACGTATGCCCCTTTCAAAGTATTTGTAAAAGCATATTGCAACCATGCATGACCGGAAATACTGAGATAGTAGAGTGTGTCCCTTTTTATGGTATTCGGGTATTTCGTCTGGAAAGTCGGATCCAATAAAGCGCGCTGCGAGAATGTGGTTATTGACGGAGTAAATGAATTAAAGAATTCACCGCCTATAGAAAGTCTTCCTGACTTTCTATCACCCAAGACGTCGAGCATCTGATCAACCTGTGCATGGAATCCCTGGGTACCTTCAAGTTTGCGATTTTTAATTCTTAGACCGCCTGAAAGTGTGAATGGCGTCAAACCTGCCTCACCCAGAGGGAAGTTCAAACCAATGCGTACATCAGTCATTTCTTTATGAATAATACCTAAGACGCCTACATTACCCGGCACCCAAAACGGCCATCCAAGGTAATCATATCCGACATTCATTCCAAAACCGAATCCCGATTTAAATATAATATCTCCACCAAAGATCGAAGCCGTAATATTTGCGTATTGAATGCGCTGCTGCTCTTGCTCTGTAGAGATCATGGTATACTCATAATCAGCGCGGTTATTGATCTTATCATAGAGATCCTGCCCTAAAATTCGTTTGATCTGTGGTGTTCCATAGACGCCGATAGATTCAATTACGATCTTCAGCATATCCATTTGGTTATTGAGTTCTCCCTCTACTCTCGTCGGAGGTTTTTGGGTGATGAGCAACTCGGCGTTAGAACTTGGAGAAATATTTTTCCCGGCTTTTCTTAAAGCTGAAATAACGCGCGAACGAACACTGCGATCAGTAATGATCCATTGGATGAGTTCGCTCTGGCGGGCAGTATCGATCGATTCGATCGCCGAAAGAATATTCCTCAATGCGCGGCTTTCATCTTGTACAACACGCAAAGAATCACCCCAATTAACTTGCGGTGAATTTCCCTGTTGTGGGTTACCGGGTTGCGCAGAAAGCTTCGAAGATATAAAGCAACTCGAAAGCATCAACACAACTGCTGTAACAAATTTCAATGATCGTGTCATAGGAAACTCCTCTTGTAGTGCGTGATTGAACATGTATTTGACTATTCTTTTTATCGAACTTAGAAATAGAAGCGTGGAGTGATCAGGAAAAACGAGCTCGGCTCCCAGGGTTTCGCATCACGAATGATGGGTCCTGAATAACTCATCTCAATGCGGAAATGATCTTCAATAAGCTCGATCCAGCCGCCAAAAGTAAAGAGATGATCATACGCTGCACTCAAACCGAATTTAGCTGCCTGATGATTAACATACTCAAATGAAAGGTGCGGTGAAACGACATTTGAGACGCGAGCAATATCCTGCATTTTATCAGCTTGATCTGTCGCAAAAAGCGGATGTCTGCCCGGCCTGGTATCCGTATAATCATAGAGGGTGCCATTTTTCGGAATCATCGACTGATAGACGTTCTGTAATCCAAAGCCGATGGAAACCTGAATGAAATTGTTGAGATCAAGTTGGACAATAGTCGGAATGAAGAGCTGCAAGATAAGACCTTCGCGATAGAATGTTCGACCCGCAGGTATAAGAGTATCTCGCCCGTCCAATGTCTTAGTTGCGATGGGTTGCCCGTTGAGAATTACGCTTGAATTACTTGACTGCCCGGCAGGCATAAGCGAAAATTTAAATGCCATTGGCAAATTAAATCCGCTGAAAAAATCAATCCCCGCAAAATATGCATCCACAGAACCTCCGAAAGAACCGGAAAGCTGACGTGCTTTAAATGTAAGAACATCTTTATTTCCAAGATCAAGCGGAAATACCACTCCGAGCTTGACATTGCTCTGTGCACCAATCTGGTTTTTCAAATTTAACCAGAACCTGCCTATACCCGCTGACCAGAACGGCAATCCTACTTCTTTATTACCGAGTTCTAGTTCAAGCCCAAGTTTTTTTGATACATTAACGCGAAGATCAGTGATAGAAACATCAATTAATTTTTCGTAACGTGATGCGCGAAGAACAGATCTCATACCGTTTATAGATGACTGATCGTCAGGAAGAGCAGTCGTCGATTCAGGATCAATTGGAGTCTTAATTGAATCTGCATTCACGTCAACAGGAAGATCGAACGCCTCATCCGATGTAGGCAAGCCGTAGTATTTACGCTGCTCATCCAGGACGGCACGTTTGGAATAAAATCTGTCAAAAAGCTGACTGAAGATGAAACGCATCTTCGTATCCTTAACGAGTTGGCTGCCATGCGGAACAATTTCCCCAGGGATTTCAACATTATCACCTTGTATGGTATTTATATTTTCAAGCAGTGCAGTGTTCGTTCTATGGAGCAGACGAACGACCTGTCTTCCTTGGATGGCTCTCTTAGCTTTTGTTCCGCCTGCCTCCTCATCGCCGAAAATACCTAATCCGCTCTTACTCTTGTTTTTCTTTTTTTCCAGGATTTCTCCATCAAGTAGAATATGAAAAGGTTCTACTCTGTCGTTTCCAACCGGAGCGCTGAATAAATAAATATCATCAATGCGATATTCATCAGGCTTTACATTAAATGGTTCTTTTTGCAAAGCCTCTTTGATCTGGTCAAAAAGTTCGCGATCTGTTATATGCCATTTAATGACGTTTGTAAAAGAATACGACTCTCCGTAAGGATCGAGCAGACCTATCTCCCTATAGACTTTATCGTTTTGCTTCTGTACTGCCTTTACGGTATCTACAATCGGCTGTGAGAAAGCGCCCTGCGAAAAGAACAGGAACGAGGCAATAATGATGAAAAAAGAAATAGTATTTCTGATTCCGGTTCTTTTCACTAATTTCATTGTTTCCTCTTGCATTTCTGTATTTTTCATATTCGAATCAACTCCAAAAATAATTGAAAGAGTGGTCTGTGTCTTCTTTCTGAAATCCGTATTCTTTCTTATTCTCATCGCTTTTTCATGATCTTAATTGTCTTCGTCGCTTTTTGCGAGGAAACAGGGTCAATAAAGGTAACCTTTATCGGCATGCCCTCTTTCTTTAAATTTGTAGGGACTTTGACGAGTCTTAACGTAAAATCATAATCTCCGGTTTTTTGTGCTTTTGTATCGAAGTAGCCGCCATCAGACTGTACATTAAGATCTCCACTTGTAGCGGTGTAATCTCCTTCGATACCAAAACCCGCTTTCAATTTTACAACCTTTTCATCAACATATACAGTACCGCCGCCACCAACGTTAAGAGGCGGAGCACCTATCGTAAACTCATCCTTACGCAATTGAGTATAAGCACGCATGAATTTCGTTTTGAATAGGATAGTAATTCCAAGTTTCTTTCCTTCCATTTCCAGGAAGGTGGGTATGAAATCGTACGTCGGCTCATTGATGGTCTTAAAATCTGCACCATCAAGAGTAAGCTTCATTTGATAGTCACCATTAAGATCCGCGTACTTTCCATTAATTTTGAAGTGCACCTTTGTGTACGGAGTTGCCGTTTTGGCATCCTCGTCCCAAGGTTGATAAATACCGCTATCTCCGGCAACAGACCGCAATCCCTTTACGGTTACGCTGAATTGCTGTGTAGTAATATCTTTCGGTCCGCCGCCGCGTTTTGCGTCACCCTTAAACTTAACGGTATAATTTTGCCCGACATCATTTGGACCAGGCGAGAAAGTCCATACCCAGTTTGTATCAACTTTTTTGAATTCTCCCGGTCCTTCGAGCTTCGTAATCTCGGTTTTGCTTGAAAGCGCACCTTCGATCTTTATAGGATTTGGCAATTCCATACCAGGGAATGCCGAGAAGTCATTTTCCTGAGGGTAAAGTGCGATTTGGTCAAACTTATTCTCAGCGCGCTTCACATTAACTATGAAGTCGTTCTCACCTAAATTAGATGAGAAATTTTGATATTGATCGCCGAGAAGAGAATCGATGAACCCTTTCAATGCAACATTCTCAGTAATACCATCTTTGACTTCTTTCAATTCACCTACGGTCAGGCGAACAGCACCGATTTTAACGGTATCATCGGCCTTAGCATTTTGCGCAACGCCGACAACCTGATTTGTTTTTGCTTTGAACGCAAGTTTATACTCACCTTCTCCGAATGATGGCTTGAATTTATATTTAAATATATAATCCTGCCCTGTACGTACTCTCGGGAAAGCAATTGAATCCGCAGCCATATTAATGGTTTGCATTGGTGAATTATTGCGTAGAATCGTAAGAGCAAGCGAATCGACATTATCTTTGGAAGGATCGGATACACGTACTTTCACGGAGAATTCACGCTCCGGCTCTTTGGGATCACCGAGAGTCATGGATTGATCGGAGGTGCTCGACAGACTTGTCTGTGATCCACGCAACGCACTAATGATCGCCTCAGCGATCAACTGGATGCGCTTGGATTTCTGCTCCAATGCAAGTTTTTCACGTTTTAATTCTTCCTCGGCATCGTCTCTTTCGACGATGATGATGAGCAGTTCAAGAAGAACTGCAAGGTAGAGAATGAAATATACTTTTCCAGCTCCGCCGCCTTTAGACATATTGTTCGCCTGTTAAAAGATGTACTTCGATAAACAATAGGGCAAGACACATTTGCCGTTTCGTTTTTTCTTTTTTCCGAAAGGCAAGAGCCTTTCGGTGTTTGACACACAATCTATCTCAACTCGCAACTCTATTTGCCTTCAACTCTCATGAGGCGTTCGATCATTTTTGCGATCTGGTCGAGTTCGATATTTACGAAATCACCAATGCAAAGATACTTAAAATTTGTCATTTCATAGGTATGGGGGATAATTGCAATTGTTATTCCGTTTCCATCGATTTGCGCAACCGTTAAACTGACTCCGTTAATCGCAATCGATCCCTGTGGAACGATATATCGCAGAAACTGCACAGGAAGTTCGAATTCATAGGTCCAACTTCCTCCAATATCCTGTATCCCTTTGGTGAGAGCAATGCCATCTATATGACCTTGCACTAAATGACCTCCGAGCCGGGTGGATAGTGTTGCCGCCCGCTCAAGATTCACTTTGTCCCCTATCTTCAATGAACTCAGAGACGTCTTTTTTAACGTTTCCGGTACCGAAATGACCTCAAAAAACGACATTTCTCTAGAGATCACAGTCTGACAAACACCGTTAACTGAAATAGAATCATCGACTTTAAGGTCAGAAAGGACTTTATCTGCACTAAATTGTAGACGCAGTCCGCTTCCCTCATTATTGGATGCAATGAGTGTGCCGAGTTCCTCAATTATGCCCGTAAACACGAAAGAAAATTAATTATTTTTAATTTTTAACAGCTGAATTCTCTTTAATGGACTCCATGATCATCTCTGCAACCTCTAAAGCGGCGTGTCCGTCACCACCTGAAACAATAGGATTTGAGTTATTTTTGATCGCATCACGAAAAAGCTCAAGTTCATATTTTAGGGGATTTAGCTCCGGCACATCGGGCTTCTCGTATATTATATTCAGTTTTTTTTCTGCGCGTTCGATCTCACCGAGATTAAATACAAGTGATTTGATGTCGTTGGATTCATTAGCTCCGACAAGGTGAAAAACTTCCGAGCTTTTCGCAGCAAAATCAACGGAGAGATAAGCATCGCGTTCAAATATACGAAGCTTCCGTATCGGATTTTGCGAAATGCGGCTTGCCGTAACATTAGCAACAGCGCCGCTCTTAAATTTTATCCGCGCATTTGCAATATCAATTTCATCTGATACTACTGATACGCCGCTTGCATCTACACTACTAACATCCGACTTTGCAAGAGAGAGAATAACATCGATATCATGGATCATCAGATCGAGAACAACGGCAACATCTGTTCCGCGAGGTTTGAATTGTGCTAGCCGGTGCGATTCAAAGAACATGGGCTGCGTAATATACTTTTCTATCGAGAGCAGTGCAGGGTTGAATCGCTCAACATGCCCAACTTGAATTTTAACATTTTTTTTCTCTGCCAGAGATATTAATTCTTTCGCTTCTGCAATCGTCGTCGTGATGGGCTTTTCGATAAAAACATGCTTACCATGTTCTATCGCCTGTTTTGCAACTTCAAAATGCGCGACTGTAGGAGTTACGATCGAAAGTGCATCGGCTTCTTTTATGATCGTAGATAAATCTAAACAAGCCTTCACGCCATTTTCTTCGGCGACATGACGGGCTTCATCAGAATTGGAATCATAAACTCCTATAAGTTTTGCGTCCGAAACTTCCCCCCAAAGCTTTGCATGTATCTTTCCGAGATGGCCAATGCCTATAACACCGATTTTAAGCATGAAATATTAAAATGTTGTTCCTAATCCAACAACATACCGGAATGCAAAATTCTTTGTACCGTCGAATGGATGATTCAAATAGAGCGGAAAATAAAAGCTGATCGTTGGAATCTGCCCGTATTCGCTCACTACTCCCTGCAATTGCCATGGTAGCCATGACAGAATATTTATCTTCACTGCCACTCCTGCATCTGTTAGCACATGCTTCAAGATATCCGAGCCTGTTTCTCCAACGGGGGGATTGCCGTATTGAAAACTACCGGTCCAGCCGGCATCACCAAATAATCCGAATTCAAACGAAGCAGCAAAACTTCCTAAACCTGCTAGCGGATTTGGCAATTTAAGATCGGCGTTCAAACCCATCACGTCAGTGCCATTTAATGAAATATTTCCTTGGGGATCAAAAAGCTGACCTGTATATCCACGAACTCCTGCTCCGCCTTCAACAAGGAAATGAGCCTGATCGCTAAAATGCCGTGAGATGCTTGCGACTGTTCGGAAAAAATCATTCCGCAGCATTTCCGAATTTGTTGCTCCGGAAATATTGTATGAATACTGATCATTTAACTTTCCTGAAGTTATTCCCAAACTTGCACGGAGCTTCAATTCCATTTCTCTTGAAAAGGGAATGATCTGCGACATCCCGATGCTAGCTTGGTAAAATCCGTTCAAAGTCCTTGTTCGTATTAGTGTATCACCCTGAAACGACCTATCGACAGTAAGAAGATTACCCATCCGCGCCGAAAGGTATGCTTGTGTCCTTCGGTTTGCTGAAACCAAATGATAGCGAAATCCTAAAGATCGCTCAAAGCCTGAATCCCAATGATAGGGATAAACAGGATAAAGAATATTATTCTCTCCGAAAGGTCCTCGCGTTTCATAATCGAGATCGAATTTGATAGCATGCGTCGCCCCCAAATAAAGATACTCCGGTCTGATCTCATGTTCAAGCGAAAGGTTTATGCCACCAATGTCATTAAATTTTCTCACCTCGAAGGAGTATTTTGTCAATCTTCCAAGTATCGGGACATTCCACTCCTCCCTGATCCTTCCATCAATATAGTCCATAACTTTCGGACTTCCACTACTTGCTGCACCGTCCTCTTTGCGCTGCGGAGCAAATTTAAAAATGAATTGTTCATCGCCCGAATATAATCTGTTGAAACCAAACTTCACTCCTATTCCCAGATTCATCTTTGATACTTCATCATATCCAAAGATCGGTCTAAAAACAGCATACCCTTCGCCGAGAGGAGGAGCTGTGTGTAATTGTTTTAAGAACGACAACTCAACATGTTCTCTCCTGCCGAATAGGCCTGCCCCCAATACATTATTGCGGCGGTTAAGATCCATCATTCGTTTAGAACTATCGATCTCGTACCACGATACTTCCTTAGGTGTCATAATTGAGCCTTCATAATTCGGACTTACCCAATCCCAACTTGGAAAAAATAGTCTTCCTGTTTCAGGTTTTTTATATGCCAACCCTTGATTAACCGACAAAGGAATTGTTGCAATCCCTGTTGAGCCATCCTCATAATGCAATGTCAGATCAATTGGCACTACGCCAAGATCTTTGTTCTTCAGCTTTACTGTTGTTTCATAAGTGCCATCTTGCTTCTTTTCTGAGTTCAAACCGCATGCAGCATAATCAATTGTTCTTGTCGACGCAAACCATTCATCAAAATAATAATCGAGGTCAGCACCGGAAACATCCTGCATTGTCCGTTTGAAATCATTGAGGTTCGGATGTTTGAAATGCCAACGCCTGAAATACTCTTTCATACCTGCCCAAAAAACGGAATCGCCGAGTACATATTCAAACTGCGCCAAACCTGCAAGCGTTTTGAAATACACCTGCCCTGCATTGACTCCTTCTCGGAACCAATCATGAGGAATTGTCAGAGGTTCTTCATACCCTGCCGTTGCAAGATCGAGATAGGGAGAATAATACCTTCTACGTGTATCATCTTCAGGAATAAATGTTCGCGTCAACCAGGGAAGTTCGACACCAGGCATTTTCTGATTTCTTCCATAATGCGCTTCCTGACAAGTCATCTCGATAAACTCAGTAAAGCCTTCATCCAAGAACGCATACCGCGTTTCGTTATTGCCGAGCATTCCATAAAACCATTGATGTCCCCCTTCATGTGCAATGAGTCCCGCACTTGCGCTGCCATCCATAATAAGCTGCGGATATTCCATGCCGCCATCGCCGCCATGCGTATTCGTAAAATTCCTGTATTGATACCAACCGACTTTTTTCGAATGATGATCGAGCATAAAAAAAGTATTCGGCATTGCCTCCTTCCATGTCTGTTCTTCATTCGCTTTATAAAGACAATGCACGGTTACCGTATCGCTCCATGTATCCCATTCGTGAATATATTCATGTGCTACCCATGCGAAGTCATGAACATTCGATGCTTTGAAATGCCAGGGAATAAGTGGTGAGTGCTGAGCGCTGAAGACTGAGTCGGGATAGACTTTGCCTTTTTTCACACCTTTTGCAATTTGATCGTACCCCCAGCCAACTTCTTCGGGATTCTGGCATTGCCCTGTTGAGCCGACGCAAAATTTTGCAGGCACATTCATCGTCACATCGAAATCTCCCCAGACTCCATAAAATTCGCGTGCCACATATTCCTGATGGTGCCAGCCTTCGCGGTCGTATTCGCAGATCTTCGGATACCATTGAGACATCGAATATTTTATTCCAGCATCGTTCATCCATCCACCACGACGGGTGAGAGGTGGAATTTGGACGAAGAAAGGTATGGAAATCTTAACATTGGATTTCGGAGCTAATGGATAATCCATAATCACTTTCATTATAGTCCCTGTTATTTCAAATTTAAGAGGATGCTTTTTTTCACCCAAAGTACTTCCTTCCGGGTCGGACGGTCTGAATACTTCACTTATCCTCTGCTCGCCCCAATCGCTTCTTTTATAATGATCTATTTTATCAGCAACACCTCGATCATTGGTAACTTTCGCACGCTCATGCATCATCGAACCGGGCTGGAAGGCATTATAGTAAAGATGAAACCAGACTTCGTGAAGTGTGTCGGGAGAGTTATTCGTATAGACAACGGAAAGTTTTCCATCAAAAGAGTGGATAGAGTCGATCAGGGTTCCGCTGATAGTATATGAAACATGCTGCTGCCAATAGTCGGATGGCTGGGCATGGGCTTGAGTGGCAATAAATAATAATAGTATAACGATGATTTTATTCATGCAGAGATTTGTGAGCAAAAGATTGAAGTTGCTAACGTAAAAGACCTCTCCCTAAATCCCTCTCCATAAGCTCATGGAGAGGGACTTTGAAAATAAGCTCATGAGAGATACTCTTAAACTATAAGTTCATGGAGAGGGAGACTTTTAAAACTTTGAATTTTTGTATTATGGCAGATGTACATAACCTTGTTAAAATGGCCCGGCAGTTCCGGAAGGAAATGACATATACCGAAAAACTTATGTGGAGTGCTTTGCGCCGACACAAACAAAGCGGATTGAAATTCCGGCGCGAACATTATATCATCGGATTCATCGTGGATTTTTATTGTGCTGAATATAAACTCATAATTGAAATCGATGGCGGTGTTCATGATGAGCATGATGTAAAAATCAGAGATATTACGAGGCAAGATGCTCTTGAAGCCGCAGGCTTTAAACTCATTCGCTTTAGAGCAAAGGATGTTGAGATGAATATTGATGGTGTTTTATCTTCAATATTAATTGAATGCTACAAAGAACCTTTAACGGAGTTTATTGTCAAGCCAACCTATAAGACCTCTCCCTAAATCCCTCTTCATAAGCTCATGGAGAGGGACTTTTATATATAAGCTCAAGGAGAAAGCTCTTAGCTCCTACTCCACAAGTTTGTGGAGTAGGACTTTTAAAACATAAACTTACTGAGACCGACTTTTAAACTCCCCTCTCCACGAGCTTGTGGAGAGGGGTTGGGGGAGAGGTCTTATAAAATCTTCCTAATCCTCTCCATCGCCATCTCGATATTCTCCATCGAATTCGCATAACTGAAGCGGAGATAGCCTTCACCATATTGTCCGAACGATGTTCCCGAAAGACACGCAACATTCGCTTCATATAATATTCTATCGGCAAGCAAACGTGAATCCATTCCGGTGCCGGTAATATTCGGAAAAACATAAAATGCTCCAAGAGGTTTTAAACAGGTGAATCCGGGCATGGAGTTAAGCGCATCAACGATGAGATCGCGGCGGCGTTTGAATTCGGCGACGACATTATCTACCCAGTCCTGCGGACCGCTTAATGCTTCCATTCCGGCGATCTGAACAAAACTCGTTGCACAGCTTGGTACGTTCGTCTGTAGTTTTGAACAGACTGCTGCAAATTCCGGCGGCATAATTCCGAATCCAAGTCGCCAACCAGTCATCGCATACGTCTTCGAAAAACCATCAAGAATGATCGTCCTCTCACGCATTCCCGGAAGTGCTGCAATCGTATGATTGACAAATCCGTCATATACTACTCTCCCATATATTTCATCAGAGAGAACGATAATATTGTTTTTCACCGCAATATCGGCAATACCCTGCAGATCTTCCATCGTCAAAATTCCGCCTGTAGGGTTTTGCGGAGAATTGATAATGATCATCCGTGTTTTCGGCGTGACAAGTTTTTTTAAGTCCTCGATATCGAAACGAAATCCTTTTTCTTCTTTTAAAACGAGAGGAATAGGGACACCTCCGGCAAGCTCAATACAACTCTCATAAATTGGGAATCCGGGATTTGGATAGATCACTTCATCGCCCGGATCAACAGATGCCATGATAGCATAGAACATGACGGGCTTTGCACCCGGGCAGACGAGCACTTCGCTCCAATCGAATTTCATGTTGCGGCGATTGCCTTCAACTTCAGCAATTACTTTTCGGAATTCCGGCAATCCCGGAGCAGGACCGTAATGGGTATAGCCATCATCCAAAGCTTTTTTTGCTGAGGCAATAATATTTGGTGCCGTATCGAAATCAGGTTCGCCGATCTCCAGATGAATAATATGTTTTCCAAGTGCCTCAAGTTCGCGCGCTTTTGCAAGAACAACGAATGATGTTTCTGTTCCGAGGCGGTTTATGCGGTTGGCAATATGCATTAAGAAAATTGAGAATTGAAAATTAAAAAATGAGAAAAAATATCAACTTGTCATTCTGAGCGAAGCGAAGAATCCCGTAACTGATGGTTGACACTTTATTTCTTCACTTCGTTGCTTGGTGACTCCGTTGAGAATGACATAGAGTTTATACTGCATCCGAGAGCGATGAATAATTAAATCCGCTTAGAACGAGCATCGGAATCAGCATCGGAATTCCGTCCCATCCGTCGCGCGGCGCAGTGATGACAGCTTTAGACATATCGGTGACATTTTTGAGCACGGCGATTGGCGATTCATTCCATCGGAAATTTACTACTCCATGTTTGATCTCGCCATTTTCAACCCAGAAAAGTCCATCGCGCGTTAAACCTGTTTTCAGCAATGTTTGATTATCGACATCGCGAATATACCAGAAACTCGTTATGAGTAATCCTTCAGGTTTTGCAGTTGCCATGAAATCTTCGGGCAACTGTGCGCCGCCTTCCATGATCATATTTGATGGCCCGGGTATTGCTTTTTTTCCTGTCTTCTGCGCCCAATAACGGTTGCGTTCGAAGTTTGTGATCTTGCCGTCTTTCACCCAATCGATCTGCTCAGTAGCAAGTCCGCTTTCCCCGTAAATTCCCGAAGGTACAAGCGGATGATTCGGATCGGAATACAAATGTATTTTCTCATTCAGCATCTGTTCGCCGAGCGCCGTTCCGCCATTGGCACGGCTAAATGCGCTTCTTCCCTCTTCAGCTTCACGCGCGCCGAGCGACCATATAAAGTGTTGGATGAGATCAGCGGCAGCACTTGGTTCAAGAATAGTTTTATATATTCCGGGATCCATTTCTTTCGGGCTTGCCCATGCTGCACATTTTTCAGCTGCCCGATTAATGGCGCGATCCGAATCAAGACGGGCGATTGCTTGCGAAGCCCGTTTATTCCATCCACTCGATGAGCCGTCTTCATTACGCATCGTCGTGGAAAATGTTGTGCGAGTTTTTTGATCACTAACAAAAAGTCCTTTTGAGTTTCGCATGGCGAATCGCGAAACTGTAGTCTCTAAAAACCCTGCAGTTATAAATTGTCTTGCTTTCGCTTCTTTGATCGCTTTCTCTGCAACTTTCGCACGTTCTCCTGCTGCGTATGCAGTATCGGCACTTGATTCATCAAACTGCGCACTGCGTTTATAAGCTGGTTTATCACTAAGCGGCGGCATTAGTTCTTCGTTATCGGGAGCAAAGCCCGCGATCTCTTCAGCTTTCTTTACGGCGCGGCTTAATCCATCATCAGATAGATCGTTCGTTGAGACAGATCCGGATTTTTTTCCGTTCGCAGAAGTAATATTAACCGTCGTATTTACCGAAGAGCCGCTCGTCGTTACCATATTTGCAGCATACCGCAAATTAGCAGAGTGTGCGGAGTCGATATTCACTTCGCACCATTCTGATTTCGAAAAACTAATGACCTTTTTGCTTAGAGCCTCAAGCTCCGAAGAGGTCATGATGTCTTTATTGATTGCCATTTTCAGTAGGGAGTAGTAAGTAGTTAGTAGTAAGTAGTCAGGGTTTGCCTGACTACTTACTACTACTACCTACTACTTATTTAATTATAAAAAAATTCATTATTAACATCAGTCCATATCATAATCCATCATCCCGCCCTTAGCATTCGCCGATTGTGATTTTGTGTTGATCACCTGGATATTTGAAAAGCGCGCTGCGGGACAACCGTGACTTAGCGGGTTTGACTGCATCGGTTCGCCTTTGCCGTCATTCATCGCGCCGCCGAGCATATACTCACTCTTATCACAAACCATTTCCAGATTCTTCCAGAATTTTTGCGTCGTTGCCTGATACGCTACATCACGTAACATGTGCCCCAATTTTCCGTCTTTGATCTCGTATGCTACTTGCCCGGTGAATTGAAAATTATATCGCTGCTGATCAATTGAATAACTTGAATTGCCTTTGATAAATATTCCTTTTCCCGTATCTTTAATAAGATCGTCAAGTGACATTTTCTTATCATTTGGTTTCAGACTGACATTGGGCATTCTTTGGAATGGTACGCTCCACCAACCTTGGGCATAACTTTGTCCGTGCGACTTTTTATCGCCGATAAGCGAAGCCTGTTCACGAGTTGTCTGCGTATCGATGAGTTCACCTTTTTCGATGAGCTTATACTCTTCACATGGAACGCCGTCATCATCGAAGCCGCATGTTGCAAGTCCGCCTTCTTGTGTTCTATCGGCAACGATATTTAATTGATCGCTTCCATAGGTCATGCCGTTAATATCTTTTTTGCGGACAAAACTTGTGCCTGCAAAATTTGCTTCATAACCTAAGATACGATCAAGCTCAGTAGGATGCCCGATACTTTCATGGATCGTCAGCCAGAGGTGCGTCGGATGCAACACAAGATCGTACTTGCCGGACTTAACGCTTTCTGCAGTAAGCTTTTCTGTAGCTTCGGCAACTGCAACAGCAATTTCTTCTTTATAAGGATACTCTTCCACATACTCAAAACCTTTTCCCTGCGGAAGAACAAAAAGCGCACGGCTGGCGAACTCGCCTTTAGCCGGATCGCTCATTGTGATTCGTGTAGATGGATCAATGCGCGTGATCTCCTGCCAGATCTTGGAGCCTTCGCTAGAAGCAAAATATTTTTCTTCACGCGCAGAATGTAATCCTGAATGAATAAACATTTTCTTTCCGGTAGGTTTTGCTGCAAGAGCAAGTGCGTGCACTCCTAAGAGAAAATCGGCGCGCTCTTTAAATGAAACATCGAAAGGATTTTTCTTGATCGGAGTTTTCCATTCTGCGGTTACTGGGCTAACAGGACAAAGTGCAAGTGGTTCAGTACGCAGCTTCGCATTTGCCGAAGCCATTTGTACGGCTTCATCAACGGCACGTTTGCCGCTTGCTTCGTTGACGTTTCGCGTTGCAGTAAATCCCCATGTGCCGTCTTTAATAACGCGAATCCCGATACCATAGGAATCATTGGCGGAAATTCCGGTAATAATATTATCGCGGGCGCTGACCGATTCCGAAAGATAGCGAACAATACGAATATCGCAATACGATGCACCAAGCGAGCGAGCATAATTGATCAACTGATCTGCAAGTGATTGCTCAGGCATCGAAGGTTTTGTGAGCGAGCCATCAAGAGGCTTGGAATTCATCCGCGCTGCACGAGCAACTTGAAGATCAAGTCCGCTAAGAGCAAGTGCACCGGTTGCCAGCGCACCTTTAAGAAATATTCTGCGATCCATAGAGTTTATGGTTATAAAAAAGCAAGAATGAGAACGCGAAGCAGGCTTGAGGCGTTCGGAGGCAAAAATCATTCTTCCGGTAGCCAATGGAGTATATACTATTCGCGTACAATCAGTTGAACGTGCCTTTGATTTAAGAGTCGTGGTTAACAGGTAGTCATATAACCTCGTACATCGGACTTTTCCAAAAATTCTGTGTTACCTTCGCGTGAGAATTTCCCGATCTATATGGTTCATCCTTGCTGCTTTGCTCCTTTTTAGTGACGTGCACAATGTTTCTGCGCAGTGGAAAAATATAGCGCCGAATATTGTAACACCTCCGTATTCTCTCTTTGGCGCAATAAGCTATCATAACGGAACGATCATTGCCGCTATTTCCGGAACGGCTATCTGTATAAGCTCTGACGATGGAATATCCTGGCAAACGGTCCCAGCTCCTTATGCTGTCGGTGATCAACCTCAGGATGTTGATATTTTTGATGGACAAAATGCAATAATTGCAACGTATAAATCGGGTCTTTATATCACCCATGACGGGGGTTTGACATGGACAGCAACCGGATTGATAACCTCTTTGAATGCTGCAAAATTTCTCGGGACTTCCAAAGATATTATTGCTGCTGCACCATTTGGCCGTTTACTTATTTCCCACGATGCAGGGATTACATGGAATCAAATTTCATCATCAGGTAGTACCGGGCAAAATGATGTTCAGGTCAGAAGAAGCGACCTTTCGATCTATGCTTCAGAAACCGGCGGAAATTCCGGAGGCGGGAATTTCGGATATATTAATTCCACAACCGATGGCGGCACCACATGGAATCAATCTGCCGGCAGATTTAATACTGATGCGCATAGCTTCGCAATTGATCCATGCAATGATAGCTTAGTATATGTTATCAACGAAGCTACTTTTAATCCCGGACCCGATGGCTTTGGGCACATATTTTATTCGCATAATAGCACTAAGACATTTACGAATGTGAATGCTATGGATATAAAGTATTATTGCGGATCTATTGTATGCGCAACGGGAGGGACACTATATCTGCAAACACAGACCGGCGATGGAATCCTTCGTTCAACAGATCGTGGCGTTACGTGGAAATCAATAGGCGGACCAAATGGATTCTCCGATTGCCGCCTTGTTTGTTGTAAAGATGATACTACTATTTTTGCCGTTGACAATAATGGAAGCATTTGGAAAACGATTAATAGTGGCGGAGACTCAGTTACCTTTAATCACGGCAATGGTTCTCTGTTGGTAACCCCTAATATCTTGTTCGATAATGATACGGTTTACTGTAGTGATTCTGTTTCGCGGCTGCTTACGTTTGCTATTTCCGGCTGTCCGCCTCCTACTATTACTGGTTTATCATTCTCCGGAAAGGACGCATTGAACTATAGCGCCGGCAAGGTTTTACAAAACTCTGTAAGCATTACATTTACACCAAAAAAGTTAGGGAATCATCGTGGGTTACTTATTCTAAATTTAAGTAACGGTAAACAGGATACCGTCCTTCTGAAAGGTTATAATGACAGTAAACCCCCTCAATACTCTTTTTCACCAAAAATCCTATTTTTAAACGATACAATTCGATGTATTGATTCGATCGTGTGTAAAATCGCATATCTGACTTCCGGCTGTCTCCCCCCAACAATTACCGGATGGTCAGTAGTGGGGATGGATTCATTAAGTTATAGTGTCGGTAGCTATACACAACATTCACTCGATGTTGCTTTTACTCCAAAAAAATTAGGCGATCACACTGACACACTGTTAATAAATCTGAGTAATGGCAATCGTGATACCATCATACTCAAAGGGTATAATGACAGCAAACCATTTCAGTATTCTTTTACTCCTGCGCCGCTTTTCTTAAATGATACTGTAACGTTATGCGATACACTAGTACAAAAAGCAGTGCTGAGAACAAGTGGATGTTTGCCAAAAATTATTTCGCAAGGCATCACGGGCGACGGTCCAAATAATTATAGGATCATAAGGTCGATAAATGAACCGCTTGTTTCCGGAGACAACTTTGATCTTTGAATTCAAACCAAATACCGGAGGAGTTCATCATGCCGTTTATGAAGCTATTCTTAGCGATGGCACAAAAATATCTCTGCCACTTGAAGGTGTGGGAAAAGATGCTCCTTCACTTTTTCTTTCGATCCTCCTTTACTGTTTACGTCTGATAGTCTTTACCTTTGTTCTCCGGGTCTGGGAAATAAAGTTCTTATCTCTGTAGCCGGCTGTCGAATACCGAATGTTATTTCTCAGATAATAAGCGGGACTTCCTCATCTGATTATACGATAATCCGCAGTGTCAATAATACGATCAACCATTCGGATTCACTGCTGATCAATTTTAAACCAAGTGCAGGTGGTATACGCAAAGCAACATTGATTCTCACCTTTTCAGATGGATCTATCGTGAACATACCACTTCAAGGCTTTGGTATCGATCCTCACCAACTGGTTTTAACAACAAATGACCAAACAACGAATACAATAGGAGGCACAGTCGATGTCCCTATCACCATCGGTGGTCTTGACCATGATGAAGATGTAGATCTTGTAATGCATTATAATAATGAGCTAACATATCAAGGCTCCTATTCACCGGCGAATATTCAAATGGATATACCGGGAAGTCAATGGAGCGGAAGATCGAAATTGCATATTACACAGGTAAAACCGAATACAATCGCAGGATTTGCAAGGTTTGATGTATTCAATGATTCGCTATCGAAATCGCAAGTGAGGTTCGATTCTGTTACAGTGCCGACTGCCGTTGTTCCTTGTCAGTATATTATACCTGAATTTGCGACAAGCACTATTACACCTCCCTTCAACTGCGGTGCTGATATTATTTCCAGGTTCTTACACAATGGCACTGTGCCACAACTGAGCATTAATCCTAATCCAACAAGCGGAGAAGTTTTGATCAGCGCAACGCAAAAACTTGGCGAAGTAAGCGTTGATGTGTATGATATGCTTGGTATCAAGCGAAGTGCGGGTACTCTTTCGCTTGGGAAGAATTCTCCCGCGAAGTTTATACTTCCGGAGGTGAATGGAGTGTATAATCTACGGATACGCTCGGCGGAAAAGAGTTGGGATTTGAGGGTGATCGTAAGCCGGTAGGTCCGGAGTTATTGTGTGAGCATGTCACAGTTTTAACTTTCTCGAAGTCTAAAGCTGCATCTACCGATGACATGTATTCCTCTTCCGATTCACAGTCCTAATGTACTACTTCCAATTTCTGGGATATCACTCCGTCTTCCGATGAAAGCAATACATAATATATTCCTACAGGAAATCCTGCGATCGGAATTTCAGTCCGCAGTGTATTTGCACTAATCTCCCTGTGATAGAATTCCCTTCCGAGCACATCGGTGACATGCAGTGTGCTTTTCCTCTTAAGTGTTGATGGGAATGTGGCAGTGACAGAATATCCTGAAGCAGGATTAGGGTTAAGCTTTAACATACCAGCCTGTGGCTCTGCATTATACGCAACTGCTGATATTAAGGCACCTGTCCCCGATAGATAGGAAAAATTCTTAATTGAGTTTGCAAAAGATCCTCCAAGATCAGTGCCGAAGGTCAGCGTTTCGCTGAATGGCCCTTCTTTTTTTGGATGGAAGCAGACCTTGATATTTGCACTACCATTTTTTGGAATCGTGAGCGGAAGTGTTGCAAGAGAGAGTACAGAGATATCAAAATCTGTGGTATCTGAAAGTTTCACCGAGAGAAGTTTATAGGGGTTGTTGCCAACGTTGCGGACAGAAATATCTTTGCAATACTCCTTGCCGACGGCAACATAACCGAACTCCGCATCCTCAGCAAGGATCAACCCCGTCGAACCATGAGCATCAAGCGAAATAGAAAATCTAAAGCAATCAGTTTGTATTCGAATAGAGTCACGGTGGCGCAATGTATCATTTGCAGTATAACAAACTTGCAATGTATCCGAGCCTTGTGGGGCAATGAGATGTGGGAAAGGCTTTGTTGGCACTACGATAGTAAACGCATTTCCATTATTTTGCAATTGAGCGGATTGAATTTTTATTGACGGGCTTCCAATTGCAGCAGTGTTTTTAAATACGAAGGTTGTGCAAATCTGCTGCCCGACCGATTTTACAGGGAACACGATGCTATCGGCTCTGCCCAATGACTGCGGATCAGTTGAAACAGTCAATGTAGGAGCTTTATATTGTAAGGGAATATACACGGCATTTCCTCTATTATCTACCATCGCAAGAGGCGCTGAAGCTGCCGCAAGAGCATTAGTCACATTTATATCGAAGCAGAAATTTTGTTTCGGATCACCCTGCGGATGATACTCACCATTGGTATACCAATCTGCATTCGTATCTAAAATTGCATTCTGCGCTTTTGATCCGGGAGAAAAATAAATACCATCCGGATCGTCAACAAGCATAATTGTTCGGATTCCCGGATCATTCGATGAAGTATCATGAACGCAAATATGCCAACTCGAACATTTCGAAGTAGAATCGATGGTTACTACTAACGTAGGTTCCCCTCCGGTATTCAACAGCATTCCTGCCGGTGCGGCGTATTCATGCGGAATGTTCGGCGGAGTATTCGATCCCAAGCCTGTTTCGGCAACATCACGCATTTCATAAAAATATACCATGAAAGGAAATTCGGAAGTAAAATAATACGGAGCGGGGGGTGAAAGCGGCGCTGCATATAATTTATATTGAATTCCGCTTAAAGAGGCATCCGATCCGGATATGTTCGGGTAAGAATTTACTTTAACAAGCGAGGCAAGCGAAGTGGGTGCACCACCGCTTATTGACATTTTAATATCCGCAAAGTGATCACTTATAATATTGATATAGGGAAGATCAATTATTTGAAATATACTGCCATTATCAATAAGATTGAATGAGTAAAATTTTTTCCAATGCGATCTCGGCACAACGGTCATCATCGATGGCGCAGGCCAGGGCTTCGATTTACTTTCACTCCGTTCATCGTATTGCATAACACTGATCTTTTTGCCATTCGTCGAAAATGTTTCTGTGGGACCGGTGACCTCTTTTTTCTCTGCAAAATTAAAACGAGTTACAGCGTGATCTTCGCCATCCGATCCAATTGCAAGGTGTACCTGCGCTGTGGATTTATCATCGAATGAATAAATACGATATGTATCGCCATGCCCTACATCGCCGTATGCTTGTGCTTCTACAAGAGGAATAGAAATATAGCCGCTTGAATCCCATAATTCATACGGCACCATCTGCTCTACCATGTAATCGCGACCTTCAATAGAATAGGGATCAACACCACCCAGCCCAAAAAACGCATTCTCATGACCTGAGATCACTTCAACAGGATTACTCGATTCGATTATAGAACCTGACATATCATTTTCACTGTCATCACCATTGGACTTGACAAGATACGTCTGCCCTTTATTAATTGATATACTATAAGGAATTGGCGTATGTGAACTTCCTAATCCGTGGATTGCACCCGGATGCCCGGTTGTTGTCGAAGTTGCAGGAGTGATCTGTACGGTCGTACCATTCATTGTACCGATAATGATAAATGCGCCGCCTGAAATATTATTATTAAGTATATGTCACTCTCCCGGATTATCATTAAAAGATGCAGCAACATATTCTTTACCGAGTGCAACCACAGGAAGGGCAAGGTAACTGCCTCCGGAGCATGGCCCGACGCTCAGATATTCGACCGTGATCGGACGTTTTGATGTAATATGGCAAGATTTACTCTGCGCAGCATCGATGGTCTCGTCGATCTTCATCGCATCACGGTTCAAAGGCACTTTTAATGATCCTTTAGCGGTGACACGGTAAATCTTTGGCGGCAATTCAGTCCCAAATTCATCATAATAGGATATACTTATCTCATTCTCATAATAGGTATTGATCATCGCATAGGTAAAAAAGAACTGGCTTGCACCGGTATTATAATTTGGAAAGAGCATCGCCAAATAAAACTCCCGACCTTCATTTGATAAGCCATTGTGAATTGCCATCGCATGAATACTACCTGTCATCCCTAAGGAAAAATAAGCTTCGTTCTTATAAAGATAATCACCGGGTACTTGTACAATATAAGAGTAAGAATTCCCTGTTCTAACAGGACCGATGGGAGCAGCGCCATTAGGGACAGAGATTGTCACTAGGTCATAAATAGTAAAATCACCCTGCCAAACTACAGTATCTCCAACAACAACATCCAGCGAGGCAGGAGAATAGTTATGGCCGAGTTGATCGCCGAATTGAATTATGTGCTTGGTTGGGACTGCATAAACAACGGATGCAGATACAAGCACAACCATTAAAGTAACTGATACAAACAGGGAGATAATAAAAGATTTATGGAGTTTCATCGAATTAAAGAATTAGCTATACATATGTAACAGAATAGAAAACGCAAAGAAAGGCAAAGAGGTGCAATATGTTTATTTTTCGGATAAAAGGGACGGGGAAGGTGGATAAAACTCTCTTAGGACAGAAATGCGCTTATTTCATATTCTCCAACTTCCGGACTCTGCGATCCAATCGCATCAAAAAAGTAAAAATGCCAAGCCAAATCACCGTGGCAATGATGCCGACAACATAGAGTGGGTGATTTTGTAAGAAGTCCATAGATGTAATCGTTAGTTTTTAGTCGTTAGCAGAAAATTCTTTTCGCAGAACAATCGTATAAAGCTCTTTAATCCATAAAAAAAGCAATGTAAAGAGCAGAACATTTGCCCAAAGAATATAACTTAAAATCGGATCAGTATGCGTCTTGCCCGAAAGATTGATCACCGGCGCTTCCGTGCCGCTTGAACCGGGATGCAGACTTTGTGTAATGCGCGGAAGTACGAACATCAAAAACGGAACAGTAACGAATGCTATTATATTATAAACTGCAGCAATGCGCGCTTTCTTTTCTTCGCCTTCTTCGAGAAGTGAACGAAGCAAGAAGTAAGCAATATAGATCAGAAGTAAAATAAAGATCGAAGTCTCACGTGGATCCCAATTCCAAAATGTACCCCACGAAAACCGCGCCCATATACTGCCGGTAACCGTCGCAAGGAATGTAAACATAAATCCGATAGCGCTTGAAGCCCGTGCTTTGAAATCATATTCCATTTTTCTCTTTCGAAGATACAGAATGGAATAGATCGTAGCGAAGAGAAATGCAATAAAAGCCACAAAAGACATTGGCACATGAAAAAGCATATTGCGTCCAAGCTCGCCAAGACCCTGAATAAGCGGAAATGTGATAGCGGGATTGATGCGCTCGATCCTTACAACATCAAAATAATTTTCCGAAGGTAAGTAACTGCAATCAGCAACTATTACGTCCCCAATTTTCAGATCCTGCGAACGATCAACAAGTATTCTCTTCTCATTACCGTATATATCTTTAGCATTATAGAATTTTTTCGCAACAGAATCATACGAAGTCGTGGTTATCGTCGCCTTAACGGGAGTGACATTCGCAACATTATTCATCTTCAGTGTCACGACGTCAGTAAAACTTCCGCCGATAGGAGTAGCAAAGCAGATAAAGACGCTCACTGCAAATAGTGCGCCGAGAAGAAGATGATATAGAGTTGAGCGAAAGAATTTCATAGTATTCAGTAGTGAGTAGTGAGTAGTGAGTAGTTAGGAAAGATTATCCCTTACTACTCACTACTAACTACTTACTACTCATTCCTGCCAAATAAATTGAAAAAGTACATAACTGACCAGCGTCACAGCTACATCGAACGAAAAAAGTATCAGAATATCTCCGCGAACGCCATTCCATGAACTAGCAACTTCCATAGTAATACGTGTTGCATCGGTCGTTGCGATCACTAGCGGCAGCATCACTGGCAGTGCAAGAACAGGAAGCAATGCTCCCTTTTGCGAGGCACGAGCAACAAGAGCTGATACGATCGTCACCGTAGAAGATGTTCCGATGGCTCCGAGAATAAGCTGCAATGCGAACATTCCTACATCGCGGACAACAAAATCGCGAAAGAAAAATGCGAAAAAAATTACTGCGCAAATCGCAAGCGAAAAAACAAGAAGCAGATTAAAAAGATATTTTCCCCAAAACACATCTTCAGGTTCGGCGTATAGACGGAGCAGAAATGAAGTCCCCCGTTCTTCTTCGCTGATGAAACTTCGCGCAAGACCAGTCAGCGCTCCGAAGAAAAGCGAGATCCAAAACAGTGCACTCATAATCGAAGAACTCATCTGTTCGCCCGGCGCGGAGAAGAGAATCGTCGTCACCGTCACCAGCAAGAACATCACCACTGCGCTTACGCCAAAGCGTGAGCGAAGCTCAATGCGAATATCTTTACGAAGGATGGGGGAGAGCATTATTCAAGAGATTTGTAAACTTACCTTGCCTTTCGGGAGCACTCAACTGTATAATTAGACATTAAGCTTACCGCGACGGATAAGTTTTTGTTTTACCGACGCAAGAGATTCACGAGGCTCCTTCTTTCTTTCCTTAATAATCATTGCATCAGAGAAATCTTCCCAAAGTTTACCCCATTTCTTCAGATCAATGAGAACGGAAGTCGTTTTTCCCTTTTCATCGGTGAGATATTGTATTCCAGACATAGTTTATTTTTAGTTGTTACTCTTTTACAACATTTTTATACCATAATTTTGTTCGCTCCCTCCAAAGTGCGAGCGAAGATCTGGTGCGAAGATCTTTGCGAAGTACGGGGGAAAGCATTATTCTTTACCGAAGTTTTTACTAAATCTACTGATTCTTGGCTACAGCCCTCGAACAAGTACTTCAATTCATCGTTACCAATATCTTCTAGATAAGTATCGTATCCTGAATTCTATCGTTATTCAGATCACAATTAATAGTGTCAATTAGTCCCCAACCCTTGGGCACATAAGATTTTATATTTGGGGAAGTTTCAATAGTAACAATTTCTTGTGCGATGCAATTTTGAGCAAGTAGATAAAATATTATAGTTGAAAAACAAATTTTTATAAACATTATTGTACTCCCATCTCTTTAAATGCCTCCGGCAAATACGTAATAATATCCGTTGCCGTCATCGCCTGCTCTGTCAGTTCTTCGACGGCAAGATCGCCTGCTAATCCGTGCAAATAGACTGTGAATAGTACTGACTTCAGAACATCATGCCCTTGCGCAATAATCCCTGCGACCATCCCTGCAAGCACATCTCCAGATCCGGCTGTTGCCATGCCGGGATTACCGGTGGAGTTGATGGAGATACTTCCATCGGAAGAAGCGATGATCGTCGGCGCACCTTTTAAGACAAGAATAACATTATTTTTCGTCGCAAATTTTTTTGCAAGATTTATTTTATCTTTCTCGACATCCTGCCATTTCATATCGAGCATTTGCGCGAACTCACCGATATGCGGCGTGAGGATTGTCGGAGCTTTTCTATCTCTTAGCGCGCGTTTATTTTTATCCAGACCTGCAAGTGCACCACCATCGAGAATGATAGGCTTCTTTACTTTTTCGAGAAGTTGCACCACAAGTTCATTCACTTCATCTGTCGGCAGCATTCCCGATCCGCAATGAACGACAGTTGCCTTTCCAAAAAGATGCGATAATTTTCTAAAGCTCTTTGCAAGTGGCGAGCCATTCTCATCTTCAGGCAAACCGAATGTCATGATCTCCGGCATTGCTGATGCAACGATCGATCTTTGCGATTCGGGCGTTGCAACGGAGACAAGTCCACATCCTGATCGAAGCGCTGTGCTTGCTGCCATGATTGCCGCACCTGTCATTCCGTATGATCCTGAGATGGATAGCACATGCCCGTAATCAAATTTCGAGCTTGCCATTTTTCTTTCGGAGAAAAATCCCGCGAAGTCTGATGACTCAGTATAGGTCATAGAGGACTTAAGGGATGTATATGCGGCACCTAAAGGAGCTATGGTAATTTCTCCGACAAGATCAGGTGCATCTAATAAATAAAATCCTTGCTTGAGTGAACCCATTGCAACTGTGCGGTCGGCATTAACAACAACAGGAATTTTATTTTCGAAGGTCTCAGTTGCTCCGGTATCGGAGTTTAATCCTGTCGGAACATCAAGCGAGAGAATGTTTGCTTTGAAATGTTCTTGCAATGAAATGAGATCCATCACTGCTTCCTTCGATCTGCCTCTTAATGGACCCGATGCACAGGTTCCAAGAATTGCATCGATAATAATACCAACTTGAATATGAGCCAGGAAATGCGTATCGCCAAGAGGATAGTGAATGATGTTTTCTTTTGGAAGCAAGACTTTGAGAATTTTCAATTGCTGCGCTGCATCCGGAGAAAGTTCTTTTGCAAGACCTGCAATAAAAACAAAGACCTCTATTCCCTTTTCATGCAATAACCTTGCAAGCGCAAGACCATCGCCTCCATTATTTCCCTTGCCGCAGAAAATGAGGACTGCTTTGCTGCCTAACTCGTCAACCCAATCTTCGATTGCATGAAGCGCGCCGCGCGCCGCATTCTCCACGAGAACAAGTGACGGAATACCAACCTTGGTGATGAGATGTTCATCAAAGGCGCGGGACTCGGCAGATGTGAGTATTGGGAGCATAGGCTTTTTTTTGTGTCATTGCGAGACGGGCTTTAGCCCGACGAAGCAATCCCCTGAGGTTACAGTACACCGTTAATTTCTGGCACGATTCAGGGGTTTGCTTCGTCGTCGCTATGCGACTCCTTACAATGACACGCTTTTTATTTACTTAAAAAAATACTCAGCGGCATCGGTCAATAATCCCGGCATGAGCCCGAGCACGATAAGTGCTGCAGATGCAAATCCAATAGCGATATAAGAGATGTTATTTTCCTTTACAGGAATTGCCGTCTCTTCACGAACAGGCTCACGGAAATACATTAAGACGATGATGCGCAGATAAAAATAACTTGCGATGATACTTGAGATTACTCCGATTATTGCAAGCCAGGTCATGCCTGCATTGATCGCAGCAAGGAAGAGATAATACTTTCCGAAAAATCCTGCGAATGGCGGAATACCTGCAAGCGAAAGCATGATGATCGAAAGCAAAAATGCTGCCCACGGTCTGCGCTTACTTAATCCGATATAATCATTGAGTTCTAATCCTGTGCCCGTTTCTTTTTCGAGCATTGCAACAATGCCGAATGCAGCGATCTGCATCACGAGGTACACCGCTGCATAAATTCCGACACCTGCTGCGCCGCTTACATTAAGCGCTGCAACTCCAATAAGTAAATATCCTGCATGTGCTGTGCTGGAATATGCAAGCATTCTCTTGATTCTCGTCTGCGCGATAGCAACAATATTTCCATACAGCATTGAGCAAGCGGCAAGCACTGCAATAACTATCTGAATTTTTTCTGCACCGCCCGAAAGAACACTTCGCGGAATCGAACTGAAAACAAGAATGAGTGCGCTGAATGCTGCCGCTTTCCCGGCTGTGGACATATAACCCGATACTACTGTAGGTGCTCCTTCATAGACATCAGGCGCCCATTGATGAAATGGAAATGCTGCAACCTTAAATGCAAAGCCGACGATAAGTAAGATCAATCCAAGCATCAAGATCGGGCTTGAAATATTTACTACATGCAGACCACTCATCGCAACTAAATTCATCGTGCCTAAACTTCCGTAGATCAATGCAATCCCATAGAGAAAAAAGCCGGTCGCAAAAGCACCAAGCAAAAAATATTTCAACGCTGCTTCATTCGATGCTTCTTTCTTGCGGAAAATTCCTGCAAGGACATAGAATGCAATGGACATTGTCTCCAACCCCAAGAACGTAACAAGCAGATCAGCGCCGGATGCCATCATCACCATTCCTGTTGCTGCAAAAAGTATCAGTGCGCAGAATTCACCTATAAGAACTTCTTCCTCTTTTAAATATTCTTCAGCTAAGAGTGCAGTAAGTATAGTTGCAGCACAAAAGATAATAGTGAAAAAATTTGAGTATCCGTTGTTAAAAAAAAGTCCGCCGAATGCAACGACGGAAACACCGGTCATATTTATTCCAGCAAACACAGCCGCTGCACCTGCTCCGAGGATCGTAAGGTATAGCGGAACACGCGATGGCGTTTTTTCAAACGCATCCCATAGCAGGATGATAAGTCCTGTCCCTGCTAAAATAATGAGCGGCAATGCCGCGATGAGATCTGTTTGATTCACAGTAACTATATAAATTTCAAACGTGTCATTGCGAGCGATAGCGAAGCAATCCCCTGATGGATAATATCATATCGCTTTCAGCTGCAAAGTTCATGGGATTGCTTCGTCGGGCTAAAGCCAATCCTGCCTAATCGTCGCATACCCTCGCAATGGCACACTTATTTTAAAATTAACTTCGGGTCAAGCACTTTGTACTCACTCGTTTTCACCGTTGATGTTCCGATCAAAGAATTTGAAAGCGCATTCATACTTTTTTCGCTAACCTTCATAAAGCTCATTGGCTGAATACCTATCCATACCATAAAGATCACAAGCGGCACAAGTGAAAGTATCTCTCGCTTCGATAAATCCTTTAATCCGCGATTATGCTCGTTCGTGATCGGGCCCATCATAAATCGCTGATACATCCAAAGTAAATATACGGCAGCAAGAATTACACCTGTCGATGAGAAAATTGCATACGCCCAATTATGTAAAACTGTGGATTGGAATGCGCCCATCAGCGTTAAATATTCGCCGACAAATCCGTTCAATCCCGGCAAACCAACGCTCGATAACATTGCAATTGCAAAAAATACTGCGAACTGCGGCGTAATCTTTGCAAGTCCGCCGTAATCTTTTATTGCGCGTGTATGAGTCCGCTCATACATCATGCCGAACATCATGAACAACATTCCTGTCGAAAGTCCGTGATTGACCATCTGAATCACTGCGCCTTGCAATCCTTCCCGTGTCATCGAAAATATTCCGAGGACAATAAAGCCCATGTGCGTGACGGATGAATAGGCAATAAGTTTTTTAATATCGGTTTGCACCATCGCAACAAGTGCGCCGTAAATAATACTAATGACGGCAAGGATACAAAAGACAGGGGCATATTCAATACTTGATTGCGGAAAAAGTCCGAGATTAAAACGAATGAGTCCGTATGTTCCCATCTTCAGCAGCACACCTGCAAGAATTACGGAGCCGATCGTGGGGGCTTCAACGTGCGCATCGGGCAGCCAAGTATGCAATGGGAAAAGCGGGACTTTTATAGCGAATGAAATTGCAAAAGCCCAAAAAAGATATTTCTGAACATCAAGCGAGAGCTTCGCGCTTACGGTTTGCAGGATCGTAAAATCAGTCGTAAAAACTCCGGTAACTTTTGCTGCTTCAAGTCCAAGCCAGATAATTGCAACAAGCATGAAGAGCGAACCGGCGAGCGTATAAATGAAGAATTTTACTGCTGCATACATTCTTCTCTCCCCGCCCCAAATGCCGATGATAAAATACATCGGAATGAGAATCAACTCCCAGAATATATAGAAGAGAAAAAGATCAAGCGAACAAAAAACTCCGAGCATACCTGCTTCAAGTAAAAGCAGAAGCGCCATAAGTCCGGGGATTTTTTTATTCTGAGAATTCCACGTTCCTATAAGAGCGATGATCATGAGGAATGTAGTCAGCAGAACAAGTAGCATCGACATTCCATCGACTCCGAGAAAATACGAAATAGCAACCGTCTTCGAAGTGATCCACGGAAGTTTTTCCTGAAACTGGAATCCATCGATCCTCGAATCGCATTGAAAATATAAAATGAGCGATACCACAAACGCAATAAGCGAAACTGCAAGCGTAAAGATCTTCGCCGTTTTTGCATCTTTTATAAAGTGCAACAGCGCCGCGCCGGCGAGAGGAATGAGTATAAGTAAAGTTAATAAACCCATTAATACAGAGTTCTAAATTCTTAGTTCTTAGTTCTTAATTAGGAACGTCGTGGCAATCTAAAATTCCGAATTAGCAGAACTTCGAAATTGTAGATTGCTTCGCTGTCGCTCGCTATGACGTAATAAAAGTGATTTCTCATCAGAACATCAATACATACGAAACCAGCACCAATATTCCGACGACGATCATCACGGCATAATTCTGCACGATGCCTGTTTGAATTTTGCGAATCGTCCCGCTAATCCAATCAATTGTTGCAGCGGAGCCATTGACAATTCCGTCAATGATCTTTACATCGACGATCTTATATAAAAAGCTGTTTGAAATTTTATATGTCGGTTGGATTATTGTGGTATCGTAGATCTCATCCACATAAAATTTATTTGTTGCAAGTTTATAAAATCCGCCCAACTCTTTTTCTTTCGCTGCAAGAGTGATCTTCGATTTATAATATCTGGTTGCAACGAGAATTCCAATGACGGCAATTGCTACTGATATGATCATCAAAGGTATCTCCATTCCTTCACCTTGCAGAACTCTGGATTGTAATGCGATCTCTTCCCCTTTTCCGACGATAGGCTCAAGCCAGATGCCAAGCGATTCGCCGCCGCCTAAGATTTTCGGAACTCCGAGGAATCCGCCGAGGATAGATAATGCTGCAAGCACAACAAGCGGAATCCACATTGATGCACCGACTTCATGCGGAGGATGGTGCTGCGCATCGAAACGCTCTTTACCATAGAAAGTCAGATAGACGGCGCGGAACATGTAGAATGCCGTCATCAACGCTCCGAAAGCTCCTATTGCCCATAGCAAAATACTTCCTTGCGAGAATGCTTTCCACAAAATTTCATCCTTCGAGAAAAATCCTGCGAATGGTGGAATGCCTGCAATGGCAAGTGTTGCAATTAAAAATGTTGCAAAAGTGATCGGAAGATATTTTTTTAAGCCGCCCATTTTTTGCATGTCCTGTTCATGATGCATTGCATGAATCACTGCACCTGAACCAAGAAAGAGACATGCCTTAAAAAACGCATGAGTCAGTACATGGAACACACCAGCGCTGAAAGCTCCAACGCCAAGACCTAAGAACATGTATCCCAATTGAGATACCGTTGAGTATGCCAATACTTTTTTAATATCATTCTGGAAAAGTGCTATGATCGCCGCAAGAATTGCAGTACAAATTGCAACGATGGAAATCACCATCAGCGTTGCTGGCGATAGAGCAAAAAGAATATTGCTTCTTGCAACTAAATAAATTCCGCTCGTAACCATCGTCGCTGCATGGATAAGTGCTGATACAGGAGTCGGTCCAGCCATTGCATCAGGAAGCCAGATGTAAAGCGGAATCTGTGCGCTCTTGCCCGTGCATCCAAGAAAAAGCATCATCGTAATGATCACAAGCGTAGTGCTTCCGCTTGCAATGCCGCTTGCTTGAGAAAATACATCACTGAAATTCAGCGAACCGAAAGCAACAAGCATTACTCCCATTGCCACT
>JBBQGG010000006.1:0-81858 GCA_038322815.1 Kapaibacterium sp. (SeqCode)
GACAAAGCAGCAGAGCTATAATCTCGAGATCAGTTCAGGAATATTTTTCCATTTTTAAGGAAGACGTGATATGAAAAAATTTGCTTCATTTGCCATTGCTTCGGTTTTGATTTTCTTTTTAGGGAGTTGCAGCGCACCAAGTGATCCCACACAGCTTTCTTCGAATGCAGATGCATATTTTTTCCAACAGAATACTACGTATTCCTACACTTATTCTCAGGATAAAACAAATTCAAATCCAACTGCTACATACGGTGTTACTCCTCCGGTTACTTACGGAAGTTTTTTAAGTCTTGTATCGCAAAGCCAGAGCGGAACAGCAGATACTTTGCTTTTATTTAAGAACCGAGTCACATCGGATGGTACGGTAAATTGCATACTTTCTAACTCCTCGACTGATAACGGTATCATAGTCTTAAAAGGAATGCTCGATCTTGGCGCTGAATGGTATGCCGATACTGCACAAAAAATTTATGCAAACGTTGTCGGAAAATATGCTGAATATTATCTTCCCGGCAGGCAGATCCATTACAGTGATGTAGTGGTTGTGAAATATACTGATAGTCGAGCGGCTTCCGATTCATATGTCATCCGTTATTTTGCTCGTGGTTATGGATTAATCTTGGAGCGTACGATCACCGGAACAACTTCTGAGATATCGAATCTCCAGCTTATTTCTTTTCAGGGATCTATTTCAAATGCAAATCCCGATACTAAGCATGACCACTGGTTTAATTCGAACGGACACTTCATTGCGAATATGAAGCCGGATGATATATTTAACAAATAGCGTTTAGAATTTTTCTCATTCTGATTCCCACTCCCCGTTTTCTTGCTGAAAAAAATGTCATCCGGAATGCCACAATAACTTCATAAGACCTCATTAAACTCAGCAAAGAGCACTAAAACACCTTAAACTTTGTAATAATAGTATCCCTACTAAAGGGAATTAACAATTATTAGATACGATGATGAAAACGAAGCGTCCGATCTTTTTTGCAATATTCTTTCTGATCTCGGGAATTGCCATATATCTTTTTGCTAAACCGAAAGCCGAGGATATCAAACATGCAGATTTCAGCGATTTACAGGCAGCTCCGGATTTTGTGCTTAAAGATGTATATGGAAAAGAGGTAAAACTTTCCGATTTTAAAGGCAAAATTGTAATACTTAATTTTTGGGCAACATGGTGCGGTCCGTGCCGTAAAGAAATGCCTGATTTTCTCGAACTACAAAATGAATACGGTAAAGACGGATTACAATTTATCGGTATTGCACTCGATCAAGAAGGTGCGGAGAAGGTCAAGCCTTTTGTCGAAAAAAATAAAATATCGTATCCAATTCTTATTGGTAATAATGAGATCGCCGATAAATACGGCGGCATGAATGCCATCCCTGTTACATTTCTCATTGATCGCAAGGGCATGATACGTAACCATTATATCGGGATGCGGCAGAAGAGTGATCTTGAAGATATGGCTTTGGCACTCTTGCGGGAAAAGTAAATAATGGTCCCTCCCTCACAGGATCAGATGAAATACAGCGGTAAAAGTTCTTTTGAAAAGATCGGCATTGCCATACGCAGCGACGGATGGCGCAGGTCGAAAGCTGCGCGGATAATCCTTGCTATTACGCTAACACTTTTACTTTCAGTACTTTTCCCACAAGCACAATCTCCACAAAATGTAACGGGCTATTCTGTCGGCTCTCTCTGGACAAGTGCTGATGTCGCCGCACCATTTTCTTTTCGCCTTCTTAAAAGCGAGCAGCAAAAGAGGCAGGATGTCGGGCAAGCTCTGGAAAATTTTTACCCTGTTTTTGTACTGGATTCAAATGCAAAGCAAGGGACGTTCGATTCCCTCGAAAAAACTCTCTCTAAATTTAAGGATCTGGCAGTAAGAGTCAGGGAGAACTCCAAGGCCTCGGATTCACTGGAAAAATTAAGTTCGTTTTTTGGACTCTCAACTGAAGAAGGTATCACATTATCTTCTGCTCTTCTGTTGGAAGAAAAAAGATTTACTGCCAAACAAAATTATTCTTCTCTGGAAAATCAAATTGAAAATGCGATCTCTAAACTATTATCCGGTTCATATATTGTTACTTCAATACCTTCTGCGTATTCCGGGAATCCGGATCAGAAAGTAGCCGTCAGAAAACGTAGCAGCGAAGAGCAGATCCTCTTCGTACATGATCTATTAACACAAGAATCCGCAAAGAATAAACTTCTTGAAGTTATTGAGCATGAAATACATGCTGCAAAAGATGTACAAAGTGCATTGATAAAGATTTCTTCTCTATCGCTTGTAGCGAATCTTTCCTATAGCGCAGAACGAACTGATGAAAGCAGAAAAAATATTATTGATCGCGTACCGAAAACGGACGGAGTAGTTTTAGAAGGACAGAAAATAATCGGTAAGGGTGAAGTCATTAGTCCGGCTGCCAAAGCACAGTTAGAGAGCCTCGCGCAAGCCCGTATAGATCTTGGAGGATCGGGAGCAATTGCTGCAAGAGCGCTTGGAACAATCGGGCACGTTGCAATTATCGTTCTCTTGTTTGTTCTGTATGTAAAATTTATCAGGCGTAGAATTTATAAGGATAATGCACAGTTATTATTGATATCTATCATTCTGATCTTTCCTGCATTGATGGCGTATGTTTCGGTTGGAATTCATACGTCCTTTCCGTTGGAGTATCTTATCCTCATCCCCGTAACTTCGATGCTCCTGACAGTGCTTTTTGATTCGCGTACCGGATTTTACGGAACAGTTATCGTAGCGCTCTTAGTAGCAGGTATTCGGGGCAATGACTATAATGTTGCCTTGGCAGGACTATCGGCAGGTGCCTTTGCAGCCTACACTGTACGTGATCTGCGGAGCCGCTCACAATTATTTAAGAGCATCGGGTATATTTTTCTTGGCTATTTTATTGCCATCACTGCACTTGCCTTTGAGCGAGGTGCACCGCTGAAAGATATAGGCTTAGAACTTGCTGCCGCTGCAGGAAACGCACTGATCTCACCCGTGCTTACACTTGGTCTTGTTTTTCTTGTTGAACTCGTTTTCGATACGATGAGCGATCTGCGGCTTGCCGATTATAATGATATCAACCATCCGTTACTGCGCAGGCTTGCTTCAGAGGCTCCCGGAACATATCATCATACCATGCTCGTCGCTCAACTTGCAGAAAATGCTGCTCTTGCAATCGGAGCAAACGCTCTGCTTGCAAAGGTAGGGGCGATGTTCCATGATATTGGAAAGATCGTAAGTCCGCCCGACTTTATTGAAAACCAAAGTCATGAGAATATTCATGACTCGATCCCAGCTTCAGAGAGCGCAACTCGGGTAAAGGCTCATGTCAGCGCAGGAACAAGATTAGCACGCAAAGAAAAATTACCCGAGAAGATCATTGATTTTATTCCGATGCATCATGGAACATTGCGGATTTCATTCTTTTATCAAAAGGCGCTCGGATTGATGGCAGCGGGCGGCACACTTGACGACTCACTCTATCGGTATACCGGTCCGAAGCCGAATACCAAAGAAACGGCGATCGTTATGCTTGCCGACGCATCTGAGGCAATTGCCAGAACTCTGGCGAGACGTGTTGATGAACCTACTGTCGAATTGATCGAGCATGATCTTGCAGCACTCTTTCGTGAACGCATTGCCGACGGGCAACTCGATGAATGTGATTTAACACTTCATGATCTTGTGATCATTAGAAGTGTCTTTGCAAGACTTCTTATCGGTACATTTCATGCGCGGATAGCCTATCCTCAGGTTCAGCATCAAGCAGTTATATAGGAGTGGGAAAAACAAAAAAGCCCGAGCCGCATGAGCGCAATTATCTCAGTTATTTGCGGCTGGAGCGGGGACTGAGTGATAACTCGCTGGATGCATATTCCCGTGATATTGATAAACTCATTTCATTCCTCGCCTCAAGGAATAAAAATATTGAAACAGCGAAAACGACTGAACTTCAGCAATTTATAAAAGTGCTTTCTGAAGCCGGACTTGAACGATCGAGTATCGCTCGCATCATTTCCTCGATACGGGGTTTTTATAAATTTCTTCTTGTTGAACGCATCCTGAACTTCGACCCCACAGAATCATTAGAATTAAAAACCCCACGCCGCCAACCGCCGGAAGTTCTCACTGTTTCAGAAATAGATGTGATTCTTTCGAAACCCGATGTAACAACAAAAAAAGGAATACGAGATAAAGCCATATTGGAATTTCTTTATGCAACGGGCGCGCGAGTTTCTGAATTAACCGACCTTACCGTATCGCAATTATTTTTGAAAGATGGCTTGGTGCGGCTTTTCGGCAAAGGAAAAAAAGAACGCATCGTTCCGATCGGCAAGATGGCAATTAGAGTTCTTAATGAATATATTGATACAGTCAGACCGCTCTTTATTAAGCACGGAAAAATGACAGACGCTATTTTTTTAAATCAGGAACGCGGAACCGGTCTATCCAGGATGGCTATTTGGAATATCATCCAGGAATATACAAATGCAGCAAAGATCGATAAAAGGATAACGCCTCATACATTTCGGCATTCCTTTGCAACGCATTTGCTTGAAGGGGGCGCCGATCTGAGAATTGTACAGGAATTGCTGGGCCATGCCGATATTTCTACGACGGAGATATATACGCACATTGACAGGAGCTATCTTGTCGAAGTACACCGTAGATTTCATCCCAGAGGATAGAATTTTGCCCTAAAAGTGTAATACTTTTTTAGATGGAGAGTTGTTATATGAAATCATAAACTGATAGGATTAAGAGCGCTAATCAAAATTTAATGCAAAAATTTTTCGAATCTGTTTTCATCATAGTGCTTTTGGCAGGCAGCGCTTTTGCGCAGCCCGCCACAACAATAGGCTCGGACCCTAATTCCGGAAGAGCGCAGCTATATGATCTCCTGAAGCGAGTGCCTACTCCGCGAGCAGCTGCGATGGGGAATTCTTTTGTTTCAATAAAGAATGATCCGAATACGGTATTCAGCAATCCTGCTGCATTATCTTCACAAACTCCCCGTGATTCTGTGGCTCCGGGTACAAATCTTTCAGTGGCAGCAAGTACGCTTGCAATTGGAATAACGCAAGGCTCGATTGCCTTTTCCGCTCCTGCTCCGGAAATACTTGGATCAACCAGTTGGGTAGGAGTGGGAGTACTTTATAATAGTTATGGTACAATTCAGGGAGCCGATAATGTAGGGCAGCTTACAAATCAATTCAGCGCAGGAGATTTTATTCTTTCCCTTGCCTATTCAGGCATTGTTCCGGATAAACCATTTCACTATGGAATTGCAGTAAAATTTATTTCTTCAACCTTAGCACCGGGTTATGGTTCATCGGGTTTGGCTGCCGATCTCGGAGTATTTTATGAGAGTAAACCGCTGCTTCTTACCATTGGCCTATCTGCTACCAATATAGGAAAAGAGCTTAGTTATTATGACGGAGTTAAAGAAGCGCTACCTTTTAATTTACAATTAGGTGTCTCAAAAAAACTCGAACGCCTACCTCTTACCGTGCATCTTGCATTTCATAACTTAACCCGTGACCGCGAAGGACGCAATCTTTTTTATGCACTTAACGATTTCTCTATCGGCGGCGAATTTATTATAGCCAAGATCATGCGCTTGCGCTTCGGATACGAGAATCAGGAACGGCGGGACCTCCAAGTCCCTGAAGGGTTAGGTTTAGGTGGCTTCTCAACAGGTCTCGGAATCGTATTAAAAAAACTTCAGTTAGATTATTCGCTCAGTATTATGGGTCCGGTAAAGGCTGATATTCATAGATTTGGCGGAACATATTTATTCTGAGAAAGGAGAATTGGGAGGCACTTTCCTGCAACGTTTTTTCCAGGTTTTAACCTTTTTTATTATACTTATTCTTTTCCCGCCTTTGAATAAGGCACGTTTTCCCCTTCCCCAACACCTCTCTCGTTCGAGGTGATGCCCTTTGTAAATTAATTTAAGCCAGCCCCTTGAAGATTATTCAAGGAGGACGTCATCGTATATAATTTTTTCATAAAAATATGAAAACCCTGCCATCAAAACCTGCGGCGAAAATCAACACAGAGCCGCATACCTTAAATGAAAAAATCCTACTGGAAGTATTGACGAAAGTAAAAAGCGGGGATTTCACGGTCCGAATGCCTATCGATGAAGTAGGTCGGTTTCGCGCTATCTGTGAGACTCTCAATGATATCATTGAGCTCAATGAAAGTATGACGTTAGAATTTACCAAAGCCGCTAATACCATTGGTAAACAAGGTAAGCTTTCAGAACGTCTGGAACTTCCCCATGCCAGGGGTTCCTGGAGGAGTGGCATAGAGTCATGTAATACCATGATCTCGGATCTTGTCCATCCCACAATCGAAATTGCGAATGTTATCAGTTCTGTTGCTCAAGGAAATCTGTCTGATCAAATGCCTCTGGAAATCGGCGGCACACAATTAAAAGGAGAGTTTCTGCGAATTGCCAAAGAAGTGAACAGCATGGTAAAGCAGTTAAATTTATTCTCAATGGAAGTAACTCGCGTAGCACGCGAAGTGGGCTCCGAAGGAAAATTGGGAGGTCAGGCGAAAGTAAAAGGAGTATCGGGTGTGTGGAAAGATCTCACAGATTCAGTAAATCTTATGGGAAGCAATCTTACCGCTCAGGTCCGAAATATAGCTACGGTAACTACTGCAGTGGCAAAAGGCGATCTCTCTAAGAAAATTACTGTCGATGTACAAGGAGAAATTCTCGAGTTGAAAGATACCATCAATACAATGGTGGATCAGCTTAATTCATTCTCTTCCGAGGTTACGCGCGTAGCTCGAGAAGTAGGTTCGGAAGGAATGCTTGGCGGTCAAGCAAATGTGCCCGGTGTAGGCGGTACGTGGAAAGATCTAACGGAGTCGGTGAATAAGATGGCATCGAATCTCACAGGACAGGTAAGAAATATTGCTGAAGTTACCACAGCGGTTGCAAATGGAGATCTATCAAAGAAAATTTCAGTAGATGTAAAAGGAGAAATTCTTGAGCTGAAAAATACGATCAACACGATGGTTGAGCAGCTTCGTGGTTTTGCTTCAGAAGTAACACGTGTAGCACTTGAAGTAGGTACCGAAGGAAAGCTCGGCGGTCAGGCAAAAGTAAGAGGGGTTGGAGGAACATGGAAGGATCTTACCGATTCGGTTAATCAGATGGCAAGTAATCTTACCTCACAAGTGCGTAATATCGCTGAAGTGACTACTGCAGTGGCAAAGGGAGATCTGTCAAGAAAGATTACTGTGGATGTAAAAGGAGAAATCCTTGAGTTGAAAGATACTATCAATACGATGGTGGATCAGCTCAATTCATTTGGATCGGAAGTTACACGCGTGGCGCGCGAAGTGGGCTCAGAAGGAAAATTAGGCGGTCAGGCACAAGTGGGAGGTGTTGCAGGAACATGGAAGGATCTCACAGATTCAGTAAATCAAATGGCAGGTAATCTTACTGCTCAGGTGCGAAACATCGCCGAAGTGACTACTGCAGTGGCAAAAGGTGATCTATCCAGAAAAATTACGGTAGATGTTAAAGGAGAGATACTCGAACTAAAAAACACTATCAACACGATGGTGGATCAGCTTAACTCTTTCGGTTCCGAGGTTACGCGCGTAGCTCGAGAAGTAGGTTCGGAAGGAATGCTTGGCGGTCAGGCAAACGTGCCCGGCGTAGGCGGTACATGGAAAGATTTAACGGAGTCGGTGAATAAGATGGCATCGAATCTTACAGGACAGGTAAGAAATATTGCTGAAGTAACCACAGCAGTTGCAAATGGAGATCTATCAAAGAAAATTTCAGTAGATGTAAAAGGAGAAATTCTTGAGCTGAAAAATACGATCAACACGATGGTTGAGCAGCTTCGTGGTTTTGCTTCAGAAGTAACACGTGTAGCTCGTGAAGTAGGTACAGACGGAAAGCTCGGCGGTCAGGCAAGCGTGCCCGGTGTTGCCGGAACGTGGAAAGATTTAACAGATTCGGTAAATCAGATGGCAGGAAATCTTACTGCACAAGTACGTAACATTGCTGAAGTTGCAATTGCCGTTGCCAACGGTGATATGTCGAAAAAAATTACCGTGGACGTGCGAGGAGAAATTCTTCAATTAAAAGAAACTCTGAACACGATGGTGGATCAATTGCGCGCTTTTGCTTCAGAAGTAACACGCATGGCGCGCGAAGTAGGTACGGATGGAAAACTTGGTGGGCAGGCATTTGTCCCCGGAGTTGCAGGAACGTGGAAAGATCTTACCGATTCAGTTAATCAGATGGCAAGTAATCTGACTTCGCAAGTGCGAAATATTGCGGAAGTGACAAAGGCACTTGCAAGCGGCGATCTGTCGAAAAAAATTACGGTAGATGTAAAAGGAGAGATCTTCGATCTGAAAAACACAATGAATACGATGGTGGATCAGTTGAATTCCTTTGCATCCGAAGTGACACGTGTAGCACGCGAAGTAGGTACCGAAGGAATTCTCGGCGGTCAATCGGAAGTAAAGGGCGTTGCCGGAACGTGGAGGGACTTAACGGACTCTGTGAATATGATGGCTTCAAACCTTACTTCGCAAGTGCGCGGAATAGCAAAAGTGGTAACTTCTGTTGCCACCGGAAATTTACGCCAAAAATTATCTATTACTGCAAAAGGTGAAGTTGCCGAGCTTACTGAAACGATCAATGAAATGATTGATACGCTTGCCGTTTTTGCCGATCAGGTAACAACAGTTGCACGCGAAGTAGGTGTGGATGGCAAACTCGGAGGTCAGGCAAATGTGCCGGGAGCTTCAGGCACATGGAAAGGGCTTACAGAGAACGTAAATCAGTTAGCAGAAAATCTTACTACGCAGGTGCGAGCGATCTCGGACGTGGCTTCTGCCGTAACAAAAGGTGACTTAACACGAACGATCCGTGTGGAAGCAAAAGGAGAGGTCGAAGCCCTTAAGGATACCATCAATCAGATGATCGAAAACCTGAAGCAAACAACGTTAAGAAATCAGGAGCAGGATTGGTTGAAATCGAATTTAGCAAAATTCACTCAGATGCTGCAGGGGCAAAAAGATCTCAAAACCGTTGCTAACAGAATTCTTTCCGAACTTGCCCAAGTCGTTTCCATCAATTTCGGTGCATTCTATATTTTGCAGGATGATAATAAATTAAAATTATTTGCGTCTTATGCATATAAAGGAAATACAAATATTTCGACGGAATTTGAATTAGGTGAAGGTCTGGTAGGTCAATGTGCAATTGAAAAGGAAAAGATAATGCTCAGTGATACTCCTAAGAACTATATTAGGATCAGTTCGGCATTAGGTGAGTCAGAGCCATCCAATCTGCTCGTCCTTCCTACTCTCTTCGAAACAAAAGTGAAGGCAGTGATTGAACTTGCATCATTTGAAAAATTCAGCGAAACACATCTTGATTTTCTCGATCAGTTAACAGAAAGTATCGGTATCGTTTTAAATACAATCGAAACAAATACCAGAACAGAAGAGCTGCTTATGCAATCTCAGTCACTTGCCGGCGAGTTAAAGACTCAACAACAGGAGTTAAGCCGGACAAATGAAGAGCTTGAAGACAAGGCTCTTTTGCTGGTGAAACAAAAAGATGAGTTAGAACAAAAGAATAAAGAGATCGAAGATGCAAGTAAATCGCTTGAAGAGAAAGCCGAGCAGTTAACCCTTACCTCCAAATATAAGACGGAATTCCTTGCGAATATGTCCCATGAACTGAGAACTCCGCTCAATAGCCTTTTAATTCTTGCACAGCAATTAATTGAGAACCATGACGGAAATCTCACACAACAGCAAATTGGATTTGTGAAAACAATTCATTCCTGCGGCGATGATCTGATCCAACTCATTAATGATATTCTGGATCTGTCAAAGATCGACTCAGGCTTTATCTCTGTGGATTTTATACCTGTTCGTTTTTCGGAGATATCTTCATTTGTGGAGTCGACATTTAAGCATATATCCGAGGCTAAAAATCTCAAGTTCACGATCGAGATGGAAAAAAATCTTCCCGAGAAGATCGAAACCGATGTTCAACGGCTAAATCAAATACTCAAAAATCTCCTCTCGAACGCATTTAAATTCACGGAGAAAGGAGAAGTGAAGCTCCAAATATTTAAGGCAAAGAAGGATTGGCGAATAAAAAATCCAAATCTTGAGAATGCGTCATCGGTGATAGCTTTTTCAATTAGCGATACGGGAATAGGCATTTCCAAGGATAAGCAAAACATTATTTTTGAGGCGTTCCAACAAGCGGAAGGTTCGACCAGCAGAAAATATGGCGGTACCGGTTTGGGTTTGTCTATTTCGCGCGGACTGGCTGACCTGTTAGGCGGATCCATCGAATTAGAAAGTCTTCCGGAGCAGGGTAGCGTATTCACTTTGTTTCTTCCTTTAAATTATACGCCGGTTAAAAGAGATCAATTTGAAAGCATTACCAAAAATATTGGACCTGATACGGAAATGCTTTCAAAACAAGTCGTTACGACAAAAGGGGAAATTAAAAACACAGATGTAAACGATCTTGTCAATGAAACGGGCGACGACCGAAACAATATTAAATGGGACGATAGAGTCGTTTTGATCATCGAAGATGATCTGCGATTTGCAACGATCATGATGGATATTGCTCATAAACATGGATTAAAAGCTGTCATTACGTTTAGTTATGGAGAGGCTTTTGAATTTGCTGAAAAATACAAGCCGATTGCTGTAACCTTGGACGTCAAACTTCCTGAAGCAAGCGGCTGGAAAATCTTAGATCTCTTTAAAAACGATTTGAACCTGCGTCATATTCCGATCCACCTAATTTCCGGTGAAGAGAATATGGGACTTGCTATGAAGAAGGGTGCTAAAAGCTTTTTATTGAAGCCGATCAAAAACGAGATATTAAATAAATTATTTGCCGGCATGCTTAAATATAACAACGAAAAGACCAGGCACTTGCTTCTTGTCGAAGACAGTACGTTGGATACAACCGGCATAGTAAATATGCTTAATCATGATAACGTCCAGATCACTATCGCACGCACGGGAAATGAAGCGATCAAATTCTTTAATGAAACTGCATTTGATGGTGTGATCCTGGATTATATGTTGCCGGATATAACCGGATTGGAACTGCTGAATACAATCTATAAAAACAATACAACGGCGATAACTCCTGCTATTGTGTATTCAGCTAAAGAATTCAACAAAGAGGAATCATTGCAATTGAAACAAATGGCAAACAGTATTCTTTTAAAAGATTCCAACGCACTCGGGCAATTGCTTGAAGAAACAGTACGACACCTGCATATCGAACATAAAGAATTAAAACCTGAGCAAAGAAAAATCATCGAAAATATCCGGTTAAAAGAAGATGTTTTAGCAGGGAAACATGTGCTGGTAATAGATGACGACGTACGAAATCTCTTCACGATGACCACTGTGCTTGAAAGAAGAAATATGAATATCATTACCGCTGAAAGCGGAAAAGAAGCGCTGTATATTTTGAGCGAGAGGAATGATATCGATATCGTACTGATGGATATTATGATGCCCGAAATGGATGGGTATGAAACAACACAAAGAGTACGTCAGGAAGAAAAGAACAAAGATCTACCTATCATAGCGGTCACTGCGAAAGCGATGAAGGGCGATAGGCAAAAATGCATCGAAGCCGGCGCTTCTGATTATATAACTAAACCCGTTAAAATAGATCAGCTTTTTTCACTTATGCGTCTATGGCTGTATAAAAAATAGTAGCAGAATTTGTAATTTCTAATATAATATTTAAAATCATTATGTCTGAAGTTAAAATATTATTAGTTGATGACCGAGAAGATAATTTGCTCTCGATGGAAGCAGTACTCTCAGGGAGTAATTATCGGATTGAAAAAGCAAATTCAGGGAGGCAGGCATTAAAAATTCTTCTGGGTGATCAGGACTTTAGTTTGATTCTGATGGATGTCGAGATGCCCGGGCTTTCGGGTTTTGAAACCGCGTCCCTAATTTACGAGAGAGAAAAACTAAAAAAAATCGCGATTATTTTTGTTACAGCTCATAGTTACAATGATGAAATAATTTATCAGGGATATAAAACCGGTGCTGTAGACTATATTTACAAACCCATAAAACCCGAACTGCTAAAAGCAAAGGTCGCTGTTTTTGTTGATCTTTTTAAAAAGACTGAAGCATTAGAGACCCAAGAGTTGCGATTAAAAGCAATAAATAAGAATTTGGAAAATGAGGTTGTCGAGAGGAAACAATCTGAAGAAACAGTGAAAAAATTAAATGAACAACTTCTCGAAAATATCAACACCCTAGAAAATGCAAATGGTGAATTGGCGAGATTCGCTTATGTCGCATCTCATGATCTTCAGGAACCGCTTAGAAAAATACAAATGTTCGGCCATTTGCTGCAGACAAAATATCAATCCTCTATTGATGAGAAGGGTCAATATTATATTGAACGAATGCAAAAGGGTTCGTTGCGTTTACAGACATTGATTAAAGACATTCTTACATATTCAAGGTTGACTGACGGCAATATAACTTTTACAGTATCGAACATCAATGAAATTATTAACGAAATTGTGACTGATTTTGATTCGAGAATAAAAGAGCTTAATGCGAAAATGCATATTTCAGAACTTCCGGAATTAGAGGTAAACCCCGTGTTGATCAGACAACTTTTTCAAAATATTATTTCTAATGCATTAAAATTTGCCCGGAAAAATATCCCTGCAGAAATACGAATCTTCTGTGAGAGGAACAATGAAGAAATCGAAGAACTGCATGACGATAAGCAGTATTGTAATATTATAGTTCAAGATAATGGGATCGGATTTGATGAAATATATATAGATCAGATTTTTACTATGTTCAAAAGACTTAATAATAGCAGTGAATATGAAGGGACAGGGATAGGTTTAGCAATATGCAAAAAAATTGTAGAGCAGCATAAAGGGTCTATTCGCGCCAAGAGCAAATTGGATGTAGGTTCGACATTTGTTATTTCATTGCCTATAAAGCAATTCCAAAATATTACTAAAGAATCCAACCCGGATCGCGAAAATGCTATTAGTTTGACGACGGTAAACGATCATTTGCTCACAATTTCTCGAGCATGAGAAATAGCTCTGCTTAATCAATTTTTTCATGTATCCAAAAGCGATTCTGGACAATAGCGGTGATAAATAATTAACACAATATCCTAAATATTGAATTTCCAGCGATACGCTAAATCAATAGGTTCTATATCAGCCAAATGGAACCTTGCGAGTAGGTGCCTCGTTGTGAGTGCCCCAATAAGGATCGCGGGGTGGAGCAGTGGTAGCTCGTCGGGCTCATAACCCGAAGGTCGTAGGTTCAAATCCTGCCCCCGCTACGAAGAAAACCGGACATTTGTCCGGTTTTTCGTTTTAGAGCACTTATAAGAGGAGAATGCTGAAGTGCATTCTCCTCTCGTGGTTACAATTATTGAACCTTCAATAATTCTACATCAAATATCAGCGTTGAGTTCGGCGGAATGTCTGCGCCTTGTCCGTTCGGTCCGTAACCAAGTTCGCTTGGAATAATAAGTTTGCGTTTACCGCCAACCTTCATAGACATCATGCCTTCATCCCAACCTTTGATCACTTGTCCTACGCCGATCTTTGTTTCGAATGGTTTGACATGGCCTTTTGCCGGATCTACGTTCGAATCGAAGGTTGTACCGTTAGGTAATTTGCCGGTATAATTAACCGTGATCGTCTGGCCTACTTTCGGCGACGCGCCCTTGCCGACCTTTTGGTCGATATACATCAACCCGCTGGCAGTGACTGTCGTATCACCATGTTTGCCCGGAGCAATCGGAGGCGCAGCCATCTGAACGGTTTGTGTTGGAGGCACATCAGGAGTACCGGGATTGGCGATCGGAGGTACAGTATCCGGGCCGCCTTTTGCTGAATCAGATTTATTGCAGCTAGAGACTCCGATTAAAAGAGCCGCAGCTAAAAAGATATTAGTAAATTTCATGTTTTTATTGTGTTGTTAAAAATTGGTGGATTATATACCATTTGCTTTGATTTTCCGTTCCCGCTCGGCTTCTTCCCAAAGTCCCATATAGCTGTTATACCTCCATTCGGGAATGCTGCCGTCCTCTACTTCTTCCATGATCGCACAGCCGGGTTCATGGATATGCATGCAATTAGTCATCGCGCAATCTTTTTGCAATTCGATAAACTCTGCAAAATCAAATTTTATATTATCCGGATCAAGATCGAAATGAAAAAACTCTCTAATGCCAGGCGTATCGACGATAAAACTATTAGCATCGAGATCGATCGGAAGCAGTGAAGAGTTTGTCGTCGTATGCATTCCGCGCTGCTCCTTTCGAGTCAGCTCCTGAGTTCGATTCGCTTCTCTTCCTAGAAGTTTATTAACAAGTGAAGATTTCCCGACGCCGGATTTTCCTGCAAATACTGCAGTTTTGTTTTCAAATATTTTTTTCAGATCATCTATTCCTTCGCCTGTAATTATTGAAGTACGAATAGAAGTATATCCGATCTTCTCGTAATACGTGAGCGCTTCATCAATAAAATCTTTTCGCAGATTTTCTTCGATTTCATCAATTTTATTAAGCACGATAAGGATGTCAAGTCCGCCTTCATGTCCGGCGATAATATATTTATCCAAAATTCCATTCTGGAATGGCGGATCACCGGCACTCATGACAATGGCAAGAATATCGATATTGGCGGCAATGACTTGCTCAAAAGAGTCGCGGCGTTTATGTGCCTTACGGGAAAGTTTTGTCTTGCGGGAAAGAACTTCGCGAATGACGGAAATATCCTGATCAGCAGGTTCGATCAAAACTGCATCGCCGACGGCAACAAGCGTTGCATTATCATTTCCGGATTTGGTGCTTTTGATCGATCGTGCCCGATACTCCTGCCCGCTTTCTTCGCGGACAATGAAATTTGCTCCTTCGGAAGTAATGACGCGTCCTTTAATAAAATTAGTCCCTTCTGCGGGAGCAGGAAATTCTTTAATTGAATGACGCTCCCGATGATTAACGACTTTCTTTCGCGTACGGTCTTCATGCGAACGCCTGATGCGTTCGGAATACGAAGGATCGTCAGATGATGTTTTGCTCAGTGTAGTATTGGATGTTTATTCCTTACTAACATTCCATTTGCAGGAAAGCGTTACATATAAGTAGCTGAGAGTTAACGGTTAAGAGTAGAAAATAATGAGAACAAAAAATTTACATCGTCTTTACATCCGCTAATTTATAATCTCCGTGACCACCGGCATCTATGAAGCGAATAATTTTTTTTACATTATTGGAGTACGTCCAGATCTCTACAGGCTGCTCGCCGAGGAGAAAGGTGCGCTCGATATTTGTTGGGGGTCCGAAGAGGATATAAATTTTTCCGCGATCGGTCATGGCTCCGTCGATCATACGGGCGCTCCGGGCAAAATTAAAATAGGCATAATCGGCGCGGCGGTAGAATTCATCCATGCGCTCATTAAATGCTGTCTCTGAAGTCGGATCTTGTTTTTTCCAGAACTCATACATTTTCCGAAGCTGCTCTTCGCGCGAGCCCTTCGAAATTTCCTTGAATTCCTCATCGGTCATAATGTGCTGCAAAGGAGGAATTGCATCACGTGGATTTTCAAGTGATAGCGGCATATAATGCCAAACAAGTTCAAGAGGCTGGCTGAATGACCGCGTAAATCCCCCGGCTCTGACTTTTACATCAATTCTGTATTTACCTTGTTCTAACATTTTTCCGGGAATGGAAAAAAGTACAGCATAAAATCTGAAGAGGCTATCTTTCTTATCGGGATCCGTTATCATATAAACAATTTCACTATCGGCACTTGTCGCTCTTACGATTTTATCCGGGATGAGATCTTCAAAATTGATACTTAGCGAAGTTCGGAGAACCGACTTAAAATCTTTTTCCTGCATTACATTTCCCGTCTGCATCAATCGTAGTTGAATACTATCAACTTTCAGATTTTTTTCTAAGGCAATGGTCAATCCACCGGTAATATCGCGGCTAAACTCGGTAGAGGCACCCCAATTTTTTGCGCGATACGTATATGGATCAACTGATCTTTCCAGAATTAAAATATCACTAAGTCCTATAAAACTTGAATCTGCGCCCGTTACCGAACGTTCGTGGCGAAATGAGCGCAACGCGACTTCAAGTGTTACAGGGCGATTGGCAAGCCGGGCAAGAAAGCCGTCGCGGAGTTCAATATGCACTTCAATAGTTTGCGGAAGCGTCATGCCATCGAGGGCAACACTCCGGTCAAGTGAATTCCATGTTTCTTTTGAAGTTGTTTCTGCAAAACTATTCGTAAAGATCGTATCACGAATGTTGATTGCTTTCAATGTTTGTCCGGCAGGCTTTTCTCGAAGTTCAATCGATATATCGCGAACGGCAAAATATGCGCCGCGCGGAGCATTTGCTTTATCTGTTTTTAAAAAAGAAAATAGTGCATCTGCAGTGTTGATGCGAACATCGAGAGCTGATGCGTCGGCGGATTGCTCGGCAGCAGCATAGAACTGCTCACCAAAATCAAAATAATTACGCATATCATGCCCAAAATGTTGGGCATAGGAGGAATTCGCTGCAAAGAGCAGAATGAGGGATAGCAGATATTTATTTGTCTTTCTCGTCATTAGTCTATCGTCAAAATATCCAATTTCTAATGGTACATTTTTAATTGTCCTGTGCTCCTTCGATCACCCATCGTTTCAAACCCTGGCGATGATTTTCGTTAATGTTGATCGAACCCAAGTGCGGTTCGCGTGCAAATACGACTTGTAACAATCCACATGTTGTATCACCGGGCTGATTCACGACGTTCGTTGCACGAGTACCTATCCATGAGGTAAGGTCGACACTATTATTTCCTGAACGCGCAGCATCGTGACAACCGACGACATTACATGAGACAGCAAAAAGCGGTTCGACCTGAGCCTTGAAGCTAATATGCGTTGCCGGAAAAACAATGTCATTCGCTGAAGTAATGTCCGAACTCGAACACCCTATCATTACTAACACGCCCAAAGCAAAGATGTAGTAAAATGATCCCATATAGACTCTATATACATGGGGAGAGGCAAGAAAGTTTTGCAAATGCCGATACGTACCCTAAATCATTGATTCTCAAAAGAAAAGACAGGGAAAACCTCTATTTTGCGAATTGTTTTGCCATCTTTCCCTTCAATCGGAGGAAGAAATGCATTACGGGAGCTGATGTATAGATCGAGATCAAGGCAAGTAATGACCCTACAATGACATCGATAACGTAATGATAGCGCAGATAGACCGTAGAGAAGATCAACCCTAATCCCATAAAAAGAATTAACCAACGTGCCTTTGCCTTAAAGCGAAAAGCAAGAATCATTTCTATGACGACAAGTTCTGCGTGGCCGCTGGGGAATACATCCCGAGTCACGGCTTGCGCCGCCTGAACACTTGTCATGCCGACGCGGATATTTTCAGCAAGATTAATAAACCATCGTATTGGCTCAGTAAAGAGCACTCCGGGCAATTCTTTGGAGATCGACCAAAAATCATGAAGCGTAAATCGAGGTCCTATTCCGGGAAGTGAAATATAGACAACATACGAAGTCAACAAACCATAGATTAATGTGAAACGCAGTATTTCCAGAGGATCGGTATAGCGACCTTCCGTATGGTCATGCCGGCGGCGAATAAAAAACTCCGTTGCAAGAATCACGGGAATAATATAGTAGGAGAAATAGCAAAGCTGCATGATCTCCGTAAATATAGGAATATTCGTGAAATGTTCATACAGCCACACCGTAGGGTTCACTCCAAAGATCGTGAGGTCAATTCTTATAAGCACATTATCATAATCCCTGCCATGCAATGCAAACGAAAGCTTTTCGACCGTCTTAAAAACTAAGATAACAAGAGGGATAATATAGAAGGTATGTATTGCACGGACAACTTTTGAATTGCTGCGAGTGCGGATATAATTTACAATAATGATCGTCGCAAGAAGAATTGTGGTATAGATCACAATTCCGGCAGCATCCAGCTTGCTCTGAAACACAATCGTAAGGGTAATGACCAGTACGATAAAAGCGAACGTGACAAATTCCGTCGGCGAGATAACGCGGATGATGTTGCGGATGAAACCCTGTCGATTGTTGTCTTGCTTCAAAAAAGAGTAGAAATGTGGGCTATAGAACAATATTATACAACTAAAGTCGCAAGGTTGGATTCAGCAAAGAGAACCTGGATTTTGACATTATTAAAGTTTTTGAAGACTAGTAATAGCAGTATAAAATTTAAGAAATTCCTTCACATCCAATTCTTCGGCTCGCATAGTAAGATAAGAAGCAGATCCGGTGTTTTCTGCTGCTTGCAATGATTGCTCCGCAGTCAAAAAATTCTTTAAATTATTTCTCAGCATCTTTCTTCTCATAGCGAACATTGTTCTTACAAATGTCTGGAATACTTTCGGCTCGAAGCCCTGGGGGGGTGTGTTTTGTGATCTGGTGAAATAATCTTTCCCGAAATCAATGTTAATAAGAGCAGAGTCAACATTCGGAACCGGTCTGAAGCACCCTGCTTTTACTTTAAAGAGCATTTTTACTTCGCCAAAAAAATTTGCAAGCACAGTCGGAATGCCGTACGCTTTCGTGCGAGGCTCGGCTGTCAGGCGCTCAGCAACTTCAAGTTGGATAAGAAGCGTTGCATCGGTGATATGGTCCCGATCATCAATAAGCTTAAAGAGAATAGGACTTGTTATATAATAAGGAATATTGCCAACAACTTTAAGCTTTATACCAAATTCATTCTGAAGTATCGAAATATCTGCTTTCAAAAAATCTTCGCTGCGAACTTCGAACCTGTTATCCTGAATTTCTTCGCGAAGCAATTCGACAGCGCGATCATCCACTTCGTATGCGATGAGTTTTTTTAAGGGATGCTTAAGCAGTTCTTTCGTCAGGAGTCCTGTGCCCGGTCCGATCTCAATAACGACATCACCATCTTTTATTCCCGCCGCTTCAGTAATTCGTGTTCGCGCCTTTTCATCAACGAGAAAGTTTTGTCCGAGAGCTTTATTTGCTTTAAGATTCATTGGGAGGTCAAACAATTCTAACGAATGAACCGTCACTTAAAAAGCTTTTACAGATACTTCAATACTTCTTGTAAATTTTGTTCGAGCACCAACTTCATCTTCTTCCGGATGCGGTAGCGGTGATTCTCGATGTTGCGTTCGGAGAGGCAGGTCAGGGGGGAGATGTCCGGAGATTTCAGGTTCATTCTGACAAGTGTGCAGATTCGCAATTCATTTTTTCAAGTTCCCTTTCATGCTTGAGGTTTCCCTTCGTATCTTTGCATCTATGGAAAAAGAGGCACGGGCGCGAATCAAGATAAATAAGCTACTCGAAGAATCGGGATGGAGATTCTTTGACTCACCTGCGGGTAAAGCAAATATTGATCTTGAAGGCAATGTAAAGATAGAAGCTCTTGGAGATGATTTCGAATCTACGAAGAATGGATATATGGATTATCTTCTTAATGATTCGGCTGGATTTCCATTATGTGTCCTCGAAGCAAAATCCGAATCGAAAGATCCTCTCGATGGAAAAGAACAGGCTCGGCGATATGCTCGTTCTGCCGGAAAGAATGTCCGCTTCATTATTCTATCAAATGGAAACCTGCATTACTTTTGGGATTTAGAGCAAGGCAATCCGACAGGTATCAGCAAATTCCCGAAACCGGAAGATTTAGAAAAGCATCGGAGCTACACTCCTGACCCTATAAAGCTTTATGAAGAATCCGTTGGTGATGATTATATCGCACGTTCTCAGAAATTCGATTTTGATTCTGATCCGAGATGGTATAACGATCAGAAGAAGGACTATATAGATCAAGAAAAACTTCGCTTCCTGCGTCCATACCAACTCGATGCTGTTCATGCAATTCAAAATGCCGTGCGTGAAGGGAAGAATCGTTTTCTTTTGGAAATGGCAACGGGCACAGGGAAGACTTTGCTTTCAGCGGCAATTATTAAAATGTTTTTGCGGACGGGAAATGCCCGTCGTGTTTTATTCCTCGTTGACCGTATAGAACTCGAACGCCAAGGTGCAAAGAATTTTCGTGATTACCTTTCGAATGATTTTCAGACTGCCATATTCAAAGAAAAACGCGGCGAATGGAAACGGCATGATATTCTCGTAACAACAATTCAATCGATTGCCACAGATAATAAATATTTAAAGCTTTTTAATCCGACCGACTTTGACCTTATTATTTCCGATGAAGCACATCGTTCGATTTCCGGCGGCGGCAGGGCAATCTTTGAATATTTTCTTGGGTATAAATTAGGATTGACGGCAACACCGAAAGATTATCTGAAGAATGTTGATGTCGGCACAATGTCCGAAGAAGACCCACGCGAACTTGAAAGGCGTACGTTACTATCTACGTATCAAACATTTGGCTGCGAATCCGGCAGCCCGACATACCGCTACGTCCTTAATGATGGCGTGAAAGATGGCTATCTCATTCCGCCCATCGTTGTCGATTGCAGAACTGATATTACAACCGAACTACTATCGGAAGAAGGATATGCCGTCGAAGCAAATGAAATCAGTACGGAAGAAGAAGAAAGCGTTTTCAAAAAAACAGATTTCGAAAAACGATTTTTCAGCGAAGAGACAAATTATATCTTTGCAAAAACATTTTTGGAAAATGCGTTGCGCGACCCTATCTCAAGTGAAATCGGTAGGGGGAGCGTGAAAGCGCCGGAAATATTCTCTTCGTAAAAATCGAAAACGACGGATTCGAGATCGGCGCACAGCGAAGACCAAGCCCGGAGAAAAATGATCTGCCGAATGCAGTAAAGAAAATAAAAGAATATAAGAAGAGTCTGAAAATTAAAGAGACAAAGAATTTTCTTCTTGTGCCGAAAGAGAAGATCGCGGAGAGCGGTGATTATAATTTATCACTTGATCGGTATAGCTTAGGTGCGAATGCAGGAACAACCATTTATCCTAAAGTAAAATTAAGTGAAGTAGTTGAATTGAATCCTTCAAAACAAGAAGTTGCTTCATTGCCGGAAGGTACTGAAATTTCCTTTGTACCGATGAGCGATATAAATGAAAATAATATTTCATTTAAGCCTAAAGAGGTTCGTCCGATTAAAGAAGTTTTTAAGGGTTATACATATTTCAGAGATGGCGATGTATTAGTAGCAAAAGTAACACCTTGTTTCGAAAATGGAAAAGCAGGAATTGCGCGTGAGCTAAAAAATAAAGTTGCGTTTGGCTCGTCGGAGTTTTATGTGATGCGACCTGATCTTAAAAAAATATTACCTGAATATATTTATTATATAGTAGCATCCGATAGATTTAGAGAAGCAGGTAAACCGCAAATGACGGGTACTGGTGGTTTACAGCGTGTGCCTAAAGCATTTGTCCAAAATTATGAAATCCCCCTCCCCTCTCTTTCCGTTCAGGAAGAGCTTGTGGCGGAGTTGGAGCGGTATCAGCGCATCATTGATGGTGCGCGCCAGATCGTCAGCAACTACAAACCCGAAATCGAGATCGATCCGAAATGGGAGATGCGGAAGGTGGGGGAGGTGGCAGATGTGCAACTCGGAAAAATGCTCGATAAGACTAAACATACAAAGGGTAAACTGTTTTCATATGTACGAAACGTTAGTGTTAGATGGGGTGAAATTGACACACATGATTTGCCAAAGATGTATTTTGAGGAAGATGAACTTGAGAGATTTGGTTTGAAAGCTGGTGATGTTCTTGTATGTGAAGGTGGTGAACCGGGTCGAGCTGCTGTCTGGGATGGACGACTCGCAGATTTGAAATATCAAAAGGCTGTGCACCGAGTACGTTTCAAGGTACCATACGAACCTTCATTGATTATATATTATCTTCAACATTTGTCTGAGTCAGGTCAGCTTCGAGGTCTATTATCTGGAACAACAATAAAACACCTAACACTTGATTCATTCCGGAAACTCATTGTCCCAGTTCCACCTGTGGAAGAACAGAAATCCATAGTCACTCGACTTGCATTGGAACGAGCCAGCATTGATTCAGCCAAAACTCTCATCACGCTCTACGAGAGCAAAATCCGCCGGAAGATCGGGGAGGTGTGGGGAACATCTGAACCATAATTTGGGGGGATTAATGGATTTATGGGATAGGGAATTTAGTCCTGAAAGGACGGCGTACCAATAGCCAGGGGTGCAACCCCTGGTCTGGGATCATAAAAAATATGAAGCCCTGAAAGGGCGATGTACTTCGCCCTTTCAGAGCTTTTGAAATTTTACGTTTATTTCCCCGGCATTTCATGCCGGGCTATTGGTACTGCGCCCCTATCGGGACTGAGGAGTGTTTTTGAAACCATTTCCATAAATTATATGTTTTATATACTGTATGAAAAGAGAGAGCGCAAATATGTACATTTTTCTCTACAAGTCCGCCACCCGGCGGACTTTGTTGTTTTAGGGGGGAAAACCGCGCGCGCGAAATGTTATAGTGTTGAAAAATAAAGAACTTCCAGGGGGGCTTTTCGCCCTTCGGGCAAAAGCTTAAAGCGAAAAGCTAAAAGCTAAAATGGGGAGGGGGGAATGTCTGAACCTGGATTTTGGGAGATTTGACAGATTAAGAAGATGGGGATCGGAAATAATTTTAATCCCTTAATCTCCCAAAATCCAGGTTCAGACAGAAAGCGGGGGAAAATATAGTTCTTATTTTTAATCATAGATTTCTCACGTCGGCTACGCCTCTGTTCGAAATGACATGGAATATTGGTAATGGAACAAGAATGAGTAGAATACGTTAATTATAAATATGAAAAAGTCATTTACATTAGAATACTGGGAAGAGGATGGCTGGTATATTGGTGAGCTGAAAGAACTACCGAATATTTTCAGTCAGGCTGATACGCTTGAGCAACTTGGAAGTAATATTCAAGAAGTATATTTCTTGATGTATAAAGTTTAACATAATCCGAAAAACCGCCCACCAATAAATTGGTGGGCTAATGTGTTCTGTCGCCAAAGGCGACGAATTAGAGTCGGTGAAACCGACGGCAACAATTTAGCCCACCGTTTCAACGGTGGGCGGATTTGAATATTTACTATGACATTTCTTGAAGCATTAAAACATCGTCCGCTTGTTTTTGACGGAGCGACCGGAACGCATTTACAAGGTCAGCATCTTACTTCCGAGGATTTCGGCGGTGAGCATCTTGCGGGCTGTAACGAATATCTTGTCCGCTCCAAGCCGAGCGCCGTCGAACTTGTCCATAAAGATTATCTCGAAGCCGGCGCTGATGTGATTGAAACCGATACGTTCGGTTCGGCATCTATCGTGCTTGCTGAATATGATATCGGTGATATTGCTTACGAGCTTTCGAAAGAAGCGGCAGTGCTTGCAAAAAAACTAGCGAATGATTATTCGACAAAAGATAAGCCGCGCTTCGTAGCCGGTTCAATCGGACCGACAACAAAACTTCCATCGCTGCTGCATATTGGCTTCGATGAAATGCGCGAGACGTTCTATACGCAGATGGCAGGACTCTTCGATGGCGGAGCCGACTTGTTCTGCATCGAAACGTGCCAGGATATTTTGCAAATGAAATGTGCGCTTGCCGCTTGTCAAGATCTTTTTGCCGATAGAAAAAGACAAATTCCTGTCATCGCATCCGTTACTATTGAAACGATGGGCACGATGCTCATGGGTACGGAGATCGGCGCAGCGCTTACGGCACTTGAGCCATTTGATTTTATTTCGCTTATCGGAATGAACTGTGCAACAGGTCCGAAGGAGATGGAGGAGAACGTCCGTTACCTTGTGCAAAATTCTACGAAGCCGATCTTCTGTATGCCGAATGCCGGCTTGCCGGAAAATATCGGCGGCGTTGCACATTATCATCTCACACCTGATGAGATGGAAAAATGGATGAGTCATTTTGTTGCTGATCTTGGAGTTTCGGTTATCGGCGGCTGCTGCGGCACACGTCCCGATCATATCAAAAAATTAAGTCAGCTTGCCGAACGCATAACTTCGAAAGAACGAGAAGTGACGTGGACTCCTGCGGCAGCGTCAATTTATTCTGCATCGCCGCTTGCACAAGAGCCAGCACCTGTTATTGTAGGTGAGCGTTGTAATACGAACGGCTCGAAGAAATTTCGCGATCTCATTCTCGCAGAAGATTATGAAGCAGCAGTAGGAATGGCTCGCGAGCAAGTCAAAGAAGGATCCCACATGCTTGATCTTTGCGTTGCGTATGTCGGACGCGATGAAGTCCGCGATATGCGCGAAGTAATGAAATTTTTCAATACACAGGTTACACTTCCTGTCGTCATTGATTCTACGGAATATCCAGTCATCGAAGAAGCTCTAAAGCTCTATGCCGGACGCGCGATTATCAACTCCATTAATATGGAAGATGGCGAAGAGCGCATGGCGCATGTTCTGCCGCTTTGCAAACGTTACGGCGCCGCAGTGATCGCTCTTACTATTGATGAACTTGGCATGGCGAAATCACGGGAGAAAAAATTCGAGATTGCCGAGCGTATTATTGATCTTTCCGTAAATAAATTCGGCATGAGAGAAGAAGATCTTATTTTCGATACGCTGACATTTACACTTGGTTCAGGTGATGATGAATTTCGTAAGTCTGCGATCGAAACGATCGAGGCGATACGGATGATTAAAAAAGCTCATCCAAAATGCAAAACGATTCTTGGCGTTTCGAATGTGTCGTTCGGATTGAATCCGCATTCACGGCATGTACTGAATTCGGTATTCCTCCACTATGCTATCGAAGCCGGTCTTGATATGGCAATCGTGCATTCAGGAAAGATCATGCCGCTTCATAAAATTGATGAACACGGCAGAGAGCTTGCAAGACAACTTATCTTTGATGAGCGAAAGTGGGAGCCGGTGAAGAAGGCAGCGTAAATTATTTTAGGTCTTTTTTGTTGTTAATAATATGCACAACGAATTTACAGCAATTATAGAAAAAGATAAGGATTGGTTTATTGCTTATTCACCGGAAATTCCCGGAGCGAATGGGCAAGGTAAAACTCAGGATGAAGCCCGCCAAAATCTTTCTGAGGCTATAGAGTTAATCCTTCATGATAGATTAGAAGATGCGCTACTGAATTCTGCTTGATATACTTGCTTGTGAAATTAATCTTTCCCTGAAACAAAACCTCCATTTTCTCGAATAGAATATCATTTCATTTACTTAATGCAATGATCCGATTCTTCCCCATTATCATTATTGTGGTAGCTTTTATTTTTTCATCAAAAGCAACTGCACAGTCTTCCGATACATCCGGTAAGATCCGTTTCTATCTTGCATGCGAAAACTGTGATTTTGATTTTATTCGTACGGAAATTTCTTATGTTGATTATGTCCGTGATCCGGCCCAAGCAGATGCACAATGCTATGTTATAAGTGAGTCGGCTGGCAATGGAGGCTTACGCTATACCTTTACTTTCCTTGGTCATCATCGGTACGAAGGAATTACCGATACATTGAAATTCCTTCAGATGGAATCGAGCACTAAGGATGATTTCCGAATAGAAACCGTTCATACTCTTTCACTCGGGCTAATGCGGTATGTTTCTCATTCTCCCCAAGCCGGGCTTTTAAATATTAGTTACAAAGGTACGGATACCATAAGAACGCCTCCGGTCGATCCATGGGATAGTTGGGTGTTCAGCGCAGATATTAATGCCTATGTATTTGCAGAAGAACTACATGGCAATTACAATTACTGGGGATCGCTCAATGCTAATCGCACGACTTCAGATTGGAAGATCAAGTTCAGCGCATTCGGTAATTATAATGAGAATGACTTTAAGAATCTTAACGTGGTGAGCATCTCGCGCTCAGCATCATGGAATTCTCTTGTTGTTGGAAGTATAAGCGATCATTGGTCAAGCGGACCCTCATTTAAAATTTCTACTTCTACTTACACGAATCGAAAACTTGAAATCAGTGGGTTGTGGGGATTGGAGTATGATATTTTTCCGTATAGCGAATCAACGTCACGCCAACTGCGGCTGCTCTATACTCTCGGTGTAGATAATTTTCAATATTTCGAAGAAACGATCTTTAGTCGCATTCATGAACTAATAGGCATTCATAAACTTTCGGCAAGCCTAATGTTTCAGCAGCCCTGGGGTACGGCGGAATTGACACTTAGCGGTTCACAATATCTTCATGATCTGTCGAAAACGGAGTTAAATATTTTTGTTAATCTTGAACTCCGTTTGTTTGAAGGGCTTTCCTTGCGTCTTCTGGGCAGTTATGCCAGTATCCATGATCAGATTTTCCTCGCAAAAACCGGACTTAGTGATGAGGAAATACTTTTGCAGCGGCAACAACTTGCGACAAGTTTTTCATATTACTCTTCAGTTGGCATTACGTATACATTTGGCTCGATCTATAATAATGTGGTGAATCCGAGATTTGGGAATTAGGGGTAGAGAACTTTTTCCTTAAGAAGTGCTTTCAATAGCAGGAGTTGAGTGAGTTCCGGATAGTATTTCCGGACCATTATGAACATGCACATCGGAAGCCACAGATACATTAAATATCCAGTTATATGGATTTGCGGAATGATCCTCATTCCGGTAATTATACTTCATACGCCTTCGAATTCCCGGGCGCAATGGACTCATCTTGCTACGCATATTTTTAATTCGAATCCGGGTTCCAGCGGAGGTACATTGTATTTTAAAGACGGAGTCTTATGGGGAGGTCTGCGTCAAATTCTCTATTCACGTGATACAGGGAAGACATGGAATGTAAGTCTCAATTCAATGACCGGTGGTGAAACCGTAATGAATTTTGATTTTTATAATTCACTGCAAGGACTCTGTCGAACGGCGAACCACCTTTATATTACCCAAAATGGCGGCGCATCATGGACTGTTCAAAATACACCGGGAAATCCCGGAAGTCGATATAGCATTTTTGCCGGCACTTCAAATATTATTATTAGTTTAGCCCAAGATGGGATTTATGTTTCGAATGATGTTGGTATAACATGGGCAAAAAGGTATTCGGGGTTGAATCCTAATATTGCTGCCTATAAGGATTACGGAACAATTGCCGTATTTGAAGCCTCCGCTCCAAGACTTGTAGTCTCTCATGATTTTGGACAAACTTGGATCGTAAAACCTATAGACGTAAATATTGCGGATTCTTATAGCATGCAATGGGATAAATGCGATCCGGGATTGCTCTATCTTACTAACGAAGATTATTTCGGCCATAACCAGAATCGATCGGAGGTTTTTGGCACCGGAAATGAAGGTGATACATGGGTATCATTTATCAAAAAGCCATTCGGACTTTTTAACGGTGGAATGACAATTTCCACGACCGCTGCATATTTCCAAAGTCTGAACGAAGGAGTCTTTGTTACCACAGATAAGGGTACAACCTGGGATTCCCTCTATGGACCAAGTAATTATCCGGATACACGCTGGCTTGCTTCAATCAACAGCAAAATATTAATCGCGATCGATCAGAATGGTGATGTTTGGCAATTAAATACCGGATCGACTGGTGCCACACCAAACTTCGTAGTACCTCGAGAATTGGCTATCACGAATTGCCGATACGATTCTTTGCTTGTAAAAATCAAAGGGCTTCGATGCAAGAATTTTATCGTTCGCAATGCTTTTATTACGGGAAAGGATACATCGCTTTACAAACTGCGTACTACCGGCACACTTCCGTTAACTATCACGCCAAACAACGACGCAGATTTTATTATAAACTTTGATCCACAATATAAGGTCGGATCATATTCCGACAGTTTACATATTATTTGGGAAGATGGTGAGACAGCGGTTAGACATGACACGGTCTTTCTTTTACATACAGATGTTTCACAGGCTCTAAATGCTTGTATTGTGAGTCCGAAGGTACTTATTTTTGATACCATTTCTCCATGCCATCCCGAGCTGGATACTATTGTGAGAATCAGTAACAATGGATGCGATACATTAACTATACTTAACCAGCCGAATCAACTAATTGTTGGATTTACTTTTGACTCACTTAAACTTCCCTTGACTCTTCCGCCCGATAGTTCTGTGAACGTCATCTATCATTTTCGTCCAATACTTCCCGGCTGGTATCAAGCCACTTCACTTATCACAGTCAACGATAAAGGTATTGATCAATCTCTTTCTGTTTTGCTTTCCGGGTCAGCATCGCAAACTAATTTCACCAGTGCGGGAATCGACTCGTTGATCAATTTGGATACAGTTTCATTGTGCGCTCCTAGTGCAGATTCCTCTATTACTCTCACAAATTTGAGCTGCGTTCCGATGCGTTTGATAAAGCAGTTTGTTTTATCCGGATACGGCTTTAGTATTGACTCCCTAAATTATCCGATCTCTATTCCTTCGGGGAGTTCGGTAAGGATTCCAATTCATTTTCAGCCTCTCTGGGTTGGTGTATATTCTCAAAGAGTTCAGTTTGAAGCTGATTGGACTGGCTTTGGATTACGAAAATTAGATTTACAACTGCATGGAGTCTGTTCTGAATCTAAAGTAGGTCCAATAGTTTCAGATACATCAGTTGATTTTGGTTCAACAACAATGTGCAGTCCTTCTCGCGATACAATCATACCCTTTTTTAACCGAAGTTGTGATACTCTTATTATTGTCTCAGGCTCAATAACAGGAACAGGATTTAGTGTAAGTAATCTTTCATTCCCAATAATACTACCGCCGAGTAGTGGAGTGATGATCACATTTCATTATACACCTATCACAAAAGGCATCTACCAGGCAAAGATGAGATTCATGACTTTGCGGGGAGGAGGAAAGAAGCAAGAGCTTTCAATCTCTCTTATTGGCAGTACCATTTATTCCACGGCACTCCAACCGTTACCGGATCAGAATATTGATTTAGGAAGGATTGCTTACTGCGATGATGTGCGCGATACTATCATTAAAATTACCAACCAAGCGTGTGATACCTTGAAAATCATTTCAGCTCCGGGTAATCTTAGCAGTGGTTTCAGTATGGAGCCTATCTCATTGCCTCTTGCCATACCGCCCGATAGCTCTATAAATATTATTTTTCACTTTCGCCCTTCCGCTATCGGAAGCTTTACGATTGTTCCCCATTTTGAATTTGAACAGGAGTCTTTAACTACGCCGCTTGATCTATTTTTGAAATGTGATGTAGGGCCGGGCAAAAGTGTTTTCTCACTATTAACACCAAAGATTTCGTTTACTCCACTATCTATATGCAGCACCGATTCTGCAGAAATTATTTATACGAATTCAGGATGTGATACTCTCTATGTTACTCCTAACGGTCTTAATGGAGATTCTGACTTTATTGCAACAACGGATATTGAGCGGGCAATGGGACGCGGTGATACGATCCATATCCGAATTCATTTTGTGCCTTCCTTAAAAGGAGGAAGATCCGCACAGTATAATCTGCATTGCCGGCATCGCTCCGGAGAAATCAAGGATACGAGCATTGCAATAACCGGAGTTGTAACTGACGGCTCAAAACTTCTTATATCTCAATTAACGAATATAGCTTTCGACGCGACGGGACTTTGCTCTACATCTGATTCCACTCTGCTGCTTACCAATCGAGGCTGCGATACACTCCTGATATCCGCAGCGCAATTAGTCGGAGAGGGCTTTGATATTTCAGGAGTTTCATTCCCTCTCATTGTTCCACCAAATGAAAGTTCATTATTGCATATACTGACTATTCTTGATACAATGGGAAGAAGACCCGGATCACAAGCAAAACTAACATTTACAAGTACAAGCGACCAGCCTCTTGATCCCATTACACTTACTCATTCATATTTATATCCGACAAATTACCCGCTCCATTTACAAGTAGTTACTGATTCATTGAAAGCCGGAGACACTTTTATATTACGCATTCTCGCCGATAGCCTTCCGAAAGATCTTGTTCGCTTTGATGCGAAACTTACAGTAGGGAATCCTGACATGTTGTTCTTAATTCCCTCACAGAACAAGAACAGCATTTCATTGCATGGTGACAGCATTACTATCACAGGCAATCCCATAATCTCAGAGAATACTATTCTTGCTGAATTAGCATATCGTGTTTTTCTCAGTAAGGATAGTGTAACTGATCTGATCCTTTCAGATATTCATTTCAATCCTCTTGATTACGATTATGAAAAGTGTATGGCATTATCCTCTTCAACAAGTCAAACAGAGTTTCATCATGGATTCGAGTGCGGCGACCGCATATTGATGATGGAAATGAATGGCGGGATCACTCCCAAAATATTTTCTCTTCGTCCGAATCCTGCGCATAGAAAGATCGATCTCGATCTGAAAACTCTCACGAACGAAGATATTGATGTAAGTATTGTTGATGCAAAAGGTATGTTAGTGTTTCGAGAACTTCGACACCATCCAAAAGGCAGAAGCGCAATGGCAATTGACGTAAGCAGTTTATCTTCCGGCGCATATTTTGTGAAACTTGATGCAGGCGGATCGCATCTCTCTACGACATTTATTAAAGAGAAATAATGTAATACTAACTAACGAAGTGTAATCTCATTTGTCCGTATCTCTCGTAAAATTCTGAGCCTGTTATCGCTTGTTCTCAACCGCATATCAATGCCGATCGTGATCGCTTCGGCAGTGGAATCAAAATCACGCGTTTCAAATAATAACTTCTCTCCCGGCATCAAGCTGAATCTTTCAATTCCGTTTCCTGAAAAACCTAAATCACTGTCTTTCCATTTTCCATTCTTTCTTTCCTGCAAAGAGAATATTGCATGGATGTATTTCTTTTCCTTCAATGTCACAGTATCATATGCAAGGATCCAGAACGTGCTATCCGTTTCATTACTGAGCGTACACTCAACAAATTTGACTGTATCTTTAATGTAAAATCTATTGAAAGTAAAGGACAAGTCTTTGTCAGCCTTTACTGTTTTTATTGGTGCTTGAATCGAACTCTTACTTACAGAGACAATACACAACAGGCAACTAAGCAAGATAAGGAATTTTTCTTTCATTCTCAGGTCTTTAATTTCTTCTTTTTTGCCGCGGGGAAGAGCACATTGTTCAGAATAAGTCTGTATCCCGGGCTTTGCTTATGCAGACGTAGATCAGTGGGCGGATCATTGACAAGGTGTTGGTAATCTTCGGGATCGTGACCTCCATAAAATGCGAAGAATCCTCTGCCGTAATTAGAATAAAGATAACGAACAAATTCTGTTCCTTGGTTTTCAGCTAATATTGTAACGTTCTTTTTGACGAAGCGTTTATGGAACATTGTTGTTTGTCCCATGAAACCTTGGATAACATTCACATGATTCTGAGTCAGCATTGTCGGCACAGGATCAAACTTCGCACTGAAATCAAAAAGAGTGAAGTAATCATTTTCCTTGCCGCCGATCTCTGCGGGCTGTACGTCTATTTCTGAATATTCATAAACCATTGGACTTGTTTCAAGTCTATAGTTCTCGAATGCAAAAGTCTTTTTGAAATCAAGCTTTGTGGCAAAGTCGGGATCCATGGGATCTCCATCGAATACGGCATCGCAGATATCGGTACTTTCTGCGGAAAGCGCAATGTCATAACTGTCGGTTGCCGAGCACATTGCAAACATGAATCCTCCGTTTGCAACATACTCTTTAATTTTTCGGGCGACGGATTTTTTCATGTCGCTAACTTTGGAATAGCCCATTTTTTTTGCTTCATCTTCAAGGAGGCGAACTTGCGTTTGATACCAGGGTTCGAAGCGGGAGTTTCCGTAAAATTTCCCGTACTGTCCGGTAAAATCTTCATGATGTAAATGCAGCCAATCATATTTAGCAAGCTTGCCCGAGAGAACTTCTTCATCCCAAATTTTTTCGTACGGAACTTCGGCATAATCGAGTGCCAGCGTAACGGCATCATCCCAGGGTTGAAACCCAGGCGGGACATAGACGGCAACTTTCGGCGCTTTTTCGAGCTTCACCGCATCCATATTCTTACCTTCGGATTGCACAAGAGTATAAATGGAGCCGGCACTGGATGGATCAATCTTTTCAAAATTCACGCCGCGTATGCGGCACTCAGCAGCAAGGACATCCTGATAATCAGCAAGAAAACTTCCGCCGCGATAATTCAAAAGCCAGTCAATATTGATTCCTTTAGTCAGTGCCCAATACGTAATGCCATACGCTTTCAGGTGATCGCTTTGCTCTAAATCCATAGGAATAAGGAGTTTAGATTGAGCAAACGTAGCGGAAGAAGCGTATAGGAATAAAAATAGTAATAATAAATTTTTTTTCATTACTTTTATTTACGAGATTCTCGGAGATTTGATTCGAAAGCGGCTGCTATCCTACAAGGTCTTTTAGTCTTGAAAAGGGCGACCGGCAGTCGCCCTTACGAACGAAAATTAATTCCCTAATGCGGATTGGATGTATGCGATCGCGTCAGCAATTTGCTGATCGCTTAAAACATCTTTTGCATAAAATGCCATTGCAGTGGAGCCGAAGCGTACAGTTTGTGCAACGTTATTCATATCTTTGGCAGCTTTGACCATCGGAGGTCCGATCTTTTTATCTTTTATTGTATGGCATGTGCCGCAGGACTGACTAAAAACTTTTTCTCCACTTGTTGGATCACCGGGAAGTTTCATAATGGCTTTGATCGCAGGTGCGGCAATTTTGGGATCCGGTGCTGCATCACTAAAAGTGGGAGCCCCTACCCATTGGATCTTCAGATTTGAAGTCATCGCACCGGGTGAAGAGTTAATAGCTGTTAAATATTCATTAAGGGCATCAATATCCTCCGCGGAAAATGTTTTGTCAATAGATTTTATATCAGCATCATATTGGAAGATTGTTGCACAAAAAGCTCCACCATAGGCATATTTTTTAAGGTCATCACCTTTATACTTCCCGTTCCATGTCGCTGTACGGCTCGTAACACCGGCAAGTGTATGGCCCTGACGTATTAGATTATCTTGTGTCTTGGAAGTCCCATCGGTATGGCAATTCGCGCAGGCAACCTTTACTTTTCCGAGTGAAGCATTATAATAAATCAGTTGTCCTTTTTTCGCTTTATCATTTAGTGATAACCCACTCCCTGTTTGAGTCGTCTGTACAGGAGGTGTTACCTTCGTTGAATCAATTATCAGCACTACAGGTTTTTCATTTTTACAGCTTTCTAAAGAAAGCATAGAAACCAAAACAGTAAGTGCAAATATTGGAATAAAGCGGAATATTTTCATAAGAGATATTTTATAATTGTGAAATTGGTTGACGAGAGGGAAAGCCGCCTTCGATCGGATGCCAGGCAAGTATGGTTTCTTCGCCGATCATATAACATAAAAATACTTCTTCACCGTTCGCCCTGATCGTCGGAAAATCAATAAGACCTTTATTAAGATCTTTGATCTCAATTCCACGCTCATTCAACTCACGTACTTTCAAAACAAGCGCTTCCATTTCAATCGGAAAAACTTTCTGTCCGTTCGGGCCCAATCCGCCGAAATATTGATGTCGAAAAACATCATATCCTTTGCGGTCAAGTTCGTTTTTGAGGTGTATGATGTCTTCCACGATAGGGATGACCGAATGAAGTTCGTTCTCCGCTTCAGGAAAAGTAAAATGTTTTGTATACTGCATAGTAATTGATGAAGAAATATAAGAGTTTATCTGTTTGAGGAGTTCCATTAGGTACAAAATCACGGTCGTTGCTCAATTTAAAAAAACTTTAATAATGTCATTCTGAGCGACAGCGAAGAATCTGAGATTTACCTGTAGTCGCAGAAGAATGCTCCACTCAGGATGACAATTCAAATTGAGCCACTATTAAATCACTTTGTGTAAATTTTTCCGTTCTGTGCATTGTTCTTTGTATGACTCCCCAGTCAGATTATTTCAATACTTTTATCCATACCTCATTATGAAGAAAATAATATTTATTGTAATTGCTGGACTTGCCATTGGATGTTCTCAGGAAAAGACGCAGACCGATACTAAAGTACCAGATACGGTCGTTGTCGTTCAGCAGCCTGCAGCACCCGTAACAACTCATCAGTCCTCAACAAGGACAACGACTACTACGTCAACAACTGCCCAAACTCCTCAGCAGAAAAAAGATGCTTTAGATAAAGCAAATGACGCATTAGATAAAGCCAACCAAACTGTCACCAAAACCGGTCAGGCAGTTGATAAAGCCGCAGAGTTAAAGAGAAAAACGGACGAACTGTTGAATAGGCCGCATTAATTTTTTTAAGGTATCGGATCAAATCCTCCCGGATGGAGAGGATGACATTTCCCTATGCGCTTTAAGCCCATCCAGCTTCCTTTAGCGACTCCATATTTCATAATTGCCTGCGACATATACTCAGAACATGTCGGTTCAAATCGGCAGTTGTTCCCTAAATGAGGGGAGACGACCTGCTGGTAGATACGGATGAAGAATGTGAAGATATTGCGCAATGGAAAATAGGAACTATGAACTGTGAAGTTTTTTCATCAGGTGTTTGGTGATCATACGAATATCATCTTCAGTTTGTTGCCAACTATGTTCTTTTGAGGGTCTGAAATCGGCGCGAACGAGTAATAAGACCTGCATATTCTTTTCGGCAAGAAGCTCTGTTATCTTTCCGATTTCCTCATTCTTTCTTATTGCTTCCCGTATCCATCGTTTAAGTTTATTACGCTCATGTGCCTGCTTAATAAATTTTTTCGGAGCATGAAGGAGGTAAAGAATCGGCTCAGTTTTTTCTGAAAGTGGTCGGATATAATAGATGGAGCTTAATGTTCTCGTCTGATTTCCGGAGCGGACTAATGATTTCCTTTTACCAAAAAGTTCGTCAATGTCCTTTTGCAGCCGGATCATGGAGATCGGATTCTTTGCTTTTAAGTCCTTCGGTGTCCGATTCGTCATATTTGACCTGTAAAATACGAAGAGTCCGCCATGGCGGACTCTTTTTCAGGAAACTTTCGGCGCTTGCAGCTTCTACCCGCGGCTCTCGTCGCTCGTTGTGAGTTTACGACGCCCTTTCGCACGGCGAGCTGCAAGTACGCGGCGACCATTGGCTGTAGCCATGCGTGCACGAAAACCATGCTTATTGGCACGCTTACGTCGGCTGGGTTGGAATGTCCTTTTCATTGTCTAATATTTCTTTCTCTAAAATTGGACGTGCATAACAGCCTAAAGTGCCCTAAAAGTTCTATAAAAGTCAAATTTTACGATTTTTCTATAATAACGACTGCTTCTGATACTTCTTTAGTATGGGTAAGCGATACCTCTACCATATATTCTGAGCCGACGATCTTCGCTATATTAGCAATCATCGACCCATGGATCAAGATCACAGGCTTACCTGAATACTCTTTCCCAACTTCGATTTCTTTCCATATAAAACCGTGGCGAATACCGGTTCCGATAGCTTTTGCAAATGCCTCTTTTGCTGCAAAACGAACGGCAAAATGCTCCGCGCTGAATCTGCGTGATTGGCAATAGGCAATCTCTGCCTTGGTAAAAATACGCTGCAAAAACTGTTCACCATATATGGTGATCGTCTGCTCGATGCGAGGGACTTCAATAGTATCGATACCTATTCCGAAGATCATTGGATTTCATTTTTTTTCTTAGTGTTCTACGTTGCAAATTGATCATCCCAAAACGAAAAACGCAGCAGATGAATGCCGCGTTTTATCGTGTTGATATGACAAAGGTAATTATCCTTGAGTTCTGGAATTGTGTTTTTTCCTTTCGATGCGTCTGCTTTGCTTATTGAGCCTGTGTTTGAGGTTCTTGCGTTCAGAGGGCGTAAGCTTTCCGCCATTTTGTGCTTTGTCAATTTTAGCATCGGCAGCGATTTTGGCATCGTGTTTTTCAAGGTTTTTCGCTTCGCTGCGAGTCAACTCGCCGCTTTGAATACCTTGGTTGATACGTGCCTGCTGTCTTTTCAGACGGTTTTTTACGCTCATCGGATTCTTTTTAGGAGCTGGAGTAGCCATTGAAGCCGCAGATGTGGTTGCACCTTGTGATTGTTGTACCGGCTGTTGCGCTAAAACGCTTCCGTTTATTAGCATTGCGCTGAGTAATCCTATTGCATATAGCTTTTTCATTGTTGTATAAGTTATTTGTTAATGAAGTTAATTTCTTTGTACTATAGAGTGCTCATCTCTCGTAAAGTTTAATTAATTCGTATTCATATTGAAGTTGTAAATACAGAGACAAATGAAATTATCCTTACAAAAGAAAAGTTAGAAGGAAAACTATTATAATAATTTGCGAGTCGTATTCTTTTTTTGTTTAATAATTCTTTCGCTTTCAGTGGACGCCTTTGCGCAAAGCACAACGCAAATTCGCCGGCTTCCGCCCTCTCTTGAGCGCGAATTAAAACTCCGCAAAGGCGGGAAGATCCGAATCGTCGGATTTACTGATACACTAAAGGCGCAGAGTCTGATCGCTCAAAGCATTCGTGATAGTTCTTCGGAAGAACTTGATTCATTGAGTGTGAAAGATTCTGCTCTCATCGTCATTGATTCTTCTGTATCCTTAACTGATAAAGAATGGCTTGATTCAATGCTTGCTGAATTGCCGGAGTATCGCATGACTCCGGAAGGTATCCGATTTCACTACCCTGCGGAAATTCTTGTCGAGACGAACCGCAAAACCGTGCCATCCGATACGACTCTTGCATCGAAGATGGACCCTATTACTAAAGAAGATCTTCCGCTCTATGATGCTTTGCCAATGCCGAGACCTTTTCAGCGAACTTCATTTCCACGAACATCGGTAGAACTCGGTGGAGGCTTGCCGTATTTACTGCAGGTTGAAATTCGCTCCCTCATCGTAAGTAATGAAGAAACTTCGCTTGATCTTAACGGAAAATACCGGCTCACCGGATCAGCACAACCGGCGATAAAGCAATTCTGGCAGATCGGTGCTCACGGAAATTTTGCATTTCCTAATGCGTCACCTTCGGGAGCCGAACAAATTCCACAATTTACTGTAGATGCGGTAACGGGTGCAAATAGGAGACTTGTTGTTTCACAAATTGATAGTACGCCGCATTCACTTTCGCAAACAAATCTCGATGCAGATTTTGTGATCGGCTCACCATCGCAATTGAAATTGTATGCCCATGGTTTTGTTTCCTTACTAAATGATGATATAGGAAAAGGAAATTCTGAAAATCAAGGAGGAGTAGATATTTCTTTAATAAAAAATATCCCTAATTCTTCCTATAGATTGCAGATCGATGCCGAGTATCAAGGCGCGAGTTCAATTAGCAACATGCTTAGCTCAAATCCAAATTTATTTACTACAAAAATACTTTTACAGCAAAAGGAAAACGATCCTATCCGCTGGAGTGCCGGAGTTGGTTATCTTGGGGGAAGTGATGCAAGTGGCAGCACTTCAGAGTTCTTTCCGATCGTAAGTATCCGGACACGTCTATCACATTCAATTGAGATCGGCGCCGGATTCGAACCTAAGCCGTTTCTGCTTGGGTTACGAGGGTTATTATCTGAAAATTTATTTTATTCTCCTGCAATCGTCCTAACTTCATTTTCATACGACTCACTGTTCAGAACCGATGCGCGACGAGTAGTTTCAGAACCTGTTCATCTTCATGCCTACGTTAACTATTTTCTATCGCTTGATAATGAACTTCATGGTGAGGTTCGGTTCATCGAAAGAAAGAACGAACCTGTCTTTAATGAGCATACTGATACAAAGGGACACACGTTCTTTGATGCAACTCCGATGAATACGCGCCGCATCGAACTTGAAGCGGGCGGAAGTATTCTACTTTTTATCAAAGATAAACTACAAGCATCGATGCTCTTCCGATCAGCATCAAGCGGGGAAAATGGTGAAACGCTTCCATTCGAACCAACTGCGCAACTCCAAGCTCTCTATTATTTTGGTAATATATCAGAGAAGTTTATTCCGCAGATCGAATTTATTTATCTCAGTCGGTTAAATCGCTCGTTTTCGTTTATTAATATTGAAACGAAATATATTTTTAGTCCACAGCTCCAACTCAAATTCAGAGCTGAAAATATTTTAGGAAATTCCGAGGATTTTTGGACGGGATATGACGAGTACCCTCGATCTCTATGGCTAAGTGCAGAATATTCTTTCTGAACATTCCGCGTTTCTTCTTCGTTTAAATAGGTCTAGGCGAAAAACAGCTATTCAGGATCGACACCTGTTTTTCGTGTAAGTTATTAAATTTTAAGAAAATATAGTATGAGTGAATATAAGAACCAGATAGAATCATTACTTCGCGACCACGGTATTTCTCATTCGCAGATCAATTTTAATCTCGGCGTAGATGAACTCTATGCCGAAGCACTTTCGCGCGATGAAGCACTGCTTGCTTCCAATGAAGCGCTTGTCGTTTCGACGGGGAAATTCACCGGACGCTCTCCGAAAGATAAGTTTATTGTCCGCCAATCCCAAAGTGAAAAAAATGTTTGGTGGGGTACCGTTAATCGCGATATCTCTGAGGAGAATTTTGATAAACTGTATAAAAAAATGGTCGCGGCGATGAACACCAAAGAGTTGTTCGTTGCAGATCTTTTCGCAGGGGCTGATCCGGAATTCCGTCTTCCGATCCGCATCATCAATGAATATGCATGGCATAATCTTTTCTGCCATCAGCTTTTTATTCGTCCGGACGCTGCCGAACTTGCTGAGCATCGCCCGCAATTTACGATCATTGATCTGCCGAGCGTCAAAGCAGATCCGGCAACTGATGGCACGAACAGCGAAACATTTATCATCTTGAATCTTGAAAAAGGATTGATCCTCATCGGTGGTACGGAATATGCCGGCGAAATGAAAAAATCTATTTTCACAACGCTGAATTATTTACTTCCACTCAAAGGTGTGATGTCCATGCATTGTTCGGCAAATATCGGACCGAAGGGTGATACTGCACTTTTCTTCGGACTATCCGGAACAGGAAAGACAACTCTTTCAGCAGATCAAACCCGCTCTCTTATTGGCGATGATGAACATGGTTGGTCTGATAAAGGCGTCTTTAATTTCGAAGGCGGATGTTACGCTAAATGTGTGAAGCTTTCGAAAGAGCAGGAGCCGGAGATCTGGGGAGCTATCAAACGCGGCACGGTTCTCGAAAACGTCGTGCTCGATGCAAAGGGTGTTCCGGATTATAACGATATATCAAAAACGGAGAATACTCGCGCAGCATATCCGATCCATAATATTCCGAATGCCGTTGAACCAAGTGTCGGCGGACATCCGAAAAATATTGTGTTTTTAACTGCAGATGCTTTCGGCGTTCTTCCGCCGATATCGCGCTTAACAAAAGAGCAGGCACTGTATCATTTTATCTCCGGCTATACGGCAAAGCTTGCCGGCACTGAGCGCGGAGTTACGACGCCTGAACCGAATTTCTCAACATGCTTCGGTGCGCCGTTTATGGTGCATCATCCGAATGTCTATGCCGATCTGCTTGGTAAGAAGATCGACTTGCATAATGCCAAATGCTGGCTTGTGAATACCGGCTGGACAGGCGGAGCGTACGGCGTTGGAAAACGTATGCACTTGCCATATACCAGAGCTATGGTAAACGAAGCGCTTGCAGGTATGCTTGATAATGTAGAGACGACTGAAGATCCGATCTTCGGCTTACACATTCCGACATCTGTGCCGAATGTGCCGAATGAAATTCTTAACCCACGCGATACCTGGAGCGATAAAGAAGCCTACGATACGCAGGCAAAAGAACTCGCCGCAAAGTTCAAAGAGAACTTCAAGAAGTACTCTGAAGGCACGGCAGAGGCAATTTACAACGCCGGACCGAAAGGGTAGGGGAAAATATGAGATCGGAAATATGAATTATGAAAAAAAAGCTCGCCATTGGCGGGCTTTTTTTGATAGTAGGATGGATTTTTGACTTGTTGTTGGAGAGATTATTCCGTATTTTTGTAAAATGAACCAAAGCGAAAAATTGTTTATTTGTTGTTTATTCCTTTTCCTTCTGTTTTCGGAAGTTGATATTTTTGGTCAAACTCCTGTGCTGCTTCCTATGAATATAGATTTTGGGTTTGTTAAAGTAGGTGAATACCGTGATACAAGTATAACGGGGATTTTTTATCCGGGTGATTCACATAATGGTCAAAAAAGGGCGACACTCAGTTTAGAAGGAGATACCATAGACTTTTCAATCGATAAGAATTCAATGTATCTTTATTACTCATCTACAATCGGTATTAGTGATACAGTTCATTTACGTTTTAGTCCGAAAAAAGAAGGAAGTTTTCAAGGCTTTATTAGAGCAACAATTGACGGAGGCAATTCTTCCGGGTCGCCATTTCACGGAATTTCTAAGGACTCTGTTACTTTTTCAGTGGCTTCGAATTCGAAGTATTTTTCGATTCCTATCATATTTCCCAATCCCGTTTCAACCTCAGCAACTCTCTCTTTCACTCTTCCCCAATCCCAATTCACTTCTCTAAAAATCTACAACGCTCTCGGCAATGAAGTTGCGACGCTTATCAATCAAAGACTACCTGCCGGAGATCAGAAAGTGGAATTCAACGCCTCACATCTTCCTTCCGGAGTTTATTATTACCGCTTACAGATCGGTGACCACTTGGAGTCAAAGCCGATGATCGTGGCGCATTAGGGTAAGAACTAAAGAGACTTGACAATCCGTTACTAAACTTGACAATCCGTTACTAATTAGTATGAGTTTATTACCAACGATATCCGCAGGTTATGACTCGTTCCGCGACATAGTCATGAGCCGTCCGCTTGCGGATAAGATGGCACTGGTCCGAGAATTAGAGAGAGAAACCTTTGCTGCCCGTTTTGCTGAGATACTGGGAAGAATGCGTTCCCATTCGGTTAATGAGGAGATTAGTATCGAAGATATCATCAAGGAAGTGGATGCTGTCAGGAATGCAAGATATTCTAAAGGTAACTGATTTGGATGAAGCTGGTCATAGATACGAATATTTGGATTCATTATCTCACCCAGTCAAAGCTTCAACGAATTAATGACATCATTTCAGACCCTGGAACAGAAATACTTTTCAGCCAAGAATTACTTGACGAATTTTTAGAAGTCAGTTCACGACCAAAATTCTCTCGTTATTTTAAAACGGATGATATATCTGAACTGATTCAATTATTCGGATCGCGTTTCCCACCAATTGAAGTAAATTCTATAGCTGATATGTGTGCCGTGACAAACGCGATAACTTCCTTCTTGCGCTTGCAAAGATGCCGGTGCAGATTACCTCTTAACAGGAGATGCGGATCTGCTCATTTTGAAAAAATTTGAAGACACACGAATTATTTCTCTTTCTGAATTTAAAAACCTTCTGAATACTTGATTCCCATCTTCCTTCCGGAGTTTATTATTACCGCTTGCAGATCGGTGACCACTTGGAGTCAAAGCCGATGATCGTGGCGCATTAACTTATGTATTAATTAACTGCAATCGGCATTTTTCGTATTTGGTCAATACCGCGCTCGCCAATCTGCTGACGCCACATGGCGAAGTAGAGACCTTTTTCAGCGAGCAAGTCAGCATGCTTGCCGGATTCGACGATATGTCCGCGCTCCAGAACATAAATTCTATCAGCATGAAGAACGGTAGAAAGTCTATGCGCAATAAGAATAGTGATCTGATCGCTATGTGCCGAGACGTCACGGATCGTTGCCGATATTTCTTCCTCAGTTAATGAATCCAGCGATGACGTTGCTTCATCGAAAACTAAAAGCTGCGGACGGCGCAGCAATGCGCGTGCTATCGAGAGGCGCTGCTTCTCGCCGCCGGATACTTTCACACCACCTTCGCCGATCACGGTATCGAGACCGTTCGATGCGCGTGCAAGCAAACTGTCACAAGCTGCCTGATGAAGCACTTTCATACACTCATCATCGGTTGCATCAGGTCGTACAAAAAGTAAATTCTCTCTGATCGAACCCGAAAAGAGCTGCGTATCCTGAGTAACGAAACCAATGCGGTTGCGAAGTTCATCAAGATTTAATTTATCAGTAGCAACTCCATTGCATAAGACTTCTCCCGATTGCGGACGGTATAAACCGACAAGCAATTTCACAAGTGTCGTCTTTCCCGATCCCGATGGTCCTACAAATGCAATCGTCTCACCGCGGTCAACACTGAATGATACATCCTGCAATGCCTTAGTCGTTGCAGTTTGATGTTGGAAGCTTACATGGCTAAATGCAAGAGTACGGATATCTGTAACGGAAACTGCATCAACAGGTATAGGCTCAACAGGCATTGCCATGATACCTGTGAAATTATCAAGTGATGCTTCCGATTCGCGATAGATATTTATGAAATTTCCAAGTTCTTGCAATGGACCGAAGATAAAAAATGAATAGATATAGAGAGAGAAATATTCGCCGAAGGTTATGCTCTGTCTGAAAATAAGATAGAGCATCAGGAAAGAAATACTTGTGCGAAGGAAATTTATCGTCGTGCCCTGAATAAAGCTCAGGCTTCTGATATACTTTACTTTTTTCAGTTCAAGCTGTAAGATCTTTCCTGTTGTAGCATTCAATCGGCTGATCTCTTGGTCAGCCAAACCAAGACTTTTTACGAGTTCGATATTCCGCAGCGATTCCGTTGTTGATCCTGCAAGTGCTGTTGTTTCAGCGACGATCGTCTTCTGCACTTTCTTGATCTTTCGGCTCATATACGAACTAAGAAAACCAATGATCGGTATGGTCGCAAAATACACCGGAGCAATGAGCCAATTGATCGTGAATGCATAGATCGTTACGAAGATCACACCGATAAGCGTGGTGAAGACAAAGCTGATGCCCATGGAGATGATCCGCTCGATATCTGTGCGCACCTTTTGTAATTTCCCAAGTGTCTCGCCGCTGCGCTGATCTTCGAATACTGAATATGGAAGCTGGAGGGAATGCTCCAGACCTTCAGTATAAACTTGGGCTCCAAGACGATTGGTGATCACATTTACGAAATAATCCTGGAAATTTTTCGCCACGCGCGATATGAAAGCCACACCTACAGCCAAGCCAAGTAATTTGATGACGCCAAGGAAGAATTCGGATTCTGTATATTTCCCGGGCTTTGTCGCATAATCATCGATCACATGACGGAATACGACAGGGTCAAGCAGCGAGAACACCTGATTCACTGCCGCCAGAAAAAGTGCAAGTGCTACGAGTTTGCGATATTGCTTAAGATATGAGTATAGAATTTTCATTTTGGATGTATCATACTGAGCGAAAGCGAAGAATCTCGCCCATTCTTTGATTACAAATATACAAATACGAAACCGTGTTGCATTTGTAACGGAAAGAACCGGAAGTCAAAAAAAAGATAGCCACGTACGTGGATGTAACTCTCCAATAGCCGGTTTTACTTGAAACCTAAAAACTTCGACTTCATTAGAGGTCGCAATATGTCACAAATTGCCTCTTTCCCGTGTCTATTAAGATTAGGGCATGAATTCATTCATTTTTATGGAAACCTCTTGCTTAAAAATGGGTTATATTCCTACTCTAATTTGCGTTTGAGTGAGTTCCCTATACAGAGAACGCCCCAAATACAAGATTGTTGCATGGTTATCATGTATATCTTTTTTCACTAATTCTCTATTACAACAATGAAACGTTCTTTACTACTTATTGTATTATTGCTTGCATTTGGTGCAAGTGAATTACAGGCACAGGCACCTGTAAAGCATTTCTTACTTGAAGAATTCACCGGTAGTTGGTGCGGATGGTGCCCTCGCGGTATTTACGGAATTCAGCAAATGGAAGAAAAATATCCATCACAGTTCATTCCGATTGGTTTTCATAATGGTGACCCGATGGTAATCGCTGAAGGGACAACGCTTCAAGCTACTGTCCCGGGATATCCAGACGCATGGTTTAACCGCATGACGCAAACAGATGGAACACGTAATACTGATCCTACTCAGTGGGCTAATTTGATGGAAGCACATTTGTCTGACGCTGTTGCTGCAGATGTTTCGATCAAGAATGTACAATACACTGCTGCTACTCGTAAATTTACTGCAACGGTAAGTGTAAAATTTCTTCAGGCTATTACAGGAGATCTCCGCTTGAATATGTATGTGTCAGAAGACAGTGTATCCGGAGCAAAAGGTACTCAATATGATCAGACAAGCTATTTGACATATCGCTCAGGATACGAATCAAATCCTTTTTATACACTTGGTCACACCGTGCCAGGTTATCAACACATGCATGTCGCTCGTGCTGTTCTCGGCGGTGCCTGGGGTACTCCGGGAATTATCCCGGCAAGTGTAACGGCCGGATCTACCTATACTCAAGATTTTACATACACACTCCCTGCAGGTATCAATCCTGAGCATGTAAATCTAATTGGTCTTGCATTTGCCTATAATGCAAGTAGCGTTTCTAAGAATGAGGTATTCAATGCAATTCAGGTAAAACTTACCGATCCGAGCTTTGTCCCGACTTCCGGACTTACTATTACTGCAGACCAGAAATATATTACTGCGAAGGCTGGGGGACAAACTACTCAGACTGTTACCGTACATAACTCAAACTCTACTGCCACTCAGGCTTACCTTGCAGTTGATAAAGTATTCTCATCCGTCGCGACAACGACGGGTTGGCAAGGTACTATTTCTCCGCAAACGATGTCCATTCCGGCAAATGGCTCAGCCCAGGCTACTCTGACTTTTACGACACCTGCCAATGCAGGCTATGTGAATGCCGTAGTCGGTGTAACGCCGATCTTAAGTAATGGTGAAACCGGAATCAGCACATCAAGCCCTGCAAAAGTGAATGCGCTTTCAGCGGCAACAAAATATATTGCTTATGGGAATGATGCTTTCATTAACTCAGCAAATGGAATGGCAAAAAATACTTATGGCACTGGGTATGCAGGTGTAGGGCTTGATAGCGCTACAATGACAGCCTACCCGCCAACATCCTTTGATGTTGCTATTTTCCCGGCTGTTTTCCTTTTGGATTACCAGAATCTCAATGGCGCACCGCCGCCTGTTGCACCAACTATTAATGCAATGCTGGATGCAGGAAAGAAAGTTTTGCTCACTTCTGAATATGCAGGGTACTTTGCTTTTGATGCAGCAGGACCATATTATAATTCAACGGGAGGAAATCCTACCGATGAGATGACTAAGTTGATTACCAAACTTGGTATCACCTATTCAGGACAAGTATCCCATACTGATCAGAATGGTAATAGAATTTTAAGCTCACCGATTAAGGGAGTTGCAAATGATGTTATTGGTAACGGTATTACCGGAACATGTAATGATTTCTATTATGATACATGGGATCTGACGGGTACTAAGGGAGTTCCGTTCTTATACTTTGATAATGATCCAACTCTCACTGCAGGTCTTCGTTATGACTTCGGATCGAACCAGCGTATGGTCTATCTTGATTTTGATCTACAGGATATTTCATCTGCTTCTATTGCTTCGAAGATCCTGACGAAATCTATGGACTTCCTTGTTAACGGAGTTAATGCAGTTGAACCCGGTACGGCTACGAGTTTCTCACTCGGTCAGAACTATCCTAATCCCGTCGCAAGCGAGACGAAGATCGGATACTCAGTGAGCGAGCGTACTCCTGTTTCGATCACTGTACACGATGTATTAGGTCGTGAAGTTGGCAGCCTTGTAAATACTACGAAGGATGCAGGTACGTATAGTGTGAATTTTGATGCATCGAAACTTTCAGCAGGCGCGTATATCTACACGATGAATGCCGGTGGAAAGACCATCGAAAAGACGATGACAGTTACAAAGTAATTCGAAAATTTTCGAATGTAAAAAGGCGTGGCATTTGCTGCGCCTTTTTTATTTATCCAGAAATTATCCACTTTGCTACTGTATAACCTGTTATTTTAAAAGGATAAATTGTTCATTGTATTTCCGTGTTCTCTTCGTAACTTTGCATTATCAATTTGACTAATCTATATCCGTGAGCATCATTCCCATTCAATCTAAAGAAGCAGCCGGTTCGCGTACGAGCAGGACGTATCTGCGCAGTTTTTCCGAACTCTATGACCGTGTTGCCGGAACAGGTCTTGTGCCTCCGCAAGCATTGGAGATCGAGCAATCGATTCTCGGAGCGATGATGATCGATAAGACTGCAGCGAACCGCGTCATGGAAGTGCTTGGTGACCGGACGCTTGAAGACAGTCCTTTCTATCGCGAAGCTCATACGGCGATCTACCGTGCTATTCTTGCTCTCGATACGAAGAGCGAACCTATTGATCTTCTTTCGGTCACAAGCCGTTTGCGTCTTGATGGTTCACTTGATGAAGCCGGTGGACCGACCTATCTTGTCGAATTGACATCGAAAGTCGTGACGACGGCAAACGTTGAAGCACATGCACGTCTTATCCTGGAAAAATATCTTGCCCGCGAACTGATCCGCACGTGCGAAGAGATGAAACTTCGCGCATTTTTAGGGGAGGACGATACTTTTGAACTTTTAGATCAGGCAGAATCAAGTCTCTTCCGATTATCGGAAACCAGGCATCGTAAGAGCTTCCTGAAAATGGATAAGCTGGCTCATGATACGATTGATTATCTTGAGCGCATACATAATAATCACTCCGGCGTAACCGGAGTCCCTTCGGGACTTGATGATCTCGATGAACTTACCAGCGGTTGGCAGAAAACTGATCTTATTATTTTAGCAGCACGTCCGTCGCAAGGCAAAACTGCCTTGGCGCTCTCTATGGCTCGCTTTGCTGCACTGAATTCAGTAAAGGAATTGCGTGTGCCTGTTGCAGTTTTCTCGCTTGAAATGGGAGCGCAACAGCTTGTGTTGAGATTGCTTTGCAGCGAAGCGCAAGTCAGTATGCAAGATGCGCGTAAAGGCAGGTTATCGGCTGATGATTGGCGTAAAGTTTCGCATTCAATCGGTAAACTGCATGAAGCACCGATCTTTATTGATGATACCGCTGCGATCACGCCGCTTGAACTTCGCGCAAAATGCCGCCGCTTAAAGGCAACGGAGAATATCGGCTTGATCATTATTGATTATTTGCAGCTTATGGAAGTTTCGCGCCACATGGATTCGCGCGAGCGAGAAATTTCAACGATCTCGCGCTCGCTAAAAGCGCTTGCAAAAGAATTAAATATTCCGGTTATTGCGCTTAGCCAATTGAACAGAAGCCTTGAAGCAAGAGCGGATAAGAGACCGATGCTATCGGATCTTCGTGAATCCGGCGCTATCGAACAGGATGCCGATCTTGTGCTCTTCATCTATCGCCCGGAAACCTACGGCATCGAGCAATACGAAGACGGCAAACCGACTGAAGGCACAGCAGAAGTTATCATCGGCAAGCAGCGTAACGGACCCATCGGTTCAACGCGCGTAGCATTCCGAGGCAATGTCGGCAGATTCGATAATTTATTATTTGTACCTGAATTCGATGAGCCGAATGTTGCACCGAAAATACCATCGAATTCAGCAGCGTTTTAATTTTTTAACTTAAGAACAAAGAAATGGATAGTGGTGCGGACTCGTAGTCCGCCCCACTATATTTAGATAACTACTACGTGAATATTATTATTAATCCCCCCACTCTCGTCCCGCCAATTGGCTATAGCCATGCCATCGCATCAAGCGGCGGCAAAACGATTTATCTTGCAGGGCAGGTATCGTTTGATGCAAAGAGGAAGATCGTTCATAAAGATGATCTCGTAAAGCAATTCGGGCAGGTATTAAATAATCTTCAAGCAGTTATGAATGAAGCTGGCGGAACGATGACCGATATCGTCAAGCTGAATATTTTTGTTAAAGATAAAAATGATTACGCTGCGAAAATGAAAGAGATCGGGAAAATCTACGCTTCCTATTTCGGTAAATATTTTCCTGCGATGACACTCATCGAAGTCTCATCACTTTTTGAGGACGATGCATTGCTTGAGATCGAGGGTATTGCAGTTATTCAATAATCATGTCATTCTGAGCGGAGCAAGTAATCGCGATAGCGATTGCTTGCATAGTGAAGAATCCCTTGATGGATTGTAGTAAGTAATATTCTACTACTATTTCAAGGGATTCTTCGCTTCGCTCAGAATGACATGATAATTCAAAAAACCTTAGACGGAGCTACTATTAGGAAGAATTCGTTTCCCCTTTATGAATTTTACACTCACCCGAGATCAACTTCACTGGCAATCAGCTGCGCGCTCCTTCACGCAGGATGTTGTTGCACCTCTTGCAAGAAAGATGGATGAAGATGGCTCGATGCCGATGTCAGTCATCAGTCAGATGGCATCGCTCGGCTTCTTAGGAGGCTCTGTATCGAAAGATTTCGGCGGAAGTGGCATGGACAGCCTCTCGCTTGCACTCACCTACATAGAGCTTGGCAGAGCGTGCTCAAGTGTTCGTGGATTTATGACGGTTCATTCATCGCTTGTGATGAAATGTATCGAGCAATCAGGTTCGCAACTACAGAAGAAAGAATTTCTTCCGAAACTTGCTAAAGCAGAACTCATAGGCTGTTATGCCCTCACCGAACCGGAAGCAGGCAGTGATGCAGGAAGTATCAAGACCAAAGCTGAGAAAACCGAAGACGGATATATTTTAAATGGCGAAAAGATCTGGATCACCAATGCTAATCTCGCTCATATTGCAATTGTATTTGCAAAGCTTCCTGCAATTGAAGGAGCAAAGCCACATTCAAGCATCACTGCATTTCTTGTCGATACAAATTCGGTGGGGTTTATCCGCAATAAAATGCCGGGAAAAGAACTCGGGCATCGTGCTAGCGATCATGCACATATAATCTTAAAGAATTGTTTTGTTTCTGAAAATAGAGTTTTAGGCGGCGAGAATAACGGCTTTAAGGTTGCTATGTCGGCGCTCGATCATGGAAGGCTTGGCGTAGCCGCAGGTGCGCTCGGAGTGCATCAGGCATGTCTTGATGCCTGTGTTGATTTTGTACGAACACGAAAACAGTTCGGCTCACGCATCGGTGATTTTGAAATGGTACAAGCCGTTATTGCCGAGATGAAGACATCACTGGAAGCATCCCGCTTTTTAGTCTATCATGCTGCCTGGAAAAAAGATCAGGGCGAGAGCTGCACGCTCGAAATATCAATGGCAAAACTTCATGCAACTGAAGCAGCTGTCAAAGCTGCGAACGAAGCCGTTCTTCTACATGGGGGTAGAGGATACTCGAATGAATATCCCGTCGAAAGATATTTGCGCGACATCAAAGGCTTACAGATCTACGAAGGCACGTCACATATTCAGAAGATCGTGATAGCAAGGCAGGTGATAGGAAAGTAGTCGTTAGTCTTTAGTTGATAGTCGTTAGCAGAAAGAAAAGAAGATTGTCATTCTGAGCGACAGCGAAGAATCTCGTCAACTTCAGGTGGAGACTTAAGAGCTGCAATCTATTACGGGATTCCTCACTTCTATTATTTTCGCATTCGCAATTATAATCGAAGCGAAGAATGACATGTCGATCTGTGAATCGCTTTCATACACAAATCCTTTTCTGCTAACGACTAAAGACTAATAACTAACGACTACCCAAAATGGCTTTACTACGCAGACGATACGCAAGTTTTGGCAGGGAGGATAAGACCTTCGGCATTCGCGCGCTTATTAAGGGCGATTCATGGGCAGTGCGTATTGGAGTGTTTGTATTACTGAGTGCGATCTTCTTTCTCGTCGTCCAACTCACTCATCACCGGATTAATCCTAACGAACGAAACCAAGTGCAGGAATCACCTACACCGGAAATTAAAAAGTAGGTTCGACTTTCAAAACGTAATGAAAGATAGTAATCTTTATATCGGTATCATGACCGGCACAAGTATGGATGCCATCGACATCGTGATTGCCCGCTTCGAAGAATTTCCGGAAGTTATCGGAGAATATTCGGCTCCTCTTGATTCTGCATTAGGTCGGATACTTATGAACTTCGCAACAAAAGACGAGATGAATATCGATCTGTTCATCCGTACACATTTCGTTCTTGCCTCTGAATATGCTAAAGCGGTGAACAGCGCTTTAGTAAAAGCTAAACTTTCTTCTAAAGATATTCGCGCTATCGGTCTGCACGGGCAGACGATACGGCATGTACCAAAACCTGAAAAAATTACTGATTCTCTTCCGGCATCGGGAGCAACATTTCAACTTGGCTCAGGTGCGGCTTTAGCTGCTCAACTCGGAATTGATGTCGTCAGCGATTTCCGAAGCGCCGATATTGCTCTTGGCGGGGAAGGTGCGCCGCTTGTTCCGATGTTCGATCATCGTTTCTTGCGAAGTGATAACAGCAATCGTATTCTTTTGAATATCGGAGGTATTGCAAACATTACTTTTCTATCTGCCGGAGGTGATGAAGAACCCGTCATGGCATTCGATACCGGACCGGGGAATATGATCATTGATTCGCTCGCTGCCGAATATTTTAATACGGCGTACGATGATGATGGTACGATCGCTAAAAGCGGCATTGCAGATGAAAAATTATTGAATCAACTTCTTTCAAATCAATATTTTAAGCAACCACCTCCTAAATCAACAGGCAGAGAATTATTCGGTGAAGTAATACTGAAAGAATTTATGGAAGCTATAGAAAAAAAGACGCTTTCACATGAAGATGCTATCCGGACGGCAACAGAACTGACAGCGTATTCGATAGCTCAGGCTATTGATTTTTTGCCCGGAGATATGTTACAAAAATATCCGACAGAAATATTCGCAAGCGGCGGCGGAGTAAAAAATAGGTTTCTCTGCAAACGGATCGGAGAGCTTCTTCCGGAAATGAAATTTAGGATTTCAGATGAGAGCGGAATTCCTTCACAAGCAAAAGAAGCATTGGCATTTGCATATTTTGCAAAAGCGTTTTTGGATCATGAGATCATTCATCTTCCGAATACGACGGGAGCATCAAGAAAAACCATTTTAGGATCCTTGAGTAAAGGGTCGTAATGTCATTGCGGGGAGGGCTTCAGCCCGACGAAGCCACCCCTGAGATTTGCAACACGTTCGTTCTTTTTATTAACCTCAGGGGATTGCTTCGCTGATGCTCGCAATGACACTCTGGGAAAAAATAATTTCGTTTTTTATGTGCAATGAAAAAAAGATTCGTATTATAGTAAGTAAGGAATGATATGTATGTATGTGAGTCGAATGTGGATAACTTTTGCTTTCCATTTCTACTAAGGCTTTGAAGTGTGAATTACTTTTCCCGTGTCATACGAGATCGTAATAAAAGATAGGTGATCATTTCATATATTTCTCTGATCGTGTGCAATTCTCGTTTTGCTTTTCGTCATCAGCCGTGTACTAGCTTCTGTATTTTTAAGTGAAACTCTTATCATAAATTTTCTTTTTACACCAAAACTGTGAGCGTGTTACTAGAACAAGAACGTAAGCAGGGGAAACCGTCATCGGCTACTTTGCAGGAACAAATTTTTGAAATGTCATTAGCAACCGGAGGAACATTCCCGGATCATGAAGCTGAACAAGCAAGCCCGATGCCGACCGATGACCTGAGGTCAGCGGCTGTGGCGATATGGCAGCTCAGCCTTGAGAAGATCAAGGCTGCTATCTCACCACAAAGTTACACGACGTGGTTCGAACCGCTTGTCCCCAAATCACTTGAAGGCACAACGCTGAGGCTTCTGGCGCCGAGCGGATTTATCTCCGAATGGATATTGCAGCATTACCAGCAGCTTATCGAATCTGCACTTATCGAGCTTTTAGGACCGCAGGCAGGCTTTGCCTTCGAACACGCTGCGGAAGTTGAAGGTGTTGAGACGCTCCTTGAACCCGCAGTCTATATTCCCCAAGTGCCTGTTCCGCAAGTTGCGCCAACTCCTGTTGCTTCTGAAGTCCCGCCGCCCCCCCCTGCCAATCGGATGAATGTTTCCGCCGCACAACTTCGGGATAATCGCTCCGGAATCAAAAGTCTTAATCCTGCTCCGAAGCCGCCTGTTGATCCGAATATTAATCCGGGTTACGAATTCGATACCTTTATCCGCGGCGAGGCGAATAAACTTGCATTTGCTGCTTCGATGGCAGTGGCAAATAATCCCGGCGGTACAAGATATAATCCGCTTGTCATTTACGGAAATGTCGGTTTAGGTAAGACGCATCTTATTCAGGCTATCGGAAATTATTCTCTCGAAAAATTTCCTGAGCTTCGCGTACTCTATACTTCGAGTGAGCGCTTCACGAAGGAATTCGTTGATGCCGTGCAGACCGATAAGATCAATGACTTCAATAATCTTTATCGCTCGATCGATATGCTCATCATTGATGATGTGCAATTTTTCGCTGGCAAAGAGCGTACGCAGGATTCCTTCTTCCATACGTTTAACGAACTTCGTGAGAACGGCAAACAGATCATCCTTACCTGCGACCGTCCGCCGAAAGAATTAAAAGATATTGATGACCGCCTCTTGAATCGCCTGCAATGGGGACTTACTGCCGATATCGGCGCACCTGATCTGGAGATGCGCATTGCGATATTGCGTCATAAGGCAATTCGCGATGGCTTCGATATTTCCGATGAAGTGCTGGAATTCATTGCTTCGAATGTTACGACGAATATCCGTGAACTTGAAGGCTGTCTGATATCGCTTGAAGCCACGATCTCCCTTGAAGGCAAGGAACCGAGCGTTGAACTTGCGCGTGAAGTTCTGCGCAAAGTTGCAAGACGTTCCGCTCCGGTGCTATCGGTTGAGACGATCCAGAAATACACGGCAAAATTTTTCAGTATTGAGGAACAGCTTCTTCGCGATAAGACGCGCAAACAGGAAATTGTTCAGGCACGCCAGGTAGCAATGTATCTCTGCAAAGAATTAACGGCAAGCACACTGAATATGATCGGCTTGCATTTCGGCGGCAGGGATCACTCAACGGTTATCCATGCACAGCAAACCATCGTAGATGATATGCGCCATGATCCGGCATTCGCCCACAGAGTTAATGAATTAAAAAGACAATTAGAATTGATGCAATAACATAAGCCATTACTTTGCTACAAGAAAAAAGGGCGACCGTTTGGTCGCCTTTTTTCTTGTCTAAATTTGAATATGGTGTCATTGCGAGAAGGGCGATAGCCCGACGAAGCAATCTCCTGAAGGTAGCTGCCATTATTGCGGATAGAAGAATCCCCTTAATAGTGGTAGCAACATTAAACATTTCTGAATCCCTCTTATCCCGCCCACCATTAAAATGGTGGGCTATGTAGTTATCATCCATTTCATGGATTCCCGAGTCGCCTATGGCGACGAAAACAAAATAGCCCACGGTTTCTTCTGTGGGCGGGACTTCGGGTTGTCATTTCGAACAGAGGCGTAGCCGACGAGAGAAATCTATTAATAAAGATAAATACCGTTTCCTCCCCAGGGGAAATAAGGATCTTATTTTTATTTATAGATTTCTCTCTCCGGTTACGCCTCCATTCGAAATGACAAGGTGAGAACTCACCGCTGCACATCCATCCGCTGTAATCTCCGCATACTCGGAGTTTGCACCATCAGGAAATAACTTCCGGTGGATAGTTTGCTTGTATTAAAATTAAATGAATGCGCGCCGGGCGATAACTCGCCATCGGAGATCGTCGCAACTTTCTCGTCAAGTAAATTCATTAAGGCAATACGGGTTCTTCCGGATTCTGTTGTTTGAATACCAATATGGATCATTCCGTTCGAAGGATTAGGGCTGATCGAAGTGATCGAAGGCATTTTCCCGGTGAGCATGAACTGTTGAATCGTACTATCACCGCAGGCATAGAGAAGATGGAATGTTCCGCTTTCGGTCTCAGCATCATAATCTACCGGATTGCCATAATACATCAGATTGCCAGGTGACCTCGCAGGGCGGTGCGCCGCTTTGTGCTATCTGCAATATTTCCAGATAGACTTCATTGATCTGAGCTTGCGTTACAATATTCTCGAACCACTTCGCACGTGTTGCCGTGCTGATATCCTTCAGGCATTGCGGACATGGCAAGCCGACCGTTACGGAAAAGATCAAGCAGTTCTGTTTATTAGCTTCGGCTATAATGGCAGCCGTCTGCGGCTGTTGGTTCGGCAAACCGTCTGTGAGGAAGATAATAACGCGCTGATGTTTGCCCAACGATGCAATTTGCAAACCGCTTGACATCGGAAGCAGAAGTCCCTGATCATAATCAGTACCACCTTGCGGAGCAAGTCCGCCGATTGCAGCAAGAAGTTTTTTTCTGTTGGTTGTATAATCCTGATTCAGATAATTCGCTCCGTCGAAACTTGCAACGGCACATTCACTTGGTCCGAGCGGTACGCCTTGAATCCAAGTTGTTGCCGCAGCTTTTGCAAGATTTATATTTGCAACTCCCCCTGAACCTGAACTCATCGAACCGGATACATCCATAACAAGCACAGATGATAAAGCTTTAGGTGGTGCAGTTGGCGGACAGGTAATATTTGTAACATTTCTATTAATACCATCTTCCGTTACCGTGATCTCGGAAGCCGATGGATTTTGCTGCTGGCCGTTGGCATCGAAAGCATAGAACTTTGCTTTCATCGTCGGGAAGTTCGTGGCGTCGAGATTGAACACAGATAGGCTTTGCGCCGATATTTCGGAGGTAAAGAGGACAAGGAAGACGATGATGATGAATGATCGCATGAGATTACGCTGGCAAATGTAACCCCTGAAGAAGGAAATGAGTTTGGCAAGAATGGAGGACTGGGAACCCCTCACTCCAGCCCTCTTCCGGAGTACCGGTAGAGGGAGTAAAGCGCGACTAAGGTTTCCCCGAAAATAAATGTCGATAGGCACCTTGACAAACGAGATTTTATTTCGTATATTACTTCCATTATGATGAGCACCTATACCCTTAAAGATTTAAGATTGCCACGACCGGCTGCTGCCGGTAGCGCAATGACATTGTTTTTTACTGTCAACTATCAACTGTTAACTATCAGCTTTTTGTGCGCGCGTAATGTTATGTCTATGGAAAATAAAGTGGTTGCGGAGGCTTCAGGGGAAAATATGAACTGTGAAATTGGAAATATGAAGTGTGGAAGATATGTGGCAATAACAACTATCAGCTATCAACTCTGAAATATCAGCTAAACTGCGTGCGCGAAATGCGATGTAGTTGAAAATAAATGTGTTGCAGGGGCTTCAATCGATTTCAAGATCGGAATTTTAAGATGCCCAATTAACGGGCACTGTATAAATTTCTTCAGATAAAATAAAAACTGCATGTCACAACACGCATCCTTTTCGTGTCTTAGACCTGAAGGATTCTGAGTGCGAAGTTCGAGAGATGTCGAATTTGGGCTCGATTTGCCAATTCTAAGAGTGAAACTGTTATTTTTGTTTGTCATTTTTTGGGAAAATCTTATGAAACTTGTTAAAGTGTTTTTCTTCTTTGTTTTTCTTCTCACTGCCTCAGTGGGCATTACGTTTGGGACTACCCATACTATAGCATTTGGTGGAGCAAGTTTTACTCCGAATACTTTGAATGTGTCGACCGGTGATACGGTCGTCTGGACCGGAGCCTGGGCTTTTCATGCGATCCAATCGACTACTATCCCCAACGGAGCAAATGCGTTTGGACCTACGAACGCGAATACTACCTCTCTTACCTATATCGTAAGTATAGCAGGTACATATAATTATCAATGTAATATTCATGTCGGGATGGGAATGACAGGTTCATTTACTGCCACTGCTCCTGCTGTAAAAGGTATAACATTATCAACAACTACGGTTGATTTTGGCTCCAAGCGAGTCGGCGGAACAATGAATAAAACGATGACCGTGACTTCCAAGGGACCCGATGCAGCGCTTACGATATCTTCGAGCCCTCTTTCAGTCGGAACAATGTACACGAACTCACCGACAACATTAAATCGCTCGCTTACTGTAAACTCGACCGAAACAGAAACCATTACATTCGTACCGACTGCACGCGGAGTATTTTTCGATACTCTTACGATCAATAGTGATGCTACAGTTACAGCAGATAAGATCAAGAAAGTATTTATCAGCGGAACGGGAATAAACGCTGTATTCTCCGGACCGACCTCTTTATCCTTCGATAAGGTACGCGTCGGAAATTCAAAACAACTTACCTATACGATAAGCAACACCGGTGATGACACGCTCTTTCTTTCTTCCCCTCTACTTTCGGTAAACGGATTTAGTATTGTCAGCGGAGCTGCACAAAATATTCTTCCTGGATCAACCGGATCCGTAACGATCAAATTTTCTCCGACGGTGAAACAGAATTATTCCGGATCGTTTACATTTACTGCTCAGAATAACGTTTCAGTTCCGACGATACCGATCGGCGGGACCGGAACTGCGCCGATCATTTCGTTTGCCCCTGTCTCAAATTATGATATGGGAATTGCGTTTGTCGGCGGAACACTGACGGGATCTCTTCAGGTTAATAATACCGGCGATGATACCTTGCACGTTAGTAATGTTACAATACCTACTTCACAACAGGGCGCAAAGTTCACATTAACCAGCCCGACTACATTTACTCTTTTGCCCGGTGCCAGTACAACTATTGGTTTTACTTATACTTCTTCGACCGAAAGCACAGATAATGCCAGTATGGTGATCACAAGCGATGATCCGGCTGCATTAACCAATCAGATCTCACTTATCGCACGAAGCGGCTTGCCGAAGATGTCAATCAATACAAAAGATACGATCGACTTCGGTAATATCAGGCTTGGAAGTTCAGGTAATGCATTCCTGACCATTACCAATCTTGGAACATATGACCTTACATTCCACATCGGTAATTTTTCGCCGGACGTTTTTAGCCTCGGTTCTGCTCCAGGTACAGTTCCGGCTCAAGGGAATGTTCAGGCGACCTTCGTCTTCACTCCTACGATAGAGGGAATCACAACCGGAATGGCAATTGTCACAAGCAATGACAGTAAAAACAATAACGATACGATATATTTTAAGGGCACTGCAATTAAATCCTCTCTGGATTTTCCTGCATCGGTTGATTTTCATGAAGTCAATATCAACAAAACCCGCGATACCGCTTTACACTTGAAAAATCTTGGTTCGGGCAGTGCAAAAATATTCCGCTACAAACTCAGTGATCCGAATAACGGATTTATTCTCCTTGATACTGTAGCTCATACCTTAACTGCGAAGGATAGTGTTTCGATAAAAGTACGATTTGCTCCTTCGATAGAACAGGTATACGCCGCAACCCTCAGCATTGTAACCGATGAAGGAACTGCATCAACAAGACAGATCACACTTGCCGGACGCGGAATTAATTCAAAGCTTTCCACTTCTTCTTCTGTTCTTGACTTCGGACAGTTAGATACAGGAACGACGGTAATGAAAACATTCACGATCACCAATAACGGCTCTGCTACTGCAACGATCACTTCAATTAAGCCAACAGGAGATCCATCATTTACACTTGGCACTATTACTTTTCCGATTACGATAAATGCAGGTGGAAGCAAGGATATTTCAGTATCGTTCACTCCGAAAACTGCCGGCACGTTCGATGGAGTCGCAACGATCACGGTTACGGAAGGATCACCTATCTCTGTGGCTTTGCATGGCAAAGGTAAGATCACTATTACCGGATCTGTCAAAGGGAATTCGGATAACGGATTAAAAATGCAGATATATCCGAATCCTAATAGCGGTAAAGCAACGATTGGAATTACGTGCTTAAAACCTATAGATATAACGCTTGGGCTTTTCGATGGTACAGGGAAGTTCATTCAGGGTTATGAGCAAACATCCTTTGGAGCAGGAGAATATTCTCTGCCGCTTGGTGCTGAATCACTTGCAAGCGGTACTTATTATTTACGCGCAATATCTGAGGGATCTCTTGCCTTGGAAGTAAAGGTTGTAGTTGTTCGCTAGATCAAATGTTTATAGGGGTGCGCAATAAACGCGCCCCTCTTTCGCAGTGGCTCAATTTGAATTGTCATTCTGAGTGGAGAGAAGCGGAACGAAGAATCTGAGCTTTCAGATACTCTAAATCTCAGATTCTTCGCTGTCGCTCAGAATGACAAAATTAAAGTTTTTTTAAATTGAGGTACTACCCCTCTTTTTTGAGACGAACATATCTTCGGAATTTTCTGTATTCTAGTACACTATTTTTTTATTTAACTACCATAATTATATGAAAGTTGTTAGCTTTTTTTCGTTGAAATTAACAGTTTTTTTTGCAGCTGTTATCGTATCGATCTCAGTACCTGCATTTTCCACCACACATACGATAAATTTTGGAGGGACAAGCTTCACACCTAATACCTTAGAAGTTGCAGTAGGGGACACTATCGTTTGGAACGGGAATTTCGGCTTTCATGAAATACAATCTACATCTGTTCCAAGCGGTGCAGCAATGTGGGGTCCGACAACATCCGACCAGACGTCATTAATCTACGTAGTGACTGTTGCCGGTAGTTACGCATATCAGTGTAATATCCACGGAAGTATGGGAATGACGGGCACATTTACTACCGTTACTGCCGGAGTTCCGAATGTGGTAAGCAATTCCGCCGCCACATTAGAGAAAAGTTTTCCTAATCCTTCCACCGGCCGCACAACGATACGTTATACGTTGACTAACTCTTCTGATGTAAGCCTGAAGATCTTTGATCTGAACGGGAAAGAGATGAAGCAACTTGTCAATCAATATCAGAATTCAGGGACTCACGAAACAGTCTTCGATGGCAGTGCGCTTCCGGCCGGTAGTTATACGTATCAACTAAAGACAGGCGATGCCATACTCTCGCAGCAGATGATTCTTGTGAAGGAATAACTTTTCTATCAAAGAGCTTTCACCGAAGTTGTTCTTCTTCAGGCGTATTTTTGCATTATGTGGAAGAATGTCATTGGGCAAGAGCGCGTCAAAAAAATAATCCGTCAATCGGTTGAAAGCGGAAAGCTTCCGAATGCCTATCTTTTTACCGGCGCCGAAGGTCTCGGTAAAGACGCGATGGCGATCGAGCTTGCGAAGGTGCTGAATTGCCTGAATCCTATGGGGCGGACTATTGGTATGCCCGAAGCATGCGATGAATGCAGCAATTGCAGATCAATAGGTTCTCTTGGTTCACCTCTTCTTCATTTTGTTTTTTCTCTTGCAAAAGATTCTAAGAAAGAAGAATCTTCGAGCGATGATGAAGATGAGGTCAGCAAGATCGATATCATTCGCGAGCAAATCGAAATGAAAGCTCGTGACCCATACTACCATATTCAGATACCGAAGGCTCTGACAATTAATATAAAGCAGATCCGCGATCTTCGCCTTGCTCTCTCCAGAAGCATGGGGTCGGGTAATAAGCGCATCGTCTTGATCAGTGAAGCACATACGATGCGGCATGAGGCACAGAATGCTTTCTTGAAAACACTTGAAGAGCCGCACGATAATACCCTTATTATTCTTACCAGTTCTAATCCTTCAAGACTTTATCCGACGATCCTTTCGCGTTGTCAGGATATGCGTTTCGATCTTCTCGCACAAAATGAAATTTCCGAAGCCTTAATTAAGCGCGATGATCTTGATAAAAATCAAGCCTCTTTCTTAGCACGCCTCGCGGGAGGAAGTTTTTCAGCAGCGCGAAGTCTTATTAATGAAGATGTGGCAACGCTGCGAGCGCAGGTAGTTCAGTTACTGCGAATGGGATTATCTCAAAGCAGGAAGAATGCGCTTGCTGAAATAGATAATTTTCTACCTCGTGCCGGAGGCGGATCGTTTCTCGAAAAACGTCAGACCGTCGAACAGCTTCTGCATCTGATGACACTTTGGCTGCGCGATGCCCTTGCAATTTTATCCGGAAGCGAAGAGTATATTTTCAATAACGATCAACTTGATGACCTTAAGAGATTCACATCGCGGTTTGGTGCGCCGCTAAATATTGTGAAGGCCCTGCGCTCAGTCGAGATCGCACAGCGGAACGTCAGGCTACAATTACAATTACGCCCGGTTATTTTACAGATGGTTATGGATCTGGAACAGGCGCTTATTCCGCAATCATAAACTTCGCTGTCTCTTTCCCATCATTAACAAAATACACTCCCGCAGGTAAAGACCTGACCGAATACGTGCTCGAGTTCCCATCTGAGCCGAGAAATTCTAAATTGTGCTTTCTTCCGAGGATGTCGTAGCAGGGAAGAGGCCTATTTTGGTTTTGTGCTTGTCCAAATAATTTTAGGATTTTTGATAAGGGATAAAAAGTTAAGAGTTCAATTTCTCTGTGTGAAAAAGGGGTAACCGATAAGGGAAAATTTCCGATTACTGTGATATTGGCATATGCGCTATCAGATATTTTCAGTATAGATGAATTATTGAGTCTAGTAAAGCTACGAGTTCCTGACGATTCTTTGTAATCAGTAATTAAATGTGAGTTTACTTGTAATTCCTTTTCAAGATCAGGTGCTTTTAAATGAATCGAAAGTGTATCTCCCGTTATTGATGTCCTATATGAAGCATTCGTAATCGATAACCCACCTACGGTTCGGTCCCAATAATCTAAAGTATCAACTTCAAAAAGATGCGATTCAGTACTATTGCCGATAGCCAAGGCACAAAAATGTTTAGAGGTGTCGATTAATATTGTTAAGTTTGTGATATAAATAATAAATATCTTAGAACTCGGAGAATAATATTGTTTTCTATAGTAATTAAAGTAATTGAATCATCAACCACTTTCAATCCAGAACTAACGGATAAAGAGAATGAGCCGTCAATCGTATCGCTATGACCGTTATACCACCTCAGCGAATAATCCTCATAATTATTTACTATGGTAAAATATCGTGCATCAATACTCAGTTCTTGTGCTTTAACCTGTGCACTAAGATCTGATACCTGAGAAGTGCTTACTAAAGCAAAAATAAGAATGATATATTTCATTTGTCTCACAAATATACAACAATCCACTCCCAAAAACAAGTGCAAATACCTATGACCTATGCGAAACCGAAATCCCGCCCACGGTTGAAACCGTGGGCTAATGTGTTGTCGTCGCCGGTGGCGACTCAGGAATCAGAATCCATGAAATGGATGAAAACAAATGAGCCCACCATTTCAATGGTGGGTGGGCTTTCGGATGCGATTCGTTTCAGCTCATCTCCTTTCTCCGTAAATTTGCACTTTAATACTCATTTCTGAATGCCGAACGCTAAAAGAACACTTGTTACTGCTGCTTTGCCGTATGCTAACGGACCTATCCATATCGGGCATCTTGCCGGAGTGTATGTTCCGGCAGATATGTATGTCCGGTATAAACGACTGTGCGGCGAAGAGGTGCTATTTATCTGTGGCTCCGATGAGCATGGCGTTCCGATCACGATCAGCGCCGATAAGGAAAAGGTCATTCCGAAAGTTATTGTTGACCGCTACCATGAGCTGAATAAAAAAACGTTCGAAAAGCTCGGCATCACTTTCGATCATTATGGCAGAACATCGAGCGATGAACATCGCAAGATGGCGCAGGATTTTTTCCTTCGTCTTTTAGAAAATGGTTTTATCGAAACCAAAGAAGAGCCGCAGCTATATGATGAGCAGGCGAAAATGTTTTTGCCCGATAGATATGTCGAAGGCACTTGTCCCGTCTGTGGTAACGTCGAAGCGCGCGGCGATCAATGCGATAACTGCGGTACATATCTTAATCAGACCGAACTCATTAATCCGCGTTCGAAGATCACCGGAAATAAACCTGTCGTACGTCCGACCAAGCATTGGTATTTCAAGCTCTCGGCATTTCAAGGTGATCTGGAAAAATATATTGAATCACATGCAGGAATTTGGCGCGAAACCGTTATTCAGCAAGCCCGAAGCTGGTTGAAAGCCGGATTGCATGATCGCCCGATCACGCGCGATCTTGAATGGGGCGTACCCGTTCCGATCGAAGGCTCCGAAGGCAAAGTTCTCTACGTTTGGTTCGATGCGCCGATAGGATATGTAACGGCAACGAAAGAATTGCTTCCTGGCGATTGGAAAAAATGGTGGCAATCCAATGAAAATCTCGAATGGGTGACATTCCTCGGAAAAGATAATATCGTCTTTCATACGATCATGTTTCCGGCGATGGAAATGGGCTATAACAAAAATGTCATTGCGAGCGAAGCGAAGCAATCTCCGGAAAGTGCGAGCAACCATCAGGGGATTGCTTCGGTCGCCTACGGCGACTCTCGCAATGACACGTTAGATAATATTAAATTCAATCTTCCGACACAGGTTCCTGCGAATGAGTTTATGAATTTAGAGGGACGCAAGCTTTCCAAATCGCGCGGATGGACTATTGAGCCGCATGAAATTTTGCAGCGATATGATTCTGATCTTATCCGCTATACAATTGCCTGCAATCTTCCGGAATCAAAAGATTCGGATTTTTCCTGGAAAGATTTTCAAGCGCATACGAATGGGGAGTTAGCCGATATTCTTGGTAATTATGCAAACCGCGTACTGACCTTTGCTCATAGATATTTTGAAGGAAAAGTACCGGAAGTTTCAGGAGGCTTCCAAAATGTTTTAAGTGCCGAGACAACAGCTCGATTAGTTAGTGAAGCATACGAATCATTCAAATTACGCGAAGCAGTAAAGCACACGATGGATTTCGCTCGTGATTGCAATAAATTTATTAACGACGAAGAGCCATGGAAAACAGCCAAGAAGAATCCGGAAAAAACTGCATTTACGATCTATCATTCGTTAGAGGCTCTGCGGGCATTGGCATATTATTTAAGCCCGATCATTCCTGATACGAGCAAGAAGATCGAAGAGATGCTAAATTATTCATCTACGAATGACAGATGGGATAATGCGTACGAACCAAAATTGCAAGCCGGGCATCCGCTCGGTGAAATAAAAATTCTCTTTCCTAAACTCGAAGATTTTCAGATCGAAGCAGAAATACAATCATTACAAAAAATGTCAGAGCAATTAGAAAAATCTGCTGCATCCGAAGAATTAGCGCGTCGCGCTGAACGCACTGCAGATGCAAAACCTATCGGAGCCGAGGGACAGATCACAATCGATGATTTTAAGAAGATAAAACTTAAAACTGCAAAAGTGATCGAAGCAGAACGAGTGCCAAAATCAAAAAAACTTTTGAAGCTGCAAATCGAGATCGGCGATGAAAAGCGTCAGATCGTTGCCGGCATAGCAGAAAAATATACACCGGAAGATCTGATCGGCAAGACGATCGTTGTGGTTGCAAATCTTGCTCCGGCAAAACTTATGGGTATTGAATCACAAGGCATGCTCCTTGCCGTCAATGATGCAAATGGACCTGTTGCGATAGTGATGCCGATATCGGAAACCGAAAGCGGACTGGAAGTGCGGTAATGAACCTGTTTATCCTCTGAATTCGTTATAAAAATATGCTTAAAAAACATTCATCTACTCTTGTAACAATCGATCCGGAAATTCTGGGAGGGACACCTGTATTCAAAGGAACACGGGTGCCGGTTAAGACCTTATTCGAATATCTTCAAAAAAATTATTCTCTCGAGGAATTCCTGGATTCATTTCCATCAGTAACTGAAGTTGCTGCAATCGCAGTTCTTGAAGAGGCGGAAGCAATAACTTTTGAGCATGCTGCCTAATGAGAATTCTCGTTGATGAATGTGTACCTCGTCAGATTGTGCGATTTTTCCAAAATGATGAGATTCACACTGTTCCTGAGATGGGGTGGTCTGGAATAAAAAATGGTGAGTTGATAAAACTTGCCGAAGTCCAATTCGATATATTCATAACTTCTGATCGCAATCTCCGTTATCAGCAAAATCTTACCGATCGAAAAATATCTATCATTGAACTTTCGACGAAGGACAGAGATATTATTCTCTCTTCACGCGAAAAGATCAGTCATTCCGTTTCGACTCTCAATGATAAGAGTTATTTAGAAGTGGTATTACCGTAATAATTTATGATTGAAAATATCCCCACACATTCCAAACGCGCAATAAAACTTGTCATCATCGTTGCTGCGCTTGGATATTTCGTTGATATTTACGATCTCCTTCTTTTCAGTATTATCCGCAAACCGAGTTTGCTTAGCATTGGTGTTGATTCGTCCCAACTTCTTCCTGTCGGTGCAACGCTTATTCAATTGCAGATGGCAGGAATGCTTATGGGCGGAATTCTCTGGGGAATTTTAGGCGATAAAAAAGGGCGTCTATCGGTGCTCTTCGGTTCGATCATCATTTATTCGATCGCAAATATTTTAAACGGATTGGTGAATACCGTTGAAATGTACGGCATCATGAGATTTATTGCAGGTATTGGTCTGGCAGGCGAACTTGGTGCAGGAATCACCATCGTCAGCGAGATGATGCCAAAGAATAAGCGTGGGTATGGAACGATGATCGTTGCATCGGTCGGAATTCTTGGTGCTGTTTTTGCGGCACTATTAAGTGAGGTTGTTCCGAATTGGCGTACGCTCTATTTCATCGGCGGAGGCATGGGAATAATGCTTTTGCTATTACGCATCGGAGTTTATGAATCCGGAATGTATGAAAGCATTCGGAAGAAAGAAATTCATCGCGGGAATTTCCTAAGCCTCTTCTCTCATAAAAAACAATTCTTAAAATATCTTAACGTCATCATGATCGGATTGCCGACATGGTTCGTTGTCGGAATTCTGATCACGTTCGCCGATGAATTCGGTAAGGCAATGGGAATGATAAATATTCCTGTGCCGGGCAAAGCAGTAATGTTCTGCTATATCGGAATATCGCTTGGTGATATTGGATGCGGAGGAATAAGTCAGTTACTCAAAAGCAGAAAAAAAGCGATGTTCATTTTTCTCTTCCTCACTTCTTGTGCAATGGCTTTATATTTTACTGTTGCCTCAGGCTCTATCGAAGCATTTTATTTTATTTGTGCGCTGCTTGGTTTCGGCGCAGGTTTCTGGGCGATCTTCGTGACGATTGCAAGCGAGCAATTCGGAACAAATATCCGCGCAACAGTGACAACAACTGTTCCTAATTTTGTTCGCGGAGCACTCGTGCCGATCACTGCTCTCTTCCGATTGCTTCAAGGTTCGATGAGCACAGAATCAAGCGCGATCATCGTCGGAGTGATAACTCTTGCCATTGCCTTCTTTTCAGTCAGTAGATTGGAAGAGACATTCCATAAAGATCTGGATTACGTAGAACCGATACTATAGGAAAATATACTGTAATTATTTAGTTGTATTTGGAAAATCCGGCATCAATACTTTTTCTAATCTTGTTGCCTCATACCCGCGGCGTTTTGCAACGATACGATAATCAAATTCAGCATTAGAATTACCGCCGTTTGATTCAATAACTTCAAAACCTGCTGACCCTTTTTTTATGAAAACCGGTTTCGATTCGCCATTCATTTGAATAAAAACTTTCATCGGATTATTAGCATCGATCGTCACCGTGGCGAGAAAAATATCATCGAGTGTTATTTCTGCTTTTCCGTTCACTAAATGCGAAGAGCCGTAATCATTAAACCAAAGCTCCGTCGCTTCTTCACAATAGAGCTTTCGGAATTCAGCGCCGTTTTTGATCGATACTGTTGCTGATTTCGTACCGGTAGCTGTATAGTCACCATTAATATAAACACCTTTTCCCCCGCTGAAATATCCGGCATATCCATTCGTGGTCGCTAGTCCAATACCGGTGACTCCGTAAAAGCCATAGCCTGTGACTCCTGCGCCGCCTGTCACAGATCCATTATATCCATAGACTCCTGCTGAATTTGCGAAAGACGAACTGATCTTTCCAACAACTCCATAGACACTGGTTCCGGCCGCAGCATTCGTATTTGAGCCATAGACGGCGGTGCCCAAAGGATTATTTTGCGATGTTGTCGTTGAAATAATACCGGATATCGCAGTGGCATTCTGTGCATTTGTTGTATTGCTGACTGAAAATGTTGAAGTCGTACTGATTCCAGAGCCGGTATAGGGAAGATTCAACCCTGCATTGCCATTCGATGCAGCAGTAATCCTGCCTTTTGCATCGACAGTAATCGAAGAGTTCGTATAGCTTCCTGCAGTGACACCTGAATTATTTAGTGTTGGATTTGGATAAGTACCGTTTAGATCTCCTCCGGCGTTCCCTGATATAGGAAAACTTGTAGGCGCGCCGGTAATCTTTGACCAGCTAACGGAAGTGATTTTTCCATTTGTGACGGCAAGGTCTGCGATCTTCGAAGTTGTGATTGCAAGATCAGTGATCTTCGATGTTGTGATCCCATTATCTGCTACCTTGATCTGCACTGCAGGACCTGTTCCGCCTGTTATTCCAATTGATGCATCGGAGTTTTGCACGGATGTGATCCCGCTTGATGAATTTACAACGTTTAGCGCATACGGAGCAGAAGCAAGCGGAGTACGTGGATTTAATTCTGCTCCGCCATCAACCGTAATACCAAGAAAATATTGCTTATCGAAAGTAACAGTAACCGGAATAGAATCAAGTAGCACATTAAAATTGCCATTTGTTGTGGTGACAACTGCCGTCTTAGAATAAACAAAAATTGCGCCGGTACGGGAATTGTAAAGTGTAAGAATAAGTGTGTGACTTCCATCAGGAACCGGTACACCTTTCTTATCTGCAAGAATGCCCTGATAAGAAATCGCGCGCGGAATCTGAGCGAATGCTGATGAAGCAATTATCAAAAAGAATACGAAGATGAATATTTTGCTCATAAATATAGGAATTATAAAATGCGAATATACGAAAAAATGGGTATTTGTCCACTAAATTTGAGGGTCGGGTACCAATGTTGAAATTCCGGATATTTTCCCCCAATTTCGTTGTTGCCATGCGCTATGGAAAGAAAAATCAGAGTACTCACTTCGTTCTTGCTTTTCCTGATAGCAATACCCACTTACGGGCAGGGGATTCAATGGGTGAAGACGAATAGTCCTCCGAGCCGAGCTGAAGGTCTAATGCCTTTCCGAAAAACTCTGTTTGCTCCTACGCACAATGGTTTATTTAGAAGTATTGATAGCGGCAATACTTGGGTTGCAGCGAGTGGAGTTCTCGGAAGTATTGAAATATTGGGCATTAGTTCACACGATAGCAATACTGACTGACTCCTCAGGGTATCACTATCATCACTTGAAGTTATCTTCAGATTTTGGAATTACTTGGAAAAATCTTAATATCTTTGATAGTTCTATCTCTCCTTTTGCTGCTGAAGGTGATACGATTTTGCCTACGCTAATACTGGACTTTTCAGGTCGGATGATAAAGGATTAAACTGGAAGAGTATTCTTAATAATAGCCGGGTTCGAATATTGCAAGGTGATACTATCTTTGCGACCTCCAATATTGACAGTACTCTTCTTTTCTCAGCCAATCAAGGTAATAAATGGAATATAGTATCTAAACTTGGGCTTCCAAGTTCTGATTTTGTCTCTCTTGTAATGATTCAAGATGAGCTTTACGCAGAGTTATTATCCGGTGAAATATATCGCACGACAATTCCTAAATTTTTAGATGTACGTTCTCTTTCTGTGGGTCAGCACGAAAGTCTCATAGTTTATCCAAATCCAGTCTCATCTTGGGCTGCTGTCTCATATAATCTATCAATTCCTCAACTGGTCAGTGTCACTCTGCATGATGCTCTCGGTCGAGAAGCTGCGAGTCCGATTACTAAACAGTTGCAAAATGCAGGCGCACATGAAATTAATTTGGGTATTCGAAATCTGAACCTTGGTATTTACTCAATTAGTCTTTTCACCGGAGCAAATGAGATATTTGCTAAGTTCATTGTCCTTCATTAAATACTAAGGATATTTTCTCATCTGTTTTCTGTTAGAGGTCACTATGGAAAGAAAAATCAGAGTACTCATCGCCAAAGCAGGTTTAGATGGTCACGATCGTGGCGCAAAGGTCATTGCTGCAGCACTTCGTGACGCGGGAATGGAAGTTATCTATACCGGGCTTCGCCAGACGCCTGATATGATCGTGGAAGCTGCATTGCAGGAAGATGTTGATGTTATAGGTATTTCGATGCTCTCCGGAGCGCACATGACGCTCTTTCCAAAGATCAGAAAGATGATGGATGAACGAGGTCTGACAGACGTTCTCTTAACAGGCGGCGGAATTATGTCCCACGATGATGTTGAAGCATTAAAAAAGGTCGGAGTTGGCCAGCTTTTTACGCCCGGCGCTCCGATGGCAGTGATCGCAGAGTATATTAAAAAGTGGGTTGCTGAGAACAGGCGAGTCGAAGTAGTGTAATAATTTATTTATTATCCTATTGACATTTGGAAGGGAAATAAAATAAAGAATCTGGGTTTTGAATAAAATCTATATGCCGGCGCCGGAAAATGCCAGTAGTTTAAACCTCTGCGCAAAAAATTAATAATTCCAATACTTGATTCAGGAATAAGCTTTTCCATATCGTAATCCAAAGAAATATACCATGCTTTTTTCCGGTAAATAAAAGCATCACCCAAGCGATAATCGGTATTTACCGTATTGATATTGTATCCTCCTACTCCAAGAGCAAGATTAAGCCACTTCGGCCAGTAAGGCTTTGCAGCTTCGGGAAGCATTCCATGAATGTCCATCGTCAGATAATATGATTGCCCTCCGTAGTCTTCGATAGCATTGACGGTCTGACCCGGAATATCAGGTTGGTTCTTAAGTAACTTATCTGTAGGAACGTAAAACCATTTGTAATTAAAATTTCTGAGAAAGGGGATTCTGTTTCGCAGCAGGTAAAATGTAGCTCCGGCAAGATCGGCTTTTGCATCCCCTCTGGAAAAACCCCAGTCGCGCGCAAATCCGTCTTCGATCTCTACATAAAATTCCCATATTGCGCCTGAAAGAGCGCCAAATAATGTTGCTTGTGCAGAATCCATCCCTGCCCAGGTATAAGCTTCGTCAAAAAAATGAGAACTGTAATATGCGCCGAACGTATGCCCGGCTTTATCGAAATCTGCTTGGTAGCTTGCATCTTCGATGACGTGAAATCTGACGCGCTGATTCTTCCACCATGCATTATACTGATATATATGGAGCAGAGTTATTGCACTAGCTAGGCTAAGGGTAGCGGCAATTGTGCGTGATGGGCTGATACTATCCTGAAGTGAGGAATTATTGACCGGATGTGGTAATGCATCGTTCGAATCTCTCCCGATATAATTTTCCGTCAAAATTTGCGGAGTCATTCCGAAGCCGGTATAGTTTTTTTCATTTGGGAATAACTTGTTGCTTATATTCAATTCCTGAGAGAATGAATTCCCTGCAAAGGCAATAGTGACAAGGAGGCTGATGAATAATATGAAATATTTCATTTCTTATGTTTTAATAATTAGGAAAACGAAGTCCGAGAGTGAAGCTGAAAAACCAACCCAGTCTCTGTCCTAAATAATCGAGCGGAATAAAACTGATTAAGGACTCACCCTCAGTTTCTTTCGAAAGTGCCCAGAGATACCCGGTTGATAAAGGCAGTTCGACTGATGCCAGAACTTGATGAATAGTCATGCCTAATCCAACAGACGAAAAAAATCTGTCAGGTGAATTCCCATAATACCATCTGAATTTTCCCGCCCATCCGTATGCATCCAACGGAAGAGCGGTTGATTGAAAGAGATTGAGAGCTTTGAAATTGAGAAAATTTATTTGAAGCTCTGCTGAGAAAAAAACATCTCCCAGAGGAATTTCAAAATACGGATTGAAAACCACCTTTGCCTCCGAAGAACCGTCGCGGAAGCCGGTTCCTAATCTCAGACCATAAGCATTTTTAATGCGCTGGAGTGAAATTTCATCTAAAGGATGCTCCACTATTGGTCCGACTGTAGACTGCGACCACGACGACTGAGAAATGAATGCGCATATCGTAGCTGTCACTATGATATGCAGTATTATTTGGATGGGTGTGTACATATTCATAAGTTCAACTGTTAGTGAGTTGAGGTTATTTCGTCTGGATGATGTGGCAAATGCTTTAACTCTTCTTCATGTTCTCTCCGAAGTTCTTCTACATGTTGCTTTTCTTCAATTTCTTCAAGTTCCACTGCCGTGGCGATGCGGCTATGTTTCGAACGAGATTCAATTGTATAATAAAGCGCCGGAAGTACTAGCAGAGTCAGAAGCAGTGCGCTTGCCAGACCTCCGACTATAACAGTTGCCAGAGGTCTCTGAACGTCCGAGCCGATCCCGGTTGCAAGCGAAGCAGGGATCAATCCGAATAGTGCGACAAGCATCATCATGAGAATCGGACGCAATTCGTCTCTCGATCCTTGTAATACGGCATCGCACAATGGCACATGTTTATCGAACCGCAAATGATTGAACCGGCTGATCAGCAATACTCCCGACATAACGGCCACGCCAAAGAGAGAAATAAAACCTACCCCACTTGAAACGGAGAAATTAATAGACCTTGCCCAGAGTGCAAGAATGCCACCGACCAAAGCGAGAGGTACATTTACCAAAACGATAAGAGCATACTTTACTGATTTAAATGTAATGAAAAGCAATCCGAAAATAAGGAGAATCGTAAGGGGCACAATTACCAGTAGATGCTCTTTCGCGCGAGTAAGATTTTTAAATTGCCCACCCCAATCGATAGAATATCCTTTAGCAAGATGCAAAACTTTTCCTACGCGTTCCTGCGCATCGGCTACGAAACTTCCTTGATCCGTACCGCGGACATTTATACGAACGCCGATCTGATGGTGGCCGTCTTCACGAGCAATAATAGTTGCGCCGTCTTCGATCGTTATATCTGCGAGTTCGCCGATCGGTATATGCTGCCCGCTCGGAGAGGTAACGTCAAGCCTGGAAACTCCTTCGACCGAAGAACGAGTATTGGTTTGATAGCGAATAATAATATCGAATTTTCGTTCGCCTTCATAAAGTGAACTGATCGGTTTTCCGCCAACAGCAAGTTCGACAATATCTTCAACATCCTTCACATTGATCCCGTATCGCGCAGCAGCCTGGCGATTTACACGAATGAGTAGTTGTGCCTGATCACCTTCTTCTTCGAGTCCATATTCCGATGCTCCGGGTGTGCTTCGGATGACATTCAGAACCGTATCAGCATATAAGCGGAGTTTGGTGAGATCTTCGCCGTTTAAAAGTACGGCGAGATCGGATGCAGAGCCTGTTACCGCTTCGGTAACGTTATCGAGAATCGGCTGCGAAAATGAGAATGCAACTCCCGGAATTCGCGATTCAAGTTCTTTTTTAATTTCGAGCAGAAGTATCTTTTTATTAACTCCGGCGGGCCAGCTTTCATATTTATTCAGCTCGATATGTGTTTCAATTCGGTTATATCCGTACGGATCAGTGCCGTCATCATTTCTGCCTAATTGAGTGATAACTGCACGAACCTCCGGATAAGCGCGGGCTACTTCGCGTATGATCGGCGGATATTTTGATGCTTCACTCAATGAAATTCCGGCCGGCATTACGGTGCGAATGACGATCGCTCCTTCGTCGAGTTCCGGTAGGAATTCCGTTCCGAGTTTCCCGCCGATAGCTAATGATCCAAGAACAACAGCAACTCCGGTAAGAAGAACAATAAGTCTCTGCTTTAATAATATTTCCGTGATTCTTTCGTAAGTTTTATCTATGAAAATGACAATAGGATTACGCCATTCTTTAACTTTTCCCGAACGAAACAGAAATGTCGCAAGAACTGGAACAACGGTCAGAGCTAAAAGTAAGGAGCCTGCAATAGCATATGAAATCGTATATCCCATAGGGCTGAAAAGCTTGCCCTCAACTCTTCTGAGAGTGAAGAGCGGGAGATACGCAACGATGATAATGATCACTGCAAAGAAAATTTGCTTATCGACATCTTGTGTTGCCTCTACAATAAGCCGGAAGACTCCTTTTGTTTTTCGCTCTTCTTCGGGAGTATGAGTCAGCCGCCGCATTATTGCCTCAGTCATGATGACGGCTCCATCAACGATAATACCAAAATCAATTGCCCCTAAGGAGAGAAGATTTGCCGGAATACCCGTCAATCGCATCACGATAAAGGCCCACAAAAGAGCCAGGGGAATGGTAATTGCAGTTAAAAGAGCAGCGCGAACATTGCCGAGGAAAAAAAGAAGAACAATAACAACGATCGTCACGCCTTCAATGAGAGTCCTGCTTACGGTACTGAGCGTGTTTTCGACAAGTTCAGTGCGGTCATAAAGAGTGACAAGTGTTACTCCCTCAGGAAGGCCTGCTTTAATTTCCTCTAATTTTTCTTTTACTCCGGTCAACACCTCGCTCGGATTTTCGCCACGGCGCATGAGGATCAATCCCTGCACGCCATTCGGATAATCTATTTTTCTTCTGTTATCGGTATATCCGACTAAACCGGATGGTGGCAAGGCAGTTATTTCAACGGTGCCAACGTCCCGGACAAAAACAGCGCTTCCCGTCGTTGCATTAGCGCTGAGAACAATAGATTCAATATCATCAGGGGTGCGGATACGTCCGATCCCCCTGATCGAAAGTGCCTGAGAGCCACGCTCAAGAACATTACCTCCTGTATTCGCATTGTTTGCCTGAATCGCAGTTTGCACAGTATTCACTGTCAACGCGTATTTGCGAAGTTTGATAGGGTCGAGTACTACGCTGAATTGCTTCACAAGGCCGCCGAAATTCTGCACGTCAGTGACACCTTTGACTTGCAATAACTTTGGAGTAATTACCCAGTCCTGCAATGTGCGTAGATCCATCGGCGTATAATTAGGAGTGCCTTCGATCATATAACGATATATCTCTCCAACTGGAGTTGTCAGCGGCCCGATGCCTGACTGGACTCCATCGGGCAATGTGGCATCTCCGATCTTTTGAAGTACTTGCTGCCGTGCGAAATAATCGTCGGTACCTTCTTCGAAAGTAAGTTTCACGATTGAAAGCCCGAAGATCGTGCGCGATCTGCGGCTGATGACTTTCGGAACTCCGTTGAGCGCCCGCTCCATCGGAATCGTAACCTGTTCCTCTACTTCAGAAGCAGCTCTGCCGGGGAATTGCGTAATGACATCTACTTCCGTATCGGCAACATCGGGATATGCTTCGATCTTTAAAGTCAGGTATGAAACAATACCGCCGACAATAATGAAGAGCGCCATAAAGAGCGTCAAAGCTCGTTGGCGGAGGGCAAAGTGAACAAATTTACGTATCATGAATTTTTTGTTTGCTTTTAAGGTAATTTATCCGCCAAAGCTTAAGCCTTTCAAGAGCATGGATCCTTCACTGACTACTATTTCTCCTTCTTGTAATCCGTTCAGAATTATAAAATATCCGCTCGGCTGTGAACCGACATGGACTTCGCGTCTCTCAAATGTTTTGCCATCTTTCGTGACAAAAACATACGACTTTCCTTGTACCGAAAGTACTGCCCCTTTGGGGACGACGAACCTTTTCGCAACGTCGATACCGAATGCAGCACGAGCAAACATTCCCGGGCGTAGTATTTTTGTTTGATTCGGAAGTTGAATGCGAACATTGAATGCGCGCGTCACAGGATCGAGCGCTTTACCGATCTCCAATACTCTTCCGTGAAGGGTTTCACCTTTATAAGCATCGAGAACGATCTGAGCGTCTTCTCCGAGCTGCACATTTCCTATTTCATCCTCGGCAACTGTTGCGATGAGCAAGGAGACGTTCGGAGAAAGTCTCGCCAGATCTTCCGGTGATATCCCAATCGCAAGGAGGCGGGATCTTAAACCGGTCTGGGTGGCTACAACAGCGCGGTGATCGCTTTCCGCCTGCGTTACATCTTTTCCCGCAACTGCATTATGAGAGAAAAGATCGCGCAGACGCTCGACTTCATGCTGGGAATGCGCGAGATCATTTTTTACCTTCGTGTAATCTGTATATAACTGCGTAAGATCCTGGCTCTCGAAGACTGGAACAGGTGGCATCCCTTTTTCCGAAGTCATCGTAACGACGATGCGCGCTGGAGCCTGCGTGGTCAGAGTAAGCCTTTTGACCATGGACGTATCAGTCTTCAGGATAAAGCGCGAGGAATCGTTGTCATCGAATGTGACAATTGCTCCACCTTGAGTGATTTGCGGCATTCTCCGAGTCAGGCTTTGCAGCTTTACCGATCCGGTTTCCTTACTGTCGGTTGAACTGCAGGCACTGAGTGAATACATTGCAGCGAATGCAATGACGATAAAAAATATTGTTGCGTTATTATTTTTCATAGAGAAGATCCTTTCCGATAATTGCGTTGAGCGTTAAAAGACTTTTTGCGTAATCTGCGAGAGCATTGTAATACAAAGTGCGAAGTTCATTGTACGTCCTGGCTGCGTCAAGGTAATCCACGAGTGACGTTCCCCCTCGCCGATAGGCAAATTCGACGGCGTTGCGGACGTTGCTGGATTTTTGAAGAATATTATTTTGCAGAATTGAAACGGCATTCTGTTTTACGAGCACGTCGTTTCGGGCATTCGTAATATCTGCTCGAAGTTTTAATCGGGCGGCTTCAGTATTGAATTTTGCCTGGCTGATCCTAACCTCTGCTTTTTCGATCTCACCCTGGTTACGGTCAAAGATCTTCAATGGTACTGAGAGTGTCGTTCCGTAAAAACTCACGCCTGTTTGCCTGGTGAAATCGAGAGAGACATTCAGATCAATAGAAGCAAGTGCCTTTTGTAATTCAAGATTTGCACTGTCCGCTTTTTCGGTGGCTTTCAAAGCGCGGATATCAGGGCGTTCAATCTCTGCGACTCTGACGAGTGAATCTACGATCGGGATTTCACCGATCTTATCCTGCAGTAGAGGATCAAAGACTGAAATATCCGGACGAATCTCAGTGAAAAGCGCTGTGCCCGTTCTTCCCAGCAGATTAAGCAGCGTGATCTTTGCCGAGCGAAATGTATTCTCCAGTGTCGCTGTCGTTAAGAAATATTTATCGCGCTCGACTTCCGTACGTGCCAACTCCATTGCGGAAATATCTTTCCCGGCAACGCGGTACCTCGAAAGTATGACTGCTGAATCCAGCAAAGCGAGATTTTCTTTTGCTTCGATGAGTTCTTGTGCCGAGCTTGCGAAATCGATATATGCGTTTTGGACTGCAAGCTTGTACTGGCGAATGATATCTCCATATTGCTCGGCAGTCAGATTGGTCGATGCTTCTGCAAATGCAATTCGCCTGTCCCTTTTCCCTCCGAGTTCTATCGGCATGCCGAGCGATAATCCGTAGTATTTATCTAGAGGTCTGAGCCCATTGCTTGGTCCGATATCTCCGATAGCGGTTAATGTAGGATTCGGGCGCAGATGCGCAGTCGTTTCATCGGCTTTGGCGGCATTGATCTCGAACTTTGACGCCTGAAGTACCTCGCTATGTTCAAGCGCTTCGTTTATAGCTTGTTTTAAAGTAAGCTCTTCTGCTACTGGAGTTTGTGCTCTGCCTGATCCGATTACAACCAATATCAATCCGAGCTGCAAGAGCAGGTGTATAATGAAATTATTTTTTATATGCAACTGCATAAAAAATTAAAAATGAAAAATTGAGAATTGCAAAAGCGTAAGAATTAGGCTAAGACTAATTCTTTGGTAATTTGTCGAGTTAGGAATAGGGCGCTATATTACCCTAAGAGGAAAGGACTTAAATTAAAATGCGTTGATAGGAGATCGTACGATCGAGGCAGGGAATCATATCCTCAGCCAGGGCTTCGGATTCGGGACGCGGCAGTTCACCAACGTTGGCGAATGAGGATGAAAGAAGGGCATCGTCGATACCGGGGCTATCCTCATCTTCACTAATAACATTTTTTACCAGATTCTCGCCTCTTAAGCGGCGAGCATCTTTAGAAGTAAATTTTTGCTGATCGTTCGAGCGGATAGGAGCATCGAAAGCAGAGCGATGATACTTGGAGCCAGTATCGAATAACGAATCAGAGATTGAGGGATCGTCTACGAAGGTGACATCACCCTTCAAAGAAGCATAGAGGACATCTATATTAATAGTATCGGAGACGAAAAGCGCAAGATAGAGCACGAAGACGATCTGTCCGGCAACGCGCATAGCTTTCTGCATGCGCGGCGTGCTTGCAAAATGAGACTCTGTCGAAATGGATCGGATCGTTCTGAGCATAACTAGAACCTTATTACAAAAAAAGCGTCAAAAAGTTTCAGGGAAGTCCGATATGCTTTATTAGAATGGGGCGAAGGACTGAAGCCTGAGCCCATTATTGAAACAGACTTCGGACTCCTGTCGTCAGGCTGTTTGAGGGAACTTCACTTCCACATTAACGCTTTTTGAGGAGCATAATTTTGGAAGGGTGCAAGAGTGGCTTAATTGGCTCGCTTGGAAAGCGTGTGTTACAGGTAACTGTACCGAGAGTTCGAATCTCTCCCCTTCCGCTTCCTGGCAGTTGTTAGTCTTTAGCAGAGATTGATTGCTACTGTCTAAAATAGCTACGACATTTTTGTCATCATTGGCTTCATCCTCCAGGCAATAACCAATCCTGCAAGTGTCCAACCGATAATATCATCTGCGGCAAGGTTCAGAGAGAAACTTGTTGAGTAACCCATAAATGCCCAATCTCCCAGACGGGCTGTAATGGCAAGAAAAATTCCTACCATCATCACGAAGCGGACGCGCGCTCCGTATTTCGAGGCAAGTGACCACGATAGTTTCCCAAGTAGTGAGGCGGCGATCATTGATGATAGGAATAGAACAAAGAAGCCTTTGAGCATATACATCAGATCAAATCCTGCATAACCTGTGGTGGAATAATGCAGCATGGCAACCGGTCCGCTTTTCATTTTTTCAAGGTGTGCTTTTTTTTCAGCATCATTATCTCCCGGCATAGCAGGGATCATGTATGTGCCTGTTTCTGCATTGCCGGATCTCAGCGCTGAAACAACAACATCTTCATTCGAAAGTGAATGCGCCGTCATCTTATGAAAGGGCAACACCTCCCAAGAAAAAAAACCCCAGAAAAATAACACTAACGCTCCCAAAAAACCTGCAAGTATGATACGTCCCATAATATGCTCCTTTTTTTGTGTGAGTAAAACAAAATGGTCGAATGACCGGATTCAAAGATAAGCAATTTTTAGCTAAAATCCAAATCCGGCCTGAGTTTATTGGATTTTAAAAATTTTCGGTAGAATATTTGTAACTTTGAATTCATTTTAGCATTCTATTTATTAGTAAATTCGCCTTGTAATCCTATGAAACATATCAAATGTGTTGTTTTTGGCATAATTTTAACGTTTTTTAGTATAAATTCCAGAATTTTCGCGCAGCCTGCGCAATTTTCATCCCGCGGACCAGGCGGAGGCGGAGCACTTTTTGCCTCAAGTTTCAATCCTACCGATCCGAATGAGATCTATATCGGCTGCGATATGAGCGAAATATTCCATACTACCGATCTCGGCGCATCCTGGAATATTCCCGATTTCCGACAGATAGAATCGCAAAAATTAGCCGCAGTGCAATTTTGTAATAATAATATCCGCTATGCTATTGACGGAGCGAATGTCAATGGCTCAGATCTTCAGCGTCCAAGCAAAAGTACTGATGGTGGAGCCACGTGGACTCCTCTTGCAAGCGACCCGACAGGTAATGGCGCATATTCCATCTTTGCCGATCCAAATAATTCGAACATTGTAGTTCTTTCGGATTATAATACTCTTTATGGATCGACGAATGGCGGCGCTTCATTCACCCTAAAGTATCATACGAATAATAATAATGCCGGCTTGCTTCTTGCCGGAGCATTCTTCGATGGGAATAATATTTATGTCGGCACGAATGAAGGAGTTCTTTCCTCTCTAGATGGCGGTGCGACATTTACAAAATCAAATCTTACAGGAATTCCTGCCACAGAATTTATCGTAAGTTTTACAGGTGCGAAACAAGGTACTACGACGAGATTCTTCTGCGTAACTCTTTCGCAAGTATATGCCGGAATTACCGGGGCAGATAAGAACGCCTATAAAAATGTTTATAAAATGGATTGGGGTGGAAATTGGCAAGTTACAAAAACAGGTATTGATGCTACAGCTTTGCCATTTTTTACCGGGATGTCTACAGCAAATATTAGTATCGCTTATGTTGCAGGAGGAAGTACGAATTCAAGCCCGACAATATATAAAACAACAGATGGTGGAGCAAATTGGGTTAGTGTTTTTAATACTTCTACCAATCAAAATATTTATACCGGCTGGAGCGGTGCAGGCGGCGACAGAGCTTGGAGTTATGGAGAATACGCCCTTGGCTTTTCAGTTGCTCCAGGAGATCCGAATTATGCAGTAATCACCGATCTTGGATATGCTCATACTACTTCAAACGGCGGCACGGATTGGCATGCAGCGTATGTGCCTATTTCTGATCAAAATCCGAAAGGCGCAAATACTCCGATAGGGAAATCATACCATAGTGTAGGGATTGAAAATACAACATGCTGGCAGATCACCTGGCTTGACGGACTGAATATGTTCGGCTGCTATTCGGATATAAAAGGCACGCGATCTACTGATGCCGGTATGACTTGGGGATTTAATTACACCGGACACAATGATAACTCGATGTATTATGTCACCAAAGCAGGTGCAAGAGTGTATGGAGCGACATCAAGTGTGCATGATATGTATCAGAGCACAACACTGACAGATTCACGAATAAATAACGGAACAGGCAAAGTTCTTTTCTCAACTGATAATGGTGCGTCATGGCAACTCGAACATAATTTCAATCATCCTGTGATCTGGCTTGCATCCGATCCGAAAGATATGAAGACGCTTTATGCAAGTGTGATCAATAGTACATCAGGAGGGATTTATGTTACGCATAATGCCGATGCCGGAGGAAGTTCAACTTGGTCGCAGCTTACAAATCCTCCGCGTACTGAAGGACATCCACTTTGTATCAGAGTTTTGAAAAATGGAAATCTTCTTGCGTCATTTTCAGGGCGACGGACAACAGTTTTTACTGCAAGCTCAGGAGTGTTTTTAAGCACTGATGGAGGCACATCGTGGCAGGATCGCTCCGATGCCGGAATGAAATACTGGACATGGGATGTCGTTGTAGATCCGTATGATCCAACAGAAAATACCTGGTATGCCGGAGTCTTCAGCGGCTGGGGAGGCGCAGCGAATAATCTTGGCGGACTTTATAAGACGACGAATGCAGGAGTATCATGGACAAAAATAAAATCTTCTGACGGAATTACGTCTGTGACTTTTTCGCCAAGCGATCCGAACGTCATATACTTTACCGGAGAAACAACAGGTCTGTGGTATTCTAACAATCGTAATTCCGGCAATCCTGCTTTTTCACAAGTTGTATCATATCCTTTCCGACAACCCATGCGAGTATTTTTTAATCCGAATGATACAACAGAAGTGTGGGTATCAAGTTTTGGAAATGGAATGCGAGTGGGAAAAACAGGTATGGTGATTCAAAAGCCTGCCGCTGTAACGCTTATTTCTCCGGCGAATGCAGATTCAAATCAAATTCTCAGTCCGACGTTAACATGGAAGTCTTTATCGGAAGCTTCATCTTATGAAATTCAAGTTTCAACGACACAGAATTTCTCAACCATTCTCTTCGATTCGATCGGTGTTAAAACCACTTCATTAGCATTAAGCGGACTTCAACCCGGGAAAATATACTATTGGCATGCTCAAGCATCCAATGCTTCAGGTGCTGGTCCTTGGTCTGAGATATGGCATTTTACGACCCTTCCGAATGTACCGCAAGCTGTGGTGCTTCTATCACCGGCAAATAATGCAGTAAAGCAGCCAACTACAGAAACATTAATGTGGCAGCCTGCACTAGATGGCTCTTCGTATCGCATAGAGCTATCAACATCTCAAAGCTTTGTAACAACAATGCTCGATTCAAGCGGAGTAAAAACAATGTCACTCGTTATAAACGGGTTAAATAATGCTACAGTATATTTCTGGAGAGTACAGGCTTATAATAATGGAGGGAATGCACCGTGGTCAGATATTTGGCAATTCACAACAACCGATACTCAGGTCCCAGCGCCTGATATGCCCATCCTTATCCTTCCTGTAAATGGGTTCAACTTCGCTAATACACTCACTTCTTTCTTGTGGCATACAACAGCAAATGCCAAAACATATCAGATTACTATCGCTAAGGATACCGAATTCATGCACATTGCTCTTTCATCTGCAAAAAATTCTGATACCATATTTTCTTTCAGTATTTTACCTCCGAATGGTAAATATTACTGGAGAGTACAGGCATTTGGCGATGGAGGAAATAGTCAGACTTCGGAGGTCCGGTATTTTATACTTAATTTCCCTTCAAATGCAGTTGGCTCTTTAAGCTCTGACGTTTATTCGCTTTCAAATTATCCTAATCCCTTCTCTTCCAAAACAATGATCACCTATTCAGTAAAAGATGCCGGGATTGTATCACTTAAATTATTTGATATCTTAGGAAGAGAAATGCAATCGCTTGTCGCTGATCTTAACGAAGCAGGAAGTCATTCGATACTTTTCGATGGCAAATCTCTTGCCAGTGGAAATTATATTCTCAGACTTGAAGTGAATGGAAAGATCATTTCACAGGTCATTCACATTACAAAATAATTATTTTCCCCAATGAAGATAAAAATATTTTTTTTAACCGTGGTATTATTTTTTTCAGGCAATAGTATTGCTCAGAATAAAAATCACCCACTGCCTCAAAGCGTTACACTGCCAAATCCGATCATGTTCGTAACGCAGGTTCCGATGCCATTCGACTCCAGTACTTCGACGGCAATATTTTGCAATCATAAGCCCGATGTTTTCAGCGTTGTTCGCGGCGGTGATCTCTATATTATTTATCCGGATGGAACACTGAAAAATCTTACTCAACTTGCAGGATATGGGGCAGGCAACGGTTTGCAGGGTTCGAATGCTATTGCAGTGCGTCAGCCATGCGTGCATTGGAGCGGGACGAAGGCGCTCTTCAGTATGGTAATCGGCGCTGCTGCTACAAGCGGTGCGGCACAATCATTTAATTGGCAGATCTATGAAGTTACGAATATCGGGCAAGCGCAGACACCCATCATTTCAAAAATTGCGAATCAGCCTACAGGGTATAATAATGTCAGTCCGATCTACGGAACAGACGGAAGAATTATCTTTACAAGCGATCGCCCTCGCAATGGTCTGACACATCTCTATCCTCTTCTGGATGAATATCGAGGTGCAGTGTCAACAACAGGGTTATGGAGTCTGGATGCAGTGACCGGCGATCTGAAACAACTCAACGATCTGCCTTCAGGGTGTTTTTCTCCCATGATAGATAGTTATGGCAGAATTATTTTTACCAGATGGGATCACTTACAGCGCGATGGCAATGCCGATTTCGATGTATTAGGCAAAGCAAATATTGGTACGTTCAATTACTCCGATGAATCGGCTAATGCAACGATCACGAACAGCCGAACTGAAATATTTCCGGAGCCACAGGGACAGCGTACCGATCTTCTTGCAGGGACAAATATGAACGGCTTTGAATTCAATCAGTTCTTTCCGTGGTCTATTAATGAAGACGGAACAAGTGAAGAGACGGTCAATCATGTCGGTCGTCATGATCTTCGCTTCGGTATTGGTCCGAATATCAATGACGATCCGAATGTCGTCCTTACCAATTATGCAACTTCGGGCAGAACAAATACTGCAACGTTCCTCAATAATTTTTCTGAGATCGCAGAGGATCCTGCACATCTCGGAAATTATTACGGAGTTGATTGCGGAGATTTCGGATCGCATGCAGCGGGTCAGATATTACAGTTGACCGGACAGACATCGCTTGATCCGGGAAAGATGCAACTTAGTTATATTACCGATAAAACGACGGCAGGC
>JBBQGG010000007.1:0-68868 GCA_038322815.1 Kapaibacterium sp. (SeqCode)
TCAAACAAGCATACTATCCAGACAAACAACATCAGCAATTCAGATGAGGGGATGTGGAATGCTGCAATGACCATTCTTGAATTTTCACACTAATCAGAATTACAAACAAAACATTTTTTTAACACGTACTTTCTAAAACAAAACCATGAAAAATCTAATCAAAGTTCTTACTGCCGTTTCTATCTTCGCAGTTATCAACTGCCCAGCGCAGCTTTCATTTGCTCAGAAACATTCAAAGAGAACACATTCTGACAATGTTAATTCATACATGCCTACCAACCATTCAAACTACATCAGCAATTCAGACGAAGGGAAATGGAAGTTTGGAGCTGATTTCGGATTGACGTACGGAGTTGCAAGTTCAACTATTACCGGAACAACGGATCCATTGATGACGATGCTTAGCTCAATGAGTGGCTTTTCTCCTTCTTTGAACACATACGCAGACTACTCAGCAACTGAGAGCATCGGTATCCAGGCAAAGTTTGGATGGGAACGCATAAATGGTAGCACATCATCTGATTACACGACTGAGGAAGCCAAAGTGAATTCTGCCGTCAGCACCGGGCAAAGCTATATAGATATAGGCATTTCGCTCAGATATGATGTAAATAAGAATGTATTCCTAACGGCCGGACCACGAGTCTATCTGCCGGTCGGAAGCCGCACCGTTATTCAGGATGATAAGATTTTAACACCCGGGATCACTTTCGGAGATGGAACACAGAGTCGGCATGAGGAAACACTAATCCAGACTTCTAAATCGACATTCGGGCTTGAGATCGGAGGAGGGTATCGCTTCAATTTTTCTAACTCTGTTGCATTTGTTCCCAGAGCGAGTTTTCAGTTCTTTCCGGCAAGCGGATCTCCGACGGCTATTCAGGCAGGAGGACAAGTTTCACCCTCAAGTGCAATCCGATTCCAGTTCTCAGCCGGAATCATGGCTGGGCTGTAATTACTTGGAAGGGCTGCAAGAAACTCCTTACACTCTGTAAGGAGTTTTCTTATTTCAACGCTTCTCTAAAGTATGCGATCGTCTTCTTCAATCCTTCTTTGCGGTCAACCGTCGGGCCCCAGCCAAGAAGGGATTTAGCAAGAGTGATATCGGGTTGTCGGACCTGCGGATCATCTTGTGGAAGAGGTGTGAAGACGATCTCGCTCTTCGATTCAGGGATCATAGCTTTAATTTCTTTTGCAAGTTCAAGCATCGTGACTTCATCTGGATTGCCAATATTAACCGGATTAGAATAATCACAAAGAAGTAAACGGTAAATTCCTTCCACAAGATCAGAAACATAGCAGACACTCCGGGTTTGCGAGCCATCTCCAAAAACGGTTATCTCCTCATTGCGCAACGCCTGAGTGATGAAAGCGGGAATAGCTCTGCCATCATGAATTCGCATACGTTCGCCGTATGTATTAAATATACGAATAATGCGCGTCTCAAGCCCATGATAGCGGTGATAAGCCATTGTTAGCGCTTCGGCAAATCGTTTTGCTTCGTCATAGACTCCGCGGATACCGATAGGATTTACGTTACCCCAGTATGTTTCCGGTTGAGGATGAATTGAAGGATCACCATACGTCTCGCTGGTTGATGCCAAAAAGAATCTGGCGTTTTTGGCTTTAGCCAGACCAAGAGCTTTATGAGTTCCGAGCGAACCAACCTTCAACGTTTGTATTGGAAGCTTCAGATAATCAATAGGTGATGCAGGCGATGCGAAATGAAGTATGTAATCAAGCGGACCATCGACATGAATAAAATTCGTCACATCGTAATGCACGAAAGAAAAATTCGGCTTGCCGATAAGATGGCCGATATTATCGGCACTTCCGGTTACAAGATTATCCATGCAGATAACATCGTGACCTTCTTTGACAAACCTATCACAAAGATGACTACCTAAGAATCCGGCACCTCCAGTTATTAACGTCCTCGGCATTGTTTTTAATTACGAATTAGAAATTATGAATTATGAATCGAAGAGCTTTTTCTTTAATGTTCGAGTAATTATTTCTATCTTCTTCCAATTCCATAATACTCCAGCCCATGCTCACGAATTTTTTCAGGATCATAAATATTTCGTCCGTCGAAAACTACTTTGTCTTTTAATTTTGCAAGAAGATGAAAATCCGGATTGCGGAATTCATTCCATTCAGTTACGACAATAAGCGCATCAGCACCTTCAAGCGCTGTCATGTTTTTACGGTGATATTTCAATTGATCTGATTCAGGTAATATTTTCATCGTTGCCGGAATAGCAACAGGATCGCTTGCCTGGATCTTTGCTCCGAATGAAATAAGTGAATTGATTATTTCGATGGAGGGCGCATCACGAATATCATCGGTTTTTGGTTTGAATGAAAGTCCCCAAAGCGCAAATGTTTTTCCGGAAATATTGCCGTTGTAATGCGCAAGAATTTTTTCAACTAAAACTTTCTTTTGCTTGTAATTTACTTCCTGAACAGCTTTTAGCGTTTTGAATTCGTAATTATTTTCAGCAGCAGTTTTTATTATCGCGCTGACATCTTTCGGAAAGCAGCTACCGCCAAAACCGACTCCGGGAAAAAGAAATTGCTGACCGATCCGCCCATCAGAACCAATGCCCTTACGTACACTATCAACATCAGCGCCCACGGCATCACAAATATTTGCAATTTCATTCATGAAAGAAATACGGAGTGCAAGCATGGCATTGGCAGCATACTTCGTTATCTCCGCACTTTTTTCATCCATAATGTAGATCGGATTTCCGGTGCGAACAAATGGCTCGTATAACTCCTGCATTACTTCGATTGCTTCCGGACTCGATGAGCCAATGACAATTCTATCAGGTTTTAAAAAATCCTGTACTGCAGCCCCTTCTTTCAAAAATTCCGGATTTGAAACAACTTCAACTTTTATTTTTGTCTCCTGCTCAAATATTGCTTTTACTTTTCCTGCCGTACCGACCGGAACCGTTGATTTATTCACGATCACTTTCGGCTCAGTGATAATTTGCGCAATTTGTGTTGCTACGGACATCACACGCGAAAGATCGGCAGCTCCATCTGCTCCCTGCGGTGTCGGAAGCGCAAGAAAAATTACTTGAGCACTAGCGATCGCCTCTTTCAGGTCCGTCGTGAATAATAATCGGCCTTCCGCAACATTAAATTTTACAATTTCTTCCAGTCCCGGTTCGTAAATCGGAATAATACCATTTTTTAATGCGTTTACTTTTTCCTGCATAATATCCATGCAGACCACGTTATTGCCCGTCTCAGCAAAACCTGCACCTGTGACTAATCCGACATATCCTGTACCGACGATTGCGACGTTCATTTTTTAAAAAATATATCTTACCGGTAGAATTTTATAGTGTCATTGCGAGTATGGCTTTAGCCGAACGAAGCAATGACATTCACAAAATTTTATAAAATCAGAAAACTTCCGAATACTGAGCGATGTATAACTTTCATAATCTCTACTTTGTTCGGTTCTCTGAGATAATTTCTGAGCTTCAAATCTTTTCCCCAAACCTCTTAATTCTTTAAACTACTGTTTTAAATACTTTTAAATACAGGTTATTTTAAAGGCTGTGGATATGTAGATAAGAATTTAAATTTCGTGATTATCTACGATCCTGTACTAAGAACGACATATAACAAGTTATCCAGTATAGTGTTCGTATGTGGAAGGGTAAGAATTCATCCACATGAAAAGTTATAATCTACACTCTATCCGCATAGTAAAATAGTTATTGACAAAGTTATGGGCATCATCCACAATTATCGAAGGATAAATAATTTTTACCACGATGTTACCAAGAAGTTTGTAATTTTGTGTGAAGAAGCTCATAACATTATTGATTTATGAAATTACTGACACTGCATAAAATCCTAATCGCATTTGCGCTTGCCTTTTTCCTTTTCTTCGGATTAAGAGAGATTTTGCGCGAATCGGGCAATGCCATTATAGGCGCGATTGTCCTCGGCATTGCAGTAGGGGTGAGTATTTATTTTGTATGGGTGCTGCGGGGAGGATATGAGAAGAAAAATAATTTAAACTGAGGTATTATTTTGCTTAACGGCGCTCGGCAGTTCTGGAATATCATAATTCGTGTCAGATTTTTTTCCGAGGTTTATCATTATTGGATAGATTAAGAATGATAAAACCAATTGCTCTAATATCCTACAATATATAAAGTCAACAGTTAATAGATTCGAAATCCATTTATCTGATGCAAACAAATAATTTACGGTGCTTGTAGTACACATCACAAACATACAAATCAATCCGGCTCGGAATACAGTTGTTGATCGCGCTCGATCATTGAAAGTCGTATCCTTAGTGAAACGCTGAAATTTAAAATGTTTTGGATAAAATATCAGAGGAAAGTAAATAGCAAAAAGGCCAGTTACAATCGTAAAAATTATTAATAATAGTACTCGCATGGTTATGGTCAATCAAATTAATACTATATCGAATCTCTTTTTGCTATTTATTGTTCCTCTTCCTGAAGTAAGATTATTAAATTAAAGGAAAAGACTATGTATGATCCAGTGATGGTTCAGCCGATGAGAGATGAAGTTACCCGTATGGGTATGACGGAAATGCGGACGGCTGAAGAAGTTGATAAAGAGTTGAATGCGCCGGGAACGGCGTTCGTATTCATTAATTCAGTTTGCGGCTGCGCTGCTGGCGGTGCAAGGCCGGCGTTAAAGTTGGCGCTCGCTAATGCAAAGAAGCCTGAACGTATTACAACGGCATTCGCCGGAAATGATGTGGCAGCCGTTGCAAGGGCACGCTCATTCTTCACCGGTTTTCCGCCATCTTCGCCGCAATTTGCCATTATTAAAGATGGTAAACTTATCTGGATGATGGAGCGCTGGCAGATCGAAGGCAGAGCGCCGGAGGCGATCGCTGCGGAATTGGTGAAGGTTTTTGATGCGATGTAAATAGAGTGTCATTGCGAGAAGTGCTTTAGCCTGACGAAGCAATCCCCTGATAGTTTGTAGAAAGCAACAGTCTATAATTATTCAGGGGATTGCTTCGGTCGCCTTCGGCGCCTCTCGCAATGACATAATAGGTCACAGAAAATCCCCGCGATTAAATCGCGGAATTTTTTTCTTTTGTTTTGAATCTGTTATTGGTATGATTTTTGTATAGTTAACAAAGAACACAGAATGCTTCAGTTACGGCAAAAAATGGGAATGCATCAGAAGATGACACCGCAGCAGGTGCAATATCTGAAGCTATTACAAACTCCCGCTGCCGAACTCGAAGCAAAGATCAAAGAAGAACTCGATGATAATCCTCTCTTAGAAGAAGTCTCCGAAGAAGAACAGCAGCAGCAATCGGACCAAAATGAAGTAACTGAGCAGATCGCCGGATCATCCGAACAAGCGGCAACCGAATCAGGAACGGTGCCTATAGAGCAGGCTGAGCGCAACAATGACTATACCCTCGAAGATTTCATGAACGATGAAACTGAGGGTTTCAAAGCTCCACGCATTTCGCGTTCCGATGACGACGATGAAAATTCCGAACGTTTCCAACAGGCATCCGAAGAAAGTTTTACCGAATCTCTTTCTTCACAACTTTCACTTTTAGGGTTATCGCCGCGCCTGCGCGTGCTTGCCGAAGAGATCATTGGTTCTCTCGATGAGGACGGATATCTGCGTGAGCCTCTTGATCAGATCGTCCGCGATACCAGCATTTATTTTGGTGAAGAATATACGGAGATCGAAACTGAACGCCTGCTCAAGCGGATTCAGAGGCTCGATCCTATAGGCGTTGCGGCGCGGAATCTGCAGGAATGTCTGATGGTCCAGCTCGAAGCGACCCACGAGCATTCACCGGCGCGCGAATTTGCGATGGAGATCATTCGCGATCAATACGAAAATTTCGTGAAGAAAAATTATCAGGTTCTGGCAAAGAAATTCCGCATGGAAGTTCATGACTTAAAGCCTGCCATTGATCTAATTCAGCACCTCAATCCCAAGCCCGGCGCTCCTTCGCGCCCTGCATCAGAAAGTGCGCGCTACATAACACCTGATTTTTATATTGAGAAAACTCCGAGCGGAAAAGATTTTGTTATTACGCTTAACGAGCGTGGCATTCCTACTCTTCGCGTCAATGCTTCCTATAAAGAGCTTGCAAAAAAGAAAGGCAGCAATGGCGCAAAGCCTTTACCGGACGATGCACGGGAATTTATTAATAAGAAATTTGAAGCAGCAAAATTTTTCTTACAGGCGATCTACCAGCGCCGCGAAACACTGATGCGGGTTATGACGGCACTTGTCCACCGGCAGCACGAATTTTTCGTGAGCGGTGAGAAGTATCTGAAGCCGATGATCTATAAGATCATCGCCGAAGAGATCGGAATGGATATCTCGACGATCTGCCGTGTTGTCAACAGAAAATATTGCCAATGCGATTACGGAGTCTTCGAATTAAAATATTTTTTCAGTGAAGCAATTCCGCTCGAAGGCGGTGAAGGCGAAGCAGTTGCGAATAAAGTTGTGAAATCGCGTATTAAGGAGTTGATCGAATCAGAAAACCCCGCCAAGCCGCTGAATGACGATAAGCTTGTCGAGCTTCTTCGTGCCGATAGTTATGATCTTGCCCGCCGCACCGTTGCGAAGTACCGAGAGCAGATGCATATCCCTGTTGCAAGAATGCGAAAGAAGATAGTGTAGGGGAAAATTATCTGACTATCGTAAAAGGCTTTGTTATTGTATTGGTCGGAGTATGTAATCTCATAAAATAATTTCCTGACGGAAGATTTCCGACATTGTATTTTAAGTCGCCGGTTGAATTACTAAGGGAGACTGAGGCAATGGTATTGCCCATAAGCCCGACTATGTCTGCTTTGAGTACTTTATCCGAGCCGGAGGAATAGGCAATATTCAACACATTGGTACACGGATTTGGATAAAGATCAAGAGCAGCTACATTTACAATATCATTACTATGCACTGCAGCCTGGCCGTCTTCAAGTTTTGCCATATACATTGAGCCACCAAAATCTGGAAATAGAGGGGCACCAGTCTCACCGAGTACAACAATCTTATTATCATGCGAAATGAAGACATTTAGAATTTCATCCTTCAAACTATCTACGCCCCAGGTATATTGCCAAACTGGTTTTCCTTGAGGATCGATTTTTGCTAAATACATATCCCAATTCAAACGATTATTGTTTATAACGGTAGAGTGATAATCGCCGGCTGCACCGCCGAGAATAAAATTACCATCGTTATATGATGTGACACAAATAGGGTGGATATAAGTATGAGAGTCCATTCCGAATGTCTTTTCCCATAATATATCACCGCTACTGCTTATCAATGCCGTAAAAACATTTTCTTTGGCTACACCATCGAAAGCTTCACCTGTAAGAAGAATATTTCCATCATTTGTTTCGATAAGTGAATTCACGAATAAAGACGAGCCTGATTGTATACTCTTACTCCAAAGTATGTTACCGGCGCTGTCGGTCTTAAAGAGCAGACAATCGGAAATACGTTTACTAGAATCTATGGCATGTGTCCGTTTTACGCCAAAAACTAAATTTGCATCATGCGTTTCAATAAGTGATATTGCAGATGCATCAATATTAGCCTCTATCGAATAAGGGAGAGTCCATTGAATTATACCTGAATTATCTATTTTTGAAACGAATAAACTGTCGTATTTACGCGTCCAAATAGAATTCATTGCCGTGCTGAAATACCCGCCATCATGCGACTTAATAAGACTAGAATATCCATTCGGAAAGTAGGAATTGATACTATCCGTGAAATTGGATGCCTGTATATTTATTTCGTTATCAGTGATAACTTGGCAAAAAAAGCCTGAAGGGATGGCAAAAAAGTTCCTTTTCTTCCCCACAAAATAAAAACCGTTATTGTTTGGCTTCTTTTCTGCTAATGCTATATCGATAGCAGTATCCGTGCTTCCGTAATGTGTACGTTTTATTTCATTACCAGAAACATCTATTTTTAAAAAATATTTGACATAACCCACATCCCCACAAACTGCGAATTTGCCATCATCGGATTCATTAATAGCTTGAGGCACAATCATAGGATTGGAGAAATCACCCGATGTATATGAATTTTGCCAAATCAGAGACGACGGAGAATTTGGTGGAAGTAATGAAAGGTTGGGCACAGTAAGGGACCTGTCACTTATCTGTATAAGTGAAATAAAATTTTTATTTTCACGGCTGTACCAAGTTTCGCCATAATCCGTCGAAAGGTAAATGCTTCCGTCCGTCTTTTTGTGACAAATATTTTTGCATAATGATGGATGAGTTTGAGCCATCAAAGTGCCGCCTAATAAAATTACAATTACCGGGATAATACTTATGTGAGAATATTTCATGCCTCGTCTCCATATAAAATTTTAAACATAGTATTGTTAGTGTGTAAGGGCAGTAGACCCGCAGAATGCCCTGCATCCGCTATGGAAAAGCGCCCCCGAAGGAAGAGGTACAATATCGGAGCTACAATCTGGCGCCGGGTTTTGCGTTTGAACCCACGTATCAGTCTCTTCATCAGTATGTGTTGTAGTGTTATAACAAAAAGTCGTTTGTAAAAGGCAACAGAGCTGAGTGGAACAAGGTTGCTTCTCGACTCTTGTCACTTGATGTGCCGGATCGTCGATATAGACCCAGTCAACGCATGATTCATAAGAACCTTGGTAAGTTACAGGTCCGTGATTAGGGCATTCATACAGATACTTATACGGCGGAGGTCCTCCAGCATAGGCTTGATCAAACCATTTTTGAGCAATTACATGGAATCCCTCATCAAAAACCCAGGTAACGAAATCCCAATTTATTGAACCGCCAGTTCCACTAAAAAGAGCGGCGACGTATGTGCTACAAGGGACAGACGGAGTTGCCCAATAAACTTTTGGGAATGAAAGCGTCATAGTTCCATTTGGGCACAGTTGCCAAGCTACTAAATAGGTTATACTACAGCCTGGAAAACCAGGCAAACTTATTGTTTCGTAACTATGTCCATATGTAGCAGAGTCGCAACTTGGAAAGCAATATGTTGGCTCTTGAGCAACAACTGGTGTTACCATGGTTACTTGAACTACGACAAATAAGGCAAGCATTAAAAGAAAGAGGCTTCCCTTTTTTTCTGTGACCCCATATAAAGTAAAGTTTTCATAGCACTGTCAGATGAATGATGAATGTTTGAATACCAAAACATTATATGTCTTTTCTCCTTCAAAAACTGACACGAAAAAAGAAAATAATTTAAATAATTTTCAAAATCGCTTATTTCGCTTCGTTTTCGTTTTCGGTTTTCGGTTTTCGGGTGTAAACGGTTGACCGCCCACTGTCAGCATTCCTATTAGTTCCGCTCATATCTTTTTTTGCAATTACTGATAATCTTTCAATAATTCTTTTATGCCGCTGTTCCAGTGTATTCTTTTTAATTCCGGTAATTATTGCAATTTCTTTGAATGGAATCTCATCCATTCGCATTTGCAGCAGATCTTTTTCATCTTGCTTTAGCTCGAGCATCAATTGGTTAAGCGTTTCGGCTACAGTAAATTCTAATTCCAAATCATCCTGAGAAGGGAAGTCAATTCCTCTCGCAGTAAAGCCTTCAATGCTTGAAGTTTTTTTCCTCTTCCGGTCAGTCGTCTCATGGTAAAGATTTCTATAGGCAATCGTGTAAAGCAGTCCAGTCGTTTGCTCTTCGGTTGAGTATTTCAGGCATACTTCAATTGCTTCGGAAAGTGCATCATAAATAACTTCCGCGTCAACGGTACTGTATTTTCTGTGTAAAATAGCAAATAGCTTCCGAAGAATTCGGTCGGCAGAATCAGGTTCTTTAAATATCATATCGTCACGAGTTGATATGTGAATAGCTAATACGAGGCACTAAGGCACTTTTACAAATATAAGCATATTTCGGGATTCTTCACTATACTTCGCGTCGTTTAGCAAGACTATTTATTTCATAATGATGATTTTCAAAAGATCTCTTCTTTTTTTCTTTTTAATCTCTTTCTTCTTTACTTCTGCAAGCAGCCAAGTCCGCACAGGTCTTGATAATCTCGTTTCGGAGAAATTTGTACAGCTTAAAGGAAAAAAAATCGGACTTATTTGTAATCAAACCTCACGTACTTTAAATGGTGAATTTGCGCCGAAGCTTTTTGTAAAGCAGAAATCTTTTAAGCTTGTTTCATTATTTTCTCCCGAGCATGGATTATTGGGCGAGCGCAAAGCCGGAGTTCCGAGCGATAGCGCGGAAACATTTGAGGGCGTACCTGTCTATTCCCTTTATGGCAGCAATCGCAAACCGGCTCGCTCGATGCTCCGGGGCATTGATGCTTTAGTTTTTGATATTCAGGATATCGGTGTTCGTCCTTATACATATCTTTCAACGATGATCTATGCAATGGAAGCTGCGGCGGAAAACAATGTGCAGTTCATTGTTCTCGATAGACCGAATCCGTTATCAGGTGAACGCATCGAAGGAAATATTTTAGATACTTCGCTTCGCTCATTTGTAGGCGCAATTCCTGTTCCGTATTTGCATGGGATGACGCTTGGTGAACTTGCAAAAATGGCGAAGGGCGAAAAGTGGTTTCACGGAGCAGAGAAATTAAAGCTTACTATTATCAGAATGACGGGATGGGAAAGATCGATGTATTGGAATGAGACTGGTTTGAAATGGACAAGTCCAAGCCCTAACATTCCTACTTTCGAAAATGCAGTTGGCTGTGCGATGTTCGGCGCGATCGGAGAGCTTGGAATTCTTTCTGTCGGTATTGGCTCCGATAAACCATTTTTAAGGCTTGGTTCGAAACTTGTAAAACCGGAAATGTTAGAACATGTTCTTGCGTCATCACTTCCTCATGAAATTTCCGCAAAGCGAGAAGATTACACCGTGCCGTATGGAGACTCGACTAAAACATTTTTAGGAATGGAGATCGAATTGCCAAAAGATATGCATAAGTTCAAGCTCGAAGAGTTATATGCATCGCAATTTGTTATAATGAATCAATTACTTGCCGATACAGTGTTCGCAAGATCATTTAAAGCTTTACCGGCAAGTACAAAAAAAATGTTTGAGAAAGTTACCGGCTCCAAACATGTATTTACCATATTGCAAATGCCTAAAAAGAATGATGAAGGTTTTGTTCATTGGCAAGACGAAGCTTCACTTTTTCATATAGCTTGGAAAGATGGTCCTGTTACATTTCGGACCATGCGGAAAAAATATTTGCTTTACCAATAATAAAAAAATGGCAGAACAATTCACCTATCAACCCGGTGTTTGCAATATTGATAGGACCGGCATTCAATGGAGAAAAAGACTTGCGTATATTTGTTTGATAGCAGGGGTACTGTCCCTTCTTCTTCTGTACTTCTTTCATGTAGGACTTATCGTTCGGTTTATTATTTCCGCGGGATTCGGATTTACGACTTCGTTGAATTTTCTTCAGGCAAGCGAGCACTTTTGTGTTATCAATGCATCAAAGAGAACATTTGAAAGCTCAATGCATCAAACAAAGATCATGGATGATCTTTATAAAGATATAGATATGAGAAAGACACGAAGTATGATGGGGAAAGCGTTGATCTATTCTTTGGCGACAGGATGCTTAGGACTTTTGCCCCTCTAATTTTTTCTCTGCTGCTTTTTTCTCTGCCCATACATCTTTATAGCAGATATAGATAATCCCAGCCATTCCGGCAACCATTCCAAAAAAGAAAATAAGCATAGTAGTTCGTGATAATTAGTTGTTGTGTCAAGATAACGGATTACGTGAGAAATTAGTTTTCTGGAAAATAATATCTTCCTCGCAATGACGACTCAATATAACGTCTTTGCGAGCGCAGCGAAGCAATCTAAAATTCAAGGGTTTATGAATCCGAAAGTGTAGATTGCTTCGTCAGTCGCTCCGCTCCATCCTCGCAATGACGTCTTACAATGCCATAACCTGATTATACATTTCCACTCGTATTGCTTTCGATCCGCTCTTCTCGGCAATGACCGATAGACTGGGAAGTTTCCGGACGAAACGGTATGTAAGCGAGGCGACGATTACGAGTATTATTGAATCTGTCCAAAGGGCGACTCCTACTCCATACTCATGCGCTAAAAATCCTGCAAGCAAACTTCCGAAGGGAAATAATCCGGCGAAGGCAAGTGAGTATATGCCCATCACTCTTCCTCGTAATTCATCGGGTACAAATCTTTGTAATGTGGAATTCGCTGTGATGAAAAATGTAATGACACTCCAACCTGTAACTCCTAAACAGAAAAGTACGGGTACCGTAGAATTGAAAAGCGGGATAAGACTGATCGAAGCAATAAATGTTGCAATAGAAAAATACACCATAAATCTGGCGCGCAATTTATTGCTGAATGCAGCCTGTGTTAAAGCGGCGACAAGAGCACCAAGACCATTTGCTGAGAGTAAAGCCCCATACGTTGCTGAGTTTCCTTTTAATACTTCGACTGCAATCACAGGAAGATTCACGGTATAACTCCAAGCAAAGAGTGTCATCGCTACTACAAGAACCATCAGTGCTCTGAAATTCGGAATAGTATATAAATAGCGTATGCCAACTTTCATTGATTGCACACGCGACTCATCTTTCAATCTTCTGTTGCGCACTTCATGTGGCATACGCATCATGAGTAATCCGATGATCACTGCAAGAAATGAAACACCATTAATAAGAAAGCATAGCTCGATTGAAACGGTTGCAATGATTAGTGCTCCAAGTGCCGGACCGATGAGTCGAGCAGCATTGAAGATCGCAGAGTTCAGAGCAACGGCATTCGGAACATCTTCTTTACCGACCATCTCAACAACAAATGCCTGGCGTGTGGGAAGATCAAAGGCAATCGTTGCACCGGAAAGCAAATTTACAAGACCAAGTATCCAAATAGCGGTCCAGTTTTGCCATACAAAGAATGCAAGAAGAAAAGCAAAAATGCCGAGCAGTGATTGCGTAATGAGAATGATCTTGCGCTTGGGGAATTCATCGGCAATTGTTCCGGCATAGACTCCGAGGAAAAGAATTGGTACAGCGCCAAGAAATCCCATTAGGCCCAGTGCTCGTGAATCCTTCGTGATCGAATAGACAAGCCATGCCAGCGCAGTATTCTGCAGCCACGTTCCGATCAGTGAAACGCATTGCCCCAGAAAGAACAAACGGTAATTGCGATGGCGTATCGAGCGGAACGTCGTACGGAAAAGATCGGAAAAACGTGCAATAGGATGATATGAACTGAAATGCATAGTTATTATTACGAAATTATCACAATGAAGTTGCATAAGTTTTGTCAGCGGAACGGGTGTTACTCCCTTCGTATCTGTGTATTGATGATTATCGCAAAAAACCCTTAAATCCGAAAAATCACGGTTCAGACCATATTTTCTCTGTATATTTGCATTCAGAATATTCACCAAAATCATTGAGAAATCGTGGCTGAAATAGCATTATCACATCAAACCGAAGTTCACGAGCATCATACGCCTGTCTATACTAGCACCGGAACGCCGATGGGAAAAGTCTTTATGTGGCTTTTCCTGTGTCAGGATGCGTTGATGTTCATGGGACTTTTTGCAGCGTATATCTCCGTACGCATCGGTCAATCTGCGCTTTGGCCATCGCCGAACTCTGCGCATGCGCCGGGCATGGAGCACTATCCGCTGGATATCAATCTAACGGCTATCAATACCTTCATCCTTATATGTTCGAGCGTAACGATGGTAATGGCTGTGCAGGCAGCGCAATCGGTTACGAAAAAAGGGCTTATTACATGGCTTCTTTTTACGGCGCTTGGCGGTGCGATATTTTTGGGAGTGCAGGTTTTTGAATACCGTCATCTCGTTTTTGAGGATGGCATGGGCATGGAAAAAAGTCTATTCGATGCTACTTTTTTCAGCCTCACAGGTTTTCACGGATTGCATGTACTTAGCGGAGTGATCTATCTGCTTTGCGTGGTGATCGCAACAAAGCTCGGACCAAAAGAACATTCGGAAAACGGCTGGGTGATGGCTTTTATGCGCATTGCTGCGATAGGCTTTTCACTATACTTATGGTTCGGACCATTGCATAAATGGCCGCCGCTTCCGCATGTACTTGTTTCGATCCTTGCTGCAGCAGTACCATATATCATGATCCGCGGAGTAAAGTGGCTTCGCGAACGTCCGGTATCAGGACAAGGTGATGATGTGGAAGTAGTCGGATTGTACTGGCATTTTGTGGATCTGATCTGGATCATTTTGTTTACGCTTGTGTATCTGATCTGAGTATTAGTGTCATTGCGAGGAGTCCGCTTGCGGGCGACGAAGCAATCCAGTATTCTAATATGTCAGTCTCTACCACGATGTAGGGGATTGCTTCGTCGGGCTAAAGCCCTTCTCGCAATGACACTTATAATTTTTTTGAATTATGACGATGGAACATAGCACAACCAACCATACTAAAACATATTTAAAGATCTTCGCAGCGCTTTTTGTGCTGACGGTTATCGAAGTATTGCTTTCGCAAAGCGGAATGCCGCATACGCCGATGGTCGTATTGCTGATCGCGTTCGCACTTGTTAAAGCAGGGCTTGTTGCCGTGTATTTCATGCATTTGAAATATGATGCGAAATTCCTTTCGATCATTGCCTATGCTCCTCTTGTCGTTGCTTCGATCCTGATCTTCATGCTTGCAATGGAATGGACCTTCCAGCCGCATTGGCTATTTTAAACTGTGAATGAAAAGCCGCTGCAGATTGATCGTAACCCAAAATTCCGGCGGTGGCTTGGCATTGGTATAGCGATCTGGGTTTTCCTAATGTTCGTATTTCTTGCATTTGCTATAGCGGTCGATTGGCATTAGGCATAGAGCGCACCGACGTGGCTCAATTTAAAAGAACTTTAATCTTGTCATTCTGAGCGAGGCAGCGAAGAATCTGAGATTTCGGTTTGTCTGAAAGCTCAGATTCTTCGTTCCGCTTCTGCTCCTGTGGTCGCAGAAGAATGCTTCACTCAGAATGACAATTTAAATTAAGCCACTACTGCTCACCGAGTGCAAGAACTTTTTCCTTCCTTTAATACTTTCTTATAGATGAAATCATGTCATGGGAAAATTATTTTTCTTCTTTGTATTAGCATTGCATTTATCTCCTGCAATACACAGAATACAGAAACAACTCCCGCGGCTCCGAAAGATTTTCATGGCATTCCTCCGCAGGGAATCGGCGGAGATAGTTTATTGAACATTGAAAAGAACAGATGGCTTTCTTCACAAAATTTTATTGATGTAAACGTCTCCGATATAATCGGCATTCAGCACGATATATTATCTGCCATCGGCAGTGAAGATCGCTATAAGTGGACTCCGGTTGCAATGAATCAGGCAGCTTCAGGTGAATTACGTGCCGTTCGTTTGAGTGGATATATACTAGCCGTAAAAGAAGAAGGTAATGAAAGTTGTAATGGCAATAATGATAATTATCATGATTACCATATTTGGATCACTGACTCTATCGGCAAAGATAAAAGCAAATCAATTATTGTTGAAGCAACTCCATTTTGGAAAGAACAATTTTCCGGTTGGCAATTGACAAAATTCGAGCAGTTAGTGAGCCAACATGCATCCTTCAGAGTTTCTGGCTGGATCATGTGGGATGAAGATCATCCCGAGCAGATCGGCAGGAGCCGTGCATCATTATGGGAAATTCATCCGGTAACGAAATTCGAATTCTTAAGCGGCGGAAACTGGCAGACATTATAATTCTATGAAAAAAACATTCACATTTTTTGGAGTTTTTCTCTTCGCCACATTTCTTCTTTCCTGCGATGCAACGCCGGATGGAAAGGTGGAAGAGGCGTTAATGAAATTTCAGAAAGTTGATGATGGATTAAAGGCAAAATTATTCAGCACAACAAAACTTTCTCCTGCTATTGCCGATAAAGACCTTACACCCGAATCGAAGTACCGCAATAATAGCTACGATACTGATCGTCCGCCATCGGATACGACACCAGACTGGCGGTTGGAAGTTCGGGGCAATGTAAAATATCCGGGGTATTATTCGCTTGATCAAATTAAGACTCTTGGCATGACCATTGAAAATGCAAAGCATGTTTGCGTTGAAGGCTGGAGCCAGAATGTAAAATGGGGCGGCACACCGCTCTGGAAATTTCTGGATTGGATTGGTGCCGATCCTAAATCACAATTTATCTATGTGGAATGCGCCGATAAATATTATGAATCCTATGATATCGAAAGCGCGCGTCATCCGCAAACGCTTCTTTGTTATGAATCCTACAATAAACCTCTGGCACTTGAACACGGCGCACCATGCCGAATCGTCATGCCGACAAAGCTTGGATATAAGAGTGCGAAATGGCTTACCAAACTTGTCGTTACCGATAAAAAGCCCGGAGGATATTGGGAAGATCAGGGATATGATTGGCATGCAGGAATGTAATGAAAACTAAATCCGGCAAAGAATATCTTCATCCTCTTATCGTGCGGCTTACGCATTGGTTGAATTTTATTGCCCTTTCGATCATGGTTGCAAGCGGGTTGCGAATTTTTAATGCTTCTCCTCTTTTTGATTTCCATTTTCCAAAGTGGATCCTCTTGGGTGGTTGGCTGGGCGGAGCAAGGCTTTGGCATTTTGCTGCGATGTGGATATTTTTTTTCAACGGAGTTATTGCCGTTACCTATAATATCATTTCAAGACACGGGCGCGATACCACGATCTTTCGCAAACAGGATATTCCCGGAGTTCTTCCCATGATCAAATATTATTTGCGGATAGAAAAAAAACCTCCGAAATACGGAAAATATAATTCTCTGCAAAAACTTGCTTATACCAGTACTCCTTTTCTTGCGATCGGCGTAACGCTTTCAGGATCGGTCTTGTATCTGCCTGTCCAATTGCAGCCCTTAACCTGGATCTTTGGCGGATATGATTTTGCGCGCTGGATTCATTTCCTTTTTATGGCAGCATTTATTTTCTTTTTTCTCGGTCATATTTTTATGGTCTCCATATCCGGCTGGTGGAATTTCTGGTCAATGATATCAGGATGGAAGAAAGTGTCGGAGCCATGATTTCGGGGATTGTATGATTAAAGGAATGTCAAAAAGTAATAAAATTCTTCTTACCCTCGGTCTTCTTATTGTTATCGTATTGATCTATATTGCGATTCGTAAGAATGAATCGCCCAAAGGAACTGGAACTCCTGCTCCCTCATCTATCGGTCCGGCTCCGAAAGATTTTCATGGTATCCCCCCGGAAGGTATTGGCGGCGACCCTGAACTAAATAAAGAAAAGAACAGGTGGGCAGCGTCCACACAATTTATACCAATTGGTGTCAGTCAGATCATTTCTTTACCTCATGATGCATTGTTTATGATGGGGAAAGAAAGACGCAGCAGGTGGACATCGGCTGCAATTGAGCAGGCTGCTGCCAATGAAAATCGTGGAATTCAAGTGATCGGATATTTAGCACATGCAAAAGAATCAGGGTCGGAAGCATGTAACGGAAAAAGTGATCTTTACCATGATTTTCATATTTGGATAACTGAATTTCCGGGAGAAAATAAAAATAAGGGAATTGTCGTCGAAGCTACGCCTTTTTGGAAAGAACAATTTCCTGCCTGGCAGCTTCGTGTTTTTGAGAAGCTTGCTGACCAAAATGCGAAGGTCAGAGTCTCAGGCTGGATCCTTTGGGATGAAGAACATGGGGATGAAGTAGGCAAGTCTCGTGGTTCACTATGGGAAGTTCATCCTTTTACAAAGTTTGAGGTATTTTCGGGCGGCAAGTGGGTTGAACTAGGGGCAGATGCTATCTGAAAACTTTTAATCCCCTGATTATCGTTACATACGCCGTAATCATTCAGTAATATTCAATTATTATGAGACTCCTAATTTTTGTATCGATCTTTTTTTTCTGCAGGGTAGCTTTTTCTCAGGAAGACCCTCATCCGATGATGAAACCCGGGAGGACCATGGCTCCTATAGCTCCTAAATCGTATGCCGATAGTGAAGAATTCAAAAAATTGTTCAAAGAATTTTATCCTATTATTAAACCTGCAAAATCCGTCAAAGAACAGGCAGCCCAATATTTTCAGGGTATATCGCGTTCGTTTGCAATGCAGGGTATTGATTCTGCCGAAGCTGCAAAGGCAGCATTCAAAAATTTGGATGACCAAGCTTTTGAAAAACTATATTTCGATATTTATCGTAGGAATTTAAGCGCAAAAGAATTAAAAATCTATAATGCGTTTATAAAAACCCCTGAAGGAAAACATATTGCAGAAGTATGGACAAATCTTCAGCGCGCATCAAGCGATGCAACAATGTATATTGCCCGAACATTGAATCTCAATCTTACTCCCATTCGTCAGGCAGCACGCGATAAGATGGAAAAAGAACGATCTCAGAAAGGGGAGGAGCATCCGCCAAACATGCCGACTCGACGGGGAAACGTAGATGTCTTTGATCAGAGAAATGCCGGCTCAAAAGATTCGTTGATGAATTTGCAAAGGCAGCAAGGCAAAATTCCTCCGGTGAAAATTCCTGCTGTCCCTTCAGAAAAGTGAGTGAACAAAAATGCATCGGTGTCTTCGATTCCGGTATCGGCGGCTTGACGGTTGTTAAAGAATTATTTTCCAGCGTACCGGATGAGCGTATTGTCTATTTCGGTGATACCGCACGCGTTCCGTATGGCTCGAAATCTGTCGAAACTGTTCGCCGCTATGCAAAGGAAGATACGGAGCTTCTTCTTTCACATAAGCCAAAACTAATCGTCGTTGCATGCAATACGGTTAGCGCCGTCGCTCTTGATGTCGTTAAATCTATTGCCGGCGATATCCCTGTTATCGGAATGATCGAACCTGCCTGCAAAGAAGCGTTACATGTTTCATCATCGGGCAGAATTGGCATTATCGGTACTGAGGCTACTATCTCAAGTAAAGCATACGAAATTGAATTACAAAGCGAAGCAAAAAGAATCGGCAAGCACATAGAAACATTCGCAAAAGCCTGTCCGCTTTTTGTGCCGCTTGCCGAAGAGGGTTGGGAAGAAAAAGTTGTTGCTGAACTTGTTGCTCGTGAATATCTGCAATCACTTCACGAAGCAAAAATTGATACGTTGATCTTAGGCTGTACGCATTATCCTGTTCTTTCGCACGTCATTCAATCGGTGATGGGTGCAAATGTAACGCTTATCAATTCCGGAGCAGTTGCAGCACGAGAAATTAAAATATTAGAAGCAAATACTCCAAAAGCAAAACCGGAGCATATTTTTCTCGTCAGTGATATTCCAAGAAAATTTCAATCGATAGGTGAAAGATTTTTGGGATATGAATTACCGCAAATAAAACAAGTTATCTTTGAAGAAGCATGGGTAACTATCTGAACTATTAATTTGGAACCCGTTACGGAGGCTATATTTCTCCGTACTTTTGTATTCAAACTTTTGACACAACCATACCCATGAACCCCATTTCAGGACTTTCCATCGGCATTATTGTTGCCTGTTTATTTTTTCTCATTTTTTTGCTGTATATGGTACCGCTTGGTCTTTGGATCACGGCACTATCAAGCGGCGTTAAAGTCCGTATTTTCGGCGACTTAGTAGGAATGCGATTCCGCAAAGTACCGCCGGACGTTATTATCCGCTCAAAGATCACGGCAACAAAAGCCGGTATCAATATTGATATTCCATCGCTTGAAGCGCATTATATGGCAGGGGGTAATGTGCCGAAAGTGATCAATGCCTTGATCAGTGCGCATAAAGCAAATATTGATCTGGATTTTAATCGTGCCGCAGCAATTGATCTTGCCGGACGCGATGTGCTTGAAGCGGTCAGGCTTTCGGTGAATCCGAAAGTTATTGAAACTCCGCCTGTTGCTGCAGTAGCAAAAAATGGAATTCAGGTTACGGCAGTTGCAAGGGTTACTATCCGCGCGAATCTCGAGCGTCTTGTCGGCGGAGCAGGCGAAGCGACGATCCTTGCAAGAGTTGGCGAAGGAATCGTGACGACGATCGGCTCAAGCAATTCACATAAAGAAGTGTTGGAAAGCCCCGATAATATTTCGAAAACGGTTCTTGCAAAAGGACTTGATTCCGGTACGGCGTATGAAATTCTTTCGATCGATATTGCCGATGTTGATATCGGGCAAAATATCGGCGCGAAACTTCAGAGCGATCAAGCCGAAGCCGAATTAAAAGTTGCCCGCGCAAAAGCCGAAGAGCGCCGCGCCGCAGCTATTGCCTTCGAGCAGGAAATGAAAGCCAGGGTTCAAGAAATGCGTGCGAAGGTTGTTGAATCCGAAGCGCAGATTCCGATGGCAATAGCCGAAGCATTCCGCTCAGGAAAACTTGGCGTTCTTGATTACTACAATATGCAAAACGTCCAAGCCGATACAGGTATGCGTAAAGCCATCGCCGAAAGTGCCTCGCCCGATCAAGGCAATCTCGGCGGCTCCTCGACGACGGGAAATGCATAGATACAGATAACCGTCTCAAATAAGGGAATGATGTAACAAAAAGGTAACTACGAAGGTTATTTTTGGTATCAATACTTTTAATGACTAACTCCTTTAGTCGAGGAGAAGGTCGGGATTTTGTAGTATAAAAATGTGACCGATGAAACATCTATTCCTTCTTCTGAGTATTTTGTGCCCTTTGAGTTTTGCATCTGCACAAAAGGTATCCGTTGGTACTATCTCGAAGTTCACAATGTGCACCGGGGATACATTGTTGGTGCCCTTCGAATCAAGCGGTACATTTCAACCTGATAACTTTTTCGCCATTCAGCTCTCCGATGCAAACGGATCGTTTGCGAAGTTCACGAATATTGGTCATTCAACTATTTCACCGAATACCATTCCGGTGGCAATAGGAATTAAAGGGGATCATTTTCGTGTACGGGTAATTGCTACCGATCCCTATACTGTATCCGAGAATACCAGTCCTGATATTCAAGTAGTCAGTTATCCAAGACCTCAACCGATACCTAATGATTATGCAACTTCCTTTGGTTATGTAGGATTTACCGGAAATGCAGTTCAATTTTCAGATAATTCTTCCGAATCTTCCGGCACCACATATTCTTGGTCATTTGGACAGGACGCAGATATTACTACGTCTTCGAGTCCATCACCAAACGTCACGTATCATAGCGATGGTGTTAAATCGGGAATACTGACGGTTACTAATTCATTAGGTTGTACTGCCTCTGCTTCATTTCAAACAAAGATTATTTCCTGTTTTCCGGTAATCCCTGATACTGTACATATAGTGACCGGTACTGAATCCGGGAAATTTCCTTATGTCTGGGTAAAACCAGGGGGAAATTATACTGTTGAGGGTGGTTCAATCATTGGTAGAAAAACAACCATTGTTTTCGCTGAACCCGGTTCATCGATAAGCACTACTTCACAGAGTTTAGGATTTTACTACCTTAAAAAAGATGCATCGTTTAATTGGGATTTCAACAGTAATGCAGTTGTAATACTTAAAAAAGGTAATGCTATTTCCTATCCATTCGATGTCCTGCATAATATGGATACGCTCTCTTGTGACAACCTTCAATTCGATTATTCCAAAGTCGGCGGAACTTCAGAAGTTCAACCTACAGAGAATCCTTTACAAATTCTGAACTCGGCTAATAGCCTTCGCATAAGCAATAAGGGGGCGGATATCTCAGCCTCAGTCGTTAATCTCCTAGGTGTTACTCTCCTTTCGAAAACAGAGTCAGATCAGCTTACTCTCGACTTATCTACTCTCACTAATGGAGTATATTTCGTTATTATTACATCAAATGGTCAACGAGAAATGAGAAAGATTACTGTTGTGCATTAATACCAAGCATGAACTCTTTTGATTTGGATTTTGGTTAGTTTAATATGTCAGGAATCTTAGAAATAAAGAAAGAGAAAGTTCTCGATGCCCTCAAGGATCTGCCTGATAAAGGAGCTCTTCCTGAGTTCATAGAACGACTATATATTCTTTACAAGCTTCAAAAGGGAATTGACGCAGCAGACGCAGGGAATGTTATTACACTTGAAGAAGCAAAACAGCGGTTTCGAAAATGGCTCGTGTAGTAATAACCGGACCAGCCGCCGATGATATTGATGACATCGCAGAGTTTATTGCAGCTGACGCACCTTTCCGCGCAACTCTTTTCGTTGAAGAATTGATTGAGTCTGCAGAACGTTTAGAAAACTTCCCTCTCTCCGGAAGAATTATCCCCGAAATTAATAATCCTGAACATCGTTAAATAATATTCGGAAATTATCGAATCATGTATCGAGTTAGAAATTCTCTTGTTGAAATTCTGCGGGTTTTTCATGGTGCACGACTATTCGATGAGACGATATTAAACTAATTTTTTTTCAATGCTTATTCGCTCTATCTCAGGTCTTCGCGGAATCACCGCTGCACCGAACGGCTTCACTGAAGATGCCGCAAAGCTTTATGCCCAAAGTTTTGCCCAGATGCTCGGCAATAACGGGCTTGTTGCGCTTGGCTTCGACGGACGCCAGGGCGGCAAGCAATATTATGAGCTTATTGCCGATGAACTTCGCGATGCAGGCTGCGATGTGCTCGGGCTTTTAATGGTACCTACACCGACGGTAATGTTCGCCGTCGAAACCCATACTTCTGTTAAAGGCGGAATATCTGTTACGGCAAGCCATAACCCACAGGAGTGGAATGGCATGAAGTTCATCGCACGGACGGGTTTATTTCTTGATCGATCCGAGAATGAAAAACTTTGGAGCATTGCTGATGGCGGCGCAGCAAAACATCACGGAGCTTCCGGTGAATTGATTCCCGGTGATGAGGTCAAACTTGAGCATCTTGATTGTATTGTTCATATTCCTTTTTTAAGCATCGATGCTATTCGTGCACGAAAATTCAAGATCATTCTTGATGCCGTAAATGCTTCCGGCTCCTTTATTGTCCGTGAACTTCTTGCACTTCTCGGAGTTGTCGATGTTCTGCCACTTCATGCCGATGGCTCCGGAAAATTTCCCCATGCTCCTGAACCTGTTCCGCAGAATCTAAGCGAGCTATGCAATGAAGTGAAAAAAAATAAAGCCGATCTCGGAATTGCCGTTGATCCCGATGCCGATCGCTGCGTCTTCATTATGGATAACGGCGAACCCTTCATCGAAGAAAATACGATCGTTCTTGCTGCTGAAGAGGTTTTACGAAATAGCGAAAGAGCGCAAAACATCGTTGTTAATCTTTCTACCACTCGCGCAATAGATGATCTTGCGGAAAAATTCGGAGCAACGGTTTATCGCACTGCTGTCGGCGAAATAAATGTTGCGAAAAAAATGAAAGCTATTCATGCAATCATCGGCGGCGAAGGTTCGGGCGGCGTCATCTATCCGGCAGTGCATACGGGCCGCGATTCTCTTGTTGCAATTGCTTTGGCATTGAATAATCTTGCATTCAGCAATACAAGTTTATCCGAAAAGAAAAGATCGTTACCGCGATATGAGATCGTCAAATCAAAGATCGCTTTAGAAAATGCAGAGCAAGTTGCATCTGTTCTTGCCGCTGTAAAATCAAAAATGGTTGCCGAAGCAATAAGCATTAATGAAGAAGACGGCATCCGCTTTGACTTTGGTAATAGCTGGCTGCACGTCCGCCCCTCGAACACCGAACCCATCACCCGCCTCATCGCCGAAGCTCCGACGAGAGAAGAAGCAGAGGGGATTTTGAAGAGAGCGAAATAATCCTCCAGTCGGTCAATTATTTTTCCCAAACCTATCCTGTTTTTTTGGAGTTTTAGAGGGTTGTAGGGGAACATTCGCCTTGCTTGTCTCGTAAGGAATCAAAATTAACGCCGTGCCGTCTTTATTTCGTCATCTTTTTAAGCCTGAGCCTTATTCGCAAAGCGAAGAAGATAAGCTCGTCCAGGCTGATCTTCGTGCTGCGGGCGCAATACCTGCGCATGTGGCGATCATTATGGATGGCAACGGGCGCTGGGCTGAAGAGCGCGGCTTTCCCCGTGCTGCGGGGCATCAGGCAGGGATCTCAAGTGTCCGCGATGCTACACGCGCTTCGCGCGAACTTGGTTTGACGCATTTAACGCTTTATGCTTTCAGCACGGAAAATTGGAAGCGTCCCCGCCGCGAAGTCGGGATGCTGATGCGCCTGCTTCGCAAAATGCTTCATGAAGAGCTTGAGGAAATGCGCGAGAATGGCGTAAGATTGAATACTATCGGTCAGACGAATGCTCTTCCCAAAGAAGTGCAGCATGATCTTTTTGATGCGATCGATAAGACTTCCGATAACACACGGCTTACGCTGACGCTTGCATTATCCTATTCAGGCAGATGGGATCTTGTCCGCGCCTCGCAGCTTCTGGCGCTCGATGTGCGCCGCGGTAAAGTATCGCCGGAAGATATTAATGAAGAATTGCTTGGCTCTTATCTCACAACCAATGAGCTTCCCGATCCCGATCTTCTGATCCGTACATCCGGGGAAGTTCGGTTATCGAACTTTATGCTTTGGGAGCTTGCTTATAGCGAGATCTATGTGACAAAAACAAGCTGGCCTGATTTCCGTAGGGAGCATCTATATAAGGCGATCCGTGAATATCAAAAGCGCGAACGCCGGTTCGGTATGACGGGTGCGCAGATCAAGAAAACCGAAGACGTTCTGAAAGAGCATTCATCGTATGTTAAAGATATTGTCCGGGTACTGACTAAAGGGACGATCTAAAAATAATATTTCTACTCACTAATGATTTTCAAACGTAATAGTGTCATTGCGAGAAGGGCTTTAGCCCGCCGAAACAATCCCCTGAGGGTTAACCGAGAAGCTGATCATAATACCTCAGGAGATTGCTTCGTCGTCGCTGCACGACTCCTCGCAATGACACTCTTATTCGTTATGTGTAATTTTTCTGCAGCATTCTCTCAAACTCCCGGCAGTGAGCAGGAATATACTGTTCTCGGCATCACTGTCGAAGGAAATATTTCCGGCAGTGCGGAGACGATCATTGCGCAGAGCACGATCAGAAAAGGCGATAAGATCACGATGCCATCGGATGAGATACGCCGTGCGATCACTCGGCTTTGGCAGCAGAATATTTTTTCTGATGTGAATATCGAAGCAACGAAGATCATCCCACAAGATGGCGGAACGTTCGGAGTGTATCTGACGATCAAGGTAAAAGAATTCCAGCATGCTGATTCCATTATTATTGACGGATACAAACATCTCTCATTAGGCGACATTCAGAAATCTTTTACGTTTTATAAAAATGATTTCTTGCGTCCGTGGGAAGTTGCAAATATCAGGCAGAAGATCAGAGCTGCATATATGAAAGAAGGGTATCAGTATGCCGATATTACAACGGAGATCAAGCCGGTCGGCGATGGCACCAATAAAGTCCGGCTGTATATTCATATCAATGAAGGTACGGAAGTAACGGTTCGTCATATTGATTTTGCCGGCAATGCCAATATTTCTTCAAGTGATCTGCGCAGTGCGATGGACGATACACATGAGAAGCGACCATTCCCCTCAATTATAAGTATCTTTCGAAGTGGAAATTTTGATGAGAAAAAATTTCAGGACGATAAACAACGAGTCCTTGCGTATTACCGCACTAAGGGTTACCGTGATGCAGCAATTCTTGGTGATACCATTTGGGTAACTGATAAAGAAGATCTTAACATTCTCGTTTCGGTCTATGAAGGTCCTCAATATGTTCTTCGAAATATTTCCATCATCGGCAACGAAGTTTTCTCAGAAACTGAGGTTCGCCAAAATCTCGGATTCAAAAAAGGCGATGTGTATAATGTCGAGAAATTCCAATTGAATCTTAAAGGACCGACTCCTGATTTTATCGATGTTGGTTCATTATACTATGATCGCGGGTATATCGTCAATATCGAACCTGTCGAAACGATAATTCCGAGAGCTGAAGGCGAGAGCGGACCGGACTCACTCGATATTGCCATTCATATCATCGAAGGCAAACGACATTTTATTCGGAATGTAGATATTGCCGGTAATACAAAAACAAAAGATTATGTCATCCGTCGTGAGCTTTATACTCGCCCCGGCGACCCGTTCAGCCGCTCGGCGATCATCCGCTCACTTCGTCAGCTTGCACAACTAAATTATTTTAATCAGGAAAAACTTGTTCCGGATGTAAAGCCGGTGCCGGACGCAACGCAATTTGATATTACCTATAATGTCGAAGAAAAATCGAGCGATACATTTAATGCTTCGCTTGGTTACGGAGGCTCTCTGGGTTTGACGGGTTCGATTGGTCTTTCATTTAACAATTTTGATATAGCTGATCCGCTTCATGGCGGAGCAGGTCAGATCGCAACGATTTCTGCAGAGTTCGGACAGTCGAGCTACCGGTCACTTTCGATCGGCGTAACGGAGCCATGGCTTTTTCAGGAGCCGACAGCGCTTGGGTTTACGATCTTTAATCAGCAGAGTAATATTTATTACAGCATCGTCCGCACCGGTGCAACGATCTCTGTCGGCAGACGCTTTCGTGTGCCGGATGATTTTTTCCGCGGCGATTGGACATTACTCGGGCAGCATTCGAACATTACATCGGGCGGTGGCATCTACAATCCCGGTGTTCATGATGAAATTAGTTTGCAGCAAGTGATCTCGCGTAATTCGACGGACGACCCGCTCTTTCCCGGAGCAGGTTCCGATCTTTCATTCCTGACCAAGGTAGCGTTCTTACCATTGAAATCCAAAACTCCGAATGAGCCTGCAAATTATTATAAGGTCGGTTTTTCATTAAAATTTTATTCGACGATCGTGCAGTTCAATGCAGTAAATAAAATTGTACTTGCAACAGTTGCCGATGTCGGGCAATTAGGTGGGATCAGCGGATCGCCGTTCGTACCACCACAAGAACGTTTCACCATGGGAGGTTCGGGTCTTGCAACAGGTTTTTATACGATTCCTCTTCGTGGATATAACGATGCTTCAATAGGCATTCAAACAGCTCCGGGTTCTACATATTCGCAAGGCGGACTTTTCTACAACCGCTATGCTGCCGAACTTCGCTTCCAGATTGCGCGTGAACCTATTCCTATTTTTGTCGAAGCATTTGCGGAAGCAGGAAATGTGTGGACGAATTTTTCTCACAGCGATCCCTTTACCCTAAAACGCGCTGCAGGTGTTGGCGCAAGAGTACAGGTTCCTGCAGTAGGACTTATCGGTATAGATCTTGGTTACGGTTTCGATGCTAATATACCCTTCGGATCTGTCAGCGGCTGGCATACGCATTTCCAGTTCGGAAGATTTTTCTAAGCTTATTGAAAGTTACATACGATAAAAAGTATAATGTTGCGTACATTCGTTTTCGGGAGAAAAACGAAGAGGTCACCACTATACCTATCGGCGATGAAGTCAATATTGACATTGCCCCAGACGGGACAATATATGGCATCGAACTCTTAAATGCCAATGAGCAGCTTTACACACAAGATAACGGCAATTTAATTCTAGAGAATGCTTCGCACGATCTACATAGCGAGTTGACATTTGCCTAAAATCACCGCAGATCAATATCAAAGACCAGCCGTGCTTTCAGACATACCAGCATATGAGTCCAACCATTGCACTGTCCATACGAACTGACTCTTCCTGTTTCGTCATCATGAAATCCTGATTTGGTGATACGGACAATAGTTGTCGAGTCGTCTTTTTTTACAAAATCGAATACAGTGGTAACATAGTCTGCTTTCCAATGACCTTCTATCTTCTCGTTCTCGGTAACTTTACTTACGACGAATTCCTTTGATCCGTCCGTGACCCAATTCCAAACGACTGTTGCGCCTTCAACGATTGGTCCACTTGCTGATTTGCAGAAATAAGTTGAAAGAATTTTATCATCCACTACGGCTTGAAAAACTTCGGCAATGGGTTTGCGGATGGTTTGGGAAATTGTGTATTTGATATTTTTCATATCATGCAATCTTAACGCTAACATCTTTTCCGAGAGCTTTTGCATATTTTTGAAGCGTTGAAAGTCGAATATCTTCGGCGTGATTTTCAATACGGGAAATTGCAGATTTATTTGTTTTAAGTTTCTTCGCGATTTGGCTCTGCGTCATTCCCGATTCTTCACGGGCTATTTTCAATAGGATGCCGATCTTGAAGTTACGATAACCTTCTTCATATCCCTCGGCAAATTCGGAATCTTTTCTTTTTCTTTCTTCTATATAATCCTTGAAGTCAATCGTTAGTTTACTTTTCGCCATAAATAATCTTTTTTTCGCTCTTCTGCAAGTTTAATTTCCTTTTGCGGTACTTTATCTGTTTTCTTAAAAAAACCATTTGTGATAATAATTAAATCCTTGCCTCAAAGAAACCAAGTAATCGTATCGCGTCACTTCCCAGATGAACTCGTATTTCCAAAAGCTCATCGGTTCCGGAAAGTTTTTTAAGATATTCTGATGGTACCATTTGAAAATTCTCCACTAGTTCTACCGTCCAAGAAACTTTCTGAAATAACTTTCCTGGAAGTAAATCCAAAAACTCCTTCACTGGACTACGTCCATTCTTCTTTTCATAAAGTTTAACAGAACGCATTTCTGGAAGTTCACATATATGTTAACCTCAATTCCTTACTCTTAGTTCTTTTATTTTGCCGCGACCACTGTATTCGTCAGATCCCCTAAATGCTCGATCGAGCACGTTACTACATCACCGATACCAATCCAACGATTATCGAAAACTTTCGAGCCGTTAAGTTCTAAGAAACAGCCTGTTCCGACCGTTCCGGAGCCGATGACATCACCGGGATAGAGAGTCACGCCATAGCTTGCACGTTCGATGAGCTGGGCAAACGTCCAGGTCATATCTTTTAAGTTGCCGCGCGAGACTTCTTCGTTGCCGATTCGGCAAGTCATTTCAAGGTCGTAACGATCGCCTTTAGGTCCGGGGATTAGGCGAGATTCAAGTTCATCTTTGGTGACAAGCCAGGGACCGATTGCCGTTGCAAAATCTTTTCCTTTAGCAGGTCCGAGAGAAAGCTTCATTTCTTCCATTTGCAAATAACGTGCGCTCCAATCATTCATGATCGTGTAGCCGAAAATATATTCATCGGCATTCTCTGCTTTGATATTGCGCCCTTCTTTGCCGATGACGATCGCTGCTTCAAGTTCGAAATCGAGTTTTTTCAAATGCTCAGGCATTACTTCCATCGGTCCCGGACCGATGACAGCCTGATGATTTGTAAAATAGAAGACAGGGAAAAGATCGAACTCCGGGATCATCTCCACACCGCGGTTACGGCGCGCTGCCTCGACATGCTGACGAAAAGCATAGCCATCACGCATGGAGGTCGGGCGTGGGACGGGGGCGAAAAGTTTGCTGATCTCCGCTAACGACCAAGCAATTGTGAATCCGGTATTAAGCTCTTCAAGAGTCCGCTTCATGCACCAATCATAAACCTCTCTTGCAAGCTTCAATGAAGTTTCACCCAAAGCCAAAAAAGTCAGAATATCAGATGGAAGCGTCGGCCGTAATAATTGCTTATCATCGCTGCGCATGACAAACTTCATTGATGCGGCCTCTGCGTCAATAATATTTCCATTGATAAAGAAACCTAATCGCCCCATCGGAGCCAACGGATGGTGAACATTTTTCTCGGTTGTACGAAAAAAAGCTTCCCCCATCTTGAGGGTCACCGTTTTTGTAAGGAATGTATTGGCAGTGTCTTGGGGAGCAGGCCCTTTGTATGTTACAAATTTCATAGTTCAAAATTAATAATAAACAGAAAATACTGATCGGGAATGTAACGTCAAAAGGAGAAAGGGAATTCAATATGGAACTCACATCGCAAATTCTACATTCTTCACTTAGATTTTACCATACATCAAACTTATTATTATATGAATCGTTTTACTTTTATATTTTCGCTGCTGTTGGTATTCACCGCATGTTCAAAAATGGATGATAAGCCTGCGCAAACCAATGATTCGTTGCTTTCCAAGAGAATGGATATTGATCCCCTTCCGGAAATTAAACCCAAGAAAGATACGGCAACCGGACTTCTCATAGATCAATCCAGCCTTCGTACTCCTGAGCATGAAGCAATACTTCAGCGTTTTAACGCTGTTGAAGTTGCCAGGATCTATCATACATTCAGAGAAATCCGTAAGCCCGGCATCACCGAAGATCAGATTAATAAATTTACTAAAGAGAAAAAGATTACCGTTGATGAGTTGAAAGCTATCCTCGAAGAAGGTGATAGACTCGGATGGGGAAAGAAGTAAGAAAAGATGAATATGAAATATAAAAAAAATTATTTCTACTCTAATTCATAATTCATATTTTCAGTAACATGCCGAATCGGAAACGCCGAGGCTCTCTTTTCATTCTTGCTGCAGCCGTGTTTTGGAGCACGGGTGGATATTTCATCAAGTATATTTCTCTCGATGCTTTTGGTATTTCACTTTGGCGCTCGTCTCTTGCAGCAATTAGCCTCTATATATTTTACCGTATAAATTTTTCTAAAAAGACCTCCCACTCCGGACTTCGGACGCCTGAGTCTCGGAAAGATTGGTACTCGCTCCGCACTCTCTCGACTGCAGTGGTATATGCAGCACTTCTTGTTCTTTTTGTGATGGCAACAAAACTTACAACGAGTGCGAATGCCATATTTCTTCAATACACTGCCCCGGTTTATGTTTTATTTTTTGATCCTATTATCTCCAGAACAAAGCTCAAACTTGCCGACATCATTGCCGTAGTTATTACGATTGCAGCGATGGGTTTATTTTTTGTCGGGAAATTCGAAACATCTTCTGCGATCGGAAATATACTTGCGTTAATAAGCGGCGTTTGTTTTGCCGGTTATACATTACTTCTCAAGCATGAAAAGACAACGGAGGCAATGCGGTGGCAATCAGTAATAGTTGGGCATCTTATTATTGTAGTGGTAATGCTTATCCTCACTCTTACAGGCAATGCTGTTGCGATGCCGAAGAATATAGAAGAGGTTGGAATGCTATGCTTCTTAGGAGTAATGCAGATCGGCGTGCCGTATGCGCTTTTCACGAAAGGAATTCCGCATGTTCGTGCACTTGATGCATTACTCTTATCTATGTTGGAGCCTGTTCTTAATCCGGTTTGGGTATATTTTGGTATTCATGAAACTCCAAGTGAGTATGCGATGATCGGCGGCGCGATCATCTTAGCTGTTGTTATTGTTCGTACATTTTACGAAGGGAGGAAGCCAACTATTTCAATTCCGATGTCTTAGTCCTCATCGCTCGAACTTACATTCTCGGGAACATGATGCTTCATCATCTTTGCCTCTACGATAAAAACAACATCTTCAGCGATATTCGTGGCGTGATCGGCAAGGCGCTCAACATGTCGCAGAAGAGCCATTGCATGAGCGGCAGGTTCGATCTGAATAGGGTCGCGTTTCATTTCAACGATAAGTTTTTCGAATGCGTCACGCGCAAGATCGTCAACGGTATCGTCACGTTCGAAGAGCGAACGCGCTAACTCCGCATCATTATTTATAAAGGCATCAAAAGCATCACGAAACATCGTCATGGCTTCCGAAAGCATCTGTGTTATTCCTACGCGCTCTAAGATGGCAGATGATCCGCCTAAAGGCTGCACACGTTCGGCAAAATTCACTGCAATATCTCCGATGCGTTCGAACTCACTGTCGATACGCATAGCGGCAATGAGCATTCGTAAATCAATAGCAACAGGCTGCGTTAACGCAAGAATACGCTGGCATAATCCATCGACCATCAGATCGTATTCATTTACTCTGGCTTCACGTTTCAAAACAAAACGTGCCGCTTCCATATCGTTCTGAAGGACTGCACGCGAAGCAAGCTCAACCTGTTCATCGACAAGGGAGCCCATGCGAATAAGCAAAGCGCGGAGCTTTTCCAACTCATCCTCAAAATGACGGTGAACACGCGGAGTGTGTAATGCTGTTGTCATAGGTTGCTCGCTGGTAACTTGTTTTGTATTTAAAAGTTTTGCCCGTAATGATTTCATATATTGCTTATCCGAATCTGCCGGTAATATAATCTTCAGTTTGCTTTTTTTTCGGATTGGTGAACATATCCCGGGTCTCACCGATTTCGATCAGTTCGCCGATATAAAAGAACGCCGTTATATCACTTACTCGCGCTGCTTGCTGCATGTTATGCGTAACGATAATGATCGTGTATTCTTTTTTAAGCTCGAATATAAGTTCTTCGATCTTCGCTGTCGAGATCGGATCGAGTGCACTTGCCGGTTCATCCATCAGAAGTACTTCCGGGTTTGTTGCAAGCGCTCTGGCTATACAAAGCCTTTGCTGTTGCCCTCCGGATAATCCCAGAGCTGAGTGATGCAGTCGATCTTTAATTTCATCCCATAATGCAGCACGGCGAAGACTTTCTTCAACGATCTCATTGAGTGTCGTTTTATTTTTTTCCCCCAAGATCTTCGGTCCGTAAGCAACATTTTCCCAATTCGATTTAGGAAAAGGATTTGACTTCTGAAATACCATGCCAACGCGTTTGCGAAGTTCGACAACATCGAGCTTCGGATCATAAATATTGACACCATCAAACAGTACTTCTCCGGTAATGGAACATCCGGGAATAGTATCATTCATGCGGTTCAACGTGCGCAGATAGGTTGATTTACCACATCCGGAAGGACCAATTAAAGCCGTTACCTGTTTGACAGGAATATCAAGAGACACATTTTTCAATGCTTGCTTTGTTCCATAGAACAGATCAAGATTCCGCGTTGAAACTTTTGTTTCGTAATGCAGTCCTGCAGTTTTGGGAGCAGAGCGAACAGCCGTTTTGATATTCGGTGAACCGGTTTCCTGATTTTTTTCCATTTCCATCGTTTCCATAAATCCTCTTACTTAAATTTGTTTCTCAGACGTGAGCGCAAGATAACTGCAGAAATATTCAGTGTAAAAGTCAATAAGAGCAGTACCATCGTCGTTGTGTACTGCAGAGGAATAGTCTTATCGACATTTGCCGATTGCGTAGATAGAACATAAATATGATATCCTAAGTGCATGAACTGGCTTGTCAGAGCATGGGGGATCTGCGGTAAGAAGAACGCTGCTCCTGTAAAGAGGATAGGAGCAACTTCACCGGCTCCGCGGCTGATCGCAAGTATCATACCTGTTAAAATACCCGAAAGAGAACCCGGAATAACGATCTTGCGGATCGTTTGCAAACGTGTGGCTCCTAAAGCAAGCGAGGCATCCTGAACCTCGCGCGGAACAGTGCGGATCGCTTCCTCAACCGAAACAATGACAACAGGCAATGTTAAAAGACCCATCGTCATCGAAGCCCATAAAATATTTGGCTGCCCCCAGACAAGTGAACCCGGAGTAAAAACATCATCCATTCCTTTACCGACAAACTGCACAAAAAATCCTAAACCGAATAATCCAAAGACAATCGATGGAATGCTGGCAAGTGTATTGACGGCGAAGCGAATTGTACGCGCAAATCCTGAATCAGGCTTTGCGTATTCGGATAGATAGATAGCCGTTACTGTTCCAAGAGGTACAGCCATGATCGACATAAGCATTGTCATGATCACGGTACCGAGGATTGCCGGAAATATTCCTCCGGCAGTCATTCCTTCTGTCGGATCCTGAGTTAAAAATTCCCAAGTGAAATTTTTATAGCCACCAATGATAATAGTAGTAATGATAACGACAACGATGGTAATGATCACCAATGCAGCAAAGCCGCTGATGCCTACCGATATATTGCCATAAAGCTTGCGCTTTGCGCTTCCTTTACTCGTGCTTATGAATGCTGCTTGTTCCATTACAATCCCTGAAGCCTTCTCAATAATTTTTTACGCACATAGAATTCCACTATGGAATTTAGTGTAAAGGTAAAGATGAACAGCATTGATCCAATCAGAAACAATACGTTATAATGCTGATCACCGAAAACAACTTCTGCCATTTCTGCTCCGATCGTTGCTGCGAAAGTCCTTACGGGTTCTAAAATGTTTGCACTTGTCAGCGGAGCATTTCCTGTTGCCATCAATGCGATCATCGTCTCGCCAAACGCTCTTCCAAAGCCAAGAATGATCGCTGCAAATACTCCGGGTACTGCTGCAGGCAACACAACTTTGAATGCCGTCTGCCACTTCGATGCACCGAGAGCGGTGCTGGCATCTCGAAGTGCTTGAGGCACAGCCGTCAATGCATCTTCGGAGATAGTATAGATGATAGGAATAATGGCAAAGCTCATGGCAATACCTCCGACCAGAGAATTAAGACGGTATTCGTAATGAAAGAAATCCTGAAAGACCGTTGCCATGACAATCAGAGCAAAGAATCCGATCACGACGCTTGGAAAACCGGCTAATAATTCTATGACGGGCTTAACAATTTCACGCAGCCATTTGGGAGCAAACATGCTCGTAAATAATGCTGCTAAAATTGCCAGTGGTGCTCCGAAGAGCAACGAGATGAGCGTTACCTTCAGCGTGCCGATGATCAGCGGCAGCATCCCAAATTTTGGGACAGTCGAAACCGGCTGCCAGGTGTTACCGATAAGCATTTTGCCAAGATTCGCTGAAGATTTCCGTTCTTCTGCTTCACTCTTTTCCTTGATCGCAGCACTATCAGCTTCAGCTTTTTCCTTAATTATTGCAATGACTTCGGCTTGCGCATGGCTGGCGCTATCATTCGAAAGCTGCGCTATAGCAGCCTTAGCCTTTCGTATGGAATCTTGTTTTTCTTTTTCAGAGAGTACCGGAATCGCAGGAGCTTTTTTCGGAAGCTCTTTAATGGTGATAGGTTTTTTTTCAATTTTCTTTATAGTATCGGAAGGCTTCGAATCATCGGCGAACGGATCATATTCTTCCTGCTCGACCTTTCCGCCATTTGTAGTAACTTTTTTGCGGTTTCCTTTTTCGTCTATTTTAACAAGAACATCTGTACCTTTTAAAGCGCCTTTGCCTTTAATGACCTTTTCTACTTTTTCGTGAACGGTAGATGTAGATGTATCGGCGACAGATTTTGATTGCGCGTTGATAACAGAAGCTAAGGAATCTTTAGCAGCAGTTTTTTCCGCTTCGCTTTTTCCGAAAAATATTGGAGAAGCTTCTTTAAATACGAAGATAAAGATCAGGATGATAGCAGCGAAAGAGAAAAAAGAAAGCGCACGAATACCGGACTCGATGAGCCATTCAAAAAATCGGAATTTTTTTCCCAGCGTTAAAGGGGAGCGCTCGGTGGGTAGTTGCTGCATGGTGAGAAGTATGGTTTTCCTTAGCAAACAATCCCAGAGAGCAGCGGATGGTTCCGCAAGCTCCCCGGGAATTCTCTTATGTCACTATCTACAATCTATTTAACGGGAAAGAACCCCTCTTTTTCTACAACTTCCTGACCTTCAGATCCAAGAACCCATTTGATGAATTCTTTTGTATCGCCTGATGGTTTTTCACGAAGGTAGAAATAAAGGAAGCGGGTGATCGGGTATTCGCCGCTTGCAATATTTTCTCGATGTGGTAAATAGGCATTATCGCCGTCACCTTTTCTTATAGCAGTTTCTTTAACGCCCTTTGCATATCCTGCTCCGCCAAAACCTACTCCGTTCGGATCGCGCTTTACTGCGTTAACAACAGCTGCTGTGCCGGGAAGAGCTTGCATGGAATTTGCATAATCTTCATTATTAAGTACGATCTCTTTTAAGAAGGCGTACGTGCCTGAAGAATTTTCTCTTCCGTAAAGAATAATATCCGCATCATTTCCGCCGACATCTTTCCAGTTCTTGATCTTTCCTGTATAGATGCCTTTGATCTGAGCAAAGCTTAATTCTTTTACATTATTGGCTTCGTTGAGATAGATCGTAAGTCCGTCTTTAGCAGTGCGAACTTCGATACCTGTTGAACCGTAGCGCTCGCGAAGTTTCAGTTTCTCGGCATCTTTCATCGGGCGCGAAGCAGTGCATATATCCGTCGTGCCGTTAATAAGCGCACTGATCCCCGTTCCTGAACCCCCGCCGGTGACCTGAATATTCACTCCGCCTTCTTCTTTCATATATTTTTCAGCCCAGCGCTGAGCAAGCTGCACCATCGTATCCGATCCCTTGATCGTGATCGTTGTTGACGGAGCAAAGATGAAGCCGACAGCAATTGCAAAAAGTGCAATAGAGGCAGCAACGATTTTTATTTTATTCATTGACATTATTTTTTTCATAAATTATCCTTTCGTAAATAGCTAATTAAAATTTGACCTGCATACGGAACGTGAAGCGGTCATCATGTGCATCTTTGACAAGCTGAGCTGCCTGCTGTGCTGCCGGTAATGATGAAGTTGCAGGGTCAACACGTGTGAAATCTTCAGTCATCGGATGGTCCCAGTCAAACATGATCCTCATAGCGCCTGATATGAAAACATTCAGATCGACTGAGATCGTATTGAGCGCAAGATCTCCGCCTAAATTTGTGTTTGCGTTTATGCCTTTGAGCTTTGTAAGGCTGCCCGTAGCACCGGTTACAAAATCAGTACCTTTTACAAGGGTGTTAGGATCGTACGTTTCAAATCGTCCGGCGATCTGGAACATATCCGATAAATTCTGTACGAGCATAATATACATACCGGATACTTTTTTGTAGACCGTCGAAGCGATCGGATCGCCGATTGCCGTAAAATCCGAAGTTGAGAAAAGATTAGCCGATCCATAGAATGGAGTTTGGCCGTTATATAATTCGAATTTTAAGATCGTACCGCCCATGGGAAGAACGGAAAGATATGCCTGAGCATCTACGCCAAGGATATGGCGATTTGTTTCCATAAACACATGGTTTTGTGTGCTGAACGAATGACCGCCGAATGAACCGGTATTTGCAAGGACAAGTGCGCCGTTTGTACCTGTATAGGTTCCGATCACACTTGATGGCTCTGTAATACCGCCAAGATCATACGAAGCTCCAACATCAAAACTGAATTCATCGCTCAATAAGAAGGGCAGACGGAAATGTCCGATGAATTCTTTGGCGGGCTGGCCGAGAGGAGTTCCTGTGGTTCCTCCGGGCAATCCGCCCTGAGTAGTGAGAAATAGAGCAGTTTCTTTTGAAACAGCACTGTTAACTTTTAATTGAAACAACGAGTCTGCGCCTTTCGGTGAATATGGTGCTACACCTGCAGCTGAACCGAAATTTCCGATCGGTACAAATGTAAAGCCCATCTTATTATTAGCTCCCGGAGCAGCTCCCGAAGGACCTGTTCCGAAATTATCTGTTCCGTTAAAAATACCAAGTTCAAAAAGTGGTTTAATACTTCCGATAGTCGGAGTAACGTTAAATTGTAATCCGAGATCGCGTTCTCCATTGAAAAAATTATTTTCAAACTTGGTGCGCTCAGTTACTTCACGTGCGCTCGATGAATATCCGATTTCGTAACCGAACGGACGGTTCATTGCACCTAAGCTGATACCAAGAAGATTGCTGCCTCCGCTATGGAGTGCATTCCATGTAGCAAAAACTTCCTTTATCACGACGCCATTCTCAGTAATATCCGGATAAAGAAGGTAGCTGACATCACCGGTAGTATAGACAAATTTCACACGGCCGCGGCGAATCTGGAAATAATTTCTGCTGTTGGCTTGGTTTGATAATAAAGAATCGCCGTCATTCCAAACCCATTGCGGTTGAACATATCCGCTGATCTTGAGCTTTGCCATGTTTGCCACGGTGCTTTCAAGTGTTGAAGTACGTTCTTCGAGTCCATCCACTTTGCCTTTTAAGGCAGCGGCATCATCAGCGGTTTGAGAAAAACCGGCGATGGGTTTGAAAGAGACAACAAAAAGAATGACTGTAAGCAGTCCGAGAGAAAAACGATTAACTGGGGTCTTCATAGAGTATTTTGATTATTTTATATTATGGTAATGAATATTTATAGGCAAATATACGAGCGGCACATTTCCTTACTGTTACCCCAATATTATCAAATTATTAACAAGACCCTTTTTTCCGAAACGGGCGTTTTTTTAACGAATTGCAATAGGTGAGACCGCTTTATTATCGGAAAGGATCGTCATTGTATTAATTTCCTGGACCATTACCGATTTTTGCGTATGATTGAGTAAGTCGTATCCGGACCACATTTTGCCCATTCCGAGCAGTTCATTATCACCGTTTATCTTCACCGTTTGAAGATAGAACCGGTATTTTTCTCCATACACCGTCACGATTTCGATCTTCGTTTTTGGATTGACTGCCAGGCGGTAGATACTTCCGTTTCCATCAACGACCGGAATGCTTGAGATCATAGAACCGCTATATCCCCAATGGACTGAATCAGCAAATCGTTTTCTTTCGGATTCATCAGGCAAACGGTAGGTATAGAGCGTTTGGCAGGCAGTAAATAAGAGTAGGGAAATTATCCCATAGAGAAGTGGTGTTTTCATCGGCTTTTATATTTGATATACCATAAAGAAAACTACTGAGGGCAAAGTTCCTTTTTACCAAGAAATGTCAAAAACAAAATCTTCATTTAATCTCGACTGGAAAAACGTTACCCGTACCGTACTCACTTCGCGTGCAATCGATAAGATCGAAGAGACTGAGCTTGTGCCGAAAGGACTTGTTACCTATCAGTTCTCCGCATGCGGTCATGATATGATCCAGGCGATTCTATCGGATTGTATTAATCATGAGCATGACGGAGCAACAGTTTATTACAGATCACGTCCATTTGTTTTAGGGCAAGGTCTGACTGCCGAAGAATCAATGGCAGCTTCAATGGCACGAAGCGGCGGAATTCACGGAGGACGCGATATTGGAGTAGTACATTTTCTAAGGTCTCGAGGAAAAGCTACTGTCCTTCCGGCTTCCGGTGATGTCGGAGCGCAATACTCTCCTGCTATCGGTTGGGCACAATCGGTTCAATATTTTGCAAATGTATTAAGCAATGATTCATATAAAGGTGCTATTGCTGTCGCGCTCGGCGGCGATGGCTCGACTGCTGCGAATGGATTTTGGGCAGCACTTAATGCTGCGACGACGCAGAAACTTCCTCTGCTTTTTTTCATAGAAGATAATGGGTACGGAATTTCGGTAACAAGTGATTTCCAAACTCCGGGACAGAACATCGCAAAAAATCTCGGCTCTTATACCAATCTCAAGATCTATGATTGCGATGGCACCGATCCAGAAATTGCTTCGAAGAATATTCTTGATGCAGTCGAATATACTCGTTCATGGCAAGGTCCGGCATTGATACGAATGACGATCCCAAGACTTTCCGGTCATTCATTCGTTGATACACAATCATATAAATCACTTGAGCTTTTAAAAACTGAAAGAGCAAACGACCCACTTCCGAAATTAGAAAAATATTGTATTGCAAATAAAATATTTTCTAAAAAGAAATGGGATGCATTTGTTATCGAAGTTGAAACAGATGTCAACGCTGCTCGTGATAAAGCTCTTGATTCTCCACAGCCTGATCCATCCACCGTTCTCGATCATGTTTTCTCTGCAAGGCCTGTCGAGATAAATTCTACAAAAGAAGAAGGCATCAGAATGAATCTGCAGGATGCCGTTCGTAAAACTTTAGAAGTCGAACTTGCAAAAAATCCGAAGCTGCTTATTTTCGGCGAAGATGTCGGCGCTAAAGGCGGCGTGCATGGAGCGACGGTTGATCTGCAAGTCAAGTTCGGCAAAGACCGTGTGTTCGATACATCGTTATCCGAAGAAGGTATTATCGGCAGAGCTGTCGGTATGGCATTTGCAGGACTGATGCCTGTTCCGGAAATTCAATTCCGGAAGTACGCCGATCCGGCAACTGAGCAGATCAATGATTGCGGCACAGTTCGCTGGCGGAGTAAATCCCAATTCGCTGCGCCGATGGTCATCAGAATTCCGGCAGGCTATGCGAAGAAGACAGGTGATCCGTGGCATTCGGTTTCTGCTGAATCTGCTTTTGCTCATCAGATTGGCTGGCGTATTGCATTTCCATCGAATGCCGAAGATGCTGTGGGCTTGCTTCGCACTGCGCTTCGCGGTGACGATCCCACATTTTTCTTCGAGCATCGTGCCCTGCTCGATACCCCTCCCGGCAGAAAAAATTATCCTGGCGATGAATTTATGGTGCCGTTCGGCAAAGCACGAATTGTTCAGGAAGGAAAAGATCTCACCATCGTAACATGGGGAGCAATGGTTGAGCGAGCAGTGCTAGCAGCAGAGTCATTTGTGAATACAGTGGGGCGGACTCTTAGTTCGCCGGTCAGCATAGAAATTCTCGATCTTCGCACGATCATCCCGTGGGATAAAGAATCCGTTTTAGAATCTATCAAAAAAACCAACCGCGCCATAATCCTCTGCGAAGATAACTGGACATGCAATTTCGCCGCTGAGATATGCGCAACCGTCACTCAAGAAGCATTTGAATATCTCGATGCTCCGATCGAACGTATTGCAACACCCGATGTTCCGATACCATATAATGTAGGTCTGATGAATGCAGTACTGCCGGGAGCGGAAGAAATTGGGGCGGCGATAGAGAGAATAATGAAGTTTTGAAGAAGTGAGGTAACAATAATTGACCTATGTTAATGATGCACAGGCAACTTCCCCTGGATTTAGTTGTACTAATGGGATGTAAGGAATGTCAGTATAGCAGCCATAAAATTTTATGGCTGCTATAATATTGATTTATCTTTTAGCTCTTGAAGACTTCGCTACTGCTTTCACTGTTTTAGCGGCAGACTTTTTTACCGGTTTTGAGGCGGTCTTAATTGTCTTCTTCAATTTATTGGTTGATTTCAAAAGCGAAGTAACGCCATCAGAGGCATCCTTCATCATTTTCTTGCCTTTTTTTGTTGAATAAAGTGCGGCAGCACCTGCTGCTACTGCTCCAACTGCTGTTGCAACGATCTTTCCGGTATTCGATTTTTTCTTTGTGAAGATACTCATAATTGTATGGATATTGTTTATCTGTATTTATACGCTATTAAAGGACATACAGATTCCTTTTTTCAAAAAAACTGTCTTTTCAACGAATATTAAGTATGATCTCCACTGATCAGGAGATGTTTCAAATCTAATAAACGAGTAGCAATTCAAAAATTCCTTGCCTATTAATAAGCAGACCAAAATCGCTACTTTTACTGGCTCACAATCATTTGCTTCTCAATTCCATCCGCTGTCCGGATGATACAAAAATAAACTCCTTTGGTTAAAAGAGAGCCATCTAATTCATAGAAATGATCACCCGTTTCAAGTTCGCCGGAATAAAGATGAGCACATCCCTTTCCGAGAAGATCAATAATTTTCACATCAACAAATTGTTTTCTGGAAGTAGAAAAAGCTATTGTTGTTTGGGTAGAAAATGGATTTGGATAATTAGGATATAGCACAAGTCCTTGCCCTATGCGGGGCTTCTGATCTACAGTGTTAAGTTGATTAAGAGGGTATCGCCAAATACCAATGGTATCTGTAGCGGCGAAGAGGTATTTATCATTCAATGTCAACGACCCAATATCTAAATCGGGCAAATTGTGAGCCAGTGACTTCCAGGTAGTATCTGAATCATTTAATCGGTAAACTCCGCTTCTTAAAGTACCCACAAAAAGAGTGGTTCCATTTGTTACAAGCGTTCTAATTATTGTATCACCCAAGCCCGAATTGTGTTGGACCCAAGTCACGCCCTCATCGCTTGAACTGAAGACACCTCTTGAAGTTCCTGCGTAAATATCAGGTCCTTTCCGAACCAAAAAAATAGCACCAGTATTTTTTAGATTATTCTTTAAAGAAATCCAGCTTGCTCCGGAGTCGGAGGAGACAAATAATCCGCTGTCAGTCCCTGCAAGCAAACGGTTACCAATAGGTAGGATTCCACGTGTAGGCCTCTATTGCGGTAATCCTGTCGACACCATCCAACTATCGCCGAAATTTAGAGATCGAACGGCACCACCAAATTGAGAAAACGCAAAGATGATTTTTCCGCTTACCCCAAGCCACCAAGTGTACATATATTTACTGCCCTTTAAGCCATTATTCACAGCGCTCCACGTGTCTCCATGATCAGTCGATCGATTAACCCCACCAGCATCAACTCCTGCAAAAAGCAACGTATCTACTTGAGCAAGTGCATATACACCTGTGCCTCTCGGGCCATTCGAAGTCGTCCACGAGTCGCCATCATCAGTAGATCTATATACGTTGCTGCTTGTCGCGTACAGATTAGAACCAAATGAGGCCAGAATTTGAACGCTAGGTCTAGGATTATTCACAGGGCTCCATTGCCCTTTGATATCTTCAGTTACCCACGTCGAAGCAGCGATAATACAGACAAAAAGTATATGTTTCATATTCGTAAAACGCTTACCATATGGCAAAGTTACAAACTAATGAACGAATACAAACAGTTTTCCGTCGTATTTTTGCATTATGACTCTAAAAACCGGCATCTTTATCATCGTGCTTCTGGTCGCCTTTGGCGGTATTATTTATAATAGCCGCAGGCTGCTGGATTTTTTGCGTGTGGGCAAGTGGGTCAATCGCTTCGATAATATCCCCGAGCGGCTGCGGCGGACCTTTGTTATTGCTATCGGGCAATCGAAGATCATGCGCGATCCGGTTGCAGGTCCTATCCATGCATTCATCTTCTGGGGATTTCTCGTTCTCGTTTTTGCTGTGATCGAATCCATCGGCGAAGGACTTCTCGGACGCTTCTCTCTTTCATTCCTTGGCGGGCTGTATTCGGTCATTACCGTATCTCAGGAAATTTTTATCGCTCTCATTATCGTATCGGTTTTTATTGCTCTCTGGCGTCGTCTGGTTTCGAAGGTCAAGCGCTTACAAGGCGATGAACATGAGAAAAAAGATGCGCAGCTTATTTTATATACCATCACGCTGATCGTCGTTGCGCTGTTGATAACCAATGCAACGCGCATTGCAACAGGAGGAATTTATCCGCATGAAGTTCGTCCGCTTGCAAGCTGGCTTGCGGGTTTTATGTGCCCATGCGATAAGACTCTCGTTTGGTATGAAGGATTCTGGTGGGTGCATATCGTTGCCGTGCTTGGCTTCATGAATTACCTGCCGTATTCGAAACATCTGCATGTGATGACAAGCATTCCGAATGTGTATTTATCCGACTTAAAAAAGAAAAATTATCTTAAGCCGATCAACTTCGAAGATGAAACACTCTCGCAATATGGTGCGAAAGATATTGAGGACCTGACATGGAAGCAATTGCTCGATGGCGATACATGTACGCATTGCGGAAGATGCACATCGGTTTGTCCGGCGAATATCACAGGCAAGGTTCTTGATCCAAGATATATCATTATTGCTACGCATCAAAGGATGCTGGATAAAGCTCCGTATAAAATTGCTGAAGGCGCGTACGGATTTGAATCATGGGAAGATGCGATCGCAGGGAAGCCGGGTATTACGAACCACGAACCACAAACCACGAATCACGAAACCGCCGGTACGCTTTTAGGAATGAAAGCGAACCTGACGCAGGAAGAAGTATCAAATAAAAACTTCATCGGCGACTATATTCCTCAAGAAATGCTCTGGCAATGCACAACTTGCCAGGCATGTATGACAGAATGTCCCGTGATGATCGAGCATGTTGATGAGATCGTCGATCTGCGCCGCAACTTAGTAATGATGGAAGCAAGCTTTCCGCCTGAATTGCAATCCGCATTCAGTTCTATGGAAAATAATTATTCGCCGTGGGCATTCTCGCCAAGTGAGCGCGCCGACTGGTCGCATGGGATGGGAATTGAGACAATGGCGGAATACACGTCGACAGTTAACAGTAAACAGTTGACAGAGAAAGAAGATGTGATTCTCTTTTGGGTAGGATGTGCGGGATCTTTCGATGCTCGTGCGAAAAGCATTACGAAAGCATTTGCCGAGCTTATGCAAATTGCGAAGATCAATTTCAAAATTCTCGGTACGGAAGAAAAATGCACCGGCGATCCGGCTCGCAGAATGGGAAATGAATACCTGGCTCAGACGTTGATCAAAGATAACATCGAAACGCTGAACCGTTACAATATTAAGAAGATCGTTACGACCTGTCCGCATTGCTTCAATGCCATCAAGAATGAATGGGGAGATTTTGGCGGCAATTATGACGTCGTGCATCATACAGAATATGTGAACGAACTTCTTGCAAGCGGAAGTCTTGTGATAACCAAAGATCTCGAAGAACGAGTGACGTATCATGATTCCTGCTACCTCGGAAGATCAAATAATATTTACGATGCTCCGCGAGCAACGCTTGAATCCATTCCGGGACTTGAGATCATCGAAATGGATCGCAGTAAATCCAAAGGTCTCTGCTGCGGCGCCGGCGGCGGACAGATGTGGATGGAAGAAACGCAAGGCAAACGCATCAACATCGAACGCACCGAAGAAGCACTTGCAACTGAAGCAAATACTATCGCTTCAGCATGCCCATTCTGTATGACAATGATGACCGATGGTGTCAAAACAAAAGAGCAATCAGAAAATGTGCGAGTGCGGGATATTGCAGAGATATTGCTGGAGGTGGTGAGGTAAATTATGAATAAATACTACGCTCATAAACTTTCATCGGGCAATAATAATGTAGTGGTTGCGCTTTCGGATTCCGAATGCGGGAAATTATTTTCCGGTGATACCAGAAGCGATATTGGTTCGGAAGCTGAGAAAATGAGATTCGCTAATTCCATTAATGAACTCGTTGTCAAATTCAAGCGTCTGGAATATAATGAAGCATCACAATCGGAAATGCTCGTTATGGAGAGGCTTTACCCTCTTGATTATCGCAGTTATGAAGTAGGAAAGCGCGAGATCATTTTTGAAGTATTTGAAGACGAATTACTTCAATTACATAAAGCCGGTTTTGTGCACCATGATATAAAGCGTCCAATGGGGGAAAGCGGTGAAGTGTATGACAATGTATTTTTGACGAATAAAGGAATTCGGCTTATTGACATTGGTATATCTATATTGCGCTCTCAGGTTGGAGATAAACTTTTCGACCGCTACCTCGCAGAAGAACGAAAAGAGATAGAAGAATTCAAGAAATATTTTATCGGACGGTAAAGACGATGAAATATTTCTCATCAAGTTTTATTAAACATTTCCTTGACTGAATGTGTCTATAAGGTAGTAGACAATCATTACCGGAAAAATGAAAACGAAATATTTTTATTTATTATTTGTATTTACTTTTGCTCTGTTCTTAAATAGCTGCGGGCCATCTCTTGAGGAGCAGCGTACCGAGATCGAAACCTCAATGAAAAGCTGGATCGGGAAATCCGAGACCGAGCTTGTTGCGAAATGGGGACCGCCATCGAATACGTATAAACTTCCTGATGGAGGCCGCGAGTTAACGTATGTTTACAGGCATTCATCTTCCTCGCCGGGTTATGCGTGGAGAGATTACTGGGGGAATCTGCATTTTTCGCGTCCGCACCGGAATCAATCGAAAACCGAGCGTGGTTTTACGATTGATCAAGCAGGCACGATCATCGCATATCGGTGGGACGGGTTTTAGCAGATAACTTTTTTGCTCGTTCGGAAGTTGTAAAGGAGAGTTTAAACTCTCCTTTACTTTTATATACGTAAATGTCATTTACTCAAGAAGATCTTCGCAAGCGGCTTACGCCGGAGCAATATCATGTCACGCAGGAAAAGGGCACTGAGCGCGCTTTTACCGGCGAGTATTGGGATAATCACGAGCGCGGAATGTATCATTGTATTGTCTGCGATACTCCGCTTTTTGCTTCGGAAGCAAAGTTCGAATCCGGCTGCGGCTGGCCGAGTTTTTATCAGCCTACAAAAGATGTTATCGTAAAACAGACGAGTGATAAAACATTCTTCATGGAGCGCACGGAAATTACTTGTGCCACTTGCGGCGCGCATTTAGGTCATGTCTTTGATGACGGACCTAAGCCTACAGGACTTCGCTATTGTATCAACTCCGCCTCACTTAAATTTGTACCCAATGGCGACTGAACTAAGCGGAAAAATGCAAAAAAAATTGCCGGAGCTTGCACCCGAGCTTGGATATGGCACGCGTGCGAGCAAAAGTCATCAAAGGCTGGTCAATCCGGATGGCTCTTTCAACGTTCGCCGTAAAGGCGAACGGAAACTGACGCTTGCTGACGCCTACCACACTCTTATTATGCTGGGCTGGTGGAAATTCTTCGGAATAATTCTCGTAGGTTTTGTAGTAATAAATTTTATTTTTGGCACGATCTATTACTTGATCGGCACAGAACATCTCATGGGAATCATCGGGGATTCCGCTTCTGATAAATTTTGGGAGTCGTTCTTTTTCAGTTCGCAGACCCTCACTACCGTTGGTTATGGAAGGATGAGCCCCGTTGGATTTGGAGCAAGTGCTGTAGCTGCAATTGAATCGGCTGTGGGATTACTTTCCTTCGCTCTTTCGACGAGTTTATTGTGGGGACGTTTCTCACGTCCAACGACAAAAGTGATCTATTCTGCGAATATACTTGTCTCCCCATATCGCGGAGGCAAAGGGGTAATGTTCCGTGCGATAAATAGCGGTCGGTCGCGTCTTATTGAAATAGAAGCCGATGTGACGATGGCGAGAACAGAAATGATCGAGGGCAAAGAGCAGCGCCGGTTCTATAAGCTCAAGCTCGAACTTAACCGGGTCAGCGTACTTCCGACAAACTGGACACTCGTTCATCCTATCACTGAAGAAAGCCCGTTTTATGGCCGTTCAAAAGAAGATGTAACTCAGGAAGAGACGGAAGTTCTTGTCATGCTAAAGGCATTCGATGAAACATACTCGCAGACCGTGTATTCCCGCACATCCTATAAATCACATCAGATCGTTACTGGAGCAAAATTTATTCCGATGATCGAAGATGGTGATGATGGTAGTATCATACTTGATATGGATAGATTAAATGCTTATGAGACTGCAGATCTGACGGAGGATCTTACTTTGTCATCTCCATAACTTCATCAACTAATTTTTTTATTCCTTCAAACACTTCGTTGATCGGAGCGGCGTCATACATATACGCAGGGGTCGTTACGATCTTATTATTTGTATCTATGTGAATTTCGTTTGGCTTCGTTACAAAATGTGTATGTCCTAATTTTCTCATCTCTTCGGCTTCATTGCCATCAGCGCCAAGTGTGAGTTCCAGTTTTTTTCCTTTTAATACAAGTCCGATCAGCGCAGGAGCAATACAAATAGCTCCGATTGGTCTTCCATCGGAATGTATTGCAGAAATTTCATTTTGTAATTCTTTATAAAGAATTATACCGCCTGCTCCTTCTGCTACGAACGTACAAAGATTTTTTGCAACTCCGAAACCGCCAGGCATGATCAAGCCGTCGTAATCGTGATCCGGTAACGATGTAAGAGGTTCGATCTTTCCGCGTGCAATGCGTGCAGCCTCTGCAAGTATATTGCGCGTTTCACCGGTAGCTTTACCGGAGTAATGATTCATCACAATGGTCTGCGCTTGATCAGGTGCAAATATCTTTACCTCAACCTCATGCTGTGAAAGCGCCCAAAGTGTTGCAACGGATTCGCGAATTTCAGCGCCATCAAGGTATCCGCAGCCGGATAAAACTACTGCAATTGATTTCATCTGATCTTTTATTCGTTCAATTATATACAAAAATACTACTATAGAACAAAAGGCATGGATTTTATCGAGAATTAATAGAATCCAAATGACTGTTCATAAATCCTAGTACATATTTTTATTACCGAAGGGATTACCATGAACCGCAGAAAATTCTTCAAACTCTCGCTCCAGGCAGGCTTAGTTACTGCTGCTTCACAGAACGTATCGGGACTTTTTGCGAAGTCTTCGAAAAAAGATATTCCGCTTGCTACGAATGCACTTCGAATTCCTCCCGTGATCTCCGGCGGTGATTTAGTCATTGCTCCAACAACATTTGAGATAAATTCGGGAATACAGACAAATGTTATTTCGATCAATAATTCATTTCCTGCTCCGACGATACGATTAAAAAAGGGTGATACATTTTCCGCACAGATAAAAAATAATCTGACTGAGCCGACCGTTATCCATTGGCATGGTATTCATGCCCCTTCGACAATGGACGGACATCCGAGAAACGCAATCGCACCCGGCGACACATTTAACCTCAGTTATCCTATTATCCAACGTGCCGGCACATATTTTTATCATTCTCATGCAGATATGAATACTGCAAAACAATCCTACCTGGGAATGACAGGAATGTTTATCGTCGAAGACGATGAAGAAAAAGCATTGGGGCTGCCTTCAGGAGAATTTGAAATCCCATTATTAATTCAAGATAAACGTTTTGATAAGAACGGTCAACTAATTTATGCACCCACAACTGCCGATATGAGTGCGGGCTGGCTTGGAGATACAGTTCTTATTAACGGCACGCCGCCTAACGCTTTTTTAAATGTTGCCAATACGATGTACCGCTTTCGTATTGTCAACGGATCGAATGCGCGTACGTATAACATTGCCCTATCCGATGGAAAACAATTTACGATCATCGGCAATGACGGCGGACTCTTAGAAAGTCCTGCAGCCGTTACTTCCGCAATGCTTGCTCCGGCGGAGCGGCTTGATATTGTCGTTGATTTTTCCGGATATTCCATCGGCGATAATCTTTTCTTAAAAAGCTTATCATTTTTTTACAGTGATGGTCCCGGTTCCGGAACATTACGGCAAGGTGCGGAGATAGATCTTCTGCAATTTACTATTGATAGAACTGCCGCTAAAGGAAATCCCATTCCTGCTGCTCTTTCGGCGATCACAAAATTTAATTCATCGGATGCAGTAAACAATCGAAGTTTTCAATTAAGTGGGCATCAGTATATTAATTCACAGAGTTTTGATATTAATAGAATAGATAATCATGTTCCGTTTGGTGCTCTTGAGCAATGGACGATTACGAATCTTAGCGAGAGCGTTCATCCGATGCATGTTCACGGAGTTCAATTTCAAATTGTCAATCCTACCCAGCCTTCGGAAGGCGGATGGAAAGATGTTGTGCGTATCGAATCATTTGCGACGGTACAGGTTCTTCTTCGTTTCACAGAGTACACCGGTATTTACCTCATTCATTGCCACATTCTTGAGCATGAAGATATGGGCATGATGTCGAATTTTCAGGTAGAGCAATCGGGGGCTGTAAAGCACGAGACGAACGGACAAAATGAAATAGTGATCTTCCCGAATCCCGCATCGGATCATGCTTTCCTGAAATTCCCTTCTCTTGAAAAAGAAGAAATGCTGATGCTCATAGATATAACCGGCAGAGTAATTTCAAAAGATATTCTCGGTGCAGGTATTACCGATCATAAACTATTGACAGATAAAATTTCCAACGGAAGTTACCGTATTATTTTAGGAAACTATGAAGCTGAGTTGATCGTAATGCGGCAATAAACGATCGGTTACGGGAGCAAAATCACATCAAAAATGTTTTCTCCCCCGATTAAGAATTAAGAACTAAGAACTAAGCACTCAAAAATAAGAACTACCCCAATGACAAATCAGCAAGAACAATTTTTATCTAAGCTTATCGAATGCCCAGGTCCATCGAACTATGAAGAGAACGTGCAAAAACTTTGGCGCAGCGAAGTTTCGGCTGTTGTGCCGGATATAACTATTGATGCACATGGTAATAACGTTGCCACAGTAAGCGGCTCGGAGAATATTTCCGTTCTGATCGTCGGTCATGCCGATGAGATCGGACTTATTGTTCGCTACATAAATAGCGAAGGATTTATTTATGTTTCAAAAGTCGGAGGAGTCGATCCGGCAATTTTGCCGTCGCATCGTGTCCGTATTCTTTCTTCGAAATCAAACAGTACTGTTCATGGCGTGATCGGCAAAACTGCGCCCCATCAATCGAGTGCAGATGAAAAAGATAAGAAGATCACCTATTCCGATGTTTGGATCGATATCGGCGCAAAAGATAAAGCGGAAGCAGAATCACTCGTCGGAATCGGCGACGTCGTGATCTATGGCGAAGGCTATCAACGATTGACAGGTACAAAGGCAACGGCACGCTGCTTCGATAATCGCATCGGAATTTATGTCGTTGCCGAAGTTCTAAAAAATCTTGTAAAAAGAAAAGCGGAATTGAAAGCTACTGTGTACGGAGTCAGTTCGATTCAGGAAGAGACAGGCGTATGGGGTGCGGGCAGAGCGGGATATGCTCTGGAACCGACACTTGCAATTGCTATCGACGTTACACCTTCAACTGATTCACCCGGTATTTCAAAAGTGTTATGGGGTGAAATTAATGTTTCCAAAGGTGCAGTATTTAATAAAGGCATCCGAAGCAACAGAAAGATCACACAGCTTTTTATTGATACAGCAGAGAAACATAAAATTCCTTATCAGATCGAAGTTGATAACGGCCATACTTCCACCGATGCCGACCCAATCAGCCAACAGCGCGCCGGAATTCCTATCGGAGTACTCAGCTCCGCCACCCGCTATTTGCATTCATCTTGTGAAGTGCTTGATCTCGATGATCTCGATCATTGTGTTAACCTCCTGACAGAATTTATTTTGAGTTTGAATGCGAAGACGGATTTTAGAAGCGGAGTGTAAGGGGCAAGGATGAAGGATGCAGGTAAAAGTAAAGACGAATTAGATAAACTTCGGAAACTCAGTACAGAAATAGATAACTTGGAAAGCCCATACAAAGCAATTGTCTCAGTTATGGTTTTGCGTGAAGGCTGGGATGTATAGAACGTAACTTCAATTGTCGGCTTGCGCCCTTTTGGTGCGGATAGTAAAATCCTTCCGGAGCAGACGGTAGGCAGAGGACTCAGATTAATGTTTCGTGGTTCAGGTGTTCAGGAAAAAGTCAGCGTAGTCGGTACTGCTGCTTTTATTGAATTCGTCGAAGGCATTAAGAAAGAAGGCGTTGAAATAGATTATGCTCCTATGGGACCGGGTACGACCGGCAAAACTCCATTGATTATCGAAGTTGATAGAGAGAATAAGAAAAAGAATATTGATGCACTCGATATTAAATTACCAATTCTGCAAGCCCGCATTGCACGAGATTACAAAAATCTTCATGAGCTAAATGTGGCCAACTTCAATTTCCAACCTGCAAAGATTATTAGCTTTTCTGAAGCACAGCAGCGGGACATTGTATTCCGAGAAATTGTCGATGGCGAAATAAGTCATACAACACAAATGGATGGAAATCTCGAAATCAGCCCACAAAATGTTATCGGCTTCTTTGCACAAAATATAAGCCGCGAGCTTCGTCTAGTCGGTGCGAACGATGTACTTTTCGGCAAAGTGAAGCAATTCATTACCGGACATTTGTTCGGAAAAGAAGTTGAAATCGCTGATCCAAATATCCTTCGGAATTTATCTGAGTCAGTTACTAAATCCCGGATATATGAAACGTTCAAAGGTGAGATTAATAAGTTAACCGTTCGGGATTCAGGCACCACGCGCATTTCTTCACACATAAAGTTAAGCGAGGCAAGACCTGTAGTAGTCAACGATCAGCCGGTTCTCTACCCGAAGCGATCAATTTTTAATAAAGTAGTTGGCAATAATCTTGAACTTGATTTTGCAAGCTTTCTCGATGATGCAAAAGATATTCTTTCTTTCGCTCGTAACAGGCAACGAGATGGTTTAAGTATTGAATATCAGCCATCGTCAGGTGGTATAGCAACCTATGTGCCTGACTATATCGTAAAAGAACGCGATGATTCTATCTGGATAATAGAGACGAAGGGCAGAGAAGATATTGAAGATCCCCGCAAAATTGCCCGACTTCAGGATTGGTGCAAGGATGCAACTGCGCATGACGGGAAGATAAAGTACCAGGCAATGTTCGTACGGGAAGAGGATTTCAAGAAGTACCAGCCTACGAAGTTTTCGCAGGCGAACGAGTTATTCGTCAAAAAGAAATAAAAACATTATGGCAAAAGAAAAAGCGAGGCTCACTCTTCGTATCAAGCGCAAATGGCTTGAAGAAATCGTCTTCGGGAAGAAGCGGATCGAGTGTCGGGACAATACAAAATTTTATGCGCAACGTCTTCTCGAGACAGACGAAGATGGTGATCTAGTGTGCAGAAAGTTTGATGAAGTGTATTTCTATTGCCCAATCGGGCAGACGGGTCAGAATCTTATGGACGTCGTACAATACAAAAAGACTGACTGGAACGAGAAGATCAATCAGATGGAAATTTATTTAGGAAAGGTCATTTCGCATAATCTGCCGACGCCGAAGGTTAAGAAGAAATAAGCGGGTGCGCCCACCTCACCCCAGCCCTCTCCTTAGGAAGGAGAGGGAGTTTTTTTAAATTCCCTCTCCTTTATAAGGAGAGGGTTAGGGTGAGGTAGAGCCCGAGGGTTAGGGTGTGGTAGATCCCAGAAGCTTTTCTTTTGCTACTCGTTCTATCTCTGTCAGAACATCATCAATTGTGTTTGTCACTTCGGTATCTGTGAATCTGAGAAAAGTTATTTTATATCCTTCGATAATTTTTTGCCGCCATTCGTCTTTTCTTTTTGCATCTTCGCTATCGTGCGTTGCTCCATCGAGTTCGATGGCAAGTCTTATTTCAGGCGCATAAAAATCGAGGACGAAGCCGCCGACGCTGTATTGGCGGCGGAATTTTATTCCGGCAATTTGGGAGTTGCGGACACGTCGCCAAATCAGCTTTTCCGAGAAAGTAGAGTCATGCCTGAGCGCGCGGCGTTTTTCTTTATGCTCGGATTTGTTGTAGAGTTTCATGGTGCAAAAATACGAAGAGACCTCACCCCAGCCCTCTCCTTATAAAGGAGAGGGAGTTTGAAGCTTTGATTGCCCAAGGAGAAAGCCATGAATTGGAATTCAAAGAGACTGGACGCTGGGATGTACGGCAGGGAATGGTTAGCCCGGTTATGGGGCAGATACTCGTGAAGACAGTTGCCGGTTTCATGAATTCAGAATCCGGAGGTTCACTCATCATTGGAGTAGATGATTCAGGAATTGCTATTGGTATCGACCGAGACCTTGCGACATTCGGGAAGAAGCATAATCCAAAAGATGAATTCGAGCAGTACCTTCAAAATCTCATCCTTTCTCGTTGCGGAAAAGAATCTGCGGCATTAGTAAAGATTATTTTCCACACTACCCAAGGAAAAGAACTCTGTAAAATCGAAGTAAAGCCATCGCTGAAGCAAGTGTATGTTACCGAAGACTCTGTTGAGAAATTTTATGTCCGCTCAGGCAATACAACGCAAACACTTTCGATGAGTGAAGCACATGAGTATATCCGTCACAGATTCCGGTAAGGAGTTTAGATAACCTCACCCCAGCCCTCTCCTTATTTTGAAGGAGTGGGAGTTATCAAGCTTAAAGCGAAAAGCGAAAAGCTAAAATGGGGAATTGAATTCGGTCCACAATTTTATTTTCTTTCCTTCCAACCCCGACCCCGATTATTATTCTATAAAAATTATATTTCATTGTATCTTAATCTTTTACAAACTTTTTTATTTTTTTTCTGTGAAATTCTTGGATTTTCTATTTTTATGTTGTATATTAGTTGGTGCTCTGATAGGCACCTATTAAAAATATATATTATTTTGGCATTCTGCCGAAAAGTAGTTAGTAGATAGTAGTTAGTAGTGAGGAAAAAGAGTCCGGCTACTTACTACTAACTACTAACTACTTACTACTTACTACTTACTACTTACTACTAACTACTTACTACTAACTACTATCTACTTACTACTGACCAGATTTTTTTAACATTACAGGAGAAATACGATGATACCGAAAGACGTGAAAACAGTATATATAAAGAATATTCCAGTCGCTCACGGTGAGATCAGCGTTGTGCTGGCTGACGATGCGGAAAAATTGATGCGCCATTCTTGCCAAGTTGGAGAACAAATTAAGCGCGCAGGGCTTGGCGTCCTTCTCATTAATTGCGGAATGAGCGACCGTCGCTTCCGCAATCATGCGCGTGAAGCAACGACAGCACTGGAGGGTCAGCCGTTCGAGCACATGCCCTACGCAACCGGAACCGATGCACCCAAAGAGATGCTGATCCATAGTTCGGTCGCCGGCGATCTTATCGGCGAGATGGATCTGCTCAGCGGACTTGTTGCCCAGTGCGCGATCGGTGTCGTAATAATCGCCGGATGGGAATGGACTTCATCCGGATATCGCCGGAAAGAACGGCTGCTCTATGCCATACGTGAGATGATGAGGAAGTATGATGTAGCCGTAGTCATTTATGCATCAGCCAAGACGAATTCGCAGCCCGGCAAATGTGACCGCGGCGGAATCGGCAGATTAGCGATGCTTGCCGTCTCGATCCTGAATTTGGATGCTGCTGATATGTTAGAATCGGTTTCTCCGAAGCCGCTGCCCATCGTTGCAACTAAAAAAGATTGGGAAGATGCCGAGCGAAGTGCACAATTACTTGGCAGTAAAATCAATGAGTTAGGGGGGGGTCGATGGTCGATCGTCGATAGTCGGGGAATGAGGGCAAAAGGATTGAAGGCGCCGGTGAAGTCAACATTATTGATGAAACCGAAGATTTTAACCGGGAATCAGGCAGGGTAACGAATGTAAAATGTAAAATATAAAATGTAAAATATAAAATTGAACTTGTTCTTTGAAAATAGTCACACGGAATAATTCAGGCTTCGTTTTTGTTGGCGCATCACTTGAAAAACCAGTAGTTAATGAAAGAAAAGAAGATCGTACGAGTCGGATCTGTTGAATGCGGAGCAGATACGCTGTTTTTGATTTCCGGTCCCTGTGTCATCGAAGATGATACAGTGATGAACCGTACGGCAGAAAAGCTGAAGATGGTATCTGAGCGATTGAATATTCCCGTTATTTTCAAATCATCATTTCAAAAAGATAATCGCAGCTCCGTAAAATTTTATCAGGGACCTGGATTAGAAAAAGGATTACGCACCCTTGAAAGAATAAAAAATGATTTTGGGTTTGCACTACTGACCGATGTTCACTATCCCGAACAAGTAAACGCTGCTGCCGATGTTGTTGATGTTATTCAGATCCCAGCATATCTTTGTATGCAGACAACACTTACCGTCGAATGCGCGAAGACGATGAAAGTAGTAAATATCAAGCATGGGCAGTTCATTGCGCCGGAGATGATGATCAAGCCCATCGAAAAATGCTTGGAATCCGGCAACGATCAGATCATTCTTACTGAACGCGGATATGCATTCGGTTATAACGATCTTGTTGTTGATCCCCGGAGTTTTTATCATTTGAATAAAACAGGGTATCCTGTTGTTTTTGATATCACCCATTCCATCCGCAAATATGGTATTCCGAGTTCGGATCCGCGCGGAGGATCAAAAGAATTTTTAGATACGATCGGGCGCGCAGGTGTTGCAGCAGGAGTTGACGGCATATTTGTTGAAACACATCCTGAACCGGAGAAAGCATTATGCGATGCAGCAAGCCAGATGTGCGTTTATGATCTCGAAGAATTTCTCTTGCCTCTTATTGATCTGCACGAGACCGAAGTAAAATACAGAAAAAAGACCCACCATGGAGTTATATCTTGATTCGGTAAATATTAAAGAAATTGAAAGTGCGTTTAAACTCGGCATTCTTGCCGGGCTTACAACAACGCCGACTTTTCTGCATCGCGAAGGCATTACCGATATTGACGGTACGATCCTGAAGCTTGCAAAGATTGTCCCGATACTACAAGTCGAAGCATTAGGAAAAAATGCCGATGAGATCGTTGCCGAAGCAGATCGTCTTATTAAGATCGGTCTCGATCCGAAAAAAACTGTTTTTAAGATACCTGTATCACTCGAAGGTATCACGGCATGCAAGCGTCTTCGTGATAAAGGGATGATGGTCAATATTCATCTTGTCTATACATTGCAGCAGGCATACATGGCAGCTACTGCCGGGGCGACGTATGTTTGCCCGCTTGTCGGAAGATTGCAGGATCAGGGGCATGATGCTCTTGCACTTATTGAGCAATGCGTGAAGATGGTTGACAGGTATAAATATGATACGAAGATCATGTTCTCATCGGTACGAAACGTAGAGCATGTGCGCAATGCCATCAATCTCGGAGTGCAGACGATAACCGTTCCGTGGAGCGTTATGAAAAAGCTGACGGAAAACTCATTCACTGATCTCGGCACAAAACAATTTTTTGATCATACGACGCTGATGACAACAACCGTTGCAGAAGTGATTCGTGAAGACAATCCAATTGTAACTCTTGATAGTACAGTACTCGATGCATCGCTGAAAATGACGGAGTCAGGTTTCGGAGCGGTGACAGTTGTAGGAAGCAAAGGAGAGGTTATCGGAGTCTTTACCGACGGCGTGCTCCGCCGCGAACTCAAAGACAAAGGAAAATCCCTGCTCGATAAGAAAATGTCCGATTTTACATTTAAAGCGCCGATCACAACTACAGCAGACGATATTCTTGAAAATGCCGTTGCACTTATGAAAACTCATAAGGTGGATAATATTGTTGTGACAACTGATGCAAAGCCTATCGGTATGCTTGACGTACAGGATCTTCTAAAACTGGATCTAAGTGAGTGATTCCTTAAAACATCTTGAGCAGATATTTACTGATGCCGGAGGCGTATTCTCTGTGCCGATTGCCGCGCTTCAATTAAAACTTCAGTCCGTATCCGCTTTTATTTTTGATTGGGACGGAGTTTTCAACGATGGACGTAAAAGTGATGATTCCTCCAGCGGCTTCACCGAAACCGATTCGATGGGGACCAATCTTTTGCGCTTCTCATACTGGAAAGATCGCGGCATACTTCCCTTTACAGCGATCTTAAGCGGCGAAGAAAATCCGGACGCAATAAAACTTGCCAAGCGCGAACATTTTCATACTGTGTACCAAAAAGTAAAAGATAAATCGGAGATCTTCGCACGTTTGAAAGAAGACTATAATATTGAGCCGAAAAATATCGCATACTTTTTTGACGACGTTCTCGATCTTGCTGTTGCAGATAAATGTGGAGTTCGCATTTGTATAAGAACCGATGCTTCGCTTCTGATGCATGATTACATCTCGGAGCATTCATTATGCGATTATCGAACTGCTCTGAGTGGAGAAAATAATGGCGTTCGTGAAGGATGCGAACTGATGATCGGCTTACGAGGTAATTATAATGCTATTCTCAAAGAAAGAATAGATTATACGGAAACCTATCAAAAATATTTCTTGCAGCGACAGGAGATCAAAACGGAAATAGTTTGATCACAGTGATTCACAATTTACTATATTATTAATTATGAAACGCCAACATTTTTTTATTATTGCCGCTCTTATTGCATGGCTTTTTGGACTAATGATGATCTTTGTGCCTGATAAGGCACTCGATACCGGTTCTGCAGCGAATCTTGGTATGCAATGGTATGGCATTGCACTTTTTTCGATCGGCGTGATAATATTTTTCTCACGCAACGATCCGGGATCGAAAGCGCTGAAGGCAGTAATGATCGGCAATATCCTTTTTCATCTTATTGGAGAAGCGTTTGATGTATATGATTATACTGCAGGCTTTACTCAGCTTTCGGGAATACTGGCAAGCGGAATCATTCATGTTCTGCTTTTCATAGGTTTTACGTACTATCTTTTGAAAATTCCAAAAATTTCCGAAACGGAAAATAAAGAGATAGTTTAACTTCTTGCAAATTGTGAGCCAATTTTGCCTAGTATCCATACGGTTATACCCATAATTATTAATATGTAATATACGGTTATACCCGAATAAAAGTCCCTCAGTTTTATGGCTTTACCCGTATGATTTAATTGAGCCAACCTTGTAACCAAAGGATCAAGACCAATCCACCAAAGATTATTCTATAGATTCCGAATCCCGTGAAGCTATGGGTTCGGACGTATTTAACGAGCCAGCGGACGACAGCCAATGCTGTGATAAAGGCAACTAAAAATCCGATGCCGAGAATTGAGTACATATCGGTACTCAAGAGATCACGATGTTTGAAGAGGTCATACATCGTTGCGGCGATCATGACGGGGAAGCTAAGCAGAAAGCTGAATTCAGTCGCTGCCGGCCGCGTCATTCCGCCGGACATCCCTCCGATGATCGTCGCGCCTGAACGCGAAACGCCTGGAATCAGCGATAGCACCTGTGAGAATCCGACAATGAGCGCATCTTTGATCGTCATCGTCTTAAGCTCAGTTTTTTGTCTGTGAACGCTGATAAAACTTTCGACATACACAATTATTATTCCGCCAATAATAAGGCTGATCGAAACTGTTAGCGGCGAGAAAAGATATTTCGTGATCGTTGAATGTAGGAAAAATCCGATAATTGCAACCGGCAAAAAAGCGACAAAGAGATGTGTGCGCATTCTTCCCGGATCAGAGCTTGTACTGGAAGCATTTATTGCCCGCCAAAGATCGCGCCGATAGAGAAAACCGACGGCAAGGATGGCACCGAGCTGGATCACGATCTCAAATAGCTCAGCTTTATCAGTACTTTGCAGAGCTTCTTTGAACTGAAGGAAATGATCGGCGATGATAAGATGTCCTGTTGAGGAGACAGGAATGAATTCGGTTAATCCCTCGATGATTCCGAGAATTATTGAGAGCAGCCAAAGTGGTAACGGCATGGTTATGATGATTTGTAAAGTGCAAAGTTACGAAATAAACAATATTGCTCACCGTATCTGTAACGAAATCTTTAATGAGAAGGAACTCCGGATGGAGAGATTTTTCAGGAAATCATACGAAGAATTTGAGTTGCCGGACCGTATCCCAGGTTAAAAAATCTTTGATAAAACAATAATCTGCTGCCTTATTCGTCTAAACCTTCTCAGCCTCTTCGGCGTTTGTAACGGGCTAAAAATTTTCTCTCTAAAGAAGAAACAGATACCAATTCATGAATTCCTCACGTTCGACGACGATTGCCATTGCGCTCATAGTAGTTATAGTCTTTGGCTGGCTTGTCTTAAATCAGCCAAAACAGAAGCCCCAGGCTCCAAAACCTGCTCCAATGGCATTAGATTCATCAAAGATTGAAGCGGTTTCGCCTACGGTTGCAGCTCCGAAACCTGCGGAGCATTCAACGGTTTTTCGGGTCGATACTAGCACTGCCAATCAAAATATTCATATCGAGACTCCCCTTGTAACGGCTATTATTTCTTCTAAGGGCGGAAATATCTCAAGCTGGATATTAAAGAATTATAAGACATTCGATAAAAAGCCCCTTGAACTGGTTGATCAATCGCGTAATGGAAAATCAGGGGATGTGAATCTTCGTTTTGTTGCTTCTGATGGCAAAAGCGTCAGCACAAAAGATCTTGTTTTTCATTTTACCGATTCAGTTTCCCATCAGCTTGGTGAAAAAGATTCGGTCACATTTTCGGCGATCTGCAAAATTGATTCAGGCGCTTCGATCATTAAGACCTTTACTATCCGCGGTGATGATTATACGATCGGGATCTCTTATCATCTTGTCGGTTTGCAGACGAAGGTATCAGGATATAAATACGGACTTGTCGTAGATAATGCTCTTCCTTATACTGAGGCATCAAGCAACAATGAATCCACAACGGCGAAGGCATTTGCCGGAATGAAAACCGGTGTCGAAGATATCGATGCAAGCAAGGTCGGCGAACCGGTTCATAAATCTTTTAACGGCGATCCGGAATTTGTCGCATCGCGCACGCAATATTTTCTTCAGGCAATGATCCCCGTTTCGCCGCGTCCGGTTGGAACAGATATTTTAGGCACTGCGCATTCAGCACCTGATGGCGGGCATACTGAAGAATATAATCTTTCCGTATCTGTGCCGATCACATCGGCAGGAAACGATTCCATCTCCACAAGATTTTATCTCGGACCTCTTGAATACAAGCGATTATCACACATGGAGCCATCGCTTGACCGGACAATGGATTTCGGCTGGAGTTTTCTTGTGCGCCCCATCAGTACGTATCTGATGATGCCGCTCTTTATGTTTTTGCATTCATTCATTTTTAATTGGGGACTTGTCATTATCGTTTTCTCAATCGCAGTGAAACTTATCACCTATCCTTTTTCAAAAGGGCAGATGAATTCAATGCGAAAGATGCAGGCATTGCAGCCGAAGATCACGCAGATCAAAGAGGATTATAAAGACGATCAGAAAAAACAGCAGGAAGAGACTTTCAAGATGTATCGCACCTACGGCGTGAACCCTGCCGGAGGATGCTTGCCGCTTCTGCTTCAGATGCCCATCCTCTTTTCACTGTATGCCGTACTGCGCAATGTTATCGAGCTTCGTCAAGCGCCGTTCTTCTCATGGATACAGGATCTTTCTGTACCCGACGGACTTTTCAAATTCAGCACAAGCATTCCTATCATAGGCAATCAGCTTTCCGGTTTGACACTGCTTATGGGAATAACGATGGTCGTGCAGTCAGCGCTAACAACAACTGATCCGCGTCAGAAAAAGATGGCATACATCATGCCGATCATGTTCACGTTCTTATTCAATAATCTTCCTGCCGGTGTTGCGCTGTATTATTTTATGTTCAATATTTTCGGAATTGCGCAGCAATTTTACAATAAGAAATTCCTTCCGCCTCTTGATCTCGAACAGATGAAAGCAACTGCCAGCACAAAGAAAGGCTTCATGTCCAGAATGCAGGACTTAGAAAAAAATGCACGTACAACAAGACAAGGCAATATGGCAGGCCAGCTTCCGGGGAAGAAAAAGAAGAAGTAACGTTGAAGTGAAATAGACTTCTGTTACATTTCCTGTAAATATTTCCTTACAAATCTTATAGCCAAGGCACCTTCGCCTACGGCAGATGAAATACCTGCAAGCGCTCCGGAGCGGACATCACCTGAAGCAAAGATACCCGGAATACTTGTTTCCGGTATATATGGCTCTCTGCTTAATTTCCAAAACGTATTATACGATTTTTCTTTTTTAAGATCACTGCCGGTGAGGACGAATCCCTTTTCATCTTTTAAAACAACATCACTAAGCCACTGCGTACCCGGTCTTACACCAATATAAATAAACAAGGCTTTTGCAGACACTGATATTTCCGTATTTGTTTTTGTATTCTTCAGAGTAATGTTTTCCAGTACATCTTTGCCCGTGACCGAAGTTACTTCAGTATTCGGATGAACCACAATATTTGGAGTGTTGCTGATATTTTGCACTAAATAATTTGCTGCGGCTTGCTTCAAGGTATCCTGTCGGATAAGAATATGTACTTCTTTTGCAAATTTAGACATATACATTGCAGCCTGACACGCTGAGTTACCTCCGCCGACAATGTAAATATTTTCATTACGGCAGGCATGAGCTTCCACTGAAGCTGCACCATAATAGATTCCTGCTCCCGTAAATTTTTCTATTCCCGGTATTTCAAGTTTGATGTACGAAGCGCCGGTTGCAATGACGATCGTTTTACTATGGACAAGTGAACCATCACTTAATTCGATGATCTTATATCCATCTTGTACCGTAATATTTTTTACTGATTGCGGAGTAAGTATTTCCGTACCGAATCGCAGCGTTTGCGAGATCGCTCTTCTGCTTAACTCCGCACCGGATAGACCTGTGGGAAAGCCAAGGTAATTTTCTATTCTTGCACTGCTCGAAGCCTGCCCGCCCGGATTACTTCTTTCGATAAGGAGTGTTGTCAATCCTTCACAGGAGCCATAGACCGATGCGGTAAGCCCTGCAGGACCTGCGCCGATGATCGCAACGTCATACATTTTTGCCGAGGCTTGCTGGCGAAGCCCGACCTGTGCACCAAGATCAGTGAGTGAAGGGTCAACAAGAAATGATCCATCCTTCAATATGACAAGCGGAAGTTCTGACCGTGAGATATCAGAACTCGCAAGATATTTTTCTGCATCTTCGTGAGATTCAACATCCATCCACAGGAATGGCACTAAATTTCCTGAAAGAAATTCTTTTAACTTATGTGATTTTGGTGACCATTGAAAACCGATGATCCTTATTCCTTCATGATCGGGTTTATATAATGCCTGCCAGTCATCGAGCATATCATTGATCACCGGGTAGAGTTTTTCTTCAGGAGGATCCCACGGTTTGAGAAGATAGTAATCAAGCTTTACAGTATTAATTGCTTTGATCGCCGCTTCAATATCCGAATATGCGGTGAGCAATATCTGTTTGGCATCGGGAAAAATTTCTCTCGTCTTTTCGAGAAATTCAATTCCTTCCATTTCCGGCATCCGCTGATCCGAAATAAATAATGCCACAGATTCATTTTTCAGCTTCAATTCTTTAATAAGTTCAAGCGCTTCTGCGGCCGATTCTGTTGCGACGATGCGGTACTCTTCGCGATACTTATTCCGTATATCGCGGCTGATCGCGCGGAGTACTTGCGTGTCATCATCAACAATGACAATAAATGGAAGTTTCATTTTCTCTGTGATAACGATTTAAAATTAAGGTGATTCCTGAACTTGTGAAACAGGAATGCAGACGACAAATTCCGTTTTGCCCGGAACAGAATTTACTGTTATAACCCCATGATGTCTCGTGATAATTCTTTTGACAACATCCAAACCGATCCCTGTGCCTTGTCCTATTTTTTTTGTCGTGAAAAATGGATCAAAAATTCTGGATTGTATCTCTTTCGGAATTCCAGCACCGTTATCAATAATGCGGATGGTAATGTCTTTTTTTCCTGATGATGTTTCGATCACTAACTCTCCGTTCGTTTCAAGTGCATCGATCGCATTGTCGATCAGATTTGTCCAGACCTGATTGAGTTCACCGATGTAAGCCTCGACCATAGGCATCTCTGCGCAAAAAGTTTTTTTCACCGTGATCTTTTTGTCGCGGATCTTGTATCCCATAAGCGTCAGCGTATTTTCAATATCGGTATGAATATTGGTACGCTGTGCATCATTGGTTCTATCCATGTGCACATGACTTTTAATAGCGCCTACTAATGTTGAGATACGAGTTGAAGCATCTGTAAGATCAACGATCAGCCGGTCAGAGATTATAATATTTTCTATCCATCGAAGCAGATCGGCAAGTGTATCACCTTTGAGCTCGCGGCGGATGTTCTCTAGATCAATAGTTGAAAATCCGAATTCAGAAAATGTCTCGGCAGCGGCGATATTATCAGGTATACCGTTAGCAGATAACCAGTCGGCTATCTCATCCTCTTTTTGCATCCGTTCGCGTGCGCTCAATGTCTTTTTTTGTTTTGATTCTTTTTCATTTACCAATGACCTGATATTTTCAATATGCTTGGCGTCAAAATTATCGGCAAGAAGTTTGGAGATCAGATCGTAATTTGCATTCAACCTTTTTTTTAATTCTGCAGCGATTCTTGCGATCGCTGAAGCTGGGTTATTGAGTTCATGTGCAATACCTGCAGATAATTTTCCGAGTGCACTGACCTTTTCATGCTGTAGCTGTACCGTTGCAAACGCCTTTGCACGTTCAGTCATATAGCCGATAAGCTTCTGAACAAAATTAGAGTTCAGCTGCTCCAACTCTCCAAAGTAATCCTTATGCAGACTAAGCACTCTGAGCTTACTAACACTTATGGATTTTCCCGGAGAAGTTTTCATGCGTGAATGGGGGATCAACCCGGTAATGCCGCCGGAGGACCTATCATTCTCAAAACTCATATAATAGACTAATGTGCCATTCATATCCATATAGAAATCAAGCTTGCCTTCAAGCAGGATCCACATATACATTGCCGGTTCTCTGGTATTGAAGAGCACAGTACCATCTTCATATTCATTATACTCAGTACGATCGATGATCCATTGAAGATGTTCATCCGGCAGATCGCTCAGAGCAATTACATTTTTTAGTTCTTGGGTCGTTACGTTGTGACTCATTGGGGCATAGGTAAATAGTCAGCTTAAAAATTATACCTTGTCTTCAAATTCTTGGCAGCTTTTCCGATGCAAAGATACGAAGCCGAACAAGTACGTAAGAATAGTTTGGTTTCTTCGCGAAACTATAGGGAGTATCAAGAGCACTTGGTTTGTTTGCATAAACCAATTGTATGTCACTTACCACTCTTCACGATACGATCTTCGCTCTTTCGACACCTCCGGGAAAGAGTGCGATTGCCGTTATCCGCATTTCCGGAAGTGATGCGATAAGAATTTCGGCAAAATGTATTAGCGATCCTGATAAAATATTTACTGATCGAGGTGGTGATTCTATTTATACAAATGTAATTGATAAGCATAAAAATCACATTGATGATGTGATTGTTACGGTGTTTCGCGCACCGCATTCCTATACTGGCGAAGATTTGGTTGAAATTCATACCCATGGCTCAACATTAATTATTGATCTGCTTCAGCACCTTCTCCGATCAAGCGGGGCAAGGCTTGCTGAAGCAGGCGAGTTCTCACGCCGGGCGTATATGAATGGTAAAATTTCGCTTGAAGAACTTGAAACATTGGTTCTTCGCATTGATGCATCAAGCGAAAGATCACTATCCAAAGTAGAATTTCTTGTAAAGAAAAAATTCGATACGCTACGTTCAATATATGAATCGCTTATTGCACTTCTTGCTCAAGTCAATGCGCAGATAGATTTTGGCGAATCAGATCACGTCGTTGTTGATGGTTTAGAAAGTCAAGTATATGATCTGTGTTCATCGCTACAGCTTTATCTCGATCAGGCTTCAAACAAGTTTGCGAATAAAGGATATTACTCTATTGCTCTTACCGGTCCGCCGAATGTAGGCAAGAGCAGTCTTTTTAATGCTCTCTTGAAATATGAAAGAAGCATCGTCAGCGACATTCCCGGCACGACTCGTGATTATCTTGAAGCATTTATTATTCTCCATGGCTTTCGTGTAAAGCTTATTGATACTGCAGGTCTTCGTGAAGCGAATGAGGAGATCGAATCGAAAGGTATTGCACTTGGTAAATCTGCAACGGAAGAAGCCGATCTTACGCTTCGCGTTACTGACCCGGGAAGCCGTGCTACCATTGCATTGCAGGACGAGATACTGATTCATAATAAATCTGATCTTGATAATTATGATAACGCATTGTCTGTTTCAGCATTTACGGGGAATGGTCTTGATGAATTGATGAATTTTATTAAAGAGCATCTTATCAATTTTGACTCTCAATATTCAGGATATTCAATTTCCGATTCCGAACGAAGCCTTATCTCCGAAGTGTTAAGAATCCTCGAAAAAGTTTTATCATTCGATGATATTACTTTATTAGCTGAAAATATCCGAAATGCTTCGGATATCATCGCCTCTCTTCTTGGATATAACATCGGAGAAGATAGCTTAAATCACATATTTATGAAAATGTGCATAGGAAAATAACTTATTCATATTTTATAATTCATATTTCATATTTTTAATCACGTTCCACGTGGAACATCTCTTTGCAGATATAATTGTAGTCGGCGGCGGTCATGCAGGCATAGAAGCTGCTGCTGCTGCTAACCGAATGGGGCTGAAAGTCCGCCTTCTATCCCTGCGCGCCGATAAAGTAGGCGAGCTTTCCTGCAACCCTGCAATCGGAGGTACAGCAAAAGGGCAGGTTGTCAAAGAGATCGATGCTTTCGGTGGTTTAATGGGAGAAATAGCCGATGAATGTACCCTCCATTTTCGAATGCTTAATAAATCAAAAGGTCCTGCAATCTGGTCGCCAAGAGCACAGGTATCAAGAAGCCAGTACCCATTAATTGCTCAAAGAAAGCTTCGTGAATTAGATCCTGATATTATATTTGAAGCACGAGTTGAAAGAATCTGGATTCATGATGGTAAAGTAAAGGGTGTAGTTTTAGCAGATGGTACAAAGGTGGAATCAAAGGCTGTTGTTATCTCTGCCGGTACTTTCCTAAATGGTGTTATGCATACAGGTTTGAATCAGACTATCGGCGGCAGATTCGGAGAGGAGCCGACATCTCTAAAGACTGAACCTGACGGGGCCTTAACGCTTAAGACGTATAGACTTAAAACCGGTACACCTCCGCGAGTATCCCTAAAAAGCATAAATATAGAGAATTTAGAGGTACAACCTGGAGATGATGAAGTTATTCCATTTTCTTCACGTTCTAATCTAAAGCCTGAGAATAAAATTCATTGCTATATTACCTATACTTCTGAGACAACACATTCCGAGCTTGCAAAAGGCTTTGAGGAATCTCCAATGTTTAGCGGCAGGATCACCGGTAAAGGTCCCCGCTACTGCCCATCTATAGAAGATAAAGTAACAAGATTCCCCGATAAAAAAGAGCATCATATATTCTTAGAACCCGAAGAAGCAGATGGAGATGTTGTCTATGTTAACGGATTCTCAACGAGCTTACCCGCTGATATTCAACTAACTGCGCTTCGTACAATTCCGGGGTTAGAGAATGTCGAAATGCTTCGCCCAGGCTATGCAGTCGAATATGATTACTTTCCGGCATTCCAGCTTTACCATACTCTCGAAAGTAAATTTGTTGAGGGGCTATATTTTGCAGGCCAGGTAAATGGCACTTCAGGTTATGAAGAGGCTGCTGCCCAAGGTTTAGTAGCAGGAGTAAATGCTGCTGCCAAGATCAAGGCAATGCCAGACTTTATTATAGGCAGAGATGAAGGCTACATTGGCGTCCTTATTGATGACCTGATAAATAAGATACAAGAAGAGCCATACCGTTTATTTACTTCAAGTGCTGAATATCGACTGATCTTACGTCAGGATAACGCTGATCTTAGGCTAAGTGATAAAGCATTTGAATATGGATTGATCACCCAAGCCGACTTTGATAAAGTGCAAGAGAAGGGAAAACAACTGTCTCAGCTTTTATCATGGACTGATACTGAAAAAGTAATAACTTCAACAAATCCCACAGTTCGCCAAACGGCACGGTCTTATATGATTACTAAAGGAAATGGAATCGAGGAATTGCTTCGAAATACTCCGAATCCCACCGATTTCACAAATGCAATGCTGATGAAGCCTTTGCTTATGCAACTTGCGAATACGGAGATCAAATATGAGGGCTATGTCAAACAGCATCGTCAGCAGATCGAAAGATTTAAGTTAAGCGAGGGGCGCATGATTCCTAAGAACTTCATTTTTAACATAAAATCATTAAGCACTGAGGCACGTGAAGTTTTCGAGAAAGTGAGACCTGAGACGATCGGACAAGCATCAAGGCTTCCGGGAGTTGCTCCAACTGATATCTCGATTTTGATAGGGGCGCTCAATTAATGTGCCACGTGGAAACAAATTGTCATTCTAAGTGGACAGCGGTTTAGAACGACAAAACAACATTGTATTTTACGATAAAAAATTTATAAAGTTTCAATATAGTGGATAATAATATACTATTTAATGAATTAAACGGACTTGCAACAGAGCAAAGAAATCCGAATTCGATGAATTTGGATGAAATGAGCATTCGCTCCGTCCTTGAACTCATTAACGACGAAGATGCCAAAGTTGCCGGACTTGTCCGCAATGAAATTCCGCATATCGAAAAGGTATGTGAACGCTTAGTTGAGTTATTAAAAAATGGCGGCAGACTTTTTTATGTAGGCGCCGGAACCAGCGGCAGATTAGGCGTGATAGACGCTGCCGAATGTCCACCGACGTTCGGAACGCCTGTTGCGATGGTGCAGGCAATTATTGCCGGCGGCAACGAAGCAGTCTTCCGTTCGCAGGAAGGCGCTGAAGATAAAGAAGCCCGTGGTGGGCTGGAAGTGGCTCTGCAGCGGGTTTCTGCAAAAGATATGGTGATTGGAATCGCAGCAAGCAAGCGCACACCATTCGTGCTCGGAGCATTAAAAAAAGCGTTCGAATTAAAATCAACGACAGTGCTCATCACAACAAATCCGCGTGAAAGTATTGATAGCAGCTATCTTTTCGAATCGATCTGTCCTGTCGTTGGACCGGAAGTACTGATGGGTTCAACGCGTATGAAATCTGCAGTTGCGCAGAAGATGATCCTGACGATGATCACGACCACAACGATGGTACGCCTCGGAAAAGCATATGAGAATATGATGGTGGACTTGCGGCTCACAAACCAAAAACTCACTGAGCGCGCAAAGAAAATAATCATGATGGCAACCGATTGCACTTACGAAGAAGCAACGGAATCATTGAAGTCCACTGGGAATCATGTAAAGACGGCAATCATTATGAAGAAACTCGGGCTTAACCCTATCGAGGCGAAAAAGAAATTGGAAGAGGCAGGGGGATTTGTGAAGAAGGCATTACATGAATAAGTCGGCCTGATCTTACTTCAATTTGAATATATATGCTTTTGTATCTGGATTTTCAATACGATAAACAGGATCAGTGCATATAAATCCATTCATTTTCTTAGATAACTTCCCGGCTTGGCCTGTATGTGGTTCTTCGATGAAGTAACAGTTATCTTTCTGCGCGAGACCTGATTTCCCAGATGTTTCGATCAGGTAATCTACATTATTCTCAGTAAGTACAGAATCTAAATTTCTGGAGTTTCGAATATTGTCATACATTTTAAAGTCAGATATCAATCCTTCAAGTTGGATCACCGGAGTTTTTAGTATATACGCTGTCAGCCCTGCCTGATCTCCCATGGCATAAATACCGGGATGAGCTTTGACAAAGGGCTCGATTTTGTGAGCGTTTACATAAACAGAATTTGCTTCAGCCTGCCAGTTGATTGTATCGCGGATTATAATAAAAAAGCTCAAGGTGAGAAGAACAAATGATGAAAATACCAAAACTATTTTTCGTAATGTTAACGAGTATGATGCTCCCCAAAATTAGGACAAGTGTTTAGGGTGGATTGTTCCACCACACACCATACTTGTCAACATGGAAAAAAGAAGCAGGAGAAAATTCAGTTCAGAGTTCAAAGCAAAAGTGGTTTTAGAGGCATTGCGCG